>NZ_JBICZJ010000013.1:0-181410 GCF_043201895.1 Streptomyces sp. NPDC048254
CGTACGTGGCACCCGAGGTACGGCAGGAGAGGTGACCGTCGTGACCGCGGCCGAGAGCCTGCCGATCGCCGTGGGCAGGCGTCTGTACGTCCAGCTGGGAATCACCCTGATGGTGCTCGCCGCCGCCGGCGGGATGCTTGCCGCGCACCGGGCCACGCTGGACAGCGGCACCGACCGGCTGGCCGCCGCCGACGGGGAGTGGCTGGTGCTCGCCTGCGTCGCCGCGGTGGGCACCTGGGTGTGCGCGGCCGTGGCGCAGCAGGGGGCGGTGGTCGAACGGCTGCCCAGGGGGCGGCTGGTGGCGGCACAGTTCGCGGCCGGCGCCGCCAACCACCTCCTTCCGGCGGGGGCCGGAGCGGCGGCGGTCAACCTGCGGTTCCTGACACGGTGCGGGCTGTCCACCCGGCGCTCGGCGACCGCGCTGGCGGTGAAGGCGGCCGTCGGCGGGATTGTTCGGTGCGTGCTGGGTGTGGCTCTGCTGGTCGCCTCGCCCGGCACGGTCCATCTCTCCGCGCGGGTCCCGCATGTCCTGGTCCTGCTCCCGGCCGCGGCCGGAGCCGTCGTCCTGGCGGTCGCGATCAGCGGGCGCCTCAGACGAGGGGCGAGGCTGGCCTTCGCCGACGTGCGGGACGTGCACCGGTGCCGGGCACGGGCCTGCGCGCTGTGGGGCGGATCGGCTGCGTTCGCCCTGCTCCATGCCGGGGTGATCGTCGCCGTGGTCCATGCGATCGGCCTCGGCCTCCCCGCCGGCCGTGTGGTCATGGCCTACCTGGTAGCCAGCGGCGCGGCGGCACTGCTGCCCACGCCGGGCGGACTGGGGTCGCTGGACGCCGCGCTCGCCCTCGCGCTCACGGCGGCCGGCGCGCCGGGACCGGCCGCGGTCTCGGCGGTCCTCGGCTACCGTCTGCTGACCGGGTGGCTGCCGATGGTCCCCGGGCTGCTGGTCCTGGCGCTGCTGGCCCGCCGCTCGGCCTTGTGAACCGTCTCGACGCCCTGCCTTCCTCCTGCTCGTCAGGCCACTGCCCAGGCCCACCGGCGGCGCGTCAGTCCGGCGGATCCGGCTGCCGTTCCAGCCGGTACCCGTGCCCCCGCAACGTGGTGATCCGGGGCAGCCGGGCCTGCCGCCCGTCCGCCTGTGCCGCCTCGGTCAGTCTGCGGCGCAGGCCCGCCAACGTCACGTCGAGGGTCTTGGTGGAGCCGAACCAGTTCTCGTCCCAGACCTCGGCCATCAGCGTCTCGCGCGAGACCGCCTCGCCGACCCGCTCGGCCAGCACCGCGAGCAGGTCGAACTCCTTGGCCCGCAGCGGGACTTCGACACCGAGCAGGGCGCAGCGCCGGGCCGTCACGTCGACGGCCAGATCGCCCAGCCGCACCGGCTCCCGGGCCGGCGCGGCCACCGCGTGCCGCCTGAGATGAGCCCGCAGCCTGGCGAGCAGCACGGTCAGGCTGAACGGCTTGACCAGGTAGTCGTCGGCGCCTGCGTCCAGCCCGGCGATGACGTCGATGTCGTCGGTCCGTGCCGTCAGGACGACGATCAGCAGGTCGGGGAGGCGGGCGCGCAGCTGCCGGGCGACGTCCAGGCCGTCCATGTCCGGCAGCCCCAGGTCCAGCAGGAGTACCTCGTACGATGCCCGCCCGGCCTCCGCCAGTGCGCCCGCTCCGGTGCGGCACCAGGTCGGCGCGTAGTCGTGGCCGCGCAGGCCGGTCTCCAGGTGGCGGCCGATGGTGTCGTCGTCCTCGACGACGAGGACACGCAGTCGGCTGCGGTCCGGTGCGGCAGGCGTGCGCATGGTCGACAGCCTAAGCGCTCCGCTGGAAGGGCCGCGATCTGCCGACTGCGGCGCCGTCGTGGCTGGTCGCGCAGTCCTCGCGCCCCTTTGGGGCGCTGCCTTTGGAGCCCCTGGCGCGAGGGGCTCGTCGTCGGTGTACACCGTGTTCACAGGTCGCGGAGCTCCTCCACGGCGGGGCGGTGGCTGCCGCGGATGCCGTTGAGGGCCGCGGCCAGGACGGCGGCGACGGCGGCTGCCCCGGTGAGTGCCAGGTAGGCGCCGGGGATCGACAGGGCCGCGGGTGGCGGATCGAAGACGCCGGTCAGAACCTTGACCAGCATCTCCGACAGGGCCCAGCCGATGAGGGCGCCTCCGGCCAGGCCGCCGACGGCCAGCAGCAAGGCCTCGGAGAGGACCATGCCGCGCAGGTGGCGCGGTCGCGCGCCGAGGACGGTGGCGATGGCGAACGTGCGGCGGCGTTCGGCGAGTCCGAGGGCGAGGACCAGGCCGCCGGCCCCGGCGGCGAGCAGGACGGCGAAGGCGAGCTCGATGCGGGTGAGGCCGGCCAGGTCGACGGAGGTCAGGCTGGTGCCGACGGTGCCGCGGGTCTGGGTGAGGTCGGTGACGGTCGCCCCGGTACCGAGCTGTCGGCGCAGGTGGGCGGCGATCCGCTGCTGGTTCGAGCCACCGGTGTCGAGGAGGAAGGCGCCGGCCGAGTCGTCGCCGGTGGCCTTGGCGATGTAGGAGGCGTTGGCGACGAAGAAGCTGTCCTTGGGGGCGGTGGGGAACTCCTTGGCGATGCCGGCGTAGTGGAAGGGGACCGTGCGCAGGGACTTGGTGCGCGCGTCCTGGACGCGCAGGTTGACGGTGTCGCCGGGGGAGAGCTGGAAGTCGTTGACGGTCTCGACGCTGACGAGGAGGTTGTCCGGGCGCTGGGCGAGGCGGCGCATCAGCTGGCCGGCGGTGCCGCCCGCGAAGTAGGCGTCCTGGAGCGAGGTGGCCCGCGCGATGGTGCCGGGGCGGACGCCGTAGAGGTCCTGGAGGTCGGAGCCGACGTAGGCGAAGCGGTGCTGGAGGGGTTCGACGTGCCGTACGCCGGAGATCTTCAGTGCTGCCCCGGCGGTGGGCGGGGTCTGGGCGCCGGGTGGTTCGGTGACGGTGACGTCGGCGCCGTTGGTCAGCCGGGCGTCGACCTCGGCCTGCTGGTGGTAGGTGGCGTTGAAGACGGCGGTGGAGATCGCGAAGGAGCCGGCGAGGGCGAGCAGCACCACCGACCGGGCGAACGGGCGGCGGCGCCGGGCCAGGACGGCGGCGGTGGTCCCGGCCAGGGTCGCGGTGAGCGGCCGGACCAGCCGGGCCAGGGCGGGGCGGCCGTGGGTGAGGGCGAGCAGGGTGAGGCGCCACAGCAGCAGGGCCGCGCCGATCCACAGCAGGGTGGGGCCGAGGAAGGCCCAGTACGACACGGAGATGCTGGGGACGCCCTCGGGTGCGAGGACGAGTGCGTACTGGTTGCCGGAGGAGGCCCGGAAGACGAGCCAGGAGCCGATCAGGAGGGCGAGGTCCAGGCCGTACCGCATCCACCAGGGCGACCGGGAGGGGCGTATGTCCTCCTGCCTGCGGGTGTCGGCCACGGTGACCGTGCGCAGGTCCCGCAGGGCGGGGACGAGGACGGCGCCCGCGGCCACCGCGGCTCCGAGGACGAAGGCGACGGCGTACCAGACGGACCAGGTCGCCGTGCTGGCGCCGAAGGAGGCCGTGCCGAAGGCGAGACGGCCGGTGAGGGCGGCGATGCCCAGCCCGGCCAGACCTCCTGCCAGGCCGATCAGGGCGGCCTCCAGTCCGGCCAGTGCGGCGATCTGACGGGGCCGCAGGCCACGCAGCCGCAGCAGCCCCTGTTCCTGGCGGCGCCGTTCGCCGCCGGCCGAGGCGACCGCCGCCGTCAGCGCGGCGGCCAGCACCGCGCCCGGCACACCGAGGAAGAGGAAGAGGATCTGGGCGTACAGGGCGTCCTGGCGGGCCGAGTCGAGAGCCGCGCCGACGTTGTTGCCGACCAGGGCCGTGCCTGAGGCGCGGGCTTCCAGGTTGTGGGCGGCGCCGGTGACGGCGGAGTACGCGGAGGCCGGGTCGGAGGGCAGCCGGGTGGTGTCGCGGGCGGCGTGGATCTGGGTGGTGACACCGGTGGCGCCGCGGGTGAGGGCGGCGAAGCGGGCGGCGGGCAGCAGGACGACGTTGTCCGGGGGCGCGGTCGGCTGGGACTGGCTGGGGGCGCCGACGGTCTGGAAGAGGAAGTCGGCCTGGGGCAGGTCGACCACACCGTCCACCTTCACCTGCCGCAGACCGGCACCGGGCAGCTGGACGCCGATGGTGTCGCCGGGGGCCGCGTGCAGGTTGGCGGCGGTCTGCTGGGCCAGCAGGACACCGGTGGACGCGCCGGAGAGCGTGCGGACGGCGTCGGGGAAGCGGGCGCGGTAGCCGTCGGGCAGGCCGAGCGCCATGCCGGGGCCGGTGGTCTGGGTGCTGCCCTGCACGCGGGCGGTGAAGCCGCTGGTGTGCGCGAAGCCGACGGGCAGGGCGGTGCGGGTGCCCGGGGTTCCGGTCACCAGGGACAGGACCGTGTGCGGGTCGGCGCCGGGCTGCACCTGGACCTGCCAGTCCACGGCGACCGAGCGCACGGCGCGCTGGGTCATGGTCGCCTTCGACGCGGTGAGGAAGGAGCCGAGCGCGGCGACCAGGGCGACCGCGAGCGCGATTCCGGTCAGGGCGGCCAGGAGCCGTCCGGCGCGGTGGCGGGCCAGCCCACGGGCCCAGGCGGTGATCATGGCATCTCCTCGGAGGCAGGCAGGTTTCCGGTGCGGTGCTGGTGCGGACCCTGCGCCCGGGCGGTGGTCACGGAACCTCCTCGGGTGCGAGCAGCCGTCCGTCGCGCATACTGCGGCGGACGGTGAGCCGGGCGGCGACGGCCGGGTCGTGGGTGGTGACGACGAGGGCCGCGCCGGTGTGGTCGGCGGCCGTCAGCAGGGCGTCCAGGACGCGGGCGCCGGTGGCGTGGTCGAGGCGGCCGGTGGGTTCGTCGGCCAGGATCAGGCGGGGCGCCTGGGCCAGGACCCGGGCGGCGGCCATCCGCTGGGCCTGGCCGCCGGAGATCTCCTCGGGGAGCCGGTCGGCCAGGTCGGCGGCGTCCACCAGGGCGAGTGCCGCGAGCGCGCACAGTCGGGCCTCGCCCTCCGGACGATCGGTGAGGACCAGGGGCAGAGCGGTGTTCTCCGCCACGTCCAGGGCGGGGATCAGGCTGTCGCCCTGGAAAACCAGGCCGATGTCGTACGGCCCCAGCGAGGCGGCGCGGGTGACGGTGCCGCTGGTGGGCTGTTCGAGCCCGGCGAGCAGATGCAGCAGCGAGCTCTTGCCCGACCCCGAGGGGCCGACGACCGCGAGCCGGTCCCCGGCCCGGATCTCCAGGTCGGCGCCGTGCACGGCCACGACCGCCTGAGGTCCCCGGCCGAAGGCCAGGGCCGCCTCCGCGCAGCCGACGAGCACTTCATCCGACGGCATCGCGCGCCTCCTCGTGGTCCTGTCGCCGGGCGTCGGTGGCCTTCCCGTCGGTCAGGGTGATCACCCGGTCCGCGATGCGGACGGCTTCCCGGCTGTGCGTGACGATCAGCACCGCGCACCCCTGCGCGGCCCGCTCCCGCAGCATCGACAGGACCAACTGCTCGGTCTCGCCGTCCAGTTCACCGGTCGGTTCGTCGGCGAGCAGGACGGCGGGCGCGTTGGCCAGCGCGACGGCGAGCCCGGCCCGCGCCAGCTCTCCGCCGGACAGCTGCCGCGGCAGGGCGTGCGCCCGGTCGGCCAGCCCCACCCGGGCCAGCAGTTCCCCGGCCGGGACGGGGGCCCGCCGGCCCCGCGCCCGCTGCGGCAGGCGGACGATGTCCCGCACGCTCAGGTGCGGCAGCAGGTTGCGGGACTGCAGCAGGACGCCGATGTGCCGGGCCCGCAACCGGGCCCGCTCGGTCTCGGGCCGGTGGCTGATGCGTACGCCGTCGACGCGGACCTCGCCGCCGGAGGGCTCGTCGAGTCCGGCCAGGCACGCCAGCAGGGTCGACTTGCCGGCCCCGGACGGGCCCACGACCGCGACCGTCTCCCCGCGCCGCACCCTCAGCGACGCGAGGTTCGCCGCGCTGACCGCACGGGCCGCCCCGAGCAGCGTCGCCGAGATCGACCAGGTCGCCCGCACGCACAACGAGATGCTGCACAGTCTCTCCGAACTCCTGCGCCACGAACGCGACTTCACCGCCAACGCCTCCCACCAGCTGCGCACCCCGCTCACCGGCCTGCAACTCGCCCTGGAGGCGGGCCTCGCCCAGGACGACGACGCCCGGCTGCGGCCCGTGCTGACCGAGGCGCTGGCCACCGCCCAACGTCTGCACCGCACGGTGGAGGAGGTGCTGCGGCTGTCCCGCTCCGGAGAGACGGCACGCCCCAGCGCCGGGACGATCGCCGTAGGACAGCTGCTGCGGGAGACGGAGGAACGGTGGCACGGTCTCTTCGCCCAGGACGGCAGACGTCTGGAGTGCGCCGGCCAGGACGTGCCGGCCGACGTGCGGGTTCCGGGCGCGGCCGTGTCGGAAGTGCTGGGCATCCTGCTGGACAACGCCCGGGTGCACGGGCGCGGCACGGTCCGCGTGGTGGTGCGGGACCTGGAGGACGCCCTTGCCTTCGACGTGCGTGACGAGGGCGCCGTGACGGGCGAGCCGTCCCGGCTCTTCGACCGCGGCCGCACCGGCGATGGGGAGGGAACGGGCATCGGCCTGGCCCTCGCCCGGGACCTGGCCGTCTCGCTCGGCGGCCGGCTCTCCCTGTCCAGGCGGCACCCGGCAACGTTCACCCTGCTTCTTCCCGTCGACCAGGACGAGACACAGGGGACAGGGACACCCGGGTGAGACGGGCCGATTACCGCCGGGCCGGGCCCCGGTGATCGAGGCGAGTACCAACCGCGCCGACTTCTCGCTCAACGGTTTCACGCAAACCGCTTACCGACTACTTCCTTGTAGACGCTGGGTGGACTGTAGATGATCGAGCAGGGGCGTCCATTCGTCCCCGCCCTGAACGGCGGATGCGGCATCCCGTGCCCGGGGCGGTCGGACGAACCTCCGGCCCGGCACCTGCGGGTGCCGTCCGACGGAGGCGAGACAGAGGAGGCAGTCCTTGGCTGACACCCATCGTGGCGGAATGGGCGTCGAGATCCGCCGTCGTACCGCGACGCACCTGGCGGCACCGCCCCCGACCCGGGCGCCGGCCCTCGGTGTCCCGGACGGTGGACCCCAGCAATGGCACCGGGGCATGACCCTGGTGGCCACGATCAGCCTGTTCATCGGCACGCGCGCCGCCTGGACCACCGCGATGGCGTCGAGCCCGCCGATCGCCGCCGTCATCTCCGTCTGCTACGCCGCCATCCTCGTCTGCGCCGTCCTCAGCCTCCTCGTACGCGGCCGACGGGCACTGATCAGGGTCGACGCGGCCGTACTGGTCACCGCCGTCGCCCTGGTGATCTGCGGCTACCTGCTCGACCACGCGGGCACGGACGAAGCCGCGCTGACCTCCCAGGCCGCGAACCAGATCCTGCACGGCCGTCCGGTCTACGGCCAACCGTGGCCCTGGTTGTTCGCCACGCACGGTGTCGGGATCACCAAGACCATGTCCGGCGGCGCCGACTACACGTACGGCTATCCGCCGCTGACCGCCCTGCTCGCCGCACCGGTGCGCGCCGTCCTCCATTCGACGGCAGCCGCCACCCTGATCCCCACCGTCGCGCTGCTGGCCTCCTCGGTCCTGCTGTGGTTCCTGCTGCCGGTGCCCTGGCGATCCGCCGGCACGGCCGTCTGCCTCGGCTTCGGTCTCCTGCCCCACTACGCCTACGCCGGCTACCCGGCCATCACGGCCCTCGCCCTGCTCATCCCCGTGGTGGTCCGCTGGCCCAGCACGGGCGAGGGCGGCCGCCTCGACCCCGGGGGCGTACTGCGGGCGGCCTGTCTGGGCGCCGCCTGCGCCGCCCAGCAACTCGCCTGGTTCCTCGCCCCGTTCCTCCTGATCGGCCTGTACGCCGTCCGGCGCGGCGAACTCGGCCCCCGGCGCGCCCTCGCGGTCACCGCCCGCTACACGGCCACCGCCGCCCTCACCTGGTCCGCGGTCAACGCGTACTTCGCCGTCCAGGACTTCCCGGCCTGGCTGAACGGGATCCTGCTGCCTCTGGAGCAGAAGGCGATCCTGCACGGTCAGGGCGTGATGGGCATCTCCTACTACTTCACCGACGGCAGCAGCCGCCTCGACTACTACTCCTACGGCAGCCAGTTGCTCCTGCTCGGCCTGCTCGCGGCCACGCTGCTGTTCGTGCGACGGCTGGGCCCGGCCCTCACCGTCCTCCCGTGGGGCGTCTTCTACCTGGCCACGCGTTCCCAGGACGGCTACTTCCTGATGATGACCCCGCTGTGGCTGGCGGCCGCCGCCACCGTCCCGGCCGCCGCGTTCGCCACCGCCTGGCAGCCACGCCTGCCCCGCCTCAGCGGCCGCCGCGCCAAGGCCGTCGTCGCGGCCGGGCTGCTCGCTCCCGCCTTCGTGTGCGTCGTGATCGCCGCCGCGAGCCCGCCGCCGCTGCGCATGAGTCTCGCGCCGCACTTCGCCAGGTACGGGTCACGTGTCGGTGTCACCACCATCGACGTCCGGGCCGTCAACACCACCGGCACGGCACTTGAACCGCACTTCGCGAGCCGTACCGGCCAGGGCGCCTCCAACTGGTGGACGATCGCCTCGGGTCCCACCGTGCTGGCCCCGCACGCCTCCGCGGACTATCGAGTGGAACCCGAGGGGGGTTTCCGCGTGATGCCCGGTGGCCACGGGCCGGGAAGCTACCTCATCGCCGTCACCGGCACGCCGATGACGATCACCTCCGCCCACATCCCGGCCGTCACTTCGGCCGCCCGGTGCGCGGCGGCGGTCAGGATATGTTCAGGAACGGGCTGGCATGGTCGGGCAGCGTGACCTATGAAACGTCTGACAGCCAGGTGGTTCCGGAGGCCGGGCGGACAGCCGCTTCGGGTCATCGCCCGCGCTGGAACAAGGTGCCCGAACTCACCGTCTACTTCTGGATCATCAAGGTCCTGTGCACGACGGTCGGTGAGACCGCGGCCGACCTGCTGAACGAGAAGGCCGGCCTGGGGCTGACCGGTGTCTCGGTGCTGATGAGCGCCCTGCTGGCCGTCGTCCTGGTGGTCCAGTTCCGCACGAGTGCCTACCGGGCGGGCGTGTACTGGCTCGCCGTGGCGCTGATCAGCGTCGTCTCCACGCTGCTCAGCGACAACCTCACCGACAACATGGGTGTGCCGCTGGAGACCAGTACGACGGTCTTCGCTCTCATCCTCGCCGTCGTGTTCGTGGTCTGGTATCGGCGCGAGCGGACCCTGTCCCTCCACCACATCGACACCGTCGGCCGCGAGTCCTTCTACTGGCTGGCGGTGCTCTTCACGTTCGCCCTGGGCACCGCCGCCGGTGACCTGGTGTCCGAGCGCCTGCGCCTCGGGTACTGGCTGTCCGCCACACTGTTCGCGGCCGCCATCGCCGCAGTGGCCATCGCGTACTTCGCGCTGGACCTGGACGCGGTGTGGAGCTTCTGGATCGCCTACCTCCTCACCCGGCCCCTCGGCGCCTCCATCGGCGACTATCTCTCCCAGCCCACCGGCGACGGCGGCCTGGGGCTGGGTACCGTCGTCACCAGCGCCCTGTTCCTGACGGTCATCCTCGGCACGGTCGTCCACCTGTCCGTCACCCGCAGGGACATCTCCGAACCGGAGCACCCGGAGTCACCCGCGGCCTGAGCTGTGGGAACAGCGGTACTGCGACATCACCGACCATCAAGGCTCCGCACCCGGGACGGCCTCGGTGATCGGCCTGTTGCCCGTCGCGCTGTTGTTGCGCAGTGGCGGGGTCTTGCGATGGGCCGCCGAGTGGGTCCGGGCGCGGACCGTCGGCACGGGCCGTAGCTTGACGACGGCGTCCAACCCGCCGCCTGGTGCCGCGTTGAGGGCGACGTCTCCACCGCCGGCCCGGGTGAGCCGCTGAACCATGGAAAGGCCCAGGCCGGTGCCGTCGTGGCGGGCGTCGGCGGCACGCCAGAAGCGGTCGAAGGCCCGTTGCCGGTCGGTTTCGGTCATGCCCGGGCCCTGGTCGATCACATGCAGTTCGACCGCGCAGCCGTCGTCTGCCGTCGCGGTGGCGGTCGCCAGGGTGATCGTGGTGCCGGGCGGGGAGACGCTCAGCGCGTTGGAGAGCAGGTTGTCGAGGATCTGTTCGAGCGCGCCCGGGACCGCCCACACCTGGCCGACTTTCGTGCCGGACACCGCGATGCCGACGCGCTGATCGCCGGCGAACGCAGTCCAGATGGCCGCGCGGTCGGCTACGACGACGTCGATGTCCACGGCCTCCGGGGTGGTCGCCGAGTTCTCCAGCCGGGCCAGGGCGAGCAGCCCCTGGACCATGCGGCTGAGGCGGGCGACTTCGTCGATCGCGTCGCCGAGACTGTCCTGGGCGCAGGCGGCGAGGTGGGGCTCGAAGTTCTCCAGACGCAGGCGCAGGGAGGTCAAGGGGGTCTTGAGCTGGTGCGATGCCTCGGAGGCGAAGGCCTGCTGGGCGTGCAGCAGGTGCTGGAGCCGGGTTGCCGTGCGGGTGAACGCGGCCGTCACCCGGCGTAGTTCGGGCGGTCCGCGGTCGGTGGCCGGAGGGTCGGTCAGGCGGCCGTCGGCAAGTTGCGTCGTGGCGCGTTCCAGAGCCCGTAGAGGGCGGGTGATCCAGCGGGCGAGCGCGGAACCGATCAGCGCGACCACCGCCAGCACGCCCAGGCCGACGACGCCGAGTGCGACCCAGGTGGCATGCACCTTCTCCGCGATCGGGGTCAGTGGGTAGAGGGTCCGGACGACGCAGGGGACGGTGTCGCCGGACCCGCCCGGCACGGTGGCGAACAGGACCTTGACGCCCGGGACGAGGTCGTCGCGGATCCCGGTGGCGGGCCGGTCGTGGAGGGCGGTGGCGATGTCCGGCTGGGAGGAGAGGTTCGTGCCCACGGCGGTGGCGTCGGCGGAGTCGGTGAGGACCGTGCCGCCCCGGTCGGTGATGACCACACCGCTGCCGGTGCGCCGGGCGTAGTCGCGGGCGAATTCCGGCAGGTCCGACGCCCGCCCGTGTTCGAGTTTCTCCTCGCACACGGAGGCGAGCGTGACCGCACCCAGCTCCGCGGTGTGGGAGAACCGGTTCAGCTCGTTGCGGGCGTAGACGAAGCCGAAGGGAACTTCCAGGGCCAGCAGGACGAGCGCCATGAGGCTGAGGTAGCTGAGCAGCAGACGGCGCGTCATCGGACGCCACTGCGGGGGTGATCCGGTGCGGCCGGGGCCGGACCGGGACCTGTGGGCGGGACAAGACGGAACCCGATGCCGCGGATGTTCTCGATCCAGGAGGGGTCACCGAGTTTGCGGCGCAGGGCGGCGATGTGTACGTCGAGGGTCTTCGTGGGGCCGAAATAGTCCGGCTCCCACACCGTGTCGAGGATCTGCTGGCGGGAGAAGACGGCTCCGGGATCTTCGGCGAGGCAGACGAGCAGGGAGAACTCCTTGGGAGCCAAGGCGATCGGCACCCGGCCCACGCGAACCTGACGGGTCCGGCGGTCGACGCTGAGGGGACCGATCCGCTGGGCGCCGGCCGCACCGGCCGGGTCCCGGCCGCCGGCTGCTGCCGTCACCGGATCACCCGCGTCGCCGGGCACGGCCCGCGTCCGTCGAGCCACGGCCCGGATCCGCGCCACCAACTCCCGGACCCCGAACGGCTTCGACACGTAGTCGTCCGCGCCCAGCTCCAGACCGAGCACCCGGTCGGCCTCGGAATCCCGCGCGGTGATCATGATGATCGGGACCGCGGAGCGGGCTCGCAGCTCCCGGCAGACGTCGATGCCGTCCATGTCGGGGAGCCCCAGGTCCAGGAGCACCATCGCCGGCTCCGCGGCGGACAGGCCGTCGGCACCGGTTCGCGCGTGTTCCACGGTGAACCCGAAACGGCCCAGTCCCTCCAGCAGGGGCTCGGCCACCCGGTCGTCGTCCTCGATCAGCAGCAGATGCATACCGACAGGCTCACAAACGGCAGCCCTGCCGCGCTGTACAACCGCCGCACTATTCCCTCGTATCAGTGACCCTTCGGTTTTCTCATGTGACGGCGGCACGCGCGAGGTCATCGATGGGCGTGCGCGGAATTCAGCCGGACGGCGCACTCGCGGACGAGGGCTGTGCCAGGACATCCAGTGTGTTGCCAGCTCCTGGTTAGGAGATGGTTAAGAAACAGGACATCAGGCTCGCCGTGATTCCGCGTGAAGCGCGTGTTGCGGGCAGTCGGGAGTAGCCCTTGACCTGTGACTTGCCGTGTTGCAGGCATGACTGCTCCGTGCTGTGGGCCCTGGCTGTGCGGTCGTCACAAGGTCGCGGCAACACGCATGCGCGACCCGATTTTCCGGCGTCTCCGGGTTTTCGTCCCGGGGTTTTCCAGAAACCACCTGTATTTACGCTTGATTGGCGCTTACACGCCTTCCCGTAGTGTCCGATGTGCGGTCCGGTCCAGGTCCGCCGCGTGCTGGAAAGACCACTCGACTTCCGGGAATTCGCCATGCCCTCAGACACCCCCGACCCGACGATCGACGAACTGCGGCGGGCGCGCCCGGATCTGGCGGAGCCGTTCGCGGCGGCCTTCCCCGGAGCGCGGGCCACCGTCCTGGGGCGGCTGTGGGGCGCCCTCGCGCGGGAGCCGCTGCCCGGCGTGACCGTCCGGCAGCGCGAGGCGGACACGCTGGTCGTGACGCTGCGGAACGGTGACCGGCTCACGGCGCCCGACAGGTGTGCCCAGCGGTTCGCCCGGATGCCCGAGGACTTCACCGTGTCGGGACCCGTGGGGCCCGTTCGCGGGCCGGCGCAACTCCTCGCCCGGCTGGGACTGTCCGGCTCGGCCGTGGACCGGCTCGCCGCCGAGCTGGACAACAGCGTCGTCAACCTCGCGCTGGCCCGCGCCGCGAATCCCGAAGGGCCCGGCAGGCCGCGCGATTCGGCCGACGCGGAGCAGGCGGTGGTCGACGGACATCCGCAGCACCCGTGCTGCCGTACCCGTACCGGCATGTCCGTCGCCGAGGTCCTGGCCTACGCGCCCGAGCACCACCCGGTGATCGAACTGGCCCTGCTGCCCGTCCCGGCCGACCGCTGGCAGAGCGCGGGCACCTGGCCGGCGGAACTGCGGGACGGCGACACGTTCCTGGTTCCGGTCCACCCCTGGCAGCGGGACCACGTACTGACGCGCCACCGCGACCTCGCCGTGACAGCGCGGACGATCCCGGCCCGGCCGCTGCTGTCGCTGCGTACGCTCGCACCGGTGGCCGAGCTGCCCGGCTGTCACATCAAGACCGCCCTCGACGTGCAGGTCACCAACTACCGGAGGACCATCTCGCCGGCGGAGGTGGCCGACGGACCGGCCCTGTCGGACCTGGTCTCGGCCGTCATCGACAAAGCCGGGTTCGGTGACAGCCTGCGGGTGCTCCGTGAGCTGGGCGGCGGCGCGGTCCGGGTGGGCGGGCGGGCGTCCGACAGCCTGTCCGCGATGCTCAGGGAGTCCACCGACTCCCACCTCGGCGACGGCGAGATCGCCGTCCCGCTGACGGCGGTGCACGCGACCGGCGCCGCCGTCGTGACGGGTGATCCGGTGCGCTGGCTGCGGGACTTCGCCACGCTGGTACTGCCGCCCGCGTTGACCCTGCTGTCCATGGGAGTCGCGCTGGAGGCCCACGGCCAGAACACCCTGGTCGTCCTTCGGAACGGGAAGCCGGTCCGCGTGCTCTACCGGGACCTGGACGGGGTCCGGGTCAGCCCGCGCAGGCTGGCCGCCTGCGGGTTCACCCTGCCGCCCCTGGCCGGCACCCGGGCGGGCGACGACCCGGACGCGCTGCGCACCAAGCTGCTCGGCGCGCTTGTCAGCGGGGTCTTCAGCGAACTGGTCGACGTCCTCGCCGGCACCCGTGCCATCGACCCCGGGACGCTGTGGGAGACGGTGGCCGAGGCCGGCCGCCGGGCGTACGCCGAACTGCCGGACCACGGGGACGAGGCCGTCTTCTTCGGCGACACCCTGCCGTTGAAGGCCACCATCGCGATGCGTCTGGCCGACGACCCCGGCAAGGCCCAGTGGATTGCCATCCCCAATCCCCTCACCCGGTACCGCCACTTCTGACGCACGGGAGCCACCCCATGACCACCTCAGCCATCGCACCCGGCACCACGACCTCGGCAGGGACCGATCAGCCGAACGAGACCGCCGACGCCGTCACCGCCCACACCCTCCTCAACTGCCTGGTCCGCGAGCTGTCCGCCCCCGAGCACCAGGTGACCGTCGACCACGACCACCTCCTGCTGCGCCTGCCGCGCCGGGACCTTCTGCTGCGGGCCCGACTCCGCCGGGTCTCGATGATCGGCGCCCACCGCTTCCAGGGCCCCGTCCAAAGGCTTCAGGACGACGCATGGGCCACCGTCGACTGGCGGGAACTGGCCGGCTATGTCCGGGAGGAACTGGAACTGCGCACCGGCACCGCCAACGACGAGTTCCTGGACCAGGTCGCCGACAGCCACGAGACCATCCGCGCCACCCTGCACCACCGCATCACCCTGGAACACCGCGCCCGTCCGGCACCGCAACAGGACCTCTATCTGGACTCGGAGCAGGCGCTGGTGTTCGGACACCGCTTCCACCCCACGCCCAAGGCCCGCACCGGGGACCCGGCGGACTGGCTGGCGTACGGACCGGAGACCGGAGCCCGCATCCGCCTGCACCACCTGGCCGTACGCCGCGAACTGGTGCGGGAGGAGGGGGAGTCGGGTGAGCTGGACGGGCTGTGTCCGACGACGGACCCGGAGTTCGTGGCGCTCCCGGTGCATCCGTGGCAGTTCCGGTTGTTGCGCGGTCACGAGGGGCTGCGCGCGGCGATGGCGGACGGCGCCGTCGTGGACGCGGGCGTCAGCGGGCCCGCATGGGTGCCCACCGCATCGGTGCGTACGCTCTACCAGCCGGACGCGGACACCTTCCTGAAGTTCAGCCTGAACGTCCGTATCACCAACTGCCTGCGCAAGAACGCCAGTTACGAACTGTCGGGTGCCGTTGCCCTGAACCGGCTGGTCCAGCCCGTCATGACCCGGCTCGCCGACCGCTTCCCCGGCTGCGCGCTGCTCGCCGAGCCCGGCTACCGCACAGTCGCCGCCGACGGTGACACCGACCTGGTCGAGGGTTTCGGCGTCATCGTGCGCTCCGGACTGCGGCCCCACCTCCGACCGGGCGTGACGCCGCTGCTGGCCGCCGCGATCGCGGACGAGTACCCCACCAGCCAGGCCCACGTCTCCCACCTGCTGGCCCGAGGCGATGGCGACCCCCTGGCCTGGTGGGAGGCGTATCTCGGCCTGCTGCTGCCACCCGTGCTGGCCGCCTACTTCGAACACGGCATCGTCCTGGAGCCCCACCTGCAGAACGTCGTCGTCGGCGTGACCGCGAACGGCATGCCCGCGCAGATGCTGTTCCGCGACCTGGAGGGCACCAAGCTCCTGCCCCGTCATCATGAGCGGTTTCTGTCCACTCTGCCGGAGGACGTCCGCGGGCCGTTGACCTACGACGCCGAACGCGGGTGGAACCGGGTCGCGTACTGCCTGCTGGTCAACCATGTCGCCGAGGTGCTCGGCGCCCTGGCCGACCTTCGGCCGGCGCTGGAACCCGCCCTGTGGGGCCTGGTCCGTGACCGCGTCGACGCATACGCCCGCACCGCCGGCGAACCGCCCCGGCTGCGGGCCCTGCTCTCCGGCGTCCCGCTGCCCGCCAAGGCCAACCTCCTGCTGCGCTGGGCCCGCCAGGCCGACCGGTACGCCCACTACATTCCCCTGCCCAGCCCGCTCGGCGCGGACTTCCCCCGCGAGGTGATGCCGTGAGGCCCGCACTTCTGCACCACATCGGCCGGTTGGCCGACGACGACCTGCCCGCCTACCTCTACGACCTGCCCGGCCTGCGCGAGCACGTCCGCGCCGTCCGGGCCGCGCTGCCCCGCCGCGTCGAACTGCTGTATGCGGCGAAGGCCAACTCCGACCCCCGCCTGCTAAAGACCCTGGCCGGGCACGTCGACGGGTTCGAGGTCGCGTCCGGCGGCGAGATCCGCCACGTCCGCAACCTCTTTCCCGAAGCCCGGATCGCCTTCGGCGGCCCCGGCAAGACCCCGGCGGAACTGGCCGGGGCCCTGGACGCGGGCGTGGAGCGCCTGCATGTCGAGAGCGAACACGAGCTGCGCACGCTGACGACCGTGCTGGGCGACCGCACGGTCGACGTGCTGCTACGCGTCAACGTGCCGGTGCTGCTCCGCTCGGCCTCACTGGTCATGGGCGGCTGTCCCAGCCCCTTCGGTCTGGACCCCGCCCACCTGGACCGATGCCTGCGGATCATCACGGCCGACGGCCGTATCCGGCTGCGCGGGCTGCACGTCCACGTGGCCAGCGGCCTCGACGCGCGCGCTCACCTGGCCCTCGTCGCACAGGTCATGGCCTGGGCGGACCGCTGGGCGCACCAACAAGGGATCGCCCTCGCCGAGGTCAACATCGGCGGCGGGATGGGCGTCGACTACACGCGTCCCGACGAGGTCTTCGACTGGGCCGCGTTCGGTGTCGGGCTGTGCCGGACGCTGGAACGCCACCCCCGTGTCACGCTGCGGATCGAACCGGGGCGCTCGCTCACGGCCTACTGCGGCTGGTACGTCACTCAGGTCCTGGACGTCAAACGCAGCCGCGGCCAGGCGTTCGCCGTTCTGCGCGGCGGCACCCACCACCTGCGCACACCGGCCGCGAAACAGCACGACCAGCCCTTCGAGGTCGTCCCCGACCAGTCCTGGCACCACTCCTGGCACCGCCCGGAGGTCCACGGCGAGCCGGTGACACTGGTCGGCCAGCTCTGCACACCCAAGGACGTCCTGGCCCGCCGCGTCATGGTCGACCGGCTGCGGATCGGCGACCGGATCGCGTTCGCCATGGCCGGTGCCTACGCGTGGAACATCTCCCACCACGCGTTCCTCATGCACCCCCACCCGACCTTCCACCACATCGACGACCTGGGCGCGCCCGTCGCGGACGCGTACGCGGGCGGACCGTCATGAGTCTGCAGTGCCGCCCGCCATGCGGCCGAGAGCACGGTTCGGCGCTCGCCGCCCTCACCGTCCGGGCCTTCCGCCGTTACCTCCTCGGCCAGCTGGCCTCCAACATCGGCACCTGGATGCAGCGAGCCGCCCAGGACCTGCTGGTCCTGCAGCTGACCGGCAACAGCGGCAGGGCGGTCGGCATCGTGACCGCACTGCAGTTCCTGCCCCAGACCCTGTTCGGCCTCACCGGGGGAGCCCTCGCCGACCGCTACCCCAGACGCCGGCTGCTGCTGATCACCCAGACCACCATGGCGGCGCAGTCACTGCTGCTCGGCGTCCTGACCGTCACCGGCACGGTGAGCCTGCCCTCCGTCTACGCCCTGGCCGTGGCCCTCGGCACCGCCACCGCCGTCGACGGTCCCGCGCGTAACGCCCTCATATCGGACTTGGTCGCCCGCGAGCAGACGGCCGCCGCGGTCAGCCTGAACTCCGCCCAGTTCAACGTCGCCCGCATCCTCGGGCCCGCCGCCGCGGGCCTGACCGTGGCCGCCGTCGGTACCGGCCCGGTGTTCCTGATCAACGCGGTCTCCTACCTGGCAGTCCTGTACGGGCTGTCCACCATTCCGTCCGGTGAACTCCGCCACCCCGGCCGACGACACCCCGGCGACAAGCGCCTGACCGACGCCTTCCGCCACATCGCCACCACACCGGAACTACTCCTGCCGATCACACTGATCGCTTTCGTCGGCACCTTCGGACTCAACTTCCAGGTCACCATCTCCCTCGTGGCCATGACCGTCTTCCACTCCGGCGCGGCGGCCTTCGGCTGCCTCTCCGCCGCCTATGCGGCGGGCAGCCTCGCGGGCGCGCTCCTCGCGGCCAACGGGAGGCAACCGCCCACCCCCCGACGTCTGATCACGGCCACGGTCGCCTTCGGCGTGCTGGAGGCCGCGCTGGGCCTGATGCCCGGCTACGGCACGTTCATGGCCCTGCTGGTCCCCGTCGGCTTCGCCGCGGTGATCGTCACCACGACTGCCAATGCCCTGACACAGCTGCATGTCGACCCGCACCTGCGTGGGCGTGTGCTGTCCGTCTACTTCCTCGTGCTCCTGGGCGGCACCCCCGTCGGCGCCCCCCTCGTCGGCGTCGTCTCCGACGCGCTCGGCCCCCGCTCCGCGCTGGTCCTCGGCGGTGTGATCTCAGCGGCCTCCGCGCTCGCTCTCACGGCCTGGACCACCAAGCGGCACCGAGCGAATCAGCGGCTGACGGCGCCAGGCCCGGCCGGTCCACCACTCACCAAGGCTCGCGACACGTTGGCCGGCACCGTCGGCGAGGCCCTGACCAGCCCGTCCCGGAGCCGAAGCAGCAGAAGCGGGCCGTGGCCAGGCTGAGGGGGGCGACGGTGAGATCGACCGTTCGGGCCGCACGGCGTTGTCACAGGACGTCGTACGTCAGGTGTGTCGCGGTCGATGTCGCGGTCACGCTTCGCTGCACCAGTGTGCGCGGCGCTGCGCCGGTGAACAGCGGTGTCCCACTGCCCAGCACGACAGGCGCGAGGTGCAGGGAAAGCACGTCGACCAGGCCGGCGTCGAGCGCCGAGCCGACCGTGGCGCCACCGCCCATGAGGATGACGTCGAGGTCCTGCCCGCTGCCCGACGGCGCCGCCTCGGCACGCTCGCGCGCGGCGGTGACGGCGTCGCGCAGGCCGGTCGTGACGAACGTCCAGTCGAGGTCGGTGAGCCGTACCGACTGCGGCGGTGAGCTCGTCACGACGACGAAGGCGGGCTTGCCGACCTCGCCGGCGCCGTAGCCGATCGTGTCGTCCCAGCCGTTCGGTCCGTCGACGATGTCGAAGAGGCGGCGGCCGAGGACGACGGCGCCCGAGCGGGCGGTCCCCTCCCGCAGGATCCGGTGATCCTCGGGGTCGTCGGAGAACGCCCAGGTGTGCAGGGCCTTGCCGCCGGTGCCCAGACCGTTGTCCGGGCCGGGGCGGGGCCCGGTGACGAAGCCGTCGAGGGAGACCGAGATGTCAGCGATGATGCGCGTCATGCCAGGGCTGACCCGATCCGCCCGTAGAACTCATCGCTCGCCGTGGCAGTCAGGATATGTTCAGGTTCCAGCTGGCACAGTCGGGCAGCATGAGCGATGAAACGTCTGATAGCCCAGTGCTTCCAGAGTCCCGGCTTGATTCTGCAGACCGGGGTTGGAATTGGCTTCACGATTTCACTGGGCCGGCCAGGAAATAGGGGACTTTCCGGTCGACCGGCATGGGCGCGGTCTGACCTGAGAAGCCGAGCGCTTCCCACGCAGGCTTGACGGGCAATCGCAGTCGTACCGCAGCCCCGCGGGTCTGAGACTGCGCCTGGCCATGCATTTCCAGAAAATTACCGTTCCGCAGACGTGAGGGACGCCCCTCCGCGCTGCCACTCGTTCCTTGCGAGGATTACATGACGACTGCGACGACGCCCGACGACCTTCGGGCGCCTGCAAGGCAGATGCTGAACAAGGTTCCCGAAGTCACGATCTGGTTCTGGGTCATCAAGATCCTCTGCACCACGGTCGGCGAAAGCTTCGCCGACTGGATCAACATGAACCTCGGTGTGGGCCTGATCAACACGGCATTGATCTTCACCGTGGTGCTGGCAGGCGTCATGGGCTGGCAACTCACCACCAAACGCTACGTCCCGTTCGTGTACTGGCTCACCGTCGTGGTGGTGAGTGTGACCGGCACCCTCTACACCGACATCCTCACCGACAGCCAGGGCGTTCCCCTCGCGTTGAGCAGTAGCGTGTTCGCCGGCCTCCTGGCCGTTGTCTTCGGGATCTGGTACGCCCGCGAGCGGACCCTGTCGGTCCACACCATCACCACGCGTCCCCGTGAACTCTTCTACTGGCTCGCGGTCCTGGTCACTTTCGCCCTCGGCACCGCGACCGGCGACTGGACCCTGGAACTGACCGGCTGGACGCCGGGTGTCTCCGTGTTCCTGCCTCTCGGCTTGATCGTCGCGATCGTCCTCGGGTGGCGCCTCGGCGCCAACGCGGTGCTCTCCTTCTGGCTTGCCTACATCCTCACCCGTCCGCTCGGTGCCAACCTCGGCGACTGGCTCGGCTCGCCCAGCGGCGACGGCGGCCTGGGCCTCGGCACCGCGGTGACCAGCGTGATCTTCCTGGGTGCGATCCTCGCCACGGTCGTGTACCTCACGGTCAGCCGCAGCGACGTCATCGAGACCGACGATCTCGCTCATTCCCCGCGAGCGCTGAACCCGGCGCGTGAGCGGATCATGCTCGGGTACTACGCCGTCGTAGCGGTCGCAACCGCGGCGCTTCTCGTCTGGGCACACCACCAGCCCCACGCGGCCGCGGCCAGTGAGGAAGACGCCCCCGCACCGGTAACCGCCCATCTCACCCCGAAGCAGGCGACGTCGCCGTTCCCTCCGGCCGAGATCGCGAAGTTCCGCACGATCGCTGCCGACACCCTGGCAAAGCTCGATTCGGGCGACCAGTCGGCGGCGACCACCCGAGTCACCGACCTCGAAACCGCCTGGGACAAGGACCAGTCCGCCCTCGAGCCCAAGAGCGAGCAGTCCTGGCACTTCCTCGACAGCGAGATCGACCAGGTCCTGACGGCGCTACGCGCCTCGAGCCCCGACAAGGCCACCGAGGTCAAGGCACTCAACACCCTCCTCACGTCACTCGGCTGACCAACCAGGACGACGGACTGCCCCGACGCATCCCAGGCGCCGGGGCAGTGAGCGGCCGTTCTTTGGGTGGGCGGTTGCCTGCCTTTTGCGAGTGCGACTTACTCTTACGACTTGTAGGAGTCTCCGGGGAGGGTGTCAGCGTGTCCAGGCCAGGCCCCCAGGAGGCACCCGGCGGACGGTCTCGCGGCGATGGCGGGGCCGTGTCCTTGGTTGAGGAGTGGAGAGAATGAGCGAACACCGGCGCCGATCGTCGGGGAGGACCGCGCCGTCCGGCATACCGTCCGGCTCTGACGGTATGCCGGACGGTGGCCGGGCCGCGGCGCGCAGGGCCGCCCAGGCCCGGGGCGGGCGTGGCCGCCGCGCGGGGGCCACGCGACGTACGGACGCCGGACGTTCCGGTCGGCGCGGTCTGATCGACTACCCGCGGGCGGGCAAGCGCGGTCTCCGGCGGTGGCTGCCCTCGTGGAAGCTGGTGTCGGGCACCTTCCTGCTGTTCGTCGGCGGCCTGGTGGGCCTGTTCGGCTATGCCTACGCCACGACGACGATCCCCGGCGCGAACCCCAGTACGCAGGCGCAGAGCAACACCTACTACTGGTCGGACGGCTCGGTCATGGCCACCCAGGGGTCGACCAACCGGCAGAACGTCGATCTCGCGCAGGTCCCGAAACTGGTCCAGTGGGACTTCCTCGCCGCGGAGAACGCGACCTTCTACTCCGATCCGGGCGTCGACACGCAGGGCATGCTCCGCGCCGTCTACCACATGGCCACGGGCGGTGAGGTGCAGTCGGGGTCCACCATCACCCAGCAGTTCGTGAAGAACACCTACCTCAGCCAGGACCAGTCGGTCACCCGAAAGCTCAGGGAGATCATGATCTCCCTGAAGATCGGCGGCCAGATGTCCAAGCAGCAGATACTGCAGGGCTACCTCAACACCTGCTACTACGGCCGGGACGCCTACGGGATCGAAGCCGCGGCCCGTACCTACTACCACGTGCACGCCTTCCAGCTGAACGTCAGCCAGGGGGCGTTCATCGCCGCCACGGTCAACGAGCCGAGCCTGCTGATGCACGCCGACACGGACCCGCAGGCCAAGGCCCAGGCCAAGGCGCGCTGGAAGTACGTGCTGGACCGGATGGCCAAGATCCACCAGATCACCGACGCCCAGGAACAGCACTACCTGGCATCGGGGTTCCCCACGCCCAAGCCGTACTCGCCGTCGGCGGGAATGGCCGGGCAGACCGGTTACCTGGTGCAGGCCGCGGAGAAGTACGTCGAAGCCCACGCCTCCCTCACGGACCAGCAGCTGGGGCGCGGTGGCTACCAGATCTACACGACCTTCGACAAGAAGAAGGTGAACGCGCTGTCGGCGTCCGTCGCGGCGATGGAGCACCGGCACCTCGACCCGCAGCACCGCTCGGCCGACAAGGACGTCCAGGTCGGTGCGGCGTCGATCAGTCCGTCCACCGGCGCGATCGTGGCGCTGTACGGCGGGGCCGGCTGGAACAAGGGGCACTGGACGGACAACGCGGACGCGACCGGCGTGCCGGTCGGCTCCACCTTCAAACCCGTCGATCTGGCCGCCGCCCTCGACCACGGCGCCGTCCTCTCCCCGGGGCAGCCGGCCTCACCGATCACCCCCGCCTCGAAGTTCGACGGCGACGACGGCATCACCATCAAGAACCAGCAGGGCCAGGAGCTGGCGGACTCGAACGACCCCACGGGGCTCCTGCACCAGCGCAACGACGTCTCCACCAAGTGGGGTTACATCACCCTGCGCAAGGCGATGGAGCAGTCGGTCAACACCCCCTACGTCCAGCTCGGCGAGTACGTCGGCTACGGCAACGTGGAGGGCGAGGCCCTGAAAGCGGGGCTCCTGCGTACGAGCCTGCAGTACGACACCCCGGGCTTCTACATCGGTACCTCCACACCGTCGGCGATCCGCATGGCAGACGCGTACGCCACCTTCGACGACGGCGGGATCCAGCACGAGCCGTACTCGGTGACCAAGGTCGTCGCCGACGGCCGGCAGTTGCCCGGCTTCGACAAACCCAAGGGCACCGTGGCCATGCCCGCCGAGACCGCCGACACCGTCACCGACGTCCTGCGAGGCGTCGTCAAGAACGGCACCGGTACCAACGCCCAGGCCCTGGGCCGCCCGGCGGCCGGCAAGACCGGTACGACCGACGACTACAAGTCCGCCTGGTTCATCGGCTACACCCCGCAACTGACCACGGCTGTGAGCATGTTCAAGGAGGACCCGAAGAAGGCCGGCCTGCAGTCCATGCAGGGCGTCGGCGGCTACGCCAAGGTATTCGGCGCCGACATGCCCACCGAGGTGTGGACCGGCTACATGACCGCCGCCCTCCAGGGACAACCCGTCCAGCAGTTCCCGCCCGCACCCCAACTGGGCCAGAGCACGGACGAATACGGCGCACCCTCGCCCACACCCTCCGCGACCGTCCCCCAGAGCACCCCCACGGCCACCCCGACCGCACCGGCCTCCCCTACCCCCACCACCACACCGTGCCACCGGCACAGGAGGCACTGCGTCAGCCCAAGTCCGACCGACACCACCGGCACCACCGCAGGCACCGGCGGCGGGCTGCTCGGCGGCACAACCGGCGGTAACACCTCACCCTCACCGACGACCAGCTCACCGGCCCCGGCCGTGACCCGCGGAGGGCCTTGAGCGTTCTGGCCGCGACCTTTCGTTCGTAGGGCGCTGAAGCGCCGTGTCGATGCGCCGTACGTCGAAGAGGTCCTGCTCGCGTCACAGGACCGCCCCCATGCGCCAGGGGACGATCTCCTCCGTCCCGAAGCCGAGTGCCTCGGACTTGCTCCCGGCGCCCGACGCCATGTCCACGAGGGCCTCGAACAGGGCGGTGCCGTACGAGACCTGGTCGGCGTGGCTCATGGCCGGGCCGGCGTCGAAGTCGATGTCGCCGCGCATCCGCTCGTACAGCCCGCTGGTGGTGCTGATCTTCAGGCAGGGGACCGGACGGGAACCGAACAGCGAGCCGCGTCCGGTGGTGAAGGCGAGCAGGTTGGCGCCGCCGGCGACCATGCCGGTGGCCGACACGGGGTCGTAGCCGGGCGTGTCCATGAAGGTGAGGCCCGGTGCGGTGACCGGCTCGCCGTATCCGACGACGTCGTTCAGCGGGCTGGTCCCGGACTTGAGTACGGCGCCCAGGGACTTCTCCCAGATGGTGGTGATCCCGCCGGCCCGGTTTCCGCGCGACGGATTGTTGTCGAGCGTGGCGCCGCCCGCCGCCGTGTACTGCTGCCACCAGACGATGAGTTCGTCGATGCGGGCCGCCGCCCCGGGGTTCGACGCCCGGTCCCGCAGCAGGTGGTGGGCGCCGTAGATCTCGGGCGTCTCGCCGAGGACGACCTTCCCGCCGGCCGCGACGAGCAGGTCGGCCGCGACGCCGAGGGTGGGGTTGGCGGTCAGCCCCGAGTACGCGTCGCTGCCGCCGCACTGGAGGCCCAGCGTCAGTTCCGCGAGGGGGATCGGTGTGCGGCTCGATCGCGCGATCCCCGGGACCAGGTGCTCGATGCGGTCGAGGGCCGCGTTCACCGTCGCCGCGGTGCCGCCGAGATCCTGGATGGTCAGGGTCTCGGTTGCGTCGTCGTCGCCGAGGAGGTTCTCCGGCTGGTTCACCTCGCAGCCGAGGCTGATCACAAGGGCGGCCGCCACGTTGGCGTGGCCGAGGTAGCCGCGCAGGGTGCGCCGCAGGATGGCGTCCCCGGGGGTGCCCTCCGCCATACCGCAGCCGAGGTCGTGCGGGAGCGCGATGACGCCGTCGAGGCCTGGAGTCCCCCTGTGCCGGTCGTCGGCCCGCTGGGCGATCATCCGGGCCACCGTGGCGGAGCAGTTCACGGTCGGCACCACGACGATGTAGTTCCGGGTGGCCGCCCGCCCGTCCGCCCTGCGGTATCCGAGGAAGTGGTCGCGGGTGGGGCCGGCGGAGGCGGGCCGCGTGCGGGCCGGCGACGGCCGCGCCGCCGGCTCCTCCCACCCGCCGATGCCCAGGTTGTGCACATGCACGTGGCCGCCCGCCGGGATGTCGGCCAGGGCCACGCCGATCACCTCGCCGTACTTGCGGACCGGCGCACCCTTCGGAATGTCGCGCAACGCGACCTTGTGCCCGGCGGCGATGTCCTCGACGACCGGTGCCGTGCCGTCGGCGAGTTCGACGGGCGTCCCCCGGGACACATCCCCGAGGAGCAGCCCGATGTCGTCCCGACCGGGCCGGGGCACCAGCGGCCTGACGGCTGCCACCGGGCCCGCTGCCTCTGCGTCACGACGTTCACTGTCCATGCCATCGACCGTATGGCCCCAATACCGCACAAGGGAAAGACGGTTATCGATGGTCATTCATCCGGAATGCGAATGCCCCGTGCCCCGGGGGCGGTTCCGTCAGGCCCGGAACGGCCGGACGGGGACCCCCTGCGTACCGGTCTCGATGACGAAGACCGAACCGGACAGCGGGGACCTTGCCAACTCCTCGGCGGACAGGCCGTTGCGGGCCGAGGTGATGTACAGGCGGCCGTCCGGGCCGAAGGCGCAACTGGTCGGCTGGAGGACGGGCACCGGAACGACTCCGACGACCCGCCCGGCCGGGTCGTACCGCCGCACCTCGCGGCCCCCGTGCATGGCCACCCAGAAACACCCCTCCACGTCGACGGCGAGACCGTCGGGAACGCCGGCCCCCTCGGTCTTGGCCAGCACCTCCAGGCGGCCGAGCTCTCCCGGCCCGGCGTGGAAGTCGGCCCGGTAGAGGAGGTTGGCATAGCTGTCGGCCAGGTACAGGATGGTGTCCTCGGCGTTCCAGCCGAGGCCGTTCGGCAGGACGAGACCGTCCGCGACGACGACGCTCGGTCCGTCGCCGTCCCACCGGTGCAGCCGGCCCTGGCCCGGCGCGAACTCCATGTCGTTGCTGCCGGCCCAGAACCGGCCGTGGGAGTCCACCTTGCCGTCGTTCATGCGCAGGTTCGGCTCGGGCAGCACCGGGTCGACCAGCGTCAGCCCGTCGGCGGTGACGAAACCGAACCCGTCCGCCACCGCGGCGGCGAAGCCCTCCTGCGCGGTGCGGGGCGCGACCGCACCGACCATCGTGCCGACCTCCGTGACGGTCTGCCTCCCGGTGGACAGATCGTCGTCGTACACCTTGCAGCCGTAGATGTCGACCCAGAGGAGATGCCCGGTACGCGGGTCGAACACCGGCCCCTCACCCACGTCCGCCGTATCGCTGCGTACCGCCACATCGAGATTCGAGTACGTACGGACAGTGGCCATCGCGACTCCGATCCTTGCGGCTTTCGACCAACCTCACCCCGGTCACCCCGAGATCGTCAACGGCGATTCACGGATGGGGGTTATTCGCCCCGCGAATGCGTCCCCGCCTCGTCAAAGCGGTGGAATGGCGGTCGTCCCCTCGGGCCGCGGAGCCTTTATCACCGCTTGGATGAAAGCCTGTGCGGCCGCGCCGAGCGGTCGCTCGGAGTGCCACCAGATTCCCACGTCCCGATACCGGTTGAGACGGCGAATGGGACGCATTTCCATTCCCTCGCGCAGGACCATCACCCCGCCCAGGTAGTTGATGACGCCGATTCCGTGCCCGGCACGCACCATCGCGCCGAGCGTGGTCGGCTGATGGGACACGATTCCGCTCGGCGCGACCAGGTCCTTGATGCTCAACTCGACCTCGGCCTCGTAACCGACCACCGTGTTGGCGAGCGGATCGCCGATCGTGATGACGCGCTGTCCCGTGAAGTCCGCGAGATCGACCTCGCTCTTCTCCAGCAGGGGATGGCCGGTCGGGGCGAGCATGACGAAGGGCTCCCGCCACAACGGACGCATGGTGAAGGCGTGGTCGTGCGGCTCCGGCCGGACCGTGCGCAGGGCCACCGAGACCCGGCGCTCGGACAGTGCCGCCTCGATGAAGTCCACGTCACCGTCCAGGACCGCCACCCGGATCCCCGGGTGCTCCTCCTGCAGCGCCGTGATGACCCCAGGGAGGAACTCCGAACTCCCGCTGGCGAAGCTCGCGACGGTGACGGTTCCCGTGATGTCGCCCCGGTCGGTCTGGCGGGCGGTGACCAGTTCGTCCGCCGCCGCGAGCACCGCCCGCGCCCGGGCCAGCAGAGCGCGGCCGTCGTCGGTGAGGGTGAGCGGCCGGATTCGGCGCTCGATAAGCAGACAGCCGAGTTCGCGTTCCAGATTCGCGATGTGCGCCGAGACGCGTGGTTGCGACAAATGCAACTTTTCGGCCGCTCTGGTAAAGCCGCCGGTATCCACGACCTCGACCCAGGTGCGCAACCAGGCCAGTTCGAGAGTCATTGACCGAACCTCCTCGCCGCACAGCCGGGCCGCCGCCGGTACGGAATTCCTTCCGGCGGCAGGGCATCTGCGCGGCAGATCATGTGTATTCGCATTTCGCCGTTGACGAGTTCCGACGGCCATGGCCGACTGGAACAATGACCGATCAGACTTCCTTCGGCACCGCCCGCGGCCTGTTGTCCGCGCACGGAGCGGACCTCCTGCGCGGCGACGACGGTGCGGTGATCACCTCCGTGGAGACCTACGCCCTCGCCGTGCCCCTGAAGCGGCCCATCGCCGACTCCACCGCCGCCATGGCGCACTGGACGGTACCCGTGGTCGAGATCCGCACCGCCGACGGCCGTATCGGCACGGGTATCTCCGGCGTGCACTGCGCTCCCGAGCTCCTCTCCGACGTGATCCTTTCCTACTACGCCGATGCCCTTCTGGACACCTCGTCGGAGGACATCCTGGGCACCTGGAAGCGTCTGTACTGGCTGCCCACGCACTGGATGGGCCGGGCGGGCGTCGTGCACATGGCGCTGGCGATGGTCGACATCGCCCTGTGGGACCTCGCCGCGCAGCGGGCCGGCATGCCCCTGTGGCGCCTCCTCGGTGGCACGCAGGAGAGCGTGGAGGCGTACAACACCGACGGAGGCTGGCTCAACCTCTCCGACAGCGAACTCGTCCGGGACCTCACCGCGCTCGTCGACCACGGCTGGTCCCGGGTGAAGATCAAGGTGGGCCGGTCCGACTGGCGGGAGGACGCCCGCCGCGTGCGCGCGGTCCGCCGGGCGCTCGGCGACGACGTGACCCTGATGTGCGACGCCAACCAGCGCTGGGACCTGTCGACGGCGAACCAGATCATGCCGGTCCTGGAGGAGGCGGCGATGGACTGGGTCGAGGAACCCTTCCACGCCGACGACCTCCAGGCGCACGCCCGCCTCCAGGCGTCGACGCGGCTGGACGTGGCGGCCGGGGAGAGCATCTACTCCTACCACCAGTTCGCCTCCTTCATGGCGGCCGACGCCATCCGGGTCGTCCAGGCCGACGTCACCCGGGTCGGCGGGGTGACCGAGTTCCTGCAGATCGCCTCGCACGCGGCGGCGCGGGGACTGCGGTTCGCGCCGCACGCCGGCGACATGATGCAGGTGCACCAGCACCTGGTGGGGACGGTCCTGTCCGAGGTGCCGCCGCTGGTGGAGTTCATCCCCTGGACGCAGGAGGCCTTCGTCGAGCGCAGCGTCGTACGCGAAGGGCTCATGGAGCGTCCGCAGTCGCCGGGCGCCTCGACCGCGATCGATCCGGCCGCGCGCGTCCGCTGGCAGATCCCCGAAGTGGGGTCGGCCAGGACCCTGTGAAGCCGCCCCACGCATCCACCGACGGAAGGAAGAAGATGACCGAGTCGCCCCTGAGGCACACCGACGAGCGAGTGGCCGTCGTGACCGGCGCGGGCCAGGGAATCGGGCGCGCCATCGCCGTGGCGCTCGCGGCCCGTGGCGTACGGGTGGTCGTCACCGACCGCAACACGGAGACCGGCACCGCCGTGGCCAAGGAGGTGGGCGGCGACTTCCTGCCCCTGGACGTCTCCGACCCCCGGGCCGTCGCGGAGACGGCCGACGAGGTCGTACGGCGCTTCGACCGCGTCGACGTCCTGGTCAACAACGCCGGTATCGCCCACGAGGACGCGGCCCTCGACGTGTCGGACGACCTCTGGAACCGCATCCTCGCCGTCGACCTGACCGGCACCTTCGTGGCCTGCCGCGAGTTCGGACGGCACTTCGTGGGCCGACGCTCCGGCTCGATCGTGAACATCTCCTCCATCGCCGCCTTCATCGGCTCCAATCCCGAGTACCACGTCGCCTACGACGTGGCGAAGGCCGGAGTAGCCCAGCTGGCGCGGTCCCTCGCGGTCGAGTGGGCGCCGCACGGAGTGCGGGTCAACGCCGTCGCGCCGGGCCGGACCCGCACCCCCATCCTGGACACCGTCGGGATGGACGATCCGCTGCGGATGACGCAGTGGATCGGCCAGATCCCGATGGGACGGCTGCTGGAGGCCGAGGAGATCGCGACGGCCGTGGCGTTCGTGGCGCTCGACGCGACCGCGATGACCGGGCAGACCCTGCTCGTCGACGGCGGCCAGATCGCCCAGTGACGACGTCACCGGCGCTTGCCCTCAGCCGAGGCCGAAGGCAAGCGTCTCTCCCCCGGCGAGCCGTACGTCGAGGAGACCGGCGCCGTACCGCAGCCGGACGTCGGCGGCCCGGGACGCCCGGATCCGCGCGGCTTCCAGCCGCCCGTCCCGCCACCGGATGTCCACGGTGAGCCCGCCACGGGCGCGCAGCCCGCACACGCTTCCCTCGGGCCAGCCGGACGGCAGCGCGGGCAGCAGTTCGACCTCGCGGCCGTCGGACTGCAGGAGCATCTCGGCGACTCCCGCCGTGCCGCCGGCGTTGCCGTCGAAGGAGTAGATGTTCTGCGCCGCGCCCGCCACCCCGCCGGCGGAGAACGTCATCAGGTTCGCCTCGCTGGCGTCCGCGATCAGGCTGGTGAGGTGCTTGAGGGCCGAGTCGCCGTCGAGGAGACGGGCGAAGTAGACCGTGAAGTTGGCCTCGACCCACTCGGTCTGCTCCCAGCCCGGGGCCTGCTGCCTGCGCTCGATGGTGACCTCGGCGGCGCGGGCGAGCTCCGGTGTGCCGCGCGGGGTGATCTGGCGCTCCGGGAACAGGGCACTGAGATGGGACGTGTGCCGGTGGCTCGGCTCGGCCTCCTCGTAGTCGTGCAGCCACTCCTGCAGTTGCCCGTGCCGCCCGATCCGGAACGGCGGCAGCCGGCGGCGCGCGGCGGCGATCCTGGTCCGCAGGTCGGCATCCACACCGAGCAACTCGGCGCTCTGCGCGCAGATCCGCAGCAGGGCGTCCATGAACACCCGGTCCGCGGTGGCCCCCATGGACACCGAACACCGGCTGCCGTCGGGCGCGAGATACCAGTTCTCCGGCGATTCCGACGGCCCGGTGACGAGCAGGCCGTGCTCCGGTTCCTCGACCGCGTAGGCGAGGAGGAACTCGGCGGCCCCGCGCAGGACCGGGTACGCGCGCTCCCGGAGGAACGTCTCGTCACGGCCGTACTCGAAGTGCTCCCACAACTGGAGGGCGAGCCAGGCCCCGCCGGTCACGTTCATGCCCCAGCCGATGCCGGAACCGGGTGCCGTGTACCCCCATGCGTTGGTCACCGTGTGGGCGACCCAGCCCGGTGCGCCGTACATCTGCCCGGCGGTGGCCCGGCCGTGGTCCGCCAGCAGCTCCAGGAGACCGAAGAGCGGTTCCTGGCACTCGGCGAGGTTGGCCGGCTCGGCGGCCCAGTAGTTCTGCTGGGTGTTCATGTCCAGGTGGAAGTCGTTCGTCCAGGCCGCGCTGCTGGCCAGGCCGTCGTTCCACAGCCCCTGCAGGGCAAGCGGCAGCGGGGAGTTGTGGCGGGAGCCGGCCACGGTCAGGTAGCGGCCGTACTGGAAGTACAGCGCTATGAGAGCGTCGTCGGCCTGGCCGGCGGCGAGCCGGTCGCGGCGGGTGCCGGTGGGCAGGGCCGCGATGTCGGGCGGTGCCGATCCGAGATCCAGGGAGACCCGCCGCATCAGCGCCCGGTGGTCCGCGACGTGGGCCGCCCGGACGGCTTCGTAGCCTGCTTCCAGCCCGGCGGACAGGAGCGATTCCGCCCGCGCACGCGGGTCCGCCCCTGCCCAGTCGGTGCCGACGACGACGTAGACGACCGCGCTGTCGGCGCCTTCCAGGCGGAGCGCCTCGCCCGCGCGGTGCACGGTGCCGCCGTCGGCTTCGAGGCGGGCGTGGATCTCCAGGGCGACGCCCTGCTGCCCGTCGCTGTGCAGGCTCTCGTGGGCGTGGCCGCTGAAGACGACGGAGGAGTCCGTGGTGGTCGTGTCGCCGGGGAGCAGGCCGTCCTGGATGGACAGGGTGAAGCCGAGCGATCCGGGGCGGTCCGTGGTGAGGCGGATCGCGATCAGGCCGTGCGGGTTGGTGGCGAACACCTCGCGGGTGACGCGGACGCCGTCCTGTTCGTAGGTGACCGAGGCGAGGCCCGTGTCCAGGTCGAGGGCCCGGTGGTAGTCCTGGACCGGAGGCCCGTCGGGGAAGGCGAGTTGGACCTCGGGGAGGGGGAGGTTCGTCCCGAACGACCTTGGCCTGCCCAATAGATGCTCGGCCGCGAGCCGCTGTGCCTCGGCGTGTTCTCCGGCGAAGAGAAGTTCGCGGATGCGCGGCACCTGCGCTCCGGCGGTCGGACTGAGGTCCGTTGCCGACGGACCGCCCGACCAGGCGGTGGACTCGGAGAGCTGGATCCGCTCGCGGTCGGTGCCGCCGTGGACCATGCCGCCCAGGCGGCCGTTGCCCAGGGGCAGCGCTTCGAGCCAGCGGGTGGCGGGACGGTCGTACCAGAGCGTTCCGGGCGGGCGGTGGACAGGGTGGAAGTCCTGGGCGGAGAAAGCTTTCAGCATGGCGTGCGCTTTCGAGACGGGTGACTGCGAGACGGGCGACTGCGAGACGGGGGACTGACGGAGGACGGCTCACGCGGGGCGGGCGCGGGCGCGGCGCGGGGCGCGGGGCGCGGAGAGAGGCGCTCGCGGGTTGCTCGGTGGTGCGGCGCGGAGGAGAGGCGCTCGCGGGTTGTTCGGCGGTGCGAAGAGGTGCTTGCTGACTGCTTGGCGGGGGCGAAGAGGCGCTTGCGGGTTGTTCGGCGGTGTGAAGAGGCGCTCGCCGGTTACTTGGCCGGGGCGAAGATGCGCTGCGCGGCGACGGCGGCGCCCCCGCGGGCCCATTCCTCGAACGGCAGGGGTCTGACGACGAGGTCGCAGTCGGCCGCGGCACCGAAGGCACGGGCCGCGAAGGTGGCACGGATCTGCTCCTCGTAGAGGTCGTAGGTGGCCACGCCCTCGCCCGAGATGATGATGCGTTCGGGCCCGATGAGGTTGGCCACGGAAGCCAGCGCCAGGCCCAGGGCATGGCCGGCCCGGGCGAAGACGGCGCGGACGTCGGCGTTGCCGGCATGGGCGAGGCGGACCGCCTGGTCCATCGTCAGCACCGGATCGCCCGTCGCCTGGCGGGCCTGCTCCGTGATGGCCTGGGTGGAGGCGACGGCCTCGACGCAGCCGGTGTTGCCGCAGGTGCACACCCGGTCGGTCCCGCCCACGGGGAGGTGCCCCACTTCCCCCGAGACGCCGTGGGCCCCGGAGACGACCCGGCCGCCGAGGGAGATGCCGCAGCCGATGCCCGCGCCGACGGTGACCAGGGCGAAGGACGACAGTCCGACCCCGACGCCGAACCACTGTTCCGCGACGGTCAGGGCGCGTACGTCGTTCTCGATCACGGTCGGTATGCCGGTGGCGGTCTGGACGAGCTGGGCGAGGGGAACGCGGCGCCAGTTCAGGAAGGGGGAGTACTGGACGGTGCCGGTGTGGCCGTCGACGTCGCCGGAGATCGTGACGCCGATGCCGTGCAGGGCGCCGGCCGCACGGGGCGGTGCCTGCGCGGTCAGCCGGTCGACGAGCCGGGCGATGGCCAGCACGACCGTACCCACGTCACGGGAGGTGAGGGTGGCGCGGGCGGTGGCCAGGGGCCGTGCGGTGAGGTCGGCCAGCACACCGATGAGTTCGTCACCGGTCACCTTCACGCCCACGAACCGGGCGCGGTCGGCCCGCACCGCGATCAGCGTGGCCGGCCGGCCGGCGGTGCGCTCGGCCGTGCGGCCCAGCTCGGTGATCCAGCCGTCGGTCAGCAGGGGAGTGGCGACCTTGGTGATCGCGCCGGGTGACAGACCGGTGCGGCGGCCGATCTCGGCGCGGGTGAGCGGGCCGTGCGCGAGCAGGGTCTGGAACAGCAGAGCGGCCGCGGGTGGCTGATCGGCGAGCGTCATGCGGCGACCATACATTTCCATTGGAAAAGAAGAAAGAAGAGGTTCGTCGCCGGTCAGCGCCCGTCTTCCGTACTCATCGCCCGAATCCCGATCCATTCTTTCCGCGAATGTCGATGATTCGGGCCGTGCAATATGTTGACGCTGGAAGAAAAGCGTGGCTACATTCGCGGCACCTCGCGACAGGTGGATGGGACGTCCACCGACGCAGGTGGCGGCCGGTTTCCTCCTCGACCGGCCGCGTAAGTCATCGCGGGCTGCGCTACCGAACGGGCGTCGCCTTACGGCCACTTGGGCGCCCGAACGCCCACTCGGCCAATTCCCCATGCGGCTGACCGTGCAGGGGCACTTCCGGGTCTTCCGAAGGCCCTGCCGTGCCTTTCGCGCCGAGATGGAGTAATCACATGGCTCGTCCAGCAGGACCTGCGGCATCCGTAAGCCACAGACTCCGCACGGGCGGTGCGCGCCTGCGGCGCCTGCCCGTGCTGGCCGCCACCGCCCTGGTGGTGTCCCTCGCCGCGCCGACCGCCGCGACGGCGGCCGACGTCTCCCCGTCGACGGCTGACGCCACCTCGTCGGCGTCGAGCGCCTCGCTGTCGAGTGCCTCGCCGTCGGGTGCCGGCCGCCAACAGGCACTCCTGGTCGCCAAGCCGTACATGGGCTGGAGCAGTTGGAGCCTGGAGGCCACCAGCTACCCCGGCTACGGCGGGGTGAACTGGCTCACCGAGGCCCACATCAAGCAGCAGGCCGACGTGGTCGCCGCCAAGCTCACGTCCCACGGCTACGAGTACATCAACGTCGACGCCGGCTGGGCGAACGGCTTCGACCAGTACGCCCGTCCGACCGCGAACCCCACCACGTTCCCGCACGGCATGAAGTCCCTGGGCGACTACCTCCACCACAAGGGCCTCAAGTTCGGGCTCTACCTGGCCGTGGGCCTCGACCCCGCCGCGTACGGCGACGGGACGACCGCGATCCACAACGCACCCGGCTGCACCACCGCGGACCTCGTCTACCCCGACCTGCGCAAGACCAACGGGTGGAACTCCGCGTACAAGATGGACTTCGCCAACCCCTGCTCGCAGAAGTACATCGACTCCCTGGCCGACCAACTGGCCGGGTACGGCGTGGACTTCCTCAAGGTCGACGGCGTGGGTCCGGGCTCCTGGCAGGGTGACGCGGACCACGACAACACCCCGGACGTGCGGGCCTGGCACACCGCGCTCCAACAGACCGGCCGCCGCATCCAGTTGACGCTGTCCTGGTCGCTCAGCCACACCAAGGCCGAGACCTGGAAGGCCAACTCCAACGGCTGGCGGATCGACACCGACGTCGAGTGCTACTGCAGCACGCTGGTGACCTGGAACAACTCCGTGAAGGGACGCTGGAACGACGTCGTGCAGTGGATCGACGACGCCGGTCCCGGCCACTGGAACAACCTCGACTCCCTGAACGTCGGAGTCGGCGCCATGCACGGCCTCACCGAGGCCGAGCGGCAGAGCTACATGACCCTGTGGGCCATCGAGTCGGCGCCCCTGTACTCGGGCGACGACCTCACCAAGCTCGACTCCTACGGGCTGAAGCTGCTCACCAACGACGAGGTGATCGCCGTGGACCAGGCCGGCCACCCGGCGCGGCCGGTCAGCCAGACCACCGACCAGCAGACCTGGTACGCCCGTAATCCCGACGGCAGTTACACAGTCGCCCTGTTCAACCTGGGTTCCGGCGCCGCCGACGTCACCGCCGACTTCGCCGACCTGGGCATCGACGGCACCGCGGCGGTCCGCGACCTGTGGAACCACAAGAACCTCGGCCGCGTCTCCGGCCACCTCGCACAGAACCTGCCCCCGCACGGCTCACGGCTCTTCACCTTCACCCCGACCCGCCACGGCGACCAGCCCGGCACCCCGCTCGGCGTGCACGGCACCGCCGCCACCCCGACGAGCGTCTCGCTGGCCTGGGACAAGGTGAACACCGGCGCCTCGCCCGTCAACCGCTACACCGTCTACGCCGACGGCCGTCCGGTGACCACCACCACCGGCACCACGGCCACGGTCAACGGCTTGAGCGCCGCCGCCGCCCACACCTTCACCGTCGTCGCCCGCGACGCCAAGGGCCGTACGTCGGTTCCGAGCAAGGCCCTCGCGCTCACCACGCCCGCGTCCACCGGTCCCACCGCCTACGAGGCCGAGGCCTCCGGCAACCCCCTCACCGGCAATGCCGTCGTCGCCGGCTGCGACGGCTGCTCCGGCGGGCAGAAGATCGGCAATCTCGGCGGCGGCGAGGTGGCCGTCACCCACGTCAGCGCCCCGAAGGACGGCACGTACCTGCTGAAGCTGGACTACGTGGACGGCGACTCGAGTCGCGTCATCGACCTCACCGTCGGCGGCAGCACCCTTCACGTCCCGGTGCCGGGCACCAACGACAACAACTGGGGTGCGCCGCAGTCCCTCACCGTCCCCGTACCGCTGAAGGCCGGAGACAACACGCTCAGCTTCGGCAACGCCACCGACTACGCACCCGACATCGACAAGATCACCGTCTGATCCACCGGTCCACCAGCTCGTACCGCTCGTACCGCACGCTCGTATCGCACTAAGGAGGGTGCTGTGGTGGTCACATCACAGGGCAACCACGCAACGCCGGTGAAACCGCGGTCCGGTGAACCGGGCGCGGTGGCCACCACGGCCACCTCGCCGGTCAACAAGAAGACCACACCGAGGAAGGGACGGCGGCCCAGCGCCACCAGGTCGGCGGCGGCACGCCGCCGGGACCTGCCGGTCGCCCTGCTGCTCATCCTGCCCGCCGTGGTCGGCTTCGCGGGCTTCTACGCCTATCCGACCCTGCGCGGCATCTACCTCAGCTTCACCGACTTCCACGTCCTGAGCCCGCCGCAGTGGGTGGGACTGGCCAACTTCCGGGAGCTGATCGGGGACGACGTCTTCTGGCACTCGCTGCTCGTCACCGTCTACTTCGTCCTGCTGTCCGTGGTCTTCGGCACCTTGATCTCCCTGGTGACGGCGGTGGTGCTGGATCGGGTGACCAGGTCGTCGGTCCTGCGCGGAGTGATCCTGCTGCCGTTCCTGATCTCCAACGTCATCGCCGCCCTGGTGTGGCAGTGGATGCTCGATCCGACCCTCGGCATCGTCAACATCGCGCTGAAGCACGTGACCGGCCACTCCATCCTGTTCTTCGGCAGCGGGGGATGGGCGATCCCCTCGCTCGCCGCGATCAGCGTGTGGAAGTGGATGGGCTACTACGCCCTGCTGATCTTCGCCGGCCTGGGGACCATCCCGCCGACCATCTACGAGGCCGGCCGCGTCGACGGCGCGAGCGAGATACAGATGTTCCGCCGGCTGACCGTGCCCCTGCTGCGGCCGATCCTCGTCATGGTGGTCGTCCTGACGGTGATCAACTCCTTCCAGGTGTTCGACATCGTCCAGGTCACCACCGAGGGCGGTCCGGCCAACGCCTCGAACGTGCTGCAGATGTACATCTACCGCAAGGCCTTCCGGCAGTTCGACTTCGGTTACGCCGCCACCATGTCGCTGGCCCTGTTCGCCCTGCTCATCGCGGTCACCTTCACCCAGCTGCGGCTCGCCCGCGCCAACGAATCCGACCTGAACTGAAGGAGACCGCCATGGCTGTCACCATCGCACCCGGCCGGGCGACCCTCCCCAAGCGCTCGCCCCGCACCAGCACCCGCAGGTTCTCGCCCGGCAGGGCCGTGGCCTGGATCTACCTCGGCGTCATCGTCCTCGTCACGCTCTTCCCGTTCTACTGGATCCTGCGCACCGCGCTGTCGAACAACTACAAGCTGGCGACCAATCCGTCCTCGCCGCTGCCGGTCGGTTTCACCTGGGGCGCCTTCGAGCGGGTCCTGGGCCTCGCCTCCACCGCGGAGGCCCAGGCCCAGGGCGGCTCCGGCGCCACCCTCGACATCGCGCTCTATCTGCGCAACTCGGTGATCTACGCATCGGTGCAGACCGCGCTGATCGTGCTGATCTCCGCGGCCGCCGCCTACGCGTTCTCCCGGCTGCACTGGCGCGGCCGCGACCTGGTGTTCAACATCCTGATCAGCGCCCTGATGGTGCCCAGCGTGTTCACGCTGCTGCCCAACTTCGTCCTCGTGAAGGACCTGGGACTCACCGACACCTTTGCCGGACTCATCCTGCCCGGCGGCCTCTTCCAGGCCTTCACGCTGTTCTTCCTGCGGCAGTTCATGCTCGGCCTGAGCAGCGAGGTCGAGGAGGCCGCCATCATCGACGGCGCCGGCCCGCTGCGGATCTTCTTCCGGATCATCCTGCCGATGTCGACCGCGCCGATCGCCACCGTGTCGCTGCTGATGTTCGTCAACGCCTGGAACGACTACTTCTGGCCGCTGCTGATCGCCAACGACCAGAACGTCCAACCGCTCACCCTCGCACTCGGCGTCTTCAAGCAGTCCTCGCCCCAAGCCGCCCCCGACTGGGCGGGCCTGATGGCCGCCGCCCTCATCGCGGCGCTGCCGATGCTGCTGCTCTTCGTCGCCTTCGGTAAACGCATCGTCAACTCCATCGGCTTCTCCGGCCTCAAGTGATCAGTGAAAGAAGGAACCATGAGAGTTCGCAAGGCTGTGGCCCTGGGAGCCTCGCTCACCCTGGCGGCCCTCCTCTCCGCCTGCTCCTCCAACTCCGACGGCGGTTCCGGCTCCGGCACCCTGAACTGGTGGACCTGGGACGACAAGCAGGCGGCCGCCTACAAGGTCTGCGCCAAGGACTTCGAGAAGGCCAACCCGGGCGTCACGGTGAAGATCACCCAGTACAACGTCGTGGACTACTTCACCAAGCTCACCGCCGGCTTCGTGGCCAACAAGGCCCCCGACGCGTTCCAGAACAGCGTCCAGTTCTTCCCGCAGTACGCCGACCAGCACCAGCTGCTCCCGCTGGACGACTACATCAAGAAGGACGGCTTCGACCTGTCGCGCTTCTCCGTCGGCGTCGACTCCTGGAAGTACACCGACGGCAAGCAGTACGGCCTGCCCCTGGACTGGGCGGCCACCGGCCTCTACTACAACAGCGACATGCTCACCAAGGCCGGATACAGCGCCAAGGACGTCCAGAACCTGAACTGGAACCCCGACAACGGCGGCACGATCGGCAAGATGATCGCCCATCTGACCCTCGACACCAAGGGCCGACGCGGTGACCAGCCGGGCTTCGACAAGGCACACATCAAGACCTACGGCTTCGGCCAGCTCGCCGCCAAGGACTTCCTGGGCCAGTCCACCTGGAGCTCCTTCGTCTCCACGACGGGCTGGCGGCTCGGCAACAAGGCCAACTGGCCGACCGAGCTGAACTACAACGACCCGCGCCTGGTGAAGACCATGGACTGGATCCGCACCCTGGTCGCGAAGGGCTACGCACCCAAGATCGGTACGTTCACCAACACCGTCTCCGACGTCGACCTGCTCTCCTCGGGCAAGGTCGCGATGGAGACCGGCGGATCGTGGTCGGCGTCCACCTTCGCCAAGATCCCCAACATCAAGGTCGGTATCGGTCCCACGGTCCTCGGCCCCGACGGCAAGACCCGTGCCGTCTTCAGCAACTCCAACGGGAACACCATCTGGGCCGGCACGAAGAACCCGGACCTGGCCTGGAAGTGGGTCTCCTACATGGGCTCCGAGACCTGCCAGACGAAGGCGTCGGCGACCGGCACCTTCTTCCCGTCCATCCCCGCCTCGATGGACGCCTCCGCCAAGGCGCTCAAGGCGCAGGGCGTCGACCTCACGGTCTTCACCGACATGCTCAAGAACAAGGAGCTCTACCCCTCTCCGGACTTCAACAACGGCGCGGAGCTGCAGGACGCGATCGAGCCGCTGATCGAGGCATACTTCGGCGGGCAGAAGGACGACAGCGTCTTCGCCGACATGCAGGCCAAGACGAAGGACATCCTGACCAAGAAGTGACCGCCGCCTCTTCGGCGCATCGCGACCGGGACGCGGCCCGTACGGCGCGTCCTGCCGCCCTCCCTGAAAAGAGACCGTATGCCCACCACCCCCGCGCGAATCGTCAGCCTGCGCGCGGCCGGCACCTGCTTCGCCGTCGAACTGACCGAACCGGTGCCCAGAGTCCTGCACTGGGGAGCCGACCTGGGTGAACTGACCACCGAGGACCTGACGGCCCTGAGCCTGACCGCAGAACCCGCGCTGCTCAACAACGCCCTGGACACCCCGCGCCGCTTCACCGTCTGGCCCACCGAGGCGGACGGCTGGTCCGGTACCCCGGCCCACCACGGCCATCTGTCCGGCACGGCCGGCGCTCCCCGTCCGACCCTGACCGGAGCCACCCACCGCGCCGACCCCGAGGGCGGCGGCGAGCTCGAACTGCGGTTGACCGAAGCGGCGTCCGGACTGGACATCACACTCACCTACGCTTTGGACACCCACGGGATCCTCACCGCCGACGCCGTCCTCTCCCGCGCCGAGGGCGCCGACAGCGCCGAGAGCAGCGACCCGGCGCCGTACGACCTGTCCGGCGCACTGACCCTGCTGCCCCTGCCGCGCCGGGCCACCGAGATCCTGGACTTCACCGGAAAGTGGAGCCGGGAGCGCTCCCCTCAGCGGCGCCCGCTGCACCAGGGGTCCCATGTCCGTGACGTGCGACGCGGCAAACCCGGCGTCGACTCTCCCTATCTCCTGACGGTGGGAGTGCCCGGCTTCGGATTCCGCACCGGTGAAGTGTGGGCCGTGCACGTGGCCTGGAGCGGCGACCAGCGCTACCTGGTCGAGCAACTCCCGGAAGGAGCAGGCGTACACGCCTCGGCGCTCGGCGGTGGCGAACTCCTGCGGGCGGGCGAGATCCGCCTGGCGCCCGGCGACTCGTACCGCACCCCGCGCTGCCACTTCGCATGGTCGGCGGACGGCCTGGACGGCATCGCGGACCGCTTCCACCGCCACCTGCGGGCACGCCCCCAGCATCCGCGCGGCCCCCGGCCCCTCGTCCTCAACAGCTGGGAAGGGGTCTACTTCGACCACGACCTCGGCCGGCTCAAGGCCCTGGCCGAGCGTGCCGCCGCGGTGGGGGTCGAGCGCTTCGTGCTCGACGACGGCTGGTTCCGCGGCCGTCGCGCCGACACCGCGGGGCTCGGCGACTGGCTCCCCGACCCGGCCGTCTGGCCCGAGGGACTCACCCCGCTCGCCGACCATGTCCGGGCGCTGGGCATGGACTTCGGACTCTGGGTCGAGCCGGAGATGGTGAACCTCGACTCCCACCTGGCCCGTACCCACCCCGACTGGATCCTGGGTCCCGCCGCCGGCCTCGGCCCGTCCGCACGCCATCAGCACGTCCTGGACCTCTCCCGCCCCGAGGTCTTCGACTACCTCCTGAAGTCACTGGACGCACTCGTCGGAAGCTACGACATCGCCTTCCTGAAGTGGGACCACAACCGGGAACTCCACGAAGCCGTGCACGCTCCCGGCGACCGGCCCGCGGCCCACGCCCAGGTCGAGGCGCTGTACCGGCTGCTGGACGCGGTCAAGCAGCAGCACCCCGCTCTGGAGATCGAGAGCTGCGCCAGTGGCGGCGGCCGTGTCGACCTGGGCGTACTCGCCCGCACCGACCGGGTGTGGCCCTCGGACTGCAACGACCCCGTGGAACGCCAGGCGATCCAGAACTGGACCGGCCAACTCCTCCCGCCCGAACTGGTCGGCTCCCACGTGGGCGCCGCGCGCAGCCACACGACGGACCGCGTCACCTCCGACACGTTCCGCCTGATCACCGCCTTGTTCGGGCACGCGGGCATCGAGCAGGACCTGAACGAGTGCTCGGCGGAGGAGCTGACCAGGCTGACCGCCTGGGGCACCCTCTACCGCGAGCTGCGCCCCCTGCTCCACACCGGTCGCACGGTCCGTGCCGACCTTGAGGACGAGTCCCGCGTCCTGCACGGAGTGGTGGCTCAGGACGGATCGAGGGCGCTGTACTCCTGGGCGCGCGTGGCCACTTCCCCCGAAGGCCAGTCCGGCCGTACTCCCTTTCCCGGTCTGGACCCCGACGCCCGCTACCGGCTCCGCGTGCGCACCGAGCTCGGCCTGCCCTCGTTCCACCAGGTGGCACCACCCCTGTGGCTGACGGCAGCCGTGGACGACTGGCTCACCCTGCCCGGCGCCGTCCTGACCACCGCCGGCCTGCCGATGCCCACCCTCAACCCGGCGCAGGCGCTCCTCGTCGAGGTCCACCGCCAGGACTGAAGTCGTCCTGCCACACCGGGAGTTCGGGTTCTCCGTGACCACGACGGGCACGGAAGGCCGAGGGCCCCTTCCGGCGGCCGCGGAACCGCGGGTGCGGCCAGGAGAAGGGGCTCAGGGCCCTGCGTCAACCGGTAGGGCCCTCCGGCGCTGGTCCGTAGCGGCCGGGTGCGATGGTGCCGTGCGGGTCCAGCGCCTGCTTGATCCGGCGCAGGAGCTGCTGTGCCGTGCTGTCCGGGGGCGTGCCCGCTCAGTCGGTCTTCGCCCCGGGCGCTCCCGCCCGCAGTCCGTCCATGACCAGGTCGAAGAGGCGGGCGGCACGCGCTTCCCAGTCGCCCTGCGGATCGATCGTGAACAGGCCGACGATGGCGAGGAAGAAGTCGTCCGCGGTGACGCCGGGGCGGATGGTGCCGGCCTTCTCGGCGGCGCGGAGCAGGAGTTCGGACGCGGCGGTCACCGGGGTGTACTCGGGCTTCGCCGCCGTGCCGGTGGCCTGACGGATCGCGTCGGCCAGACCGGCCTTGGCCATGGCGAACCGGGCGAGCCGGTCCATCCACTCGCGCAGGGCCCGGTCGGGTTCCCGGGTCTCGAGCAGGTGGGCCGCGCAGTCGGCGACCTGCTGCATCTCGTGGCGGTAGATCTCCAGGACGAGCGCCTCGCGGTTGGGGAAGTTGCGGTAGAACGTGCCCTGACCGACGCCCGCCTTCTTGGCGATCGCGCTCAGCGGGGTGTCGGCGCAGCGGGTCAGTTCGGTCAGTGCCACTTCCAGGATGCGTTCGCGGTTGCGCTGCGCGTCGGAGCGCAGCGGTGCGTCCTTCTTCTCCGGCACTCGAGCCCTCCTCGCGGGCTCGCGAAGGGGCCCGGCCTTGCTGAGCGGACAGCTGTCCGGTACGTTTCCTGGTAGCGGACAGCTGTCCGGTTGGATCCATCATAGCCCTGGCCGAGCTGATCCAGCCACGTACTGAGCTGCCTATTCGTCTTCCGGTGCACCCGATTCTCCAACACGCCTGCGTGCCGGACCGCCTTCTCGGCGTGTTCCGGACCTGTGAAAGAAGGCTGATCATGGCTTTGGCCGGTCCGTCGACGCACAGTGCCATCACCCTGAACATCAACGGCGAGAAACACTCCCTGTCCGTCGACCATCGCACCACCCTCCTCGACGCCCTGCGCGAGCGGCTTGCTCTCACCGGTACCAAGAAGGGCTGCGACCAGGGGCAGTGCGGGGCCTGCACGGTTCTGGTCGACGGCCGCCGGGCCGTGGCCTGTCTGCAACTGGCGGTGGCCGCCGAGGGGCGGGAGATCACCACCGTCGAAGGCCTGGCCGACGGCGAACGGCTGCACCCCGTGCAGCAGGCCTTCCTCGACCTCGACGGCTACCAGTGCGGTTACTGCACACCTGGCCAGATCTGTTCGGCCGTCGCGGTGATCGAGGAGCACGCGGCCGGCTGGCCGAGCGCCGTCACCGGCGACGTGCGGCCCGAGGCGGGACCGCCGCCGCTGACCGCCGAGGAGATCCGTGAGCGGATGAGCGGCAACCTGTGCCGCTGCGGTGCGTATGTGTCGATCGTCCAGGCGGTCGCCCAGGCGGCAGCGGCCGAGACGGAGACCACGGAGGCGGCGGCATGAGGGAGTTCGGCTATCGGCGTGCGCTCGACGTCTCCGGTGCGGTCGCGCTGCTCGAAGCCGATCCGGACGCGCGGTTCCTCGGCGGCGGTACGAACCTCGTCGACCTCATGAAGACCGGCGTCGAGCGGCCCGCCCGGCTCGTCGACATACGTGAACTCCCGCTGGACCGCATCGAGTCGACGCCCCACGGCGGCCTCCGGATCGGCGCCACCGTCACCAACAGCGACCTCGCCGCCCACCCCGAAGTGCGGCGCCACTACCCGGCGTTGGCGCAGGCGGTGCTGGCCGGCGCCTCCGGGCAGCTGCGCAACATGGCCACGGTCGGCGGGAACCTGCTCCAGCGCACCCGCTGCGGCTACTTCGCCGACGTGACCCAGCCCTGCAACAAGCGCACCCCGGGCAGCGGTTGCCCCGCCATCGCGGGCGAGCACCACAACGCCGCGATCCTCGGCGCCTCCGACCACTGCGTGGCCGTACACCCGTCGGACATGTGCGTGGCGCTCACCGCCTTCGACGCCGTCGTGGCGTACGAAACGGCCGACGGGCCCGGGGAGTTGCCGCTCGCCGAGTTCTATCTGCCGGTCGGTGACACCCCGCACCGGGAGACCGCCCTGCCGCAGGGCGCGCTGATCACCGGCGTCACCCTGCCGCCCGCCCCGGTCGCCGCCACCTCGCGCTACCGGAAGGTGCGGGAGCGGGCCTCGTACGCGTTCGCGATCGGGTCGGTCGCCGCCGCACTCGACGTCGAGGCGGGCGTGGTACGCGAGGTGCGACTGGCGCTCGGCGCGGTCGCGTCGAGGCCCTGGCGGGCCCTGGAGGCCGAGCGGGTGCTCAAGGGCTCACCGGCCGATGCCCGCACCTTCGCCGCCGCCGCGGACGCCGAACTGGCCGCGGCCCGGCCTCTGCCGCACAACGGATACAAGGTGACCCTGATGCGCAACCTCGTGGTGGCCGTGCTGACCGAACTCACCGAGGAGGCAGCCCGATGACCACCGTCACCCCCCTGAAGGGCTCCGTCGGCACGGCGCGCACCCGCGTGGAGGGGCGTGACAAGGTCACCGGCGCCGCCCGCTACGCGGGAGAGATCCCCTTCGCCGAACTCGCCCATGGCTGGCTGGTGTTGTCCACGGTCGCCCGCGGCCACATCCGGGCTGTGGAAGCCGACGCCGTCCTGGCCATGCCCGGCGTCCTCACCGTCCTGCACCACGGGAACGCCCCGCACCTGGAGACCGACTACGACGGGCTCATGGGGAACAAGCCAGACCCGTCCATCGCGCTCTTCCAGCACGACCGGGTGCCGCACGCGGGCTGGCCCGTGGCGCTGGTCGTCGCCGAGACCTCCGAGCAGGCCAGGGAGGCCGCGGAGACGCTAGTGGTGCACTACGACCGGGAGCCGCACGACACAGCGTTCACCGGCGGACGCCCGGACGCGTACACCGCGGCGGACGCGCCCCACGCCGCGGCCGTGACCGCGAAGGGCGACCTGGAGGCCGAACTCGCCCGTTCCGCCGTGGTCGTGGACGCCGAGTACACCACGCCCGAGGAACACCACAACCCGATGGAGCCCCACGCGGCGACCGCCCACTGGGACGGCGGCCGCCTGGAGGTCGTCGACTCCAACCAGGGTGCCATCTGGGTGAAGGGCGAACTCGCGAACCTGTTCTCGCTCGACCCGGCCTCCGTGCGTGTACGCTCCGAACACATCGGCGGCGGCTTCGGGTCCAAGGGCGTCCGCGCCCACCAGGTGGCCGCCGTCATGGCCACGACCCTCCTCCGCCGCCCCGTCCGCGTCGTGCTGACCCGCCGTCAGATGTTCTCCCTGGTCGGCTACCGCAGCCCCACCGCGCAGCGCGTCAGGCTCGGCGCCGACCCCGACGGACGGCTGCGCGCACTGGAGCACCAGTCGCTGAACCTCTCCTCGACGGTGCACGAGTTCCTGGAACCCAGCGCCATGCCGGCCCGGGTGCTGTACGACGCCCCCGCCCACCACACGGCCCACCGGATCGTACGGCTCGACGTACCCACCCCGACCTGGATGCGCGCGCCGGGCGAGGCACCGGGGTCGTTCGCGCTGGAGTCGGCGCTCGATGAACTGGCCGAGAAGTGCGGGGTCGACCCGATCGAGCTGCGCGCCCGCAACGAGCCCGACAGGGGGCCCGTCTCCGGGCTGCCCTTCGCGGGCCGCGGTCTGACCGCCTGCTTCCGGGAGGGCGCCCGGCGGTTCGGCTGGGCGGACCGCGATCCACGTCCCGGCCTGCGCCGCGACGGCCGCTGGCTGCTCGGCACCGGAACGGCGGCGGCGACCTTCCACGCCGGAGCCGTTCCGTCCACGGCGGCCGTGACCGCGGAGGCCGACGGCGGCTTCACCGTCCGCATCTCCGCGGCGGACCTCGGCACCGGCGCACGTACGGCCCTCACCCTGATCGCCGCCGACGCGCTGGAGGTGACACCGGACCGCGTCCGGGTCCTGATCGGGGACAGCGACTTCGGCCCGGCGATGATCGCGGGCGGCTCGATGGGCACCAGCTCCTGGTCCTGGGCGGTCACCGCGGCCGCCGACGAACTGCGCGAGCGGCTCGCCCTGGGCGGCGGCGTCCCTCCGGAGGGCATCACCGTCCGCTCGAACACGGCGGAGGCCATCGCCGCACTCCCGCAGAAGGAACGGCACTCCTACGGCGCCCACTTCGCCGAGGCCGCCGTCGACGTCACGACCGGCGAGGTGCGGGTCCGCCGGATGCTCGGCATTTTCGCGGCGGGCCGGATCATCAACCCGCTGACCGCCCGCAACCAGTTCGTCGGCGGCATGATCTGGGGCATCTCCATGGCCCTGCACGAGGAGGCGGTCCGGGACCGGGCTTCGGGCGCCCACATCGGCGCCGACCTCGCGGGCTACCACTTCGCGGCCAGCGCCGACGTCCCGCTCATCGAGGCGGACTGGCTGCCCGGGGACCCGGACGAGGACGACCCCCTCGCCATCAAGGGCATCGGCGAGATCGGCATCGTGGGCGCCGCGGCGGCGGTCGGCAACGCGGTCTGGCACGCGACCGGCGTACGCCATCGCAGCCTGCCCATCCGCCCCGACCGCGTCCTGCGGGCAGGCCGGGATGCTTGACCTCGCCGCGGAGTTGAGCAAGTGGGCAGAGGAGGGCCGCGACTTCGCCGTCGCCACGGTGGTGTCCGTCGGCGGCAGCGCGCCGCGCCCTCCCGGCGCCGCCCTCGCGGTCGACAGCGCGGGCACGGCGATCGGCTCGGTCTCCGGCGGATGCGTGGAGGGAGCGGTGTACGACCTGTGCGTACAGGTCCTCGATGACGGCGAGCCGGTCCTGGAGACATTCGGCTACAGCGACGAGGACGCGTTCGCGGTGGGCCTGACGTGCGGTGGAGTGATCCAGATCCTGGTCACTCCGGTGACGCGGGACGCACCGGACAGAGAACTGTACGAGGCGGCGCTGGCGTCCGCGGCCCGGGGGGAGCCCACAGCACTGGCCAGGGTGATCCGTGGACCTGCCGAGCTTCTCGGCACAGCCGTGCACGCACCCGACCAGGGGCGCGGGGCTGTGACCCCGGTGGATCGCGTCACCGCCGAGGCCCTGGCCATGCTGACCGCCGGAGGCACCCGCACCCTCGACATCTCGGAGGACGGCACCCACTGCCCCGGCGGCCTCACCCTGTTCATCGAGACCCGTGTCCCACCACCCCGCATGATCGTCTTCGGCGCGATCGACTTCGCCGCCGCACTCGTGCGCGCCGGAAAGCTCCTCGGCTACCACGTGACCGTGTGCGACGCCCGCCCCGTCTTCGCCACCCGGGCCCGTTTCCCCGATGCGGACGAGGTCGTGGTCGACTGGCCGGACCGCTACCTCCGGAGTACGGAGACCGACGCGCGCACGGTCCTGTGCGTGCTGACCCACGACGCCAAGTTCGACGTACCCCTGCTGGAGGCGGCCCTGCGGATGCCGGTCGCCTACGTCGGCGCGATGGGCTCCCGCCGGACGCACGCCGACCGGGAGCGCAGGCTTCGTGAAGTCGGCCTGGAAGATGCCGAGTTGGCCCGGCTCCGGTCGCCCATCGGCCTCGACCTCGGCGCCCGTACGCCCGAGGAGACGGCGCTGTCGATCGCGGCGGAGATCGTCGCGGTCCGGCGGGGCGGGACGGGCACACCGCTGACCGGCTCGGAGACGCCGATTCACCGGGGCACGGCGGAGTGGGCCGGGCTGACCGCCGTGATCACGGCGGAGGAGGCGCCGGCGCCGGAGAGCGCGAAGGTGGCGTGACCTACGATGACGCGGTGAAGTTCGTGATGGTGCCGGGCGGCTGGCAAGGCGGATGGGTGTTCGACTCGGTCGCCGCCGAGCTGCACCGAGACGGTCACCACGTCGAGGCGGTGACCCTGGCGGGGCTGGAGCCGGACGGCCCGGTCGATGTGGACCGTCCGCCGAACCTCGACACCCATATCGACCAGGTGGCCGAGATCATCGACCGTAGCGACGGAGCGCCCCTCGCACTGTGCGGGCACAGCTACGGCGGGATGGTGATCGCCGGCGTCGCGGATCGGCTCGGCGACCGCCTGGATCAGCTCGTCTTCATCGACGCCTACGTCCCGGACGACGGGGATTCGTGCTGGTCCTTGACCAGTGACAGCTTCCGGGAGTTGTTCATGGCGGGCGCCCGCGCCGACGGCCGATGGGTCGAGGTCCCTGAGGGGCTCGACCCTCGCGCGCGCCCGCACCCACTGGCGAGCTTCGTCCAGTCGGTCAGGCTGGGAGGCAACCCCGGCCGCGCGCTCGGCCGAACGTTCATCAGCGGTGGCGCGTGGACAGGCAGCCCGTTCGTGACCCTGACCGAACGGCTACGCAACGACTCGGGCTGGCGGGTTCACGAGATTCCCGTCGGTCACAACATCGCCCGCCGCGACCCGCACAGCCTCGCGGCCGTTCTCAGCGCCTTGGCGCGGGACTCTGCCTGACGCACCGCCGCTCACGGCGAGGCAGGCGACCGGCCCTTCGAGCTGCCGACGGATACCGTGTCCGACGCCTATTTCGTGGCCTTCTCGGCATTCGCCGAGCACCCCGCCGATCAGCACTACGCGGCCCAGAACGAGGGACTGCTCAAGCTGATCGCCGACTCGACAGGAATGCGCGCATAGCCGACCACCAGCCAGGTCGCGGCCACCGCCGACGGCCTGCCCCAGCCACGTCACCGCCCAGCGGGTGGGGCATATGTTCTCGCCCATGACTCCTGACCTGATCCGCCGGCTGGCGCCGTTCCGTGAGGAAGCACTGGGGCGCGGCATACCCTCGCAGGACATCGAGCGGTGGATCGCCACCGCCCGCCTGTCCGGGACACTCGTCACCAGCGGGGACGGACCGGTCGTCGGCCGGTTCGGCGGCCCGCTGATGCTGCCCGCCGATGCCCCCGACCCCTGGTTCCCCCTGCTCGCCACCCTCGACTGCGCGGCCCTGCCCGAGGAGGTGACGGGCCTTCCGCTGCCGGCCGACGGCCATCTGCTGCTCCTCGGCTTCCCCGAGATGACGTACTACAGCGCAAGCGCCGGCGAGGTCGTGTACGTCCCCGCCGGGACACCCGTCGAGGAGCGGGAGGCCAAGTACCCCTGCGTCCACGGCGAGGAGGGGGACGCATTCGACGACGACCAGACGCTGCACATCTACGAGCAGTTCCCGCAGGACGAGTTGCGCCTGTCGGCCGACGTCTCCCTGCCGTACCACTTCCTGGTCGCGTCCCCTGAGCCCTTCCAGGAGGCCGCTCCGCTCCCGGGCCATCCCCGCGCCTTGGAACTGGCCGAGGCGTGGACGGACACGTGCGGCGACATCGTCGTCGACGGCCCCCTGCACATCGGCGGGTACGCCTTCCACGAGTGCACGGAAACGGATCCTGTCGTAGACGCCGCGCAGGAGGCGGCGGAATATCGACGGCAGCGAACCACGGGGCCGGGCGAGCCCGTCGACGCTGTGGAACCGCCCGCCCCCGAGAACTGGGTCCTGCTCGCCCAGTGGGACATCGGTCTCACAGGGCGGGAGGGATCCACTCTGCACTGGGTGATCGCACGACAGGACCTGGCCGAGCGACGCTTCGACCGCGCGCACGTTTCGTTCTTCTGGAATCCCTGAGCCGACTCGTCCGGCCGCACGGCGAGAAGTGAGTTCCCGCGGCATGGCAACCTCCAACGGGGGCCAGACGGTTACCCGTTCGTGCATCCCGACAATTCTGTGCCGTCACCTCGCGAACACCGACACCGACACCGACACCGACGCCGACTGCCGCTCACGACGGTGGCCGTCATCGCGACCGTGGTCATCACCCTGCTGGCCGGCTGCTCCTCCTCGACGAGTCCTTCGGCCCCGGGGGCGGGCGGCCCGCCGCGGACGACCGCCGGTGCGGCGGGCCCTTCCGGAGAGAGCAAGCCGGTCTACACGTACAAGAAGGCCGTCCGGGAGACCGTGTGGGTCGACACCGGGCTCGACAAGGACGGGGACGGGAAGAACGACCGGGTGGCCGTCGACATCGTGCGCCCGGGTGAACCCGCGGCCAAGGGCCGCAAGGTACCGGTCATCATGGAGGCCAGCCCCTATTACTCCTGCTGCGGCCGTGGCAACGAGAACCAGAAGAAGTCCTACGACGCGGGCGGGCAGCCGGTCCGCTTCCCGCTCTTCTACGACAACTACTTCGTCCCGCGCGGCTATGCCTTCGTCGCGGTCGACCTCCCCGGCACCGGCCGCTCCGACGGCTGCACGGACGCCGGCGGGCCCATCGACATCCAGTCCACGAAATCCGTCATCGACTGGCTGAACGGGCGCGCCCACGGCTACACCAGCCATACGGGCAGCACCCGCACACAGGCCACCTGGACCGACGGCGCCACCGGCATGATCGGCAAGAGCTGGGACGGCAGCATCGCCAACGGGGTCGCCGCCACCGGTGTCGAGGGACTGAAGACGATCGTCCCGATCAGCTCCATCTCCTCCTGGTACGACGCCTACTTCTCGCAGGGAGCCTGGCTGGTCGGGAGCGCCCCCACGCCCGGTGCGCTGATCCGCATGGTCGAGAGCGACGCCGCCGGCCAGCGCTGCGCCGCCGTCAACAAGCCGCTCGGCGACCCGGCGGTCGTCAAGTCCGGTGACTGGTCGTCGACGTGGGCCGAGCGGGACTACGTGGCGGACGCGGACAAGGTCAGGGCGAGCGTCTTCGTCGTGCACGGCCAGCAGGACCTCACGGTCCGCACCAAGGAGTTCGGCCAGTGGTGGGACGCCCTCGCCGAGAACGGTGTCGAGCGCAAGATCTGGCTCTCCGGGACCGGGCACGTCGACCCCTTCGACTACCGGCGCGGCGCCTGGGTCGACACCCTGCACCGCTGGTTCGACCACGAACTCCTCGGCTACGACAACGGCATCGACCGCGAGCCCATGGCCGACATCGAACGCACCCCCGACCACTGGACCACGGACGCCGTCTGGCCCCCGAAGTCGACGGCCACCGTGGCCCTCGGCCCCGGCCAGGGCACGCAGCCGGGCGTGGGCACGCTCACTGCCCACGCCGGAAGCGGGACAGAGACCTTCACCGACGATCCGGAGAAGGGCGAGACCGACTGGGCCGCGCACATCGACCAGCCGACCGGGGAGAAGGCCGGCTTTGTCACCACGCCGCTGGTGAAGCCCCTCCGCGTCTCCGGGGCCTCGAAGGTCACGGTCACTGCCACCTCGACGACCGTGACCGCGAACCTGTCGGCGGTCCTCGTCGACCTGGGCCCCGCCACCATCCGCGACTACCACCCGGCCGGCCTGGGCATCTCCACGTTCTCCGGAACGTCCTGCTGGGGTGAGAGCACGGCACAGGACAGCGCCTGTTACAAGAAGACGGCGACCGACACCATGCACGTCACGAGCACCGTCTTCAGCCGGGGCTGGGCCGCGCTCGGCACCGCCGCCGACGCGCACAAGGTCCAGCCGCTCACGCCCGGCAAGCCCTACACCCTCACCCTCACGCTCGCGAGCACCGACCACGTCGTCCCGGCCGGCCACCGGCTCGCCCTGATCGTCGCGGGGACCGACCGGGGCATCGCCTACCATGCGGCGGACCGGCCGACGATCACCCTGGATCTGGCCCGCACGTCCCTGCGGCTGCCGGTGGTCGGGCAACCCGGTTGGCCCTCCACCTAGTTCCCTGAGTATGGGACCCATGAATACGGCGGGGGCAAAACGGAGTGAACCAGGTGGAGGCGGCGGATACCGACTGGAGTTTCGAGGAGTTCGTCGCTGCCCGCGGAAACCGTCTGTACCGGGCCGCGTGGCTGCTGACGGGCGACGCCCACGCGGCCGAGGACCTGTTGCAGACCACGCTGGCCAAGGTGTGGCCCAAATGGTCGCGCATCGCCGGCGACAACCCCGAGGCGTACGCACGCCGGGCACTGGTCAACACCCATGCCTCGTGGTGGCGTCGGCGCTGGCGTGGCGAGACCCCCACGCCGGAACTGCCGGACGTCACCGCGGTCCGGGACGTCTTCGCCGAGGTGGACCTGGAGCAGTCGCTGGCCGCAGCGGTCCGGCGGCTGCCACCGAGGCAACGGGCGGTCGTCGTCCTGCGCTACTTCGAGGACCTCAGCGTCGAGGAGACCGCACAGGTGCTGGGATGCCGCCCCGGCACGGTGAAGAGCCAGGCCGCCAAGGCACTGCGGATCCTGCGTCAGCACCTGGGGCCGTCGCACGTACTGGAGGTGGGTGAGCAGCCGTGACACGCACGACAGAGGACGCGGAGGAACACGAGGACGGGCACGCGGAAGAGGAACTGCTGCGTGTGGTGCTGGGCCGGATCACCCCGGCGGGCTGGAATCCCCGGCGCATGCAGGAGATCCGGCAGCGTGTGGTGGCCCGGCGCCGGCGCCGTGTCGCGCTGACGGGCGCCGCCGCTCTCGCGTTGGCGGTGGCCGTCACGACGCAGGTCCGGGATTCGCCCCCGGTCAGGGACCGGACCGCGGCGACGCCCGAGGTGTCCTGGGCACCGCCCGGCTTCACCGGGCTTCCCCTGTCCGGCCTGTCCGCAGGCCCGTCCGCCGGGTGGCACACCGTGCTGCGTCCGGACGGAAAGCCGGGAACGGCGGTCGTCGCCGCGTTCAGCCCGAAAGCGTCCGCCGCCCCGCTGACTCCCGTCGTCGAGGGCGGGGCACTGGTGTTCTACTTCCAGACCGAGGCCGCGATCCCGCGTTCCGCCGTACGCCGACTGAACCGGGTCGAGGGTTGGTGCGTGCGGGCGGGCGGCTCACAGGAACTGATGCGCATCGTGGCTCCGGCCGAGGACGGGCATGCGGCGCGCACCGGCTACGCGTGCCTCAACGACCCCTCCCCGACCCTGATCCAGCAGACCACCGAGATCCTGGCCACTGCCACTGCCACTGCCACTGCCACTGCCACTGCCACTGCCGGCCGTTGATGCGATCGCCGCGAGGCGTTGCGCGTCTGTCACCTGCCCCAGATCTTCCGGTACGCCTGCCGGTAGCCCGTCGGGTCCCAGGCCGAGGCCCCTTCGCTGTTGGCCGCCGTGGAGACGTGCACAGGTGCGACGTAGCCGCTGGCCGGACGGCCGGAGAAGGCGCGGTTGAACTCGTCGGCGATCTGCCAGCCCTGCAGTGACAGCGGCTCGGGGACGGTGGCCGCCTGGTACTCGTCGCCGTTGATGCGCTGGAAGGCGGACGGGTCGCCGTCACCGGCGCCGATGTTGAAGGGCGGCCCTGCGCCGCTCTCGCCGGCCGCGCGGAAGGCGGGGGCGGCGTCGGCGAAGTACAGGTCGTTGATCGCGACGGAGTAGCTCCACCGGCTTCCGAAGCGGGCGAGGAGGGTGGAGACCTCCCTGGCGGTACGGCTGCTCGTGTCCGGGATCGGGATGTTCTCGTACGCCAGCAGCCGCACGCCCGCGCAGGCGGCCAGCCCCTTCCTGATCAGCTCGGACTTATGGTGGGCGAACGGGATCGAGGCGTCGGTGAAGAGGACGACCCCGGCGGTGCCCCGGGAGTGCGCGATGACCCACTGCGCGCTGATCGCGGCGACGTCGCCGACCTCGGTGGTGACGTTGGTGAACAGCTTGGGCTTCGCACTGGGGCCGGGGGAGGTGACCGCGTGCCAGCCGATGAGGGGGATGCCCGCCGCGTTGGCCCGCTGGACCTGCTGCGCGGTCGAGTCGGGGTCGAAGCCGCCGATGACGATGCCCGGGGGCCGGAGGGCCACGGCCTCGCTCAGCGCCGCCTGGATACCGGCGGGGGTGCCCTCGCCGTCGATCACCCGGACGTTCCAGCCGATGACCTTCGCGGCCTCCCGCAGGCCTTTGGCGACGCCCGCGACTCCGGGGTTGGTCATGGTCTGCGCGACGAAGACGATCGTCTTGCCGGACACCGCCGTGGGGCCGCCGGTCGGCCCGTTCCAGGGGACGTCGGTCCGCTCCGCCCGGGTGACGGCGGCCTGGGCCCGTGCCTGGACCGCGGGGCAGCCGCTCGGGCCGGTGGCGGTGGCCGCGGGGCCGTTCGGCAGGCCGCGTTCGCAGCCCGCGAGGGCGGTCGCCGCCGCCAGCAGGACGAGGGAGACACATCGGGCGGGGGAGGCCTTGCGACTGCGGTGCACGGGGACTCCTCGCGGAGGAGAAGGCGGAGGAGAAGGACGCGGGGGACTCATGGCGTGGGGCCCGCCGTGTCACCGTCCCGGGCCGAGGGGTGCGGCTCGGGGGGTACGGCGGACGCGTCGGTCCCCGTGCGCAGACGGCGGGCGGAGTAGCCGGCCAGTCCGACGGCGAGCAGCAGCGTGCCGCCGTAGAACAGCGGGATCGTCCAGAAGTCCGCGCCCAGCTGGCCGATGCCGGTGAGGCCGACCGCGAGCACGGCGACGGCGACCAGCGTGCCCAGGGCGTTGGGGCGGCCGGGCCTGATCGCGGTGGAGCCGAGGAGGGCACCGGCGAAGGCGGGCAGCAGATAGTCGAGGCCGACACTGGGATTGCCGATCTGCTGCTGGGCCGCGAGCAGCACACCGGCGAAACCGACCAGCAGCCCCGATGCGGCGAACGCGTAGACGGTGTACCTGCGGGTCGGGATGCCGACGAGCTCGGCCGCGCGCGGGTTCGAGCCCACGACGTAGAGGTAGCGGCCGAGCGGCAGCCGCTCCAGCACCAGCCAGAGGACGACGGCGAGGGCCAGCACGTAGAAGGCGGGAACCGGAAGCCCGAGGAACCTGGAGTTGTAGAGATCGGTGAAGGCGGCGGGGAGTCCCTGCGGGCCGGGGACGATCCGGCCGCCGTCGGTGATCCAGCCGGTCACGGCGTACATCATGCTGCCGGTCCCGAGGGTGGCGATGAAGGAGTCGATCCGGCCGAACTCGACGACCACACCGTTGAGGACGCCCACGACCGCCCCGCCGGCGACCACCACCAGGCAGGCCCACGGCCAGGGCCACCGCTCGTCGACCACGAGGTGTATCACCATCACGTGCGCCAGGCCGAGGCCGTAGCCGAGGGAGAGGTCGAACGCGCCGGTCACGATGGGGACCGTGGCGGCGAGCGCGAGGACGGCCGGGATCGACTGGTTGAACAGGATCGAGTCCACCGTGTCCCGCGTGGGAAACGTGCGGGGCAGCGTGAGCGAGAAGACCAGGAAGAGCAGCGCGGTGAGGGCGAGCAGGCCGTAGGCGCCGACGTGGTGTCCGGCGGGGCCCCGGCGCGGCCGGGACGGGGACCTGGGCGAGGCGGTCATGAGGCCGTCGAGGTTCCTGCGGGTGGCCTGGCCGAGGCCGCCCGGGTGAGTCCGGCGACCGTGAGGTCGGGACCGCTCAGCTCGGCCGTCACGGAGCCGCGGACGAACACCAGGGCCCGCCGGCACACCGCCGCGACCTCCTCGAAGTCCGTGGCGACCAGCAGCACCGCGAGGCCGGCGGCGAGTGCCTCGTCGAGCAGCCGGTAGACGGCGGACTTGGCCCCGACGTCCACGCTCGCGGTCGGCTCCTCCAGGATCAGCAGGCGCAGGCCCACCGGATGCCAGCGGCCGATCATGACCTTCTGCTGGTTTCCGCCGGACAGCGTGCCGATCGGGGCCTCGCCGTCCGGGGGACGCACCGAGAACCGTTCGATCAGGCCGGCGGCCACCGCACGTTCCCGGCGGGGGGCGATCCAGTGCAGCGCCGGCACGCCCGCGGCGCGCGGGTTGGCCAGCAGGTTCTCCCGCACGGTCAGTTCGGCGGCGCAGCCCTCCCGCTGTCTGTCGCCGGGCACCAGGCCGACCCCGAGGCGGACGGCGGCGGCGACCGTGCGGGGGCGGTACGGCCGGCCGCCGAGCAGCACCCGGCCGCCGAGGAGGGGCCGGGCACCGGCCAGGGCCCGGCCCACTTCCACGTGCCCGGCGCCGGAGAGGCCGACCAGCCCGAGGACCTCGCCGGCCCTGAGGTCCAGGCCGACCGGACCGGCACCGGCGGTCCGTACGCCGTCGAGGGTCAGGACGGCCGGGCCGCGCGCGGGGACGGTGGCGGGGCGGTAGCGGGTGAGTTCCGCGCCGACGATGTCGCGCACCAGACGGGCGGGACTGTGGGCCGCCAGGTCGCCGTGGCTCACGAGCCGGCCGTCGCGCAGGACGGCGAAGGCGTCGGCGACCTCGTACACCTCGTCCAGCCGGTGGGTGACGTAGAGCAGGCCGTGCCCCTGGTCGCGCAGGGTGTGCAGGACGCGGAACAGCCGGGCGCAGTCCGTGGCGGGCAGCCGGGCGGTCGGCTCGTCGAGGACGACGAGTCTCGCCCGGGTGGCCAGGGCCCGGGCGATGGCGACCAGCGACCGCTCGGCGGGGGAGAGCCGGGCGACCGGCGCGTCGGGGTCGAGGTGTCCGGCGACGGTCCGCAGGGCGTCGGCGCACCGCTCCCGGGTGCGTCGCCAGGAGATCAGTCCGGCGCGGCGCGGGTATCCGGTGCTCAGGGCGATGTTCTCGGCGACCGTCATCCACTCCACCAGACCGAGGTCCTGGTGGATGAAGGACATCGAGCCGGAGGCGGCGTCGCTGCCGAGCGGGTGCCCGTCCACCGTGACCTGTCCCGCCTCGGCGTGGTGGATGCCGGCGAGCACCTTGATGAGGGTGGACTTCCCGGCTCCGTTGGGGCCGAGGAGGGCGAGGACGCCGCCCGCGCGGACGTCGAGGTCGACCCTGTCCAGCGCGAGGGTCCCGCCGAACCTTTTGGTGAGCCCGCGGATGCGGACCAGCGGGTGCGCAGAGGTGTCGGGAGGGTCGTGCACGGACATCTCCGAGGGTCGGCCTGACGAGTTCGTCCCGACTGTCGCCAGCGATCCTAATGCGACTATCTACATCATTTCGGGCACCTGTCGTGCTGTGTGACACCAACGGGTCAGTGGCGTCGCAGGTCTCAGCCGCCCGCGAGGCCACCCCCGAGGCCGCACTCGGCCCAGATCACCTTGCCCTGGGGCAGATAGCGCGTCCCCCAGCTCTGTGCCAGCTGGGCGACGAGGAACAGGCCCCTGCCGCCCTCGTCGGTGCTGGCCGCCCGGCGCAGATGCGGGGCGGTGTTGCTGGTGTCGGAGACCTCGCAGATCAGGCTGCGGTCGAACAGCAGCCGTACCCGGATCGGGCCGGAACCGTGGCGGATGGCGTTGGTGACCAGCTCGCTCAGCATCAGTTCCGCGGCGAACGCGGCTTCGTCGAGTCCCCAGTCGGCCAGCTGCCGCATGGCGTCGGCCCGGACCTCGCCGACGAGTGCCGGGTCCGGTTCCAGGTCCCAGGCGGCGATCCGGTCGGCGGGCAGGGCACGGGTGCGGGCGACGAGCAGGGCGATGTCGTCGCCCGGGTGGACGGGCGCCACGTTGTTCAGGATGACCTGGCAGGTCTCGTCCGGTGTGCGCCCCGGTTGCGCCAGGACCTCGCGGAGCCGGCCGAGGGTCACGTCGACGTCGTGGTACCGGTCCTCGATGAGCCCGTCGGTGTAGAGGACCAGCAGGCTGCCCTCGGGGAGGTCGACGTCGACGGCTTCGAAGGGCAGGCCGCCGAGGCCGAGCGGAGGTCCGGCGGGCAGCTCGGGGAAGGACACCGTGCCGTCGGGGCGGACCAGCGCCGGCGGGGGATGGCCGGCACGGGCCATGGTGCACCGCTGGGTGGTCGGGTCGTAGACGGCGTACAGGCAGGTCGCGCCGAGGATGTCCGCCTCCGCGGCGAAGTCCTCCCGGTCCAGGCGTCCCACCAGGTTGTCGAGGTGGGTGAGGACTTCGTCCGGGGGGAAGTCGAGTTCGGCGAAGCTGAGGGCGGCGGTACGCAGCCGGCCCATGGTGGCGGCGGAGAGCATGCCGTGGCCGACGACGTCCCCGACCATGAGGCCGACCCGGGTCCCGGAGAGGGGGATGACGTCGTACCAGTCGCCGCCCACGTCGGACTCGGCCGGCAGATAGCGATGGGCGACCTCGACGGCGTCCTGGTCGGGCAGGCCCTGGGGGAGCAGGCTGCGCTGGAGGGCCAGGACCATGGTGCGTTCGCGGGTGTAGCGCCGGGCGTTGTCGATGGACAGGGCGGCGCGGGCGGCGAGTTCCTGGGCCAGCGAACGGTCGTCGTCGCCGAAGGGCGCGGGGTCCTGGCCGCGGTAGAAGGCGGCGACGCCCAGGACGACACCGCGGGCCATCAGCGGGACCGCGATCAGGGAGTGGACGTGGGCGAGCAGTTCCGCGGTGTGCTCGGGGTCGTGGGCGAGCCAGCCCGCGGCGGCCTCCAGATCCGGTTCCAGCACCGGCTCCCCGCCGGTCAGGCAGCGCAGCTGCGGAGTGGCCGGGCCGTAGTCGACCTGCTTGCCGACCGGATGGAAGGGGCAGTCGTCGCGGATGCCGTGCACCACCGTACGGCGCAGGTCGCCGTGCGGGTCGGCGGACTCCTCGCCGCGCAGTACGGCCTCGGGCAGGTCGATCGTGATGTAGTCGGCGAGTCGCGGCACCGCCGTCCGGGCCAGTTCCTGGGCGGTGCGGCGCACGTCCAGGGTGGTGCCTATGCGGGTACTGGCCTCGGACAACAGCTCCAGCCGGCGTCGTGCGGCGAGGGCGTACCGTCCGACCTCCGGCTCCCCCACCAGCAGCAGTCCTCTCGACGGGGGCGCGGCGGCCTGCGCCGCCCCGACCGTGACGCCCCTGCCGCCCGAGGCGACCCGGCCGGGTGCGGCGACGGCCCCGGACGGCAGCACGATGCCGGGGGAGGCGGGCTCGGCGGGGAAGCCGGGCAGCTCGTCGAACTGCCAGGGGGCGACGAGGGGATCCCGTGGTGCGGGGCCGGGCAGGACTGCCTCGATGGCCACGCCCTCGACCCCGGTGGCACTCGTCATCGGTCGGCTGAGCAGCGTGACACGCCGGCCGTCGGACAGGCAGACGTGGAGAGCGGCCCGCTGCGCGCGGGACAGCAGCTCGGTGGCCTGCTCCATGAGGATCGCGCGGTCCTGCGGGTGCTGTTCGAGGGCCAGTTCGTCCAGCCCGACGGTGTGGTGACGGCCGACGGCGGCCTCGGCCTCGGTCTCCACGTACGCCCGCAGCAGCGCCCGCTCGCGTGCGGAACTCTGCCTCAGCAGCCGCCGTTCGATGGCGCGCGCCGCCTTGCGGATCACGGTGGCCAGCCGGGGGTCGTCGAAGGCGCGGGGATAGCCGAAGCACAGCACGCCCTCGATACGGCCGCTGAGCGGGTCGCGGACCGGGAGCGCACGGCAGGCGCTCGCCTGGGACCGCTCCGCGAAGTGCTCGGCGCCGTAGACCCGGATGAGCTGCCGCTCCGCCAGTGCCAGCCCGATGCCGTTCGTGCCGGCGACCTGCTCGGCGAACACGAACCCCGGCACGGACTGGATCGCCGGGAGACTTCTGGCCAGGGACGCCTCCCCGAAGCGGCGCAGCAGGACGGTGCCGTTCGCATCGGCGACGGATATGTTCAGCAGGCTGCCGGCGAACCTGTACTGCAGCCGGTCCAGCACCGGCACGGCCGCGCGGACGATCCGGGCGTCCCGCTCGAAATCGTCCCGGAAGGGGAGGTCGGACTGGTCCGCCGAGAGTCCCAGGGACCGGCAGCGCTGCCACGAGTTCAGGATCGAGGTGCGCACGCCCGCCGCGACGGGTTCGCCCCCCAGGAAACGCTCACGCGAACGCGTGGGCCCTGCGCCGTCTGTCGCGCGCCCCGTGGTCGTCGGTGCCCCACCGAACAGCACCACGCTTCGCCTCATTCGCGATAGTCCATTTTCGGTAAATATCCGGCATCAATGAGGATACGGACATTAGGGGCGCGAGTCACGGGGTGGCAATTTTGTCATGTACGAGCCGTTCGGTCGGTTGTCACAGGACCGCCACCGGGTTGACGGGCGAGCCGGTCCCGCCCGGGACCTTCAGCGGCGCCACGACCAGCAGGAACTCATACCGCCCGGCCTCCGCGGTGGCGGCCGAGAGGGCCTCCAGGTCGAGGTTGTCCAGCAGCGGGACGCCCATCGCGGCCAGGGCCAGGGCATGGACCGGCGAGTGCACACCCTCGACGGGCGAGGGCCGTACATCGCTGTCGCCGTCACCCCCGAGCAGCGCGATGCCGCGCTCCGCCAGCAGCGGTACGGCGTCCACGTGGAAGCCCGCGCTCGCGGTGTCCGGGTCCCAGGCGCCCAGCTCCGTACGGCGGCGGACCTGCCCGGACCGCAGCAGCACCGCGTCGCCCTCGCCGATCGTCACCCCGAGCGCCCGCTCCGCGTCGGTGACGTCCCGTGCGTGCACTGCTCGTCCCGGCTCCAGCCAGCGGGTCCCGAGGACGGCGGGAAGATCGAGGAGCACACCCCGGGTGACGAGGGGCCCGAGCGCCGACACCGCTCCGAAGCGGGCGCCCGCGGCGCCGACGACGTCGGCGGCCGTCCGGCCGTCGTAGAGCTGCCCCCGGTAGGCGATATGGCACAGGGCGTCGAGATGCGTGACGCCCTTGCCGTGGTAGTCGGCGGCGATGAAGTCCTTGTGGGCGGTGGGCTCCGGGCTCTCCACGTCACCGAGGTCGGTCATGTGGTGCAGCGCGGGCCTGCGGTTGTCGGGACCGGGCCGGGTGTTCCACGGCAGCGCCAACGGGACGACCACCCCGGACCGCACGCCCGCCGTGGCCCGCCGTGTCCGGTCGGCGGTCACCCGGTTCCAGGCACCGCGGTCGGCCGGGTCCCAGCGACCCCAGGTACGGACCGCCGCGAAGAGCGCGTCGAACTTCGGGCGGGAGACGGTAGGCCCGTTGCCGGTGACGGCTGATCCGGGCCCGGAGGGATCGGGGGCATCGGCGGACTTCGAGGTCATCGGGACTCACCGCTCTCCGCTCGCGGGCGGGACGCACGGGGAAGTGGCGCCCGTGATCGACTCCAGCTTCGCACAGCGGCTCGCGCGGGCAGGTCCGGATGTGGGCCGCTTCGGTCTGGGGCGACCATGGATGAAGACAGCACGCCCGCCGATGTGGCCCGAGCCAGGGCGCCGGGCGGGAGGGAAGATGAGGGATGGGCACGACGGACTCCTCCCGAGCAGCCGCCGGCCGGCCGACGGCCGGTCCGGCCGCGCCGCCCGGCGGACTGCTGGATCTGCTCGGCGTCGCCGCGGTGGTGCTGAACGCGGAGGGCCAGGTGGTCCTCTGGAGCCCGAAGGCCGAGGAACTGTTCGGGCACAGCGCGGCGGAGGCGCTGGGGCAGTACGCGGCCCGGCTGATGGTCCACGAGGAGCACCGGGACGAGGTCATCAAGCTGTTCACGCAGGTCATGGAATCCGGCCAGGACTGGGCCGGGGTCTTTCCGGTCCGGCACAAGGACGGCAGCACCCGCCTGGTGGAGTTCCGCAACATGAGGCTGCTGGACGACCTCGGCGGCTTCTACGCCCTGGGCCTCGCCGCCGACCAGGCCGCGCTGGAGCGGGTCGAACGGGATGCCGCCCTGGCCATGCGGCTGGTGTCCCAGTCCCCGGTCGGGCTGGCCATCCTGGACGCGGACCTCCGGTACCTCGCCGTCAATCCCGCCCTGGAACGCATCACGGGTCAGCCCGCCGCCGAGCGTCTCGGCCGGTCGGCCGGCGAGATCCTGACCTACCTGGACACGGGCCCCGAGGCGCGGCTGCGCCGTGTCCTGGAGACGGGCGAGTCGGTCGTCGACCGGGACATCGTCTGCCGTCCGCCCGGCGACCCGGACCACGACCACGCCTGGTCCGTGTCGTACTACCGGCTGGAGGACTCCGGCGGACGGGTGCTGGGCCTGGCCTACTCCGTCATCGACGTCACCGAACGCCATCGCGCGGCCGCCGAGGCGGCCGGCGCCCGGCAACGGCTGGCACTGATCGCCCGGGCCTCGGCCTCCGTGGGTACCACCCTCGATCTGGAGACGACGGCATGCGAGCTGGCCGACGTCGTCGTACCGGACCTGGCCGACGTGGCCGCCGTGGACGTGCTCGACAGCGCGCTCGACGGCCGGACCGCGCCGCACGAGGGCCCGGCGTGCTTCCGCACCCTCGCCGTCAGCGCGTTCCACGCCGGCGAGGCGGCCTGTGTCGCCGACCCGCCCGGGGCACTCGCCACCTACGACAGCGACCGCCTGATCACCCAGTGCGTGCGCACCCGTCAACCGGTCCTGCTGCCCCGCACCACGCGTCGGGACCTGGGCCGCATCGCCCGCGACGACACGGCGGCCGCCCTCCTCGCGGCGGTCGGCGTCCACTCCTACCTGGCCGTACCGCTGCCGGCCCGGGGCGAGGTCCTCGGCGCCCTGGCCCTCGCCCGCACCCGGAACAACCCCGCGCCCTTCGACGACGACGATGTGTTCCTCGCCAGTGAACTGGCCGCCCGGGCCGCGGTCTGCATCGACAACGCCCGTGGCTACCAGGCCCAGCGCCATGCGGCCCTCACCCTCCAGCGCAGTCTGCTCCCGCAGCTCCCGACGAACCTGCCGGGCCTGGAGGTGGCCTGCCGCTACCAGCCCGCCGGCGCCACGAGCGAGATCGGCGGCGACTGGTACGACGCCATACCCCTGCGGGGCGACAAGACCGCCCTGGTCGTCGGGGACGTCATGGGCAGCGGCATCAACGCCGCCGCCACCATGGGGCAACTCCGCAGCGCCGCCCGCGCCTTCGCCGAACTCGATCTCGCCCCGGACGAGGCCCTCTACCACCTCGACCACCTCACCGAGGGCGGCGAGCAGGCCATCACCACCTGCCTGTACTGCGTCTGCGACCCGCACCGGGGCGAGTGCCGGATGTGTCTCGCCGGGCACCTGCCCCCGGCCCTGCTGCGGGCCGGCCACCCGGCGCGGCTGCTCGACCTGCCGGCGGGCGTACCGCTGGGCGTCGGCGGGGTGCCCTTCGAGGCCGCCACCATCGCCTTCCGCCCCGGCGACGAACTCGTCCTCTACACCGACGGCCTGGTCGAGACTCGCAGCGAACCCATCGACGCCCGCCTGGACACCCTGCTCGACGCCCTCAATGCGACCCGTGGCCCCGATCTCGAAGAGACCTGCGAACGCATCCTGGAGACGCTGCGGCCGCCCGGCGGCGAGGACGACGTCGCTCTGCTCATCGCCCGAGCCCAGCCCCTGCTCCGGACGAGTCCGGCGAGTTCGGGGCCGGGGCCGGAGCCGGGGGAGAACCCCGATGCCGGACGGCCGTCGGCCGGCGAGCGGTCTCGGGGACAATCGTCGCCATGAACGACCGCATGAGCGAGGCCGAGAACCGGCTGGCCAGGATCGAGCGGCGGCTGGAGGACGGCGAGCGCGAAGTGCTACCCGCGTGGCGCAGGGCCACCCGGGGCGAGCCGCGGTGGGCCGTGACCGCGGTGATCCTGGTGGCCGTCGCGCTCCAGCTGGCGCTGCCGCACCGGCTCGCCCTCCAGCCGTACTGGGCCCTGCCGGCCCTCGAACTGGCGCTGCTGGCCGGCCTGATCGCCGGCAACCCCCGGCGGGTGGAGCCCCGCACCCGGTGGCTGCGCGTGCTGGGGCTGGTCCTGATGTGCGTGATCAGCCTCGCCAACGGCTGGGCGGCGGTCCGGCTGGTGGCGGGACTGGTGAACGGCACCGAGGGCGAGGACGCCGGACCGCTGCTGCTGACCGGCGGCGGCATCTGGCTGACGAACGTCATCGTCTTCGCGCTCTGGTACTGGGAGTGGGACCGCGGCGGACCGATGGCGCGGGTCCAGGGCCACCACCAGTACGCGGACTTCCTCTTCGTGCAGATGCAGAGCCCCGAGACCGCCCCACCGGACTGGGAGCCGACCTTCCTCGACTACCTGTACCTGTCCTTCACCAACTCCACCGCCTTCAGCCCGACCGACGTGATGCCGCTGTCGCGCTGGGCCAAGATGCTGATGATGCTGCAGTCCTCCGTCTCCCTGGTGACGGTGGTCCTGGTGGTGGCGCGGGCCGTGAACATTCTGCACTGACGGCCGGGCTGCCATAGGTTCGGCGGTATGAGCGAAGACTCCCTGCGCCTGGTGACGGTCGAGCGCACCGCGACCGGCAGCTTCACCGCGACGAACGCACGCGGCGGCACGATCGACTTCGGTACCGCCGACGGCGCGGAATTCACCCCGGTGGAGCTGCTGCTCGCCGCGATCGGCGGCTGCACCGCGGCCGACGTCGACGTGGCCACCAGCCGTCACGCGGAGCCGGCCGTCTTCACCGTCACCGTCAGCGGCCACAAGACCGGCGACGAGGGCGGAAACCGGATGACGGACCTCGCGGTCGCCTTCTCCGTCACCTTCCCGGACGGCCCGTCGGGCGATCGCGCCCGTGCCATCCTGCCCCGGGCGGTCGCCGTCTCGCACGACCGGCTGTGCACGGTCAGCCGCACGATCGAGGCCGGGACACCGGTGGCCGTGTCGGTCGAGGACGACTGATCTCACTGGGCGCTGTACCGGCGGTTCGTCATGTCCCGGGGCGGCGGACCGGGCGGCGGGGCGCCGTGCTTAGGTGGGAAGGTGAACGGAATCCCTCTCCCCGGCCGGACCACGCGATGAGCACCGTCGACGCCTTCCCGCTCGGCGCCTCGACCACGCTCGCCGAACTCGCCCGCGACCCGCACCCGCTCCTGGCACGGCTGCGCGCCGACGAACCGGTGTCCTGGCTGCCCGAGTTGAACGGCTGGCTGGTCACCCGCCGCGATCTCGCGCTCGACGTGATGCGGGACTCCGCCACCTTCACCGTCGACGACCCCCGCTTCTCCACCGCCCAGGTCGTCGGCCCCAGCATGCTCTCCCTGGACGGCGCCGCGCACACCCGCCACCGCGAGCCCTTCGCCGCTCCCTTCCGGCCCCGCGAGGTTCACGACGGGTTCGCCGCGTTCATCGAGCGGGAGACCGACCGCCTCATCACCGCCCTGGAACCGTCCGGCGCCGCCGAACTGCGCAGGACCTTCGCCGGACCGCTCGCCGTCGCCGTCGTCACCGAGGCGCTCGGACTGGCCGGGGCGACCACGGACACGGTCCTTGCCTGGTACGACGCGATCGTACGGTCCGTCTCCGACATCACCGAAGGACTGGAAGCGGGTCCCGCGGGTGCCGCCGCCTACGCGGAGCTGCGGGCCGCCGTCGAGGCCACGGTCGCCGACCGGCACGCGTCCTCGCTCCTCGTCTCCGCCGCCGGCCGGCTGACACCGCCCGAAGTGGCCTCCAACGCGGCGGTATTGATGTTCGGCGGCATCGAGACCACCGAGGCGATGATCACCAACGCGCTGCTCCACCTGCTCGGAGACCCCGGCCAACTCGCCCTCGTCCGGGCCGATCCGACCCTGCTGGACGGCGCGGTCGAGGAGTCGCTGCGCCTGGAGCCCGGCGCGGCGGTGGTGGACCGCTACGCCACCCGTGACACAGCCCTCGGCCCGGCCGCCGTCCGCCGCGGCGACCTGGTCACCGTCTCCCTGACCGGCGCCAACCGTGACCCGGCCGTCTTCCCCGACCCGGACCGTTTCGACGTCCGCCGGGGCAACGCCCGCCTCCAACTGGCCTTCGCCCACGGCCCGCACCACTGCCTGGCCGCCCATCTCGCCCGCCTGGAGACCCGCATCGCCCTCCAGCGCCTGCTCGAACGCCTCCCCGCACTGCGCCTCGACCCGGAACGGCCCGCCGCGCCGTACGGACTGGTGTTCCGCAAGCCGTCCAGCCTGCACGTGCGGTGGTGACGGCCCGGTCCGCCTCTCGCGGCCGGTGCGGCACCCCCTAGTACACCGCCTCCAGGATCCCGAGGATCTGCTCCTCGGTCGGCTGCCGTGGGGCGTTGGCGGTCACCGCGTCCGCTAGGGCGCCCGCGGCGACGGGGCGGAGCAGGTCCGGGCGGACGCCGAGGTCGCGCAGGGGCTGCTTGATGCCGAGCGCGCCGGAGATCTCGCGGACGGCGTCGATCGCGGCGCGGGCCCAGTCGCCGTCGGCGGGCGGGTCCAGGCGCAGCGCGCGGGCCGTCTGCTCGTAGGCGTCGCCGGCCGCCGGGGCACCGAACTCCAGGACCTCCTCCAGGACGGCGGCCAGCGCGACACCGTGCGGGGTACCGGTGTGGGCGGTCAGCGCGTGCCCGATGCCGTGCACGAGACCCAGCGGGCGCCGCCGCGCACGCTCGACTGGGAAACCCCAGCCGAGCGCCTCGCCAAGCTCCTGGCAACAGCCAGCTGATCACTTGTGTTGCAACGACCCCTGGAATCCGCCGGCACCCGCGGGGCCTCCACGCTGTCTCAGACCGTCGCCAGGTCGAACTGCTCCCAGGTCCCGATCGCCGTCCGGTTGGCGATCAGCGCGTCCGCACCGCCGTTCTCGGCGGTCACGTACTTGCCGTTGGCGGCGGCCAGCAGACTCACCGTGCCGTTGGAGTTCTTCACCAGCTGGAAGGTCTCGTAGCCGCCGATGGCGGTGCGGTTGGCGATCAGCGCCGAGGCGCCCGCGTCCTCCGCGCAGACGACCCGGCCGTTGGCCCGGGACCGCAGCGCGATGTCGCCGTCGCCCAGGTCGATCTGGTCGAACCGCTCCCAGGTGCCGGCCGTGTCGCGGTTGGCGATCAGGGCGGCGGCGCCCGCGTCCTCCGCCGTCACGAACTTGCCGTTGGCGCGCGCCTTGAGGGTGACCGTGGCGGTGGCCGGGGTGCCGGCCGAGGTGCCGTTGACGTAGGGCTGGGTGGGGCGGGTGGCGGTCAGGGCCAGGTCGCCCTTGAGCATGCGGCCGCCGTCGCCGGTCAGGCGCAGGTAGTAGTCCGAGGAGCAGGCGGTGCCGTCCTCGTCGAGGGCGAGCAGCCCCGAGTCGGCCGGCACCCAGGCCTGCGACTCGGCGGTCTTGGCGATCTGGTTGCCCTCGTTGTACTCGTCGTACATGGAGATGTAGATGCCCTGCGCCCCGGCCCGGACCATGTTGTAGAACTGCCGCCACATGAAGTCGCCGTGCGCGCGCTGGCGTTCGTTGACATCGCCGGGCAGCACGCACGGCTGGTAGTCGATGCCGCCCGCGGCGCAGTCGGCGAGGTCCGGCACGGTCGCGTTGGTGTAGAAGTTGTCCGCGTCGGAGGAGTTGCCGATCCGGCCGACCAGCCACGGCGAGATCATGTCGAGCGCGTGGTAGACGTCGGAGAAGCCCGAGCGGGAGTCACCGGTACCGGTCCGCCACCAGGTCGGCACCCCCCCGATCACGTAACAGCCCTGGTTCTTGAACCAGTTGATGACGTCCAGACAGGCGTCCGCGCTGAACGCGTGCTTGTCGTCGTTGAACCCGAAGCCCCAGATGCACACGACCGGCTTGCCGTTCTGCAGCGCGTACGCCGAACTCGCCGTGTGCGCCGACATCTTGTTCGTCCAGTCGGTCTTGATCTCCGACTGCATGTTCGTCCAGCCGCTGACGTCGTACATGACGTAGAACTTCCGGGCGTACGCCTCGGCGGCGTTGCGCACCTTCTGCGCCATGCCGTCCCGCGTCGGGCCCTCGCCGCCGGTCGGGTTGAAGCGCTGGAGCGCGGCGGTGTCGATGCCGTACTGCTGCATCCACAGGAAGTGGGTGTCCACGGTCTGCTGGTCGTACGACGAGAACAGCCCCGGGGTGCGGCCGTTGCCGAGGTTCGCGAACGCCGTCGCGTACGTCTTCGTGCAGTCGCGGACGTCCGGCCAGGCCTTGATGCCGTTGTTGGACGGCGAGGGGGTCGAGGCGCTGTTGGGGGCCCAGTGCCACCAGGCGTTGATCGGCGCGCCGTCGCCCTTGCAGGCGAACCAGCCCTGGTAGCCGACGGTGACCTTGCCGACGACGTCACCGGGGGCGCTCGCGGTGGTGGTCGCCGACGCGGTGCGGGTGACGGCGAACGTGCCGAGCGCGGCCGCCGCGGTGCCACCGGCGGTCGCGCCGAGCACCCTGCGGCGCGTCCAGGGTGAGGGGCGGTGGGACTTGGGCATGCGGGAACTCCGTAGACGGGGGGGAGAAGGGGGAGGTTGGGCCGGTGGGGGGTATAGCTCAAGACGTGAGTTAAGGGGTGAAGTCGGTGGGGGGTCAAGGCGAGTGTGCGGCATGCCTGCCATGTGCGGAATGGTCTAGTCCTGTTTTCAGGATGTCTTAAGACGCGCGTGAGCGTCATTAAAGGAACGGCTCGCAGGCTCGGTGGCAGCTACCCCCTACGAAAGGAGCGCCGTCATGGGCGCGTACGGCAGGAAATGGGTCATGGCCGCCGGGCTGACCGGTGCGCTGGTCGCCGTCACTCTGGGCGGCACGTCCGCCTCGGCGGCCCCCGCGGCCGGTCCGGCCGAGGGCGGTGCGACCGGCATCGTCGAGTCCACGTCCTCGTCGGGCTTCACCCTGACGACGGCGACCGGCGTCAAGGTGACCGTGGAAGAGACCTCGGCCACGAAGACCGTCGGAGGCCCGGCCAAGGCCGTGAAGACCGGTGCGAGCGTGCTCGTCCTCGGCACGGTGGACAGCGCGACCGTCACGGCGACCCGGGTCGTCGTGCAGCGTCACGGCGACGGCGGAGCGGCGGCCGCCGAGGCGGCCGGAGTGATCCCCTTCCAGCAGGGGACCCCGTCACCGGACAAGTCGGTCGGGCAGATCCCGGACTACACCGAGGGCGAAGGGACGATCATCGGCGGCAGGACCGCGGACAAGGCGGTCAAGGCCGCGCAGGCCGTCGTCCCCGGCGGCATCGACGACCGGGTCGTCCAACTGGCCGACGGCGAGTACGAGGTGCACAACATCAGCGTCAACTGGCCGCACCATGTGTTCGTCAGCAAGGACTTCGAGGTCGTCGGGTACGAGTAGGCCACGGGCCGCGGCTACGGCTTCCGGGCGAGCGCACTGACGTCGAGGCCGTCGGCGGACTCGAGCTGCGCAGGTGACGCGACCGGCATGCATAGCTTGCGGACTCCGGTACGGCGCCGCACCCCCCACCCGGACGTAGCGTGAGCCCGTCACCGTATGTCCGCCCGCAGTACCGGGAGTCCCCGATGGCCCGCTCCGAAGCCCGCGTCACCACCGACCGCCCCGCCCGCTACGCCAAGCAGCTCGCCGCACACCTCGGCCGCCGCTCCCGGACCAGCTGGGACGAGGAGACCGGCACCGGCGGGATCGTCTTCGAGAACGGCACCGGCACCCTCACCGCCATCGAGGGTGCCCTGCTGCTCACCGTGGAGACGGCCCCCGAGAACCTCGATCTCCTGGAGGGCGTCGTCGGCCGCCATCTGGTCCGCTTCGGCACCCGCGACGAACTCCTCGTCGAGTGGCACCGCGACAACGGCGAACCGGGCACCACCCAGAGCAACTGAGCTAGTCGAACTGGCTCGGCAGCGGTGCCGGGGTCTTGCCGGACAGGACGTCCTTGAGGCGCTGGGCGCCGGTCTGCACGGCCAGTGCGGTGCTGTCGTGGTCGACACCGGACAGGCCGCCGTTGGTGACCGCCGCCCCGGAGGCGCCGATGCGCAGCACCGCCACGTCCGTGGTGTAGGTGGCGGACTGGCCGTTGGCGTTGCCCTGGACGGTCACCGTCAGGGCCTCGCGCGCGTCCCCCGACTTCGGCACCTTCGCCGAGACGACCTGCACGGTCCGCTTGCCGCCGTCCTTGCCGGTGGCGGTGAACTGGGCGCACTCGTCCGGCAGGGTCTTCAGCCAGGCCAGCGTGGCGTCCAGGTTCGCCGAGCCGTAGTCGCCGACCTGGTACAGCATCCGGGCGTCCTCCGAGGTGAACCCGCGCAGCCCGGAGGCGCCGGAGGCGCGGCCGAGGAGGCTGTCGGAGTAGAGGCCGTCCAGGAGGTGCTGGCAGTCGGCGGCGTCGGACTTGGCGGTGAGGAAGCCGGCCACGTCGACCTTGCCGACCAGCATCGAGTTGCGCCAGGTCGCCGCGTCGGTGGCCGGCTGCCAGTTGTCCTCGATGTCGGCCGGCGTGATCAGCGCGGCCTGCGCGCCCGCCCTGGTGAGGGCGGGGGTCGCCGACGGGGACGCGGGGGAGTGCTCGCCGGCCGGCGAGACGGACACGGCCTCGGGGCCGCCGCTCTCGTCCGTACAGGCCGCCGTGGCGAGCAGAATCCCCGCCGCCAGGGCCGAGGCGAGAACACGCACGGGTCGGGACGGACGGATCATCGCGACTGCCTCCTCGGGAACGCGGTCCGTCACTGCGCGGGGCAGCGGTGCTGCGTCACTGCGCGGGCGACGGCGGTACGTCCCTCCACGCCACCATCCGGCACGGCCGCCGACCACCCGCGCGTGTCGTTCGGGTGAGCGTCATGATCCGGGAGCCGTGATCCGCACCTTCCGGCTGCCGCAGCGCGGGCACACCGCGTCGGCGAGCGGCGACCGCACGGCCCGGCCGGCCTCGTCGACGTACTCCAGGGTGCTCTGCAGGTCCGGGTCGGCGATCGGGTCGGTGAAGAACACCGCCTGGAAGGCCGCCTCCCAGGCCTTGCCGCACCGTCCGCAGCTGAACGCGAAGGTCTCGGGCACGGCGCCGGGCACGGGCCCGGGACCCGGGGGCTCGCTCATCGCATCCGGCTCCTGTCACTCGGCCTGCGTCTCCAGCGGACCGCCGCTCCCGCCCGGCGGCAAGCCGGGGCCGGGTGTCCCAGGCGTGGACGCCCCCTTGACGGCACGCGGAGGCCGATCGACACTCCAGGTGGGAATCCTAGTGAAAAGGTAGGGAAAGATGGGTCGGCTGCGCACGGTCACCGGCAGACAGCGCCGAGGGAGCCGTACGCCCTGCCCCGTCCCGCTGCTCACCTCCCGCCTGCACATCGACCTGCTGCGTGTGTGCAGCGCCATCAGCCGCACCGGCTGAGCCCCCGCTCCCGGCCGTACCAGCCGTACCGACCGAGCGCCCGCCGTCGGCCGCACCCGCCGACGCCCACCCACCGACGAACGCTTCCGCCGCGCGTACGTCCGCGCGTCCGCACCCCCGGGGAGACGTATGTCCATCACTCCGCTCGCCGCCCTCCCGCCCGTCCGGACCACCCCCGCCTTCCGGGGCCGCATCGGCCGGGACGCGCGCAGCGGCCACTACGCCGTGCCGCGCCGCTACCGCCTCCACCTCGCCACCGCCTGTCCCGACGGCCTCCGCATCGCCGTCGGTCACAGCCTGCTGGCCCTCGACGACTGTTGTCCGGTCACCTATCTGCCCGCCGTCCCGGACTGTCCGGACGGCAGCCACACGGCGCTGCGCCCGCTGTACGAGGCGAGCGCCCACCACTACTCGGGGCCGGCCCTCGCGCCGGTACTCAGCGACGACTGGTCCGGCCGTATCGTCTCCACCCACAGCCGGGACATCCTGCGTGACCTGGACCGCCACTTCGGCGACGGCGTCACCCGGCTGTACCCGTGCGGTGCCGAGGCCGAGATCGAGGCCGTCGAGCGGCTGTGCGCCGAGGGCATCGAGCAGGCGGCACAGCACGCCGGCCGAGCGGGTGGCGACCCGGGGGCGCTGGAGGTGCTGCTCGCCGCCCTGGACGAGCTGGAGCGCCGGCTGACCGGGGCGGAGTTCCTGGTCGGCGGTCAACTCACGGCAGCAGACGTCGAGTTGTGGGTGACCCTGGTGCAACTCGACACCGTGCACCGCAATCACCTGGACGCCGCCGCCGTGCACGCCGTCGCCGGCCACCCGGTGCTGTGGGCCTACGCCCGCCGGCTGGCCGCCCACCCGGCCTTCGGCGCCCACCTCGACCTCGACGGCATCGCCCGCCGCCACCACGGCCGTTGCCAGGGTCTGGAAGCCGCCGGCGCGGCCGTCCAGATCCTGGACTGGGCGGGCCACGCGGCGGACGCACCCGGCGTTCCGCGCAGGTGAGAGCGGCCCGAACCGTTTCGCCAGTCGGACAGGCGTTGACATTCGTTCGGGCAACTGCGTTACTTACGGACCAGAACGGTCAAGAGCGTCAGCGTCAAGCCCTGGCTTGCTGACCGGCAACCCTCGCATCGCGGTGGGGTGCCCCAGGTGACGACCGGACCGATGACGTTTCGGCAAGCGACGATTCGGTAAGCGCGAGGCCCCCCGGGGGCCAGCACGACAGTGACAGGTGACGGACATGTACGCAGCTTCCAGGACGGCCGAGCGCCGCACCTCGGGCTGCGTACGCCCGTATCCGAGCCCGCTCGTCGCCGACCGTGCCGTCGACCTGCTCCGTGTCAACAGCGCCCTGTGTAGCGCGTGTACCGCACCGGGCTGCGCCCGCTGTCGGGTCTGACCAGGCTCTTCCGCCGGCTTCCCGCAGCTTCGCGCCTCAGCGTCCCCGTCGAAGCACCGGCCGCCCGGTGTGCCGCCGTCCGCCCAGCCCCCCTGCCCCGCGCGCCCCCGTGCACCGTGCCGTCCGCCCGCATGCGGCCCGGTCGTGCGGTCCGGCCGTGGGACCCGGGGTGTCCGACTCCGCCGGAGCCCGCCATGACCGAACCCCCAGGCACCGTGTCCCTCGCCGAGGCACCGCCGCCCACTGACGAAGCGTCAAAACCCATCAAGGCACAGCGAGTTCAGCCACTGCGCCGCCCCGGCCGGTGGATCGCCACCGCCGTCGTCCTGGTGGTCGTCGCGCAGTTCGCGCACGGACTGGCCACCAACCCCTTCTACCAGTGGGACCGGTTCCGCTACTGGTTCCTGCGGCCCACCATCCTCGACGGCCTCGTCGTCACCCTCGAAGTCGCCGCGCTCAGCGCCGTGCTGGGCCTCCTCGGCGGCGTCGTGCTGGCCGTCGCCCGGCTCTCCGGCAGCCCCGTGCTGCGGGCGGTGAGCTGGACCTACACCTGGCTGTTCCGCTCGATCCCGCTGATCGTCCTGCTGATCTTCCTCTACAACTTCTCGGCCCTGTACCAGACGTTGAGCCTGGGCGTGCCCTTCGGCCCGTCCTTCGTCAGCTTCGACGAGTCGAAACTCGCCACCGACATGGTGGTCGCCGTGGTCGGCCTCAGCCTCAACGAGGCGGCCTACGCGGCCGAGGTGGTCCGCGGCGGCATCCTCTCCGTCGACCAGGGCCAGCACGAGGCGGCCGCCGCACTCGGCCTGCCCAAGAGCTACCAGTTCACCCGGATCGTCTTCCCGCAGGCCCTGCGCTCCATCGTGCCGAACTACGTCAACCAGCTCATCGGGCTGATCAAGGGCACGTCCCTGGTGTTCTACGTCTCGCTGCTCGACCTCTTCGGCTCGGTGCAGTCCATGGGCAGCACCTACCCCGGCGACATCGTGCCGCTGCTGCTCGTGGCCACCGTCTGGTACCTGATCCTGACCAGCGCCGTCTCCGTCGTCCAGTTCTACGTCGAGCGGTACTTCGCCCGCGGCGCCACCCGCACGCTGCCGCCGACCCCCCTCCAGAAACTCCGCACCGGCCTCGGCGACCTGCGGGAACGGATACGCCGGGAGGCCGCCGCATGACCACCGCACCGGACATCGCGCCCGCCGCCCTGGAGATCCACGACGTCCACAAGTCGTACGGCGCCCACCGCGTCCTCGACGGCATCGACCTGACCGTCCGCCCCGGCGAGGTCACCGTCATCCTCGGCCCGTCCGGCTCCGGCAAGTCCACGCTGCTGAGGGTGGTCAACCACCTGGAGAAGCCCGAGACCGGCTACGTCAGCGTCGGCGGCGAACTGGTCGGCGTGAAGCGCCACGGCGACCGGCTCAAGGAGCTGAGCGAACGCGCCATCCTGGCCCAGCGCAGCCGGATCGGCTTCGTCTTCCAGAACTTCAACCTGTTCCCGCACCTGACGGTCCTGGACAACGTCGCGGCCGCCCCCGTCGCCACCGGAAAGCTGACCAGGCCCGAGGCCCAGCAGCTGGCCAAGGAACTCCTCGAACGGGTCGGCCTCGGCGAGCGCGTCGGCGCCTACCCGCGGCAGCTGTCGGGCGGCCAGCAACAGCGCGTCGCCATCGCCCGCGCCCTGGCCCTGCGCCCCGGCATCATCCTCTTCGACGAACCGACCTCCGCGCTCGACCCCGAGCTGGTCGGCGAGGTCCTCGCCGTCATCAAGGACCTGGCCTCCGGCGGCACCACTTTGGTGATCGTCACCCACGAGATCGGCTTCGCCCGCGAGGTCGCCGACCGGATCGTCTTCATCGACGCCGGAAGGATCGTCGAACAGGGCCCGCCCGCCGACGTCCTCGACCACCCGCGGCACGAACGGACCCGGGACTTCCTCCGCAAGGTCCTCTGAACCACCCGCCTTTCACTGGAACCACCACCTCTTTCCCTTGAACCACCCCCCTTTCACTTGTCACTGAGACACGAAGGACGGCCATGCCCACGCTCCTCTCCCGACGCAGCCTGATCCGCGGCCTCACCACGGCGACCGCCGTAGCGACCCTCGCCACCGGGCTCGCCGCCTGCGGGGGCGACAGCGACGCCGCGACCACGACCGACAACGCCAAGAGCGGCGAGGTCGTCATCGGACAGGTCTCCAACGGCGCCGCCCAGCAGACCACCGTCAAGGTCTCCGAGGTCAAGTCCATCAGCGCCGAACTGCCCGCCTCCGTCCGCAAGAGCGGCAAGCTCGTCATCGGCGAGGGTGTCCTGCCCGCCGGATTCCCGCCGCTCGCCTACGTGGGCAGCGACCAGAAGACCCTCACCGGTTCCGAACCCGACCTCGCCCGGCTGGTCGCCGCGGTCTTCGGCCTCACGCCCGAGCTGAAGAGCTTCACCTGGGAGAACATGTTCGTCGGCATCGACAGCGGCAAGGTCGACGTGGCCCTCTCCAACATCACCGACACCGAGGAGCGCAAGAAGAAGTACGAGTTCGCGTCCTACCGGCAGGACAACCTCGCCTTCACGGTGCCGAAGAAGAGCACCTGGAACTTCGACGACGACTACGAGAACCTCGCCGGCAAGACCGTCTCCGTCAGCGCCGGCACCAACCAGGAGAAGATCCTCCTGGAGTGGAAGGCCAAGCTGGCCAAGGAGGGCAAGAAGCTCACGGTCAAGTACTACCAGGACAGCAACAGCGTCTACCTGGCCCTCAACAGCGGCAAGATCGATGCTTATCTCGGCCCCAACCCCGGCATCGCGTACCACAACAAGCAGACCGCCAACACGCCCAACGCCACCCGCACCGCAGGTACCTACTCCGGCGCGGGCGCCAGCCTCCAGGGCTGATCGCGGCCACCGCGAAGAAGGACAGCGGCCTTGCCAAGCCGCTCGCCGACGCCATCAACTACCTGATCAAGAACGGTCAGTACGCCAAGTGGCTGGCCGCCTACAACCTCTCCAACGAGGCCGTCGCCAAGTCCGAGGTCAACCCGCCCGGGCTGCCGCTGGACAACTCCTGACCGGTCGTCAGGGAGAACGCCACCATGACCGTTGAAGCATCCCGCGGCGTCCTGGACAACGCCGTCTGGTCCGCACTCGCCGGTCCGCACGCCCACCTCGCCGAGCGCTTCGGCCGGGCCGCCCGCTACCCCGACGACGTCTACGCCTACGCCGCTCTCGCCGACCCCACCGACCCGGAGGCCTGGGCCGACCTGCACACGCTCGTCGGCCCCGGCACCACCGTGAAGATCAAGCCGGTCGAGGAAGCACCGCCCGGCTGGGAGGTGGTCGGCGGCGGGGTGGGCGTCCAGTTCGTCGACACCGGGCTGCGGGCCGAGCCCGATCCCGAGGTGGTCCGGCTCGGCTCGTACGACGTGCCCGAGATGCTGGACCTGGTAGCCCGCACCGAGCCCGGCCCGTTCCGCAAGCGGACCGTCGAGATGGGCGCCTACCTCGGCATCCGGCACCGGGGACGGCTGATCGCGATGGCGGGGGAGCGGCTGCGGCTGCCCGGCTGGACGGAAATCAGCGCGGTCTGCACCGACCCCGGGCACCGGGGCCGGGGCCTGGCCACCCGCCTGGTGCGCGCCGTCGCCGCCGGCATCAGGGAACGCGGTGACACGCCGTTCCTGCACGCCGCTGCGGGCAACGCGACGGCGATCCGGCTCTACGAGTCCCTCGGCTTCACCGAGCGGCTGCGCACCCGCACCCTGCTGGCGCGCAGCCCGGGAACAACCCCGAACGCCGGGCTGTTGTGAGTCACGACGAGATGTCCACGGAGCAGGCCGGGAGGTGCGGGACGTGACACGTGTCCTCAGCCCCAGCCGCCGTACCGTCCTGCACTCCCGGCCGCACATCGACCTGGTGCGCGTGGCCGGCGCGCTCTGTTGTTCCTGACCCGTTGTCCTCGCCGCGCCCCTCTCCTCGGCGCGCCCTTGTACGGACCTCCAGGAAGGCACCACTGTGTCCTCATCTCCTTCATCCCCTTCATCTCGTTCTCCCCTGCATCTCGCCGTCGCCCTCGACGGCACCGGCTGGCACCCCGCCTCCTGGCGCGAGCCGGTCGCCCGCCCCCGCGACCTGCTCACCGCCGGCTACTGGGCCGGCCTGGCCGCCGAGGCCGAGCGCGGTCTGCTCGACTTCGTGACCATCGAGGACGGTCTCGGCCCGCAGTCCTCGCACTTCCTGGAGCCGGACGAGCGCACCGACCAGGTGCGCGGCCGCCTCGACGCCGTGCTCATCGCCGCCCGGATCGCACCCCTCACCCACCACATAGGTCTGGTGCCGACGGTGGTGGCCACCCACACGGAGCCGTTCCACATCTCCAAGGCGATCGCCACCCTCGACTACGTCAGCACCGGCCGCGCCGGCCTGCGCGTCCAGATCACCGCCCGCCCGAACGAGGCCGGCCACTTCGGCCGCCGTACGATCCCGCGCATCGAGGCCTACGACAGCCCGGTGGTGGCCGACCTGTTCGACGAGGCCGCCGACTACGTGGAGGTCGTACGCCGCCTCTGGGACAGCTGGGAGGACGACGCCGAGATCCGCGACGCGGCCACCGGGCGCTTCGTCGACCGCGACAAGCTGCACTACATCGACTTCGAGGGCCGCCACTTCAGCGTCAAGGGCCCCTCCATCACCCCGCGCCCGCCGCAGGGCCAGCCGCTGGTCACCGCGCTCGCCCATCAGACGATCCCGTACCGGCTGGTGGCCCGGCAGGCCGACCTCGGCTACGTCACTCCGCACGACTCCGGGCAGGCCCGCGCGATCGTCGCCGAGATCCGCGCCGAGCAGGCGGCGGCCGGCCGGGCCGTCGAGCCACTGCACGTCTTCGGTGACCTGGTGGTCTTCCTCGACGACACCGAGGCCCGGGCGACCGCCCGCCGGGAGCGCCTGGACGAGCCGGCCGGGACGCCGTACACGAGCGACGCCCGGATCTTCGCCGGTACGGCAGCCCAACTCGCGGACCTGCTGGAGGAGTTCGCGGCGGAGGGGCTCACCGGCTTCCGGCTGCGGCCCGCCGTCCTCGGCCACGACCTGCCGCGCATCACCGAGGGCCTGGTACCCGAGCTGCAACGCCGGGGCCGCTTCCGGACCGCCTACGAGGCCGACACCCTGCGCGGCCTGCTCGGGCTCGCCCGCCCCGCCAACCGCTATGCCGCCGCCTGAGCCGGAAGGGACCGCACCCGACATGAGCAAGCCCCTGAAGCAGATCCACCTGGCCGCGCACTTCCCCGGCGTCAACAACACCACCGTGTGGAGCGACCCGGCCGCCGGCAGCCACATCGAGTTCAGCTCCTTCGTGCACTTCGCGAAGACCGCCGAACGCGCCAAGTTCGACTTCCTGTTCCTCGCCGAGGGGCTCAGGCTCCGCGAACAGGGCGGGAAGATATACGACCTGGACGTCGTCGGCCGCCCCGACACCTTCACGGTGCTGACCGCGCTGGCCGCCGTCACCGAGCACCTCGGGCTGACCGGCACCATCAACTCCACGTTCAACGAGCCCTACGAGGTGGCCCGCCAGTTCGCCAGCCTCGACCACCTCTCCGACGGCCGGGCCGCCTGGAACGTGGTCACCTCCTGGGACGCCTTCACCGGCGAGAACTTCCGGCGCGGCGGCTTCCTGCCGCAGGACGAGCGCTACGCCCGCGCCAAGGAGTTCCTCGCCACCGCGCACGAGCTCTTCGACTCCTGGCGCGGCGACGAGATCCTCGCCGACCAGGCCACCGGCACCTTCCTGCGGGACGCCAAGGCCGGCTCCTTCGTCCACCAGGGCGAGCAGTTCGACATCCACGGGCAGTTCAACGTGCCGCGCTCCCCGCAGGGCCGCCCGGTGATCTTCCAGGCCGGCGACTCCGACGAGGGCCGGGAGTTCGCCGCCGCCGGCGCCGACGCGATCTTCAGCCGGTACGCCACCCTCGAAGGCGGCCAGGCCTTCTACACGGACGTGAAGTCCCGGCTCGCCAAGTACGGCCGCAGCCACGACCAGTTGCTGATCCTGCCCGCCGCCAGCTTCATCCTCGGCGACACCGACGAGGAGGCGGCGGAGCTGGCCCGCCACGTGCGCCGCCAGCAGGTCAGCGGGGCCACGGCCCTCAAGCACCTGGAGTTCGTCTGGAACCGGGACCTGTCGTCGTACGACCCGGAGGGCCCGCTGCCCGAGATCGACCCGGACGTCAGCGCGGAGCACATCTCGCGCGGCCGGGCGCAGGTGCGGATGTACCGCGACCCGCTGGCCATCGCCCAGGAGTGGCGGGAGCTGGCCGCGGCCAACAAGTGGTCGATCCGCGACCTGGTCATCGAGACCGGCAACCGGCAGAACTTCATCGGCACCCCGGCCACCGTCGCCCGCACCATCAACGAGTACGTCCAGGCGGACGCCAGCGACGGCTTCATCCTCGTCCCGCACATCACACCGGGCGGCCTCGACGTCTTCGCCGACAAGGTCGTACCCCTCCTCCAGGAACAGGGCGTCTTCCGCACCGACTACGAGGGCCCCACCCTGCGCGACCACCTGGGCCTCGCGCACCCCGACGCACCGCGGGGCGAGCGGGTGGCGTCGTGAGATTCCTGGCGATCACCCTGATCGTGCACCGCCCGGATCCGGTCACGGGGACCCAGAAGTCCACCCACGAACGGTTCCGCGAGGTCATCGACAACGCCGTGCTCGCCGAGGAACTGGGCTTCGACGGGTTCGGGGTGGGGGAGCGGCACGAGCGGCCGTTCATCTCCTCCTCGCCGACCGTGGTGCTCAGCCATGTCGCCGCGCTCACCCGGCGCATCCGGCTCTTCACCGCGGTGACCACGCTGAGCCTGCTCGACCCGGTCCGCGCCTACGAGGACTACGCCACCCTCGACCACCTCTCCGAGGGCCGCCTCGACCTGATCATCGGCAAGGGCAACGGCACCGCCCAGCGCGAGCTGTTCCATGTCACGCCCGAGGACCAGTGGGACCGCAACGCCGAGAGCTACGAGGTGTTCCAGCAGCTGTGGCGGCAGGACAAGGTGACGGCGAAGACCCGGTTCCGGCCGGAGCTGACGGACGCCGAGGTCTGGCCGCGCCCCTACCAGCGGCCGGTCCGGGTCTGGCACGGCAGCGCCACCAGCCAGGAGTCCGTCGACCTCGCCGCCCGCTACGGCGACCCGCTGTTCTCCGCGAACGTCACCAACCCCATCGAGCCCTACGCCGAGTTGATCCGCTACTACCGGGAACGCTGGGAGCACTACGGCCACGACCCGGCGGACATCGCCGTCGGCGCGGGCACGGCGGGCCTCCTGGTGGCGCCCTCCACCCAGCAGGCGCTGGCCGCCTACCGCCCGGTGTTCGAGGCCAACCTGGCCTTCTTCCGGCGGGCCGGACTGCCGGTGGTCTTCGAGACCCTGGAGGACTTCGTCGAGCGCAGCTCGGCGCTGATCGGCAGTCCGCAGCAGGTCATCGAGAAGGTGCACCGCTACCACGAGCAGTTCGGGCACACGGTCCTGCATCTGCACGCCGACGCGGGCGGGCTGACGGACACCCAGCACCGCGACTCGCTGGAGCTGTTCCAGTCGGCGGTGGCCCCGGTCCTGCGCAAGGACATCCCCGACCCACCGTTCCCGTGGGCACCCGTACTCCCGGCCGCCGAGGAGCCCGCACATGTCTGACATCCCCCTCGGCGTCCTCGACCTGGTGCCGGTCCCGAGCGGTGCCACGGCTGCCGACGCCCTGCGCAACTCCATCGAACTCGCGCAGCGCACCGAGGAGTTCGGCTACTCCCGCTACTGGTTCGCCGAGCACCACCTCAACCCGGGCGTGGCCGGCACGTCCCCCGCGGTCGTCCTGGCGCTCACCGCCGCCGCGACCTCCACCATCCGGCTCGGCTCCGGCGCCGTACAGCTCGGACACCGCACCGCGCTCGCCACCGTCGAGGAGTTCGGCCTCCTCGACGCCCTGCACCCGGGCCGCCTCGACCTGGGCCTGGGCCGCTCCGGCGGCCGGCAGCCCGGGGAGAAGACGGAGAGCCCGACGACGACCCCGGTGGTCGACGGCCGGGCTCCCAACGGCCTGGTCGTCCCGCCCCGCTTCTCCTTCGCCCGCCTCCTCGGCTCCCCGCGGATCGCGCTCCACCGCAAGCTGCTTCTGCTCCCGGGCGCCGAGTCCCAGGACTACACCGAACAGATCGACGACATCCTCGCGCTGCTCGCCGGTACCTATCGCACCGAGGACGGCGCCGAGGCGCACATCGTCCCGGGGGAGGGCGCCGACCTCGAACTGTGGATCCTGGGCAGCAGCGGCGGCGAGAGCGCACAGGTCGCGGGTGCCCGGGGCCTGCGCTTCGCCGCCAACTACCACGTCAGCCCCGCCACGGTCCTGGAGGCGGTGGACGGCTACCGGTCGTACTTCCAGCCCTCGGACGTCCTCGACAAGCCGTACGTCAGCGTGTCCGCCGACGTCGTGGTCGCCGAGGACGACGCCACCGCCCGCGAACTCGCCACCGGCTACGGCGCCTGGGTCCGCAGCATCCGCACCGCCGAGGGAGCCATCCCCTTCCCCACCCCCGACGAGGCCCGGGCCCACGCCTGGACGGACGAGGACCGGGAGCTGGTCCAGGACCGCCTCGACACCCAGTTCGTGGGCAGCCCGCAGCATGTCGCCGACCGCCTGGAGCAGCTCCAGGAGGCCACCGGCGCCGACGAGTTGCTCATCACGACGATCACCCACGACCAGGCCGACCGGGTGCGCTCGTACGAACTCCTCGCGGCGGAATGGCGTCGGCGCTGAGCCTCACACCTGCGCGGCCACCAGCTCAAGGAGCCGGTGGCCGACCGCTCCCGAGAACCACTCGGCATGGCCGACGTAGTACTCGTACGCCAGCCGGGCGTTCGCCCGGGACCGGGTGACCCCGTGGAAGTAGTCCAGCTCGGACAGGGCGAACTCGGCGTGCACGAGCGGCAGGAGGGCGGGCAGGGCCGCTGATTCGGCCGCGGTGAGCGGGCGTACCGACTGGTATCCGTGCAGCAGCCCGATCGCGTGCTTCGCCTGGACCGGGCGGTCGGGGTCGAGCCACTGCACGGTGTTGCGTTCCAGGGCCGTGGCCAGGTCGTGCACCGCGGTGGTGCGGTCGCTCATCCCGAAGTCCAGGACCGTGGCGACCTCGCCGTCCTCGCCCCACAGGAGGTTGGAGGCGTGCCAGTCGTTGTGGGTCCACAGAGGGTCGAGACCCGGGAGGTGGGGTGCTAGGCGTTCGTGGAGCGGGAGCAGGACGCGACGGGTGTCCTCGCGCCACGGGAAGTCCGCCAACGCCCTTTCCAGGCACGGGCGTTCGGCCACGTAGGTCCGCAACGCGGGCCACGGGTCCGGGGCCGCGAACACCGTGAACGACGCGACCAGCGGCTGCGGTGACCGGCGCGGTGCCGCGAAGCCCTCCGCCGCCAGGTGCAGCCGGGCCAGCGCCTCGCCCGCCGCCCTGGCGTGGGCCGTACTGCGGAACGGCGACCAGGACAGCGCGTCCCGGTACAGATCCGTGCCCCTCCCGGCCGAGTGCACCTCGTACGTCCACTCGCCGCGCTCCACCAGGTCCAGGACCTCCACCACCGGCGCCCCGCGCTCCCGCAGATGGCGCAGGAAGGCGTGTTCCTCCGCCAGGCCCCGCGGGGTGCGTACGGAGACATGGTGCCGTTTCACGAACAGCCGCCGCCCGTCCCGTTCCACCACGGCCGCCGCCGACAGCGGACGCGGGCTGCGCCACACCACCCGGGCCGGGCCGGTCACGGCGGTCACCTCGGCGTCGGTCAGCGGCGGCCAGTCCGGCTCCACCGGCTCGGTGCCCAGACTGTGGGCGAGATGCGCGGTCACGGAGCCGTCACCGCCGTCGTCCCCCGCAGGGCGTCCAGGATCCGTCGTTCCGTCGCCGCGAACTCCGGTGCCGTGAAGTCGTCGGCGCCGCGCGGGCGGGACAGCGGGACCTCGACGCGGTCGACCACGGTGGCCGGGCGCGGGGACAGGACGTGGACGGTGTCGGCGAGCAGCACCGACTCCCGGATGTCGTGGGTGACCAGGACGATCGTCCAGCGGTGGCGCTGCCACATGCCGGCCAGCCACAGTTGCATCTCGGTGCGGGTGAGGGAGTCCAGCGCGCCGAACGGCTCGTCGAGGAGCAGCACCGGCCGCTCCAGCACCACCGTGCGCAGCAGCGCGGCCCGCTGCCGCATGCCTCCGCTGAGCTGGGAGGGATACGCCTGCTGGAAGCCGTCGAGGCCGAAGTCGGCGAACAGCGCGTCGGCCCGCGCCCGCGCCACCTTCTTGCGCACCCCCTGCGCCTCCAGGCCCAGCGCGGTGTTGTCGAGGACCGTCCGCCAGGGGAAGAGCAGGTCCTTCTGCGGCATGTAGGCGACCTTGCCGGAGGCCACCCCGGCCGGCTCGTCCTCCACCAGCACCTGGCCGGAGGTGGGCCGGTCGAGGCCGGACACCACGTTGAACAGGGTGCTCTTGCCGCTGCCGCTCGGCCCGATGACGGCGGCGAACTCGCCCGGTTCCACGGTGAGGTCGAGGTCGCGCAGGACTTCGAGGTCCCCGAACGACTTGCTCACCTTCGCGACGCTGAGACCGCTCATGGCCGCCGCTCCTTCCGTTCCCAGGGCAGCACCAGCCGCTGCAGCAGATAGGTCGCCCCGAACAGCGCGATGCTCAGCACGGCCGTCACCGCCACCGCCGCGAAGACGAGGTCGGTCCGGAACGCGCTCTTCTGCGCCTGCATGTAGATCCCGAGCCCCGACTCGGCGCCCGCGTACTCGGCGAACACCGCACCGACCACGGCGTAGGTGATGCTCACCCGCAGCCCGGCGAAGAAGTACGGCATCGCGCTCGGCACCCGCACCAGCCGGAACGCCCGCCGGCGCCCGGCGCCGAGCGAGCGCAGCAGCCGCATGGCCTCCCGGTCGGTCGCCGCGAAGCCCGCCGCCAGATTGGCGGCCAGCGGGAAGAACGTCGTCAGCGTCACCACCAGCATCTTCGGCAGCAGGCCGAAACCGAACCAGATGATCAGCAGCGGGGCGACCGCCACGATCGGGATCGTCTGGGATGCGACCAGCAGCGGGTACAGGCCCCGGCGGGCGGCGGCGGAGAAGTCCAGCACCACCGCCACCAGCCAGGCCGCCGCGAACGACAGCGCGAAGCCGAGCAGGGTCTCCTGGAGGGTGGGCAGCGTCTGGTCCCACAGGTCCTGTCGGTTCAGCCAGCCCTGCTCCACCACCCGCGCGGGGGAGGGCAGGGTGGTCGGATCGACCCCGGCCGCCGTCACGTACAGCTGCCAGCCGCCGACCACCACGGCGAGCACCAGCAGGGGCGGCCACAACGACCGCAGTACGGACCTCACTTGGTGTCCGGGAGGTAGGCGTCGGTGAAGAACGTCGAGGTGTCCGGAGCCTTGGTCAGCTTCTTGCCGTTCGCGTCGACGAGCAGCCCGGCGCCGTACTCGAAGTCGGCGAAGGCCTTCCAGCGCGCGGCGCTCTGGGTGCCGGTCGTGCCGTCGGCCGCCTTGTAGTACTCCTTGGCCAGCAGCTCCGAACTCTCCTTCACCAGCTTCGTGTTGGTGAGCACGCTCTTGTTGGCGGCGATGAGCAGGTCGGCGGCCCGGTCGGGGTCGTCCGCCGCGTAGCGGTAGCCCTTGTCGACGGCGGCCAGGAACTTCTTCGCCACCGCCGGGTTCTTCTTCAGGAACTGGTCGGAGGACGCGATCAGCGTGGAGTAGATCGCCGGGAAGCCGTAGTCGGAGAGCTGGAAGTCCTTCAGCGGCTTCCCGCTGAGCTTGGCCTCCAGGCCCTCCCAGGTCGGCATCGGCATCGCGAAGTCCGCCTTGCCCGCGTACAGCGCCGCGTACGCCGAGGTGTTGAGGGTGACCTGCTTGAAGTCACCCGTGCCGCCCGCGTTCTTGATCACCTTCTGGAGCAGCGGCTTCTCGTAGGGGGCGCCGAACCCGGCGTACGTCTTGCCGTCCAGGTCCTTCGGCGAGGTGATGTCGGTGCGGTCGGCGCGCACCGAGACGGTCACGTCCGTCTTCTGGGTGACGGCGTAGGCGGAGGTGATGTCCTGGCCGGCGGCGCGGGCCGTGGTGACACCCTCCTGGTAGGAGATGCCGAAGTCGGCCTTGTGGTTGGCGATCAGGGTCTCGGGCGCGGTCGAGCCGTAGGGGATGATCCTCAGGTTGATACCGGCGTCCTTGAACCAGCCCTTGGCCTGGGCGACGTAGATCCCCGTGTGGTTGGTGTTGGGGGTCCAGTCCAGGGCCAGGGTGACGGTGGTGGTGCCGTCCTTGGCGGCGGCCGAGGAGTCGGCGTCGGCCGAGCAGGCGGTGGTGACGGCGAGCAGTGTCGTGGCGGCCAGGGCCGACAGCGCGGTGCGGCGGAGCATGCTGGAGGGGTCCTTCGTACGGGGAGGGGAGGGAAGCCGGGCGGCGGTGCGGGGCGGTCAGGCCCGACACAGCGCGCTGTCCACCCGCTTGAAGTCGACGGCGAGCCGCCGGGTGAGCAGGGTCATGCGGTCACGTCCAGCAGGCTGTTGGTGAACGACCGGTGCCAGTCGTGGTCGTGCGCGATGGCACCGTTCTCGGCGAGCCAGTGCGCGTAGGGACCCATACGGCTCTCGTCGATCACACCCCAGCGCCCCTGCGGATCGGTCCACGTGGGCGCGATCAGGGCGAGGGAGCGGGCGATGAGCGGGCGCGGGAAGTACGGGATGACCCGCTCCAGCATCTCCAGGGTGGCGTCGGGCTCCCCGGCGGCGGTGGCGTATCCGCGGGCCGTCACGGTCAGGAAGTCCCGCACCAGGGCCGGCTGCTCGTCGCGCAGCCGCTCGCTCGTGCCGAGCAGATAGCTGTGGTAGCGGGGTGCGCCGATCTCGTCGACCGGCCAGGTCAGGCGCCGCCGCTCGGGCAGGTCGCCGCGCAGGGCGTCCCAGGACCAGTAGTTGCCGAAGGTCGCGTCCGCCTCGCCCGCCTCGATGTCGTCCACGGTCAGCTCGCGGGCGCCCGCGTCGACCGTGATCACCGCGTCCGGGTCGCCGCCGTCCGCCGCCACCAGATGGCGGACCATGGCCCGCCCGCGCGGGGTCGGGTTGAAGGCGAGACGACGGCCGGCCAGGTCGCGGGGGCGGCTGATGCCGGTCGAGGTCGTGGTCTGGATCGCCTCCAGACCGCGGTGGTTGATCGCGGCGACCGCGACCAGCGGCTGGCCGAGCGCCGCCCGGCGGTCGAGCAGCCGGTTCGGCGGGAAGATCCCGAAGTCCACCTCGCCCCGGGCCAGGTACTCCAGCGTGTCCCCGCGCCCCGGATCCTGCACCACCAGTTCGACGTCAAGCCCCGCGGCCGCGTACCAGCCGTGGGCACGGGCGACGTAGAGACCGGCGGAATTGGGCCATGGATGGAAATAGTCGAGCATGACCCGTATGTGCGGCATGGGGGTACTCCGAAGATGGCGTGCGCGGGCGCGCGGGGATGAGCGGGATGCGGGAGGCGGCGGTCAGCGGGACCGGCGACAGCAGGTGCGACAACAACAGGAGCGGGCAGCGTGGTCGGGCACCGGGGACTGCGGCTCTACTGCTGTGGACACGTGGACTCCTACGCGGGGCGCAAAGCGCTTCTGGTGCGGTCGGCGTCCCCATGGGGATCGCGCCCGCGCTCGGCGAACGGATCCCAGACGCCCTCTCAGCCCGGTCGGGGAGGGGCTCCCGCGTAGATGGCCGAAACCATAACCGCAGCTCCCGCATGCCGCGCAAGCCGTATCCGAAATGTGGGACCCCGTTGCCCAGTAAGTGAGACATCCAGGTCACAGGCGTACGATCGGCGGCCATGACCACCCTGCTCCCCGGCCCCCTGGTCGACGCCGACTGGCTCGCGACCCACCTGGACGACCCGCGGCTGGTCGTCCTCGACGCCACCGCGCTGCTGCCCTCGCCCCGCCACGACGGCGACCACCGCTCCGCCTCCGGCCGCGCCGGCTGGGCCGAGCGCCATGTCCCCGGCTCCCGCCACGCCGACCTCACCGGCGACCTCTCCGACCCCGGCGCGCCGTACCACTTCGCCGTTCCGGCACCGGACGCGCTGGCCGCCGCGCTGGCGCGGCTGGGCGTCGGGGAGGGGGCCGAGGTCGTCGCCTACGACACCGGCGGCGGTATCTGGGCCGCCCGGCTGTGGTGGATGCTGCGCGCGATCTCGGTCCCGGCCGCGGTACTGGACGGCGGCCTGGCCGCGTGGGAGGCCGCGGGGCGGCCGGTGGCCACGGGGGACGACGTCTCCGAGCCCGCGGTCGCCGTACCGGTGACGCCGGTGCCGAGGGCCGAGCTCTGGTCGGACATCGAGGAGGTGGCGGCGATCAGCAGGGGGGAGCGGCCCGGGGTGCTGGTGTGTGCGTTGCCCTCCGGGGGTTACGCCGGGAACGTGCCCACCCGGTACAGCCGGCGGGGGCATATTCCGGGGAGTGTGAGCCTGCCTGGGCGGGGGCTGCCGGCCGCCGAACTCGAAGCGAAGGTGCGGGAGTTGGGTGATGCCTCGCCGGTGGTGCTCTACTGCGGCGGGGGGATCTCGGCGGCGGGGGCGGCGCTTGCGCTCACGCTGCTGGGCCGTGAGGACGTGTCCGTGTACGACGGTTCGCTGGAGGAGTGGTCCAAGGACCCTTCGCGGCCGCTGGAGTTGGGCGGCTAGCGGGAGGGGTGGGGCGGTGCGCTGCCGGGCGCGGGTGCGTGGGGGCTGGTCGCGCAGTTCCCCGCGCCCCTGCGTGGGTATCCGGAGCGTGTCCGGTATGGCCGCGGCACGTATCCCTCCCCCGAAGGCTACGTGCCGCGACCGCTTCCCCCGGTGTCGGACAGTGGTCCGACCTCCGCGTCTCGGTCGTGTGCCGGTGTCACCAGCACATGACCGCTGTCTCCCCCGACCCCCACGTGGAATGGAGACGGACGCGGACGAAGTAGCGGCGGCCCTTGACGAGCCGGACCCTGATCCCGGTGTTGTGCGGGGTGCCCCCGTCGTCGTGGCCGGCGAGGTAGCGCGGTTCCCCGTCGCGCTCCTCGAAGACCACGACGACGGAGTCGCTCTCTCCGAAGGTGCCCACGCTGTACACGCGGGTCTCCGGCGGCTCCACGGCGAAGTCCGCCTGCTCGCCCGGGCCGAGGCCGAGCGGCGCCGAGCGGAACGGCACCAGCGTGGCCGGGGCCTCGGCGGGCGGGTACCAGCGGAGCACGAACTCCTTGTCGGCCGGGGACAGCGAGCCCGGCGGGTACAGACCGCTGTGGTACTGCTCCGGCTCCAGGATCAGCCCCGGGCCGAAGGGGTACTGCATCACGGACTGCGGGTCCCACACCGAGCCGTTGGCCTCGGCCGGGTCCAGCCTGCGCAGGATGTTGAAGTCCGTCCTGTCCCGGCTCCAGTGGTTCGGCGGTCCGGCGAGGTCGGTGTAGACCGCCTCGTCGTCCCAGTGGACACCGGCGAACGGACTCTGGTGCTCGTGCCGCATCCCGAGCGCGTGCCCGATCTCGTGCAGGGCCGTCCAGCGCCCGCCGGGCTCGGTCAGGTCCCAGCCCAGGTTCATGGTGCGCTCGCCCGCGCCCACCGAGAGCGCGTCCCGGCCGACCGCCGACCAGGAGCCGTCGCCCAGCTGGAAGCCGATCCGCAGCTCGGCCTCGCACCGGTCGGAGACCTCGGCGAACATCACCCCGATGCCCAGGTCCCGCCACTCCCGGAAGCACTCGCGCACCACGTCCCGCTGCTCCTTGGCCCCGGCCCACGGCACCCGGCGGGTCTCCCCGGTCCCCGGGACCGGAATCACCGAGGCGTCGGTGTCGGCGTCGAAGAAGTAGTAGTGCAGGGTGGTGCCGTTGACCCACATCCGCCGCCCGCCGACCAGCGCGCTCAGCCGCTCGGCGGCCAGCCCCGGGGCGAACGCCGGGTCCGACTGCCGCGGAAGCGAGCAGTAGCGTCGGGTCATGCGCCCAGACTGCCGTTCCGCCCGGCCGGACGCCTGAGTCGGGAGCTACTCAAGTCCCCCTGTATCAGAGCTGAGTAACGCGACTCATACTCACGTGACGAGTTACGAACAGGACGCGCGGACCCTCGAACTCCCTTGGCCGTTCACCGGCCGGGAGGACGAACTGGAGCTGGTCAGGCGGTCACTGGGCATCGGCCGGCAGGGTGTCGTGGTGACCGGCCCGGCCGGCGGCGGCAAGACCCGGCTGATCACGGAGGCGGTGCGGGGCACCGACTGTGTCCGCGTGACCGGCACCCCCGAGACCTCCGCCCTACCGTTCGCGGCGTTCGCGCACCTGCTCCCCGGCCGGCTCTCACTGCCCGGCGCGATCCAGCACCTCGCGGGGGTACGGCTCCTCGTCGTCGACGACGCCCACCTCCTCGACGAGGCCTCGGCCGCCCTCGTCCACCAGCTCGCCGTGCACGGCCGGACCCGGCTCGTGGTGGCCGCCGCCGACCCGGCACCCCGCCCCGGCGCGGTCTCCCGGCTGTGGACCGGGGAACTGCTCACCCATCTCGCCCTGGAGCCGCTCCCGTACGACGAGACGGCCCAACTGCTCGCCGGCGGCGGCCTGGAGCCGCTCACCGTGCGCCGGCTGCACCGGGTGTGCCGGGGCGATCTGCGGCTGCTGCGGGAGCTGCACGGCGCGCTGCGCGAGTCCGGTGCGCTGACCCGGGTGCCGGACACCGGCGCATGGGCCTGGCACGGCCCGCTGCCGCTGACCGCGACCGTACGGGACCGTATCGCGCCCCTTCTGGACCGTTTGGACCCCGGCGAACGCGACGCCCTCGAACGGCTCGCCTTCGCCGAGCCGCTGCCGCCCCACCTCGACGAGGGCCTCGACCTCGGCATCCTCGAACGGCTGGAGACGGACGGCCTGATCCATGTCGACGACCGGGGCGCGGTCCGCCTGGCCCACCCGCTGCACGGCCCCGCCCTGCGCGCCCGAGCGGGCCGGCTCCGGTCTCGCCGCCTGGCCCGCACCCCGAGCCAGTGCGAGCCCGCCCTGAAGGACGAGCAAGAGCAACTCGCGACATCCGTGGACCAGTTGAACGTACGGGAGGTGCCGGCCCCGGTGGGGGAGTGGCTGGCGTCGGGAGGCCTGCCCGTACCGCCCGGGTACGCGGCCGTGCGTGCCCGGTACTCGCGGCTTCGGGGGGAGCTGCGAGAGGCGGCGGCGTGGGCGAGGGAGGGACTGCGGACGGCGCCGGGCGACGCCTCCTGCCGTACCGAACTCGCCTGTGCCGCCGCCGAGGCGGGAGAAGCTGCCGTAGTGCGCGGGGACGGGGGTCTCGCGCACTACGGCGCAGTACGGCTGGGGGAGCCGGCGGGGGCCGCCGGGCGGCTGGACGGCGTCCTGGCACGGCACGCGGAGGCCCTCGCGCGGGGCGACGGGCCCGCCCTGGACCGGGCCGCCGAGGCGCTGGCCGAGCGCGGACTGCTGCTGTTCGCGGCGGAGGCGCACGCCCAGGCGGTCCGCGCGCACCGGGACCCGCGGGCCGCCCGGATGTCCCGCACCCGCGCCGTCGCCCTCGCTCGCCGCTGCCAGGGCGCCCGCACCCCGGCCCTGTCCGGCCTGGTCCTCGGTGAACTCACCGCCCGGCAGCGGCAGATCGTCACGCTCGCCGCGACCGGCCTGAGCAACCGCCAGATCGCCGAGCGGCTGACCCTGTCCGTACGCACGGTGGGCAATCACCTCTACAGCGCGTACACCCGCCTCGGCGCGAGCGACCGGGCGGCACTGCCGTGGCTGGTGGAACAGCCCGAGCAGAAAACGGCGTGAACGCTCCAGCGCCCCAAAGGGGCGCGGGGAACTGCGCGACCAGCCACGACGGCGCCGCACGACGGTCCTTCGCCGCGCCCCCGCCGAGCCGCAACCGCGGTCCGCTCACGCCGCCCCGAAGGCCGCGAACGCCCACCCCGTCGCCTGGTGGACCGTGTCGCCCGGCAGGGCGGCCCGGGCGTCCCGCAGTGCCTCCGCCAGTGACAGGCCGGCGCCCAGGCCCTTGTGCAGGCCCAGCATCAGAGGGACCACGGCCGCGTCGTTGACGGGCGCACTGCTCGCCACCACGCCGGCCGTGCCCAGCGGCAGCAACGCCGTGACCAGGCCGAGGAGTTCGTCGGCGCCGACCGAGGCGAGGCGGGCGGTGTCGCAGCTGGAGAGGATGATCCGGTAGGGGCTGCGGGCGAGGCGCTCGAAGTCGTGGACGATCAGCGGGCCGTCGGCCATGCGCAGCGAGGAGAAGAGCGGGCTGTCGGCGCGGAAGGTGCCGTGCGCCGCGATGTGCGCCAGCGTCGCCCCGTCCAACTCTTCGAGCACACGCGGGACGTGGGCCTCGTCGTGTTCAAGGATCCGTGCCGTCGCGTACCGGCCCGCCACCTCGGGCACCTCCGCGCCCCCGGTCGCCAGTCCCGGCCCGCGGACCAGCACATGGCGGCCGCCCGGCGGCGGCTCGGTCTCCCGGGCCCGCAGCCAGCTCCCCGCCGACGGCGACACGCTGAGCACCCGCTCCCGCAGGGACGGCAGCAGGGCCCACGGCACCCGGTGCAGCGCCCCCGGCGGGACGATCACCACCGGCCCCGAGCCGAGTTGGTCCGCGGCCGCGCCCAGCAGCAGCTCCTCCAACCGCCGCCCGGCGGCCTCGACCACCGCGAGCCGCCCCTCCGCCCCCGGATGCGCGAGCCGCCGCAGCCCCGCCTGGACGTGCTCCGCCTCGGCGACGGCCTCCGCCAGCGGGCCGCCTTCGAAGCGCCGTACCCGGCCCTGCCCGCACAGCAGGATGTGCACCCGCCCGTCCAGGACGGCGAGTTCGGCCAGGCGGGCGTCGCCGAGCCGGTCGAGCAGCCGGGCCGTATCGAAGCGGTCGCCCTCGCCGGGCGCGTCGCCGCGGATGTGGTGGGTGCGGGAGCGTATCTCCCTTTCCAGACGGCGCTGTTCGCGTTCCAGGGCGGGCACCGGGCGGCCCTGCCTGCGGGCGTCCTCCGCGCGGGACGCGATCTCACGGAACGCGGTGAGCGAGGTGAGCAGGGCCGGGTCGGCGGGCGGCCGGGTCGGGGGAGTGGACAGGACCGTGGCCCGCCAGCGTTCGCTCCACTCCAGCAGCCGGCGCGGTCCGCCGTGCGCCAGGCTCGCCTGCTGGGCCAGCGCGGCAAGCTCCGCGCCCTGCGCGGTGGCCCGGGCCCGCAACTCCGAGGCGCCCAGCGTCATCCGGTGGTCGTCGAGGACGTCCAGGCCGCGCCGGCAGGCCTCCAGCACGCCCCGCCGGGAACCGGCCGCCCGGGCGCGCAGCGCCTGCGCCGCCCAGCCGGTCATCCGCGCCAGCGGCGGTCCGCCGTGCCTGCTGCGCGCGGCCACCGCGAGATGCCGTTCCGCGTCCGCCGTCCAGCCCAGCGCCAGCGCGATCCGCCCGGCGAGCAGCGAGGCCTCCGGCGCGGCCGGCGCCCCGAAGGACGCCAGCTGCTCGGCGACCGCCGCCGCGTCCTGCACCAGCCGCCCCGAAGCGGCGCCGCCCGCCACCCGCGCCTCGATCAGCACCAGCCGGGCATGCGTCTCCCACCAGCTGCGCCGCTGCCCCGAGAAGAGCCGAACGGCGACGGCGGCACGGGCGATCGCGGTCTGGGCGTCCCCCGCCGAGCGCGCGGCCCGGGCGGCGGTCAGCAGCAGCTCGGCCTTGCGGGTGGACTGCCCGCCGATCCGGTCCAGGGCCGCGATCGCCGCGTCCGCCTCGGCCAGCGCCTCGGGGGCGAGCCCGGCCGCCATCAGCACCTCGCAGCGCGTGATGTAGAGCATGAACGGCGGGGTGTCCAGCTCGGCGTACCGCTCCTTGGCCGCGGCCAACAGCCGCAGCGCCGCCGGGATGTCGCCGGACCGGTACGCGGCCAGGCCCCGGTTCTCCACGGCGACCGCCTTGTCGTGCTCCTGGCCCGTCGTCTCCCACAGCAGCTCCGCCGCCGTGAAGTCCGCGTCCGCCCGCTCCACCGCACCCACCGCCAGATGCACGGTGGCCCGCACGCTCAGCGCCCGCGCGGTCCAGATGACGTCATCGGCCTGCCGCAGCACCGGTATCGCCCGCCGCAGGTCCTCCAGTGCCTCCTTGTGACGGCCCAGCACCCACGAGGCGAACGCCCGCCGGTACAGCACCCGCGCCCGGGTGTGCCCGTTGCCCCGGGCCACCCCCCGGTCCAACGCGGCCAGTCCCTGTCGCGTGCGCCCCGCATGCACCAGGGCGACTCCGAGGGTGCCGAGGACATCCGCCTCCCGCTCCGCCGAGTCCGCTCGGGCCGCGAAGTCCCGGGCGCGCCGCAGATGGCCGAGGGCCACGGCAAGGTCCCCGAAGTCCCGCTGCCAGATGCCGATGACCTGGTGGGCGACGGACGCGTCCAGCGGCGACGGATCGGACTGGAGGACGCGTTCGGCCCGCGCCAGGGCCTCACCGGGGGCGGCGAACACCATCGGCAGGAGCTCCGTTACCGATTCGCTTCGCGCAGTCACCCCTCGGATGGTAGTGGCCTGGGCATACATGCCCCACAGGTTTGACGCTGTATCAAGCGGCGGGCCCGTGAATCTGACTGAAGAACGCCGTTACCGGGGGAGGACAGGCCATGGCACCTCAGCGATTCCATGAGCAGTTCGATCAGATCCAGCGTTCCATGCCGGACGTACCACTGGCGATGGGGCCGGACGACGCCGCCGAGTTCCTGTACGAGAAGGGGGTGGTCCTCGCCCGCGACGGCGAGGAGGCACGGGTCGTCGAGGACACCGTGCGGGCCCACTTCACCGCGACCACGGGCCTGGTCGCCGACCACGTGCTCAGGGCGGGCCCGGAGACCAACCGCACCGGCGTCACCCGCATCCGGGTCGGCGACCCGAACCACGGCGACCGCACCGGCGACCGCGCCGTCGGGCACGCGCTGCGCGCCCTGCGGGAGGCGGAGGGCCGTACCGGCCGCCGCCTGGTCAGCCGCAACCACGTGGTGTCCACCACGAACGCCAACTCCTGCAACCCCTGCGAACCGCTCCCGGCTCTGCTCACCCAGACCCCCAACCCGCAGCCCGTGGCGGGGAGTTACGACCCGGACACCGCCGTCAGCGTCCTGGTGATGGACACCGGTCTGGTGCACGACTACCGCTCCTACCCGCTCCTCGACCGCGTCCAGGGCGACCCGCAGCTCGCCGAGACCGGCGCCGACGGTGTCCTTCAGCAGTACGTCGGTCACGGCACGTTCATCGCCGGTCTCATCGCCGCCCTCGCCCCGAACACGGACATCACCGTCACCAACACCATGAACGACGCGGGCGCCATCCTGGAGTCCGAGTTCGGCGGCAAGCTCTTCGAGGCGGTCGACCAGCACGGCTGGCCGGACGTCATCAGCCTCTCCGCCGGCACCCCGAACGGCAGCGCCGACGGACTGCTCGCCGTCGAGGCCTTCATGGACGCCCTGCGCGAGCAGTCGACCCTGCTCGTCGCCGCCGCCGGCAACAACGGCAGCGCCACCTCCTTCTGGCCCGCCGCCTGTGCCGGCCTGTCCGGCTACGGGAACGCCGTTCTCTCGGTCGGCGCGCTGCGCAGCGACGGCGAGTACGGCGCCTGCTTCACCAACCACGGCAGCTGGGTCAAGGTCTACGCCCCCGGCGAGCAGCTCATCGGCGCCCTGGCCGGCTTCGACGCACCCGTGCCGTACGTGTACCAGCACACCACCTACGAGGCCTGCCGGTTCGGCTTCACCTACGCCTGCACCTGCCAGTACCCGCGCCACACAGGCGTGTTGACCGACACCGGGACGACCGGCCCCGGCAAACCGGACCAAGTGATGTTCGAAGGGTTCGCACAGTGGAGCGGAACATCGTTCGCCACCCCCATCGTGGCCGGCCTCGTCGCCGACCGGATGACCACGCACAAGGAGTCCGACCCGCGTACGGCGGGCACCCGGCTCCTGGAGAACATCTCGGAGTACGCCGAGGTGCGTGGCACCGCCGTACCGGCGCTCCGCCCGGCGAGCTGGCAGCCGGTCCCGGTCGTCAGGCTGGCTACGACGGCCTGAGTTCCGGAACACTCCCCTCCACGGCGTACGATGACTTGCCGTACACGAGGGGTGGGACCGTGGACCGAGCAGAGGTCGGCGCGCTGGTCCAGTCCGCCGTCGACGGCGACGCGGCGGCCTGGAAGGCGCTCGTGGAAGGGCTGAGCCCACTGGTGTGGTCAGTGGTGCGCGCGCATCGGCTCTCCGACGCCGACGGGCACGAGGTGTACCAGACCGTGTGGTTCCGTTTCGCCCAGCACCTGGGCCGGATCCGGGAGCCCGACAAGGCGGGCTCCTGGCTGGCCAGCACGGCACGCAACGAGTGCCTGAAGGTGATCCGCGGGCTGACCCGGCTGCTGCCGACCGACGATCCGCAGGTCCTGGACCGGGTCAGCGACGACCGTACGCCCGAACAGTCGCTGATCGACGCGGAGGACCGGGCGGACGAGGCCGAGCGGATCCGTCTGCTGTGGCAGGAGTTCGAGGAACTCGGCGACCGGTGCAGGCAGTTGCTGCGGGTCCTGATGGCCTCACCGCCGCCCAGCTATGTCGAGGTGTCCGTGGCGCTGGGGATCGCGGTGGGCAGTATCGGCCCGCTGCGCCAGCGCTGTCTGCGCCGGCTGCGGGCCCGGCTGGACGCGAGGGGGGCGGTATGAGCGACGACGGGTTCCCGGTGGAAGAGGACCTGGACGGCACCGACTTCGACGCGGACCTCCTGGAGGAGGAGCTGCGTCAGGCGGCCGCAGTCCTCGACCCGCTCCCGGCCGGGCTGCTCCAACTGGCCATGGACGCCTATGTGCTGCACGACCTGGACGCCCGGGTCGCCGAGCTGACCTTCGACTCCCTGGTCGACGCCATCCCGGTCAGAGGGGCCGAGGCGCCACCGCGGATGCTGACCTTCCAGGCGGGCGATCTCACCGTGGACATCGAGGTCACCGACGAGGGACTGCTGGGCCAGGTGCTGCCCCCGCAGTCCGCGCGGATCGAGGTGCTCGGCGGTCCGGCGGCGGTCCGCCCGCTCACGGCCGACGGCATGGGCCGCTTCGCCAGTGACACCCCGCCCGCCGGCCCGTTCGCGCTCCGGCTGCGGACCGGCGGGGACGTGATCGTCACGGAGTGGCTGCGGGCCTGAGCCCGGCGCCGTCTCACCAGGCGACGGGCAGGGTCCGCGGCCCCCGGATCATCGTCCGGCGGCGCCACTCCACGTCCTCGGCCGGCACCGCGAGCCGCAGCCCCGGCAGCCGGTCGAGGAGGGTGTCGACCAACAGCTCCGTCTGCAGCCGGGCGAGGACCGCGCCCGTGCAGTAGTGCGGGCCGTTACCGAAGGCGAGATGCGGATTGGGCTCGCGGTCCGGGACGATACCGTCCGGATCGGGGAAGACGGCCGGGTCGCGGTTGGCGGCGAGGTAGGAGACGTACACCGGATCGCCGGCCGCGATCCGGGTGCCGTCACCCAGCTCGACGTCCTCCAGGGCGATCCGGGCCAGCCCGACCGTGCTGCGGTGCGGGATCCAGCGCAGCAGCTCGTCAAGGACCGGCCCGCGCTCACCCGGCCGCTCCCGCAGGTGTGCCAGCAGCTCCGGCCGGGTGAGCATCAGGTACAGCATCTGGCCGCAGTTGTGGGTGACCGCCTCACCGCCGATCTGCAGCGGACCGGCCAGCCCGACGGCCTCCTCCTCGCCGATCTCGCCCCGGGCCACCGCACCCCCGAGCAGCGAGTACACGTCGGCGCCCGGGCTGCCGGCCCGCGCGCGTACCGTCTGGGTGATCCACCCGTACAGCCCCTGCTTGGCCGCTTCGGCGGCCTCGACCCCGCCCGAGGTGGAGATGATCTGCCGGGTCCAGGCGTGCACCCGCTCCCGGTCGGCCTCCGGCACCCCCATCACCTCACTGACCACGGTGATCGGGAACGGCTCAAGGACCCGCTCGACCAGATCGGCGGGCGGCCCCTCCCGCACCACCCCGTCGACCAGTTCGTCGAGGATCTCCTGCGCCCGGGGCCGCAGCCGCCTCATCGCGCCGACCGTGAAAGCACCGGCGACCGGCTTGCGCAGCCGGTTGTGGTCGGGCTGGTCGGCCCAGGCCAGCGAGCCCGGACGGGGCTGGAAGTGCGGGGCGAGCCGGGTCACCTGGCGCCGGGTGACCTCGGTACGGCTGAACCTCGGGTCGTTGGTGACGGTCCGGACGTCCTCGTACCGGGTGGCGAGCCACGCCCAGCCCTCGCCGAACGGCAACCGGATCCGCGTCACCGGCGCTTCCCGCATCAGCGCGGCGAGGATCGGGTCGAACTCGGTCCCCTCCAGGTCGTACGCGGGCCAGTCCCGTACGGGCGGCGCCGCCGGGCACACGGGCGGGGCCGGCTCCGTCATGGGGGGCGGGGGCGGTTCCGTCGTCGTGAGCTCGGCCGGCTCCGTGGTCGTGGGCGCGGTCATCTCCGTGGTCATGCCTCCACGGTCGTACGGCCCTCACCACGTGTCCTGCGGGAATGCTCCAGCCGGAGGGTCAGCCGGCGACGGAGTCCACGAGCACGGCGAGGGCGGTGGCGAGCCGGTCGGCTCCCGCCCCCGCCGGACCGCCCGGCTCGGTCATGTAGAGGTCCCGCCGGATCTCGATCATCAGGGCGCCGACCCGCGCGTCCGCCCCGTAGAACTCCAGCGGCACGTAGGCCCCGCCGAACGGGCTGTCCAGCCCCGTCTCCCCGCACCCCGCGAAGGCCTCGCGGGCCGCCGCTGTCAGCTCGGCCGGCGTGTGGAAGCCGTCCGTGCCCAGACACACCGGCGGCCGCGGCCCCGCCCCGTGCAGCTCGTAGGGCAGCGCCCGGCTCGGATAGGAGTGCACGTCGATCACCACCGCCCGCCCGGTCGTCGCCAGCCGCCCGGCGACCGCTTCCGTCATCGCCCGGGCGTACGGCCGGAAGTACCGCGCGACCAACGGCCCGGGATCGAACGGCTCGTCCCGCAGCACGCCCCGGTGCGTGGTCCGCGTGTACACGGCCCCCATCCCGACGGCGAGCATCTCCTCCCGCTCGTCCGGAAACCGCTCCGGATCCACCACCAGCCGGGACAGCCGGTTGACGAACCGCCAGGGGGTCACCCCGGCGAGCCCGGCCGCCGCCTCCGCGAGCTCGGCCGTGTGCGCGTCCGTGATGTGGTCCAGCTCCCGCTCCAGCGCCGCGTCGTCGAGCACGATGTCCGCGCGCACGCCGGCCGGGACCGCCCGCGCGGAGTGCGGCACATGCAGGATCACGGGCGACTCGGCGGCGCCGGGCAGCAGTTCGTACGACGGCTCGGACACGGGCGGCTCCCGGGGTGTGGTCGGTGGCGGGGTGCAGGATCAAGGTGTCACATCGACGACGGGCCCAGCAGCTCCCGGATCAGGCCGCCCACCTGTCCGGTCCCGATGGACCGGCCGCGCGCCGCACGAGACACGCGGACTTCACGAACGACATACGCGCGCCACGGGGGCCGGACATGGCTCCGCCCCGGCGGGCGGGCGCCTGCCGGGGCGGAGACTTCATCCGGGCCCCTGGGGACCGGGAGGTCGGCTCAGAGGGCCGCGAGCGCCGCGTTCCAGGTCGCCGACGGGCGCATGACCGCGTCCGCCTTGGCCTTCTCGGGCTGGTAGTAGCCGCCGATGTCGGCCGGGGAGCCCTGGACGGCGAGCAGCTCGTCGACGATCTGCTGCTCGTTGGCGGTGAGCGTCTCGGCGAACGACGCGAACGCCTTGGCGAGCTCGGCGTCGTCGGTCTGCTTGGCCAACTCCTGCGCCCAGTACAGGGACAGGTAGAAGTGGCTGCCGCGGTTGTCGATGCCGCCGACGCGACGGGTCGGGGACTTGTCCTCGTTGAGGAAGGTCGCCGTGGCGCGATCGAGGGTGTCGGCGAGCACCTGGGCGCGGGCGTTGCCGGTGGCCGTGGCGTACTGCTCGAAGGAGGGGACCAGCGCGAAGAACTCGCCGAGCGAGTCCCAGCGCAGGTAGTTCTCCTTGACCAGCTGCTGGACGTGCTTCGGCGCGCTGCCGCCGGCACCCGTCTCGAACAGGCCGCCGCCCGCCATCAGCGGGACGACCGAGAGCATCTTGGCGCTGGTGCCCAGCTCCAGGATCGGGAAGAGGTCGGTCAGGTAGTCACGGAGCACGTTGCCGGTGACGGAGATGGTGTTCTCGCCGCGGCGGATGCGCTCCACCGACAGCTTGGTGGCCTCGACCGGCGCCAGGATCCTGATGTCCAGGCCCTCGGTGTCGTGCTCGGCCAGGTACTGCTTGACCTTGGCGATGAGCTGCGCGTCGTGCGCACGGCCCTCGTCCAGCCAGAAGACGGCCGGGTCGCCGGTGGCGCGGGCGCGGGTGACGGCCAGCTTCACCCAGTCCTTGATCGGCGCGTCCTTGGTCTGGCAGGCGCGGAAGATGTCACCGGCGGCGACCGGCTGCTCGATCACGACGTTGCCGGCCGCGTCGACCAGGCGGACCGTGCCGGTGGTGGCGATCTCGAAGGTCTTGTCGTGGGAGCCGTACTCCTCGGCCTTCTGCGCCATCAGGCCCACGTTCGGGACCGAGCCCATGGTGGACGGGTCGAAGGCGCCGTTGGCGCGGCAGTCCTCGATCACGGCCTGGTAGACACCGGCGTAGGAGGAGTCCGGGATGACCGCGAGGGTGTCGGCCTCCTCGCCGTCCGGGCCCCACATGTGGCCGGAGGTGCGGATCATGGCCGGCATCGAGGCGTCGATGATGACGTCGGAGGGCACGTGCAGGTTGGTGATGCCCTTGTCGGAGTCGACCATCGCCAGGGCCGGGCCCTCGGCGATCTCGGCGTCGAAGGAGGCCTTGATCTCGGCACCCTCGGGGAGGTTCTCCAGGCCCTTGAGGATGCCCCCGAGACCGTCGTTCGCGCTGAGGCCGGCCGCCTTGAGGGTCTGGCCGTACTTCGCGAACGTCTTCGGGAAGAAGACGCGCACCACGTGACCGAAGATGATCGGGTCGGAGACCTTCATCATCGTGGCCTTGAGGTGCACGGAGAACAGGACGCCCTCCTGCTTGGCGCGGGCGATCTGTGCGGCCAGGAAGTCGTTGAGCTGGGCGACGTGCAGCACCGAGGCGTCGACGACCTCGCCCGCCAGGACCGGTACGGAGTCCTTGAGCACGGTGGTGGTGCCGTCCTCGGCGACCAGCTCGATCTTCAGGGCGCCGGCCTCGGAGATCACCACGGACTTCTCGGTGGAGCGGAAGTCGTTCTCGCCCATGGTGGTCACATTGGTCCTGGACTCGGAGGTCCAGGCGCCCATGCGGTGCGGGTGGGTCTTGGCGTAGTTCTTCACCGAGGCGGGGGCGCGGCGGTCCGAGTTGCCCTCACGCAGGACCGGGTTCACGGCGGAACCCTTGATCTTGTCGTAGCGGGCGCGGATCTCGCGCTCCTCGTCGGTCTTCGGGTCGTCCGGGTAGGCCGGCAGCGCGTAGCCCTTGCCCTGGAGCTCGGCGACGGCGGCCTTCAGCTGCGGGATCGACGCCGAGATGTTCGGCAGCTTGACGATGTTCGCCTCGGGCGTCTTGGCCAGGTCGCCCAGCTCGGCCAGGGCGTCCGGGACGCGCTGGTCCTCGTTCAGGTACTCCGGGAAGTGGGCGATGATGCGCCCGGCCAGCGAGATGTCGCGGATGTCCACGGCGACACCGGCCTGCGAGGCATACGCCTGGATCACCGGCAGGAACGAGTGCGTCGCCAGGGCCGGGGCCTCGTCTGTGTAGGTGTAGAAGATGGTCGAGTCAGTCACCGGGTGCTCCGCTCCACGTCTGCAACATTGCTCGACATCAAGATATCTCGTGAACGACCCGGGCTCGACAGGGGTCCGCGACTCGGAAGATCCGATGGTCATACGACGGGCAACCGGATCGGTCGAAAGGGTGGTCATGACAAGCGAGCCACCATCGACCGGCGGCCGGACCGACCAACCGGCTGCCCGAGCGAAAGCGGACGATGAGAAATCGCACCAGAGTGACGGCCCCGGCGGCTGCCCTGCTCGGCACGGCGACCGTACTGGCCACGGGCGCCCCGGCCCTCGCGCGTCCCTTCTCCGCGGGGGAGAAAAGCGGCGACGCGGGGGCCGGGGGCAGGACGCCCGCCCCGGGCCCGGAGACCCTCGGCGACCCCGTCTACCCGGCCCTCGGCAACGACGGCTACCGGGTGCTCGCCTACGACCTCGACCTCGCCTACGACGCCACGACCCGCCTGGTCGACGGCACCGCGACGCTGCGCGTCCGCACCACGCGGAATCTGTCCCGCTTCTCCCTGGACGCGCTCGGCCTCGACATACGCTCCGTGCGCGTCGACGGCCGCGGCGCGCTCTTCGAGCAGGCCGACGAGAAGCTGCGGATCACCCCGGCCCGCCCGCTGCGGGAGCACGATCGTGTCACGGTGTGCGTGGAGTACGGCGCCGATCCGCGCCGCACCCTCCCGCACACCGCCTGGGTGCCCACCCCGGACGGCTTCGCCGTCTGCCCGCAGCCGAACTCCGCGCACACCGTCTTCCCGTGCAACGACCACCCCTCGGACAAGGCGGACTTCACCTTCCGCATCACCGTCCCGAACGGACTGCGCGGTGTCGCGAACGGCCTGCCGACCTGCACCGAGTCCCTCCCCGGCGACCGTACGGCGTACTCGTACCGGTCCCGCGCGCGCCGATCGCCACGGAATTCGTCCAGATCACGGTCGGTGGCTGTGGGGTCAGGATCGGCAGGGCCGAATCCCGGCTTTGCGCTGCGGGCCGACATGCGCGCACGGCAGTGTCGCGGTGTCAGGCGGTGACAGTCAAGCTGCCGGGACAAGGCGGGTCGCTGACCTGCTCGGCGGTCGGGAGGATCGTCGCCGGACGGACATAAGTGCCGTCAAATCCGCCGGAGCGATCCAGGCGGGAGTCTCACGGGGCACCCGGGAGAGAGCTCCAAAAGCCGAACCTCCTGCACCATCAGGAAGAAAGCGACGGCTTGCATGTGCTGCAGAGCACGGCCTGCTCCTCGTTCGGCTAGGGACCGGCCCCATTTACCTGGGTCGACCCCTAGCCGAACGAGGGCCACGCCGGCTTCTACGGGCTGCTCTACCGCTACGAACGCGGCTGGCCGGACTCCCTGGGCATGGCCACCATGGAGGCGCGGATGAAGGACACCTACGCCCGCGGCGACCAGTGGCGTCACGACTCCGGCCCGGTGGCCGCCCCGAACGAGGCCGACCTCTTCGACGACCAGCGCTACCTCGGCGGCGTCCTGGTCCTCTACGCCTTCCGCGAGCTGGTCGGCGAGGACGCCTTCCACGCGGTGGAGCGCGCCTTCCTGGACCGCATCCGGCACCGCTCGGCGTCCACCGAGGACTACCTCGCCGTCGCCGCCGAGGTATCCGGCCAGGACCGCTCCGGATTCCTCCGCGACTGGCTCTACGGCACCACGACCCCGCGGATGCCCGGCCACCCCGACTGGACGGTCACCCCGGTGACGCCGTCTCCGGCCACCCCGCCCAGCCTGCGCGGCGGCCACCACCACGACAACTCGGCCACGCTGTAGGCGCGATGGGCAGGGGGCTAGTCGGTGTGCGGCAGGCCCGACGGCAGGTTGTCCGGGACGCGCTGCTGCGGGATCACCACGGCCCCCTGCTGGAGCGCCACCGTGCGGGTCGGGGCCGGGATGCGGATGCCCTCCTCGCGGTAGCGGCGGTGCAGGCGCTTGATGAACTCGTGCTTGATCCGGAACTGGTCGCTGAACTCCCCGACGCCCAGGATCACCGTGAAGCCGATCCGCGAGTCGCCGAAGGTGTGGAAGCGGATGGCCGGCTCGTGCTCGGGGAGGGCGCCGGTGATCTCGGTCATCGTCTCGGCGATGACCTCGTGCGTGACCCGCTCGACGTGGTCGAGGTCGCTGTCGTAACTCACGCCCACCTGCACCAGGATCGTCAACTCCTGCTCGGGGCGCGTGTAGTTGGTCATGTTCGTCTTCGCCAGCTGGCCGTTGGGGACGACCACCAGGTTGTTGGAGAGCTGACGGACCGTCGTCTGCCGCCAGTTGATGTCCACGACATAGCCCTCCTCGCCGCTGCTGAGCTGGATGTAGTCGCCCGGCTGCACGGTCTTCGAGGCGAGGATGTGGATGCCCGCGAAGAGGTTGGCCAGGGTGTCCTGGAGTGCGAGCGCGACCGCGAGGCCGCCGACGCCCAGGGCGGTGAGCAGCGGTGCTATGGAGATGCCCAGCGTCTGGAGCACCACCAGGAAGCCGATCGCCAGGACCAGCACCCGGGTGATGTTCACGAAGATCGTGGCCGAACCGGCCACCCCGGAGCGGGACTGGGTGACCGACTGCACCAGGCCGGCGATCACCCGCGCCGCCGAGACCGTCACCGCGAAGATGAGCAGCACCTTCAGGCACTGGTTGGTGTGGTGCTGGACCGTTCTCGTCAGCGGCAGCACCGCCGCGGCGGCCGCCGCGCCGCCCGAGAGCGCCGCCCACGGGACCACCGTGCGCAGCGCGTCCACGATGACGTCGTCACCGCTCCAACGGGTCCGCTTCGCGTGCTTGGCCAGCCAGCGCAGCATGCCGCGTGACAGAAAGGCCAGCAACAGGCCCGCCGCCAGGGCGATGCCGGCCAGGACCAGGTCATCGACGGTGAGCGCTCGGTCCACCGGTTACCTCCCATTCGGTTGTGCAACCGCTCATCCTGCCGTATCCGCGGAACCGAATCCGCACAGAGGTTCGCACCGCGGCTCCGTCCGCCGGGACCGCACTGAATCTGTCCGGCTCGAACTGCCGCCACACCGCGCCTGGTTGACGTGGCCCGCCGTACGACGGCAGGCTGTCGCGCAGTGATCACCAGGGAGGCTCGATGACAGGTCCGGTGCTCGCCGTCGACCAGGGCACGTCCGGCACCAAGGCCCTGGTGATCTGCCCCGAACGGGGCGTCATCGGCACCGGATTCGTCGCCATAACACCCCGGCACCTGCCCGGTGGCCTGGTGGAGGCGGACCCCGAGGAGCTGTACGACTCGGTGCTCGTCGCCGGCCGCCGGGCGCTCGCCGAGGCCGGCGAACCGGTCACCGCGCTGGGCCTCGCCAACCAGGGCGAGACCGTCCTGGCCTGGGACCCCGGTACCGGGCGCCCGCTCACCACCGCGATCGTCTGGCAGGACCGCCGGGCCGAGACCGTCTGCACCGAACTCGCCGAACACGCGGCCGAATTACGGGAACTCACCGGACTGCCCCTCGACCCCTACTTCGCCGCGCCCAAGATGGCCTGGATCCGCCGCCACCTCACCACCGAGGGGGTCGTCACCACCACCGACGCCTGGCTGGTCCACCGGCTCACCGGCGCCTATGTCACCGACGCCGCCACCGCCGGCCGCACCCAACTCCTCGATCTGGACCGGGTGCAGTGGTCACCGCGCGCCCTCGACCTCTACGGACTGTCCGCCGAACACCTCCCCGAGATCGTCGACAACTGCCAACTCATCGGCACGACGAAGGAGTTCGGGCGCGAGATCCCACTCACCGGCCTTGCCGTGGACCAGCAGGCCGCCCTCCTCGCCCAGCGGATCACCGGTCCGGGCGGCGCCAAGTGCACCTACGGCACTGGGGCGTTCCTGCTCGCGCACACCGGCGACACCCCTCGGCACAGCACCTCAGGACTGGTCAGCTGTGTCGCCTGGCGCCTCGCCGGGGAGACCGGCTACTGCCTGGAGGGCCAGGTGTACACGGCCGCCTCCGCCGTACGCTGGCTCACCGACCTCGGCGTGATCTCCGGCGCCGCCGACCTCGACCGGGTCGGCGGCACCGTCCCCGACACCGGCGGGGTCACCTTCGTCCCCGCGCTGGCCGGGCTCGCCGCTCCCTGGTGGCGCGGCGACCTGCGCGGCTCGCTCACCGGGCTGGGCCTCGACACCGGCCCCGGGCACCTGGTGCGCGCCCTGTGCGAGGGCCTCGCCGCCCAGGTGGTGGAACTCGCCGAAGCCGCCGAGACCGACCTCGGCACCTCGCTGACCGCGCTGCGCGTCGACGGCGGACTCACCCGCTCGGCCCTGCTCATGCAGATCCAGGCCGACCTGCTGCAACGCCCGGTCGAGGTGTCCACGCTGCCCGACGCCACCGCCCTCGGGGTGGGCGCCCTGGCCTACCTCGGCACCGACCCCACCGACTTCCTGCCGGACGGGGGACCGTCCGCCGTCTACGAGCCGCGTATCTCGCCGGGCGAGGCCGCCGACCGGCTGGGCACCTTCCGGGCAGCCGTCGCCGCCTTGCTCGCACGCGCCGGCGCCGGCGCCGGAGCACCCGGGTGACGGTCACCGCCGACGGGCCGCTGCCCACCGCCCCCTACGACGTGACGGTCGTCGGCGCCGGGGTCGTCGGCAGCGCGATCGCCCGTGAACTGGCCCGTCACCCGCACCTCAAGGTCGCCCTGGTGGAGGCCCAGGACGATGTCGGCCAGGGCACCTCGAAGGCCAACACCGCCCTCCTGCACACCGGTTTCGACGCCCACCCCGGCACCCTGGAAGCCCGCCTGGTCCGTGCGGGCTCCCGGCTCCTCGCCGCGTACGCCGCCGAGTCCGGCATCCCGGTCGAGCCGGTCGGCGCCCTGCTGGTGGCCTGGGACGAGGAGCAGCGGTCCGCGCTGCCCGGCCTCGCCCGGCAGGCCGTACGCAACGACCACCACGACACCCGCCTGTTGACCGCCGCCGAGCTGTACGCCCGCGAACCCCACCTCGGCCCCGGCGCGCTCGGCGCCCTGCACGTACCCGGCGAGAGCATCATCTGCCCCTGGAGCACGACCCTGGCCTACGCCACCCAGGCCGTGCGGGGCGGCGTCGACCTCCACCTCAACTCCCGCGTGGCACAGGTGAGCCGGCACGCCGGCGCGCACACCCTGACCACCGCGCGCGGCCCCCTGCACACCCGCCACCTCGTCAACGCGGCCGGCCTGCACGCCGACACCCTCGACCGTCACCTCGGCCACCGCGCCTTCACCGTCACCCCGCGCCGCGGCCAGCTGATCGTCTACGACAAGCTCGCCCGCGACCTGGTCCGGCACATCCTGCTGCCGGTCCCCACCGCCCTCGGCAAGGGCGTCCTGGTCGCCCCCACCGTCTACGGCAACGTCCTGCTGGGCCCCACCGCCGAGGACCTGGACGACAGGACCGCCACCGGGTCGACCGCCGAGGGGCTGGCGGTCCTGCGCGAGAGCGGCCGCCGGATCCTGCCCGCGCTCCTCGACGAGGAGGTCACCGCCGTCTACGCCGGTCTGCGCGCGGCCACCGAGCACGACGACTACCGCATCTCCGCCCACCCCGAACAGGCGTACGTCACCGTCGGCGGCATCCGCTCCACCGGCCTCACCGCCTCGCTCGCCATCGCCGCCCATGTCACCGGACTGCTGCGGGACTCGGGCCTCGACCTGAACGACCCCGTCGACCTGGAACCGGTCCGGATGCCGAACCTCGGCGAGGCCTTCCCTCGTCCGTACCAGCAGGGTTCTCACGTCGTCGTCTGCCATTGCGAGCACGTCACCCTCGGCGAGATCCGGGACGCCCTCGCCGGGACCATCCCGCCACGCAGCCTGCCGGGCCTGCGCCGCCGCACCCGGGCCGGGGCGGGCCGCTGCCAGGGTTTCCACTGCGGGGCCACGGTGCGGGAGCTGTTCGAGAGGGCGGGCAGACCGTGACCACGGAACGCCAGGTCGACGTCCTGGTCGTCGGTGCCGGCCCCGCCGGTCTCGCGGCCGCCGCCCGGCTCGCCGCCGCCGGAGCCGGCCTGGTCGAGGTGCTGGAGCGGGAGCCGGAGGCCGGGGGAGTGCCGCGGTACTGCGTCCACGGCGGATTCGGCACCTGGACCCGGCCGTTGACCGGACCGGCGTACGCCGGTCTGCTCGTCGAGGCGGCCGCGCGGGCGGGAGCGGTGGTCCGTACCGGGGTGACCGTACTGGACTGGGCCGGGACGCCAAGCGGGTCCGGCGAAGTTCGCTGCGGTTCGGCAGCGCCCCGAAGGGGCGCGGGGAACTGCGCGACCAGCCACGACGGCGCCGCAGTCGACACACGGCATATCGCGGTACTTCCAGCGGAGCGCTTAGGCCTCGCCACCGTCGGCGTGCGCGGCCCGGAGACGGTCACCGCACGGGCGGTGGTCCTCGCCACCGGCGCCTACGAACGCCCCCGCACGGCACGGCTGATCCCGGGCACCCGGCCCGCCGGGGTCTACACCGGAGGAGAACTGCAGCAGGCGGTGCACCGCTACCGGCAGCCGATCGGCGGGCGGGCGGTGGTGGTCGGGGCCGAGGACGTGTCGTACGCGGCCGCCGAGACGGTACGCGCCGCGGGCGCCGAGGTCGTCGCTATGCTCACCGACCGGCCGCGCGCCGCTGTTGTCCGTGCCGTCACCGACGTGACGCGCGCCGCCTCCGTCCGTGCCCTGGACGCCCAGCTCCGCTCCCGTGTCCCGCTGCTCACCGGCACCACGGTCACGGAGATCCTCGGCCACGGACGGCTGTCCGGCGTCCGGATCCGGCACCTCGACGGGCGTACGGGAGTCCTCTCCTGCGACACGGTCGTCTTCACCGGGGACTTCGTCGCCGAGGACGAACTAGCCCGCCGGGCCCGGATCACCCTCGCCCACGGGCCGGGCACCGACCGCCCGGGGGTCTTCGCCGTCGGCGGTCTGCCGCACCCGGGCCGGGACGCCCGGACGGCGGCCCGGGAGGGGGTCCTGGCCGCCGGTGCGGTGCTGGAGTGGCTGCTCAGCCGCCCGTGAAGGACCCGTGCCGGCCCGCCCCCGCCGCGAAGCGCGCCGCGCCCTGCAGACCTTCCGGCAGCACGTCCATGCCGTACTGGATCTCACCGAGCATCGCCGTCGGTTCGTCCAGCCCCTCCTGGTCCAGCACCGACGCCCGGTCGCTGCGCAGGCAGGCCTGCGGGAAAGCGGCTATGGACGCGGCCAGTTCCTCGGCCGCCTCGCGGGACCGGCCCGGCGGGACCAGGCGGTTGGCCAGGCCCATCTCGTACGCCTCGGGGGCCGGGACCGGGCGGCCGGTCAGGATCAGGTCCATGGCCCGGCCGGTGCCGATCAGCCGGGGGAGCCGTACCGTGCCGCCGTCGATCAGGGGCACGCCCCAGCGGCGGCAGAAGACGCCGAACACCGCGTCCTCCTCGGCGACCCGCAGATCGCACCACAGGGCCAGTTCCAGGCCCCCCGCCACGGCGTGCCCGGCGATCGCCGCGATCACCGGCTTGGAGAGCCGCAGCCGGGTCGGGCCCATCGGGCCGTCCCCGTCCTCCGCCACCCGGTTGCCGCGCTCGCCGCCCATCGCCTTCAGGTCCGCGCCCGCGCAGAAGGTGCCGCCCTCACCCCACAGCACCGCCACCCGGGCCGCGTCGTCCGCCTCGAACTCCCGGAAGGCGGCGGCCAGTTCGGCTGCCGTCGGCCCGTCCACCGCGTTGCGCGCCTCGGGCCGGGAGAGCACGACCGTGGTGACAGGACCCTTGCGTTCCAGGCGGACCGGCATGCGTTTCCTTCCGTCGGAGAGCCATCCGGGGTTGTGAACAGGTGGTGATCGACAGTACGTGAGCGCGTTCTGGTACGAATGAGTGAGTCTTCGGGCGGTGGCGGGCGCACGTGCCGGGTGGAGAACGAAGTTTCTTGTCTCGAATGCGTGACCTTGGCGAGTGCTGGTCGTTGGGTGGGTGGCGGAATTCGGCGGCACCGGGGGGTGCGTGCGTTGAGCGGACTGGGGGAGGTGGCGGCGCCGTTCGTGGTGCCCGGCCCTTCGGGGGTCGCGGTCCGTACCCGCCTCAAGGGTCTGACCGCCGAGGACGAGAGGGTACTGGGCCTGGTCGGTGATCACCTCGCATCGCTCGCCTCCCGTGATCTGAAGGCCAGGTGTGCGGCCGGGCTGGACCACGACGGTGAGCAGTGGGCGCAGCGCAAGCGTGTCCTGACCGGGGAGTCCTCCTCCCGCTGGGCCGGGTCCATCACGAAAGCCACCCACGACCAGTGGGCGCTGGCCCGGCGCGGCCGGCTCGCGCACATCCACAGCCTTCAGGCGGGGATCGCGACGATCTCCCACCGTCTGTCTTTGCCCCTGGGTGAGAAGGGTGCCAGGCATGCTCCGGGCGGCTACCGCTCGCGCAGGGAGTGGCACGCCAAGTCCCGCCGTCTGCAGGTCCTCGAGGACCGGCTGTAGGCGGCGCGGGCCGACTGGCAGGCAGGTGTCGTGCGTGTGGTGCGCGGCGGGAAGCGGCCGCTGAACAGCCGCCACCACCTTGACACGGCCGGGCTTACCGAGGAGCAGTGGCGCACGCGGTGGAGGGCCGAACGGCGGTTCCTCCAGGCGGACGGCGAGTCCGGGAAGCGGTACGGCAACGAGACCGTCCGTGTCACCCCCGGGGGCGAGGTCTCGATCAAGCTCCCGGCGCCGCTGGCGCATCTTGCCAATGCCCCGCACGGCCGGTACGTCCTGGCCGCGACGGTGTCGTTCGCGCACCGGGGCGAGCAGTGGGCCGACCGGATCACCACCAACCGGGCGGTGGCCTACCGCATCCATGAGGACACCGTTCGGGGCCGCTGGTACCTGACCGCCTCCTGGACCATCCCGCCGGTACAGACGCTGCCGTTGGAAGCGGCCCGCGCGAGGGGTCTGATCGGTGTGGACACCAACGCCGACCACCTGGCCGCCTGGCGCCTGGACCGGCACGGCAACCCCGTCGCCCAGCCGTGCCGGTTCGGCTACGACCTGTCCGGTACCGCCGAGCACCGCGATGCCCAGGTGAGGCATGCGCTGATCCGGCTGCTGCACTGGGCCAGACGCCACGGCCTCGCGATCGCCGTGGAGGACCTTGACTTCGCCGCGGAGAAGACCCGGGAGAAGCACGGCGGCAGGAAGCGGTTCCGGAAACTGATCTCCGGCATGCCCGTGGCCAGGCTGCGGGCCCGGCTGGTCAGCATGGCGGCCGAACTCGGCATCCCCGTCATCGCCGTTGATCCCGCCTACACCAGCAGGTGGGGCGCCCAGCACTGGCAAAAACCCCTCACCACCACTACTCGTAAGACCACTCGCCACGACGCAGCCGCCGTGGCGATCGGAAGGCGCGCCCTGGGGCACCCGATCCGGCGTCGGACGGCACCGCCCCCACACGACCAGAGCGATCGTGTGGGGCATCGGACCGTCCAGGCCAGACCGGGAACCCCGGGGCGTGAGGGACACCGCCTCCGCGTCCCCGGACCACGGACACGATCCGTCGGCGCCGGACGCGGAGCGAACGCGGTCGACCAGAACGCCCAACACCGTCCGGGGCGCTCGGCTGAGCATGAATCCTCGCAACAGGACTCACTCCCGCTCAGTCTCTAGGAACGGTCAGATGACCTTCAGTCGCACCAGCGCTCCCAGTGTCAGTGCTCCCGGCAGCAACGGCACCCACACGGTGATGATCCGGTACGCGAGGACGACGGCCGTGGCGACCGCCACCGGGCCGCCCGCGGCCACCAACGCCACGATCAGCGCCGCCTCCACGGAACCCAGACCGCCCGGCGTGGGGATCAGCGCGACGGCCACCGTGGCCGCCAGGTACGCCAGCGCCATGTGCGCGGGCGGCACCGGCAGGCCCAGCGCCTGCCCCACGGCCACCAGACCGGCCGCCTGGAGCGCGGGGAAGGCGAGCGAACCGCCCCACAGGGCCAGCGCCCGGGACGGACGCGTGTGCACCGAGCGGGCCTCGTTCAGGGCGGAGCGCACGAAACGGAACACGGGCTCGCGCACCCGCCGTACGAGGAACAGCGCGGCCAGCGCCACGGCGGCCAGCGCGCCGGCGACGGCCACGATCGGGCCGGCCGTCCCGTGCGGGAGCAGGCCGCCGAGATGCAGCGCGTCCGGGAAGGCGACGAAGAACACGGCCATCAGGCCCACCCGGGCCACCGACTCGGCGAGCAGGTACAGGGCGAGCGCGGCTGAGGAGGTGGCCAGCGGCACCCCGCACACGGTCATGAACCGCAGGTTGACCGCGCCGGAGCCCAGGCCCGTCGGCAGCAGATGGTTGGCGGAGCCGGCCGCGAGCTGGGTCGCAAGGAGCCGCCAGCGGGGCAGTTGCTGGACCACCGCGCCCTGCCGGGTGAAGGCCGCGGCCACCCAGGTCAGACAGGTGGCGGCGCCCGCCGCCAGCAGCCAGGGCCAGGAGGCGTCACGGAGGTGGCCGAAACCCTCGACGAGGACCGACCAGTGCTGCACCGTGATGACCGCGACGAGCAGGAGCGGAATCAGGGTGAGGATGTGCCGCCAGGGGACATGGCGGGCGAGCCGGGGGAGACGGCCCTCACGGAAGCCGGGGATTCTTACCGCTGTCACACCGGGAGAGGTTTTCCGCGCCGCGCCAACGGCGGGTGGCGGAAGGGGAGACGCCGGATGACGGACGGGAAGCGGGTGAGGGGGGAGGCTCATCTGGGCTTTCGCGTGGGCTTTCGCGGAGCCGGGCGGGGCCTTCGGGAGGCTCATCGGGTCCTTCGTACGAGGGGACGGCGAGCGGACATTGACCTCAACGAAGCTTGAGGTCCTACGTTCTCTCTCATGAGTATGGAGACCACCGCCTGGGCGCAACTGCACAGCGTGATGACCGCCCAGCAGGAGCGCCGCCCGTTCGACCGGGCCACCCTGCGCCGTATCGCCGCCTTCGCCCGCCCGCACCGGCGCGGCATAGTCCGTTTCGTCCTGCTCGGGGTGGTGACGGCCCTGCTCGCCGTGGCGACCCCGGTGCTCGCCGGCCATGTCGTCGACGCGATCGTGTCGGGGCACGACACCGGCACGGTCGTACGGCTGTCGTTGCTGATCGCCGGTGTCGCGGTCGCCGAGGCTGCGCTCGGGGTGCTCGGGCGGCGGCTCTCGGCGACGCTCGGCGAGGGACTCATCCTCGACCTGCGAACGGCTGTGTTCGATCATGTGCAGCGCATGCCCGTCGCGTTCTTCACACGTACTCGTACGGGAGCGCTGGTCAGTCGTCTCAACAACGACGTGATCGGCGCCCAGCGCGCCTTCGCCAACACCCTCTCCGGCGTGGTCAGCAACCTGGTCACGCTGCTGCTGACCCTCGTGGTCATGCTGACCCTGTCCTGGCAGATCACCCTGCTCGCGCTGGTGCTGCTGCCGCTGTTCGTGGTGCCCGCCCGCCGGATGGGCGGCCGGATGGCCAAGATGCAGCGCGAGGCCGCCGCGCTCAACGCGGCCATGGGCACCCGCATGACGGAGCGCTTCTCCGCTCCGGGTGCCACCCTGATCAAGCTCTTCGGCCGGCCCGAGGAGGAGTCGGCGGAGTTCTCGGCACGTGCCGCCCGGGTCCGGGACATCGGGGTGCGCACCGCCACCGCCCAGTCGGTGTTCATGACCGCGCTCACCCTGGTCTCCTCGCTGGCGCTCGCCCTGGTCTACGGCCTCGGCGGCTGGTTCGCGCTGCGTGGCACCCTGGAGCCGGGCGCCGTCGTCTCCCTCGCCCTTCTCCTGACCCGGCTGTACGCCCCGCTCACCGCGCTCGCCGGCGCCCGTGTCGAGGTGATGAGCGCCCTGGTCAGCTTCGAGCGGGTCTTCGAAGTGCTCGACCTGAAGCCCCTGATCGAGGAGAAACCGGACGCCCGCGAGGTCCCCGAGGGCCCGGTGGCCGTCGAGTTCGAGGACGTCCGCTTCGCCTACCCGGCCGCCGACCAGGTCTCCCTCGCCTCGCTCGAAGAGGTCGCGACCCTGGACGGCCGCGGCGGCGCCGAGGTCCTGCACGGCATCTCCTTCCGCGCCGAACCCGGCCGCACCGTCGCCCTGGTCGGCTCCTCCGGCGCCGGCAAGTCCACCATCGCCCAGCTGCTGCCGCGCCTGTACGACGTCGACGGGGGCGCCGTGCGCATCGGCGGCGTCGACGTCCGCGACCTGACCGCCGGCTCCCTGCGGGCCACCCTCGGCATGGTCACCCAGGACGGCCACCTCTTCCACGACACCGTCCGCGCCAACCTGCTGCTCGCCCGGCCGGCGGCCGGCGACGAGGAGTTGTGGGACGCCCTCGGGCGGGCCCGCCTCGACGAGGTCGTACGGTCCCTGCCGGACGGCCTGGACACGGTGGTCGGCGAGCGCGGCTACCGGCTCTCCGGCGGCGAGCGGCAGCGCATGACCATCGCCCGGCTGCTGCTGGCCCGCCAGCGCGTGGTCATCCTCGACGAGGCCACCGCCCACCTGGACAACACCTCGGAGGCGGCCGTCCAGGAGGCCCTTACCGAGGCGCTGGAGGGGCGCACGGCCGTGGTCATCGCCCACCGGCTGTCCACGATCCGGGCCGCCGACCAGATCCTGGTGGTCGAGGCCGGCCGGATCGTGGAGCGCGGCACCCATGAGGAACTCCTGCGGGCGGACGGGCGGTACGCCGAACTGCACCGCACTCAGTTCGCGGAAGTGACCACGCCCTGACGGAGCGTTCACATCACCGTCACGTTTTCCTGTGAGTCGAGGAGGGGAGCGCTCCCCTACTTGACGACTGTGGTCCGGACCTTTAGTTTCACGCCTTAAACAAAGCCTCACGTGTGTAGCCAACACCCACCTGACCAACGGGTGTTGGGCCACACCGTGCTGCCACCCCCCGCGTGAAAGGCCACCCCCCGCATATGGCCAGACCTCTGCCCACGGCTGTCACGGCTGCCTCCATAGCCGCGCTGACCCTCTCCGCAGGCCTGCTCACCGCCGCTCCGGCGCAGGCCGCCACCGGCACCATCACCGGTCTCGCCGGCAAGTGCCTCGACGTCGCCGGCGCCAGCTCCGCCGACGGCACGGCCGTCCAGCTCTACGACTGCAACGGGACCTCTGCCCAGCAGTGGACCCGCGGCAGCGACGGCACCCTCCGCGCCCTCGGCAAGTGTCTCGACGTGACCGGCAATTCGACCGCCGACGGCGCCAAGCTGCAACTGTGGACCTGTAGCGGCGGCGCCAACCAGCAGTGGACCGTCTCGTCCGCGAACGACATCGTCAATCCGCAGGCGAACAAGTGCATGGATGTCACCGGCAACACCTCCGCCAACGGCACCCGGATACAGATCTGGACCTGCGCGGGCACCGCCAACCAGAAGTGGACCGCGCCCGCGGCCGACGGCGGCACCACCCCGTCCTCGCCGATGGCCGTGGCGCCGTACCTGTACAACGGCTGGGGCGACCCGCCGAGCCCGACCACGATCACCAACGCGACCGGCGTGAAGTACTACACGCTCGCGTTCGTCCTCAGCAACGGCTACTGCAACCCGCAGTGGGACGGCAGCCGGGCGCTGACCGGCGGGGTCGACCAGAGCACCATCAACACCGTGCGCGCCAACGGCGGTGACGTCATCCCGTCCTTCGGCGGCTACAGCGGCAACAAGCTGGAGAGCTCCTGCTCCAGCGCGGGCGAACTGGCGGCGGCCTACCAGAAGGTCATCAACGCCTACGGCGGTCTCAAGGCCATCGACATCGACCTCGAAGCCGACGCCTACAGCAACGGGACCGTGCAGCAGCGGACCGTGGACGCGCTGAAGACCGTGAAGGCCAACAACCCCGGCCTGAAGGTGTACATCACCATCGGCACCGGCCAGAGCGGCCCCGACACCAGCCTGATCAACCGGGCCGCGTCCTCCGGGCTGACCGTCGACGCCTGGGCCATCATGCCGTTCGACTTCGGCGGCGCGGGCCAGAACATGGGCAACCTCACCACCCAGGCGGCCGAGGGGCTCAAGAACGCGCTGAAGAACGCGTACGGCTACAGCGACGACACGGCCTACCGGGACATGGGCATCTCGTCCATGAACGGCATCACCGACAACAGCGAGACCGTGACGGTCGCCGACTTCCGGACCATCCTCGCCTACGCCCAGCAGCACCACCTGGCCCGGCTCACCTTCTGGTCCGCCAACCGCGACCGGCCCTGCACCGGCGGCTCCGCCGACAGCTGCTCGGGCGTGAGCCAGTCCAACTGGGACTACACGCGCGTCTTCGCCGGCTACACCGGCTGAACCCCCGAACAGGAGAACCAGTGCCCAGCCTTCCCCGGCGCCGCAGAGCAACGGCCGCCGCAGCGGTGGCCGTTGTCGCCGCCTCCCTGCTGACCGCGGCCGGCGCGGCCGCGCCCGCGTCCGCCGCCACGCTGCCCACCGGCAACGTCACCCTGCTCAACGCGGCGAGCGGCAAGTGCGTGGACGCCAAGGCGGCCGCCACCGCCGACGGCACCGTCGTCCAGCAGTACGCCTGCAACAACTCCACCGCCCAGCAGTGGAGTTTCACCACCACCAGCGACGGCTACGTCCGCATCAACAACGCCAACAACACCAACGAAGTCCTGGACGTCACCGGCGTCTCCACGGCCGACAGCGCGGCCGTGCAGCTGTGGACCTACGGCGGCGGCACCAACCAGCAGTGGCTGCCGGTGGACGACGGCGGCGGCGCCTACCACTTCGTCAACCGCAACAGCGGCAAGTGCCTGGACGACCCCGCTGCTTCCACCGCCGACAGCGTGCAGTTCGTGCAGTACACCTGCAACGGCACCGCCGCCCAGCGTTTCCAGGTCGTGCCCGTGGCTCAGACGAGCAACCCTGATCTGGGCTCCAACGTGGTGATCTTCGACCCGTCGATGTCCGCCTCGACCATCCAGAGCAAGCTGGACTCGATCTTCCAGCAGCAGCAGACCAACCAGTTCGGCTCCCAGCGCTACGCCGTGATGTTCAAGCCGGGCGCCTACAGCGCGGACGTCAACGTCGGCTTCTACACCCAGGTCCTCGGCCTCGGTCTGTCCCCGGACGCGGTCTCGGTCAACGGCGCGGTGCATGCCGAGGCCGACTGGTTCCAGGGCAACGCCACCCAGAACTTCTGGCGCGGCGCGGAGAACCTCTCCGTCAACCCGACGAGCGGCAGCGACCGTTGGGCGGTCTCGCAGGCGTCCGCCTACCGCCGGGTGCATCTGCGCGGCAACCTCGCCCTGGACGACGGCGGCTGGTCCAGCGGCGGCCTGATCGCCGACAGCCAGATCAACGGGCAGGTCAACTCCGGCAGCCAGCAGCAGTGGCTGACCCGCAACTCGCAGCTCGGCAGCTGGACCGGCTCCAACTGGAACATGGTCTTCGTGGGCAGCACGGGCGTGCCGTCCACCACCTTCCCCAGCCCGCCGGACACCACGGTCGCGCAGAGCCCGGTGACCCGTGAGAAGCCGTTCCTGTACGTCGACGGCTCCGGCAACTACCAGGTGTTCGTGCCGTCCGCACGGTCCAACACCAGCGGCACCAGCTGGAGTTCGGGTTCCGCCTCCGGTTCGTCGCTCTCGCTGGACAGCTTCTACATCGTGAAGCCGGGGGCCACCGCCTCCCAGATCAACTCGGCCCTGACGGCGGGCAAGAACCTCCTGGTCACCCCGGGTGTCTACCACCTCGACCAGACCCTGCAGATCAACCGCGCCGACACCGTCGTCCTCGGCCTCGGCCTCGCCACCTTCGTCCCGGACAACGGCGTCACCGCCATGAAGGTCGCGGACGTCGACGGCGTCCAGATCGCGGGCCTGCTCTTCGACGCCGGCACCACCAACTCGTCCACCCTGGTGGAGGTCGGCCCGAGCAACTCCTCGGCCTCGCACGCGGCCGACCCGACCTCGCTGCACGACGTGTACTTCCGGGTCGGCGGCGCGGGCGTCGGCAAGGCCACCACCAGCCTGGTCGTCAACAGCGACAACGTGATCGGCGACCACATGTGGATCTGGCGCGCCGACCACGGCAGCGGAGTCGGCTGGACCAGCAACACCGGCGACACCGGCCTGGTGGTCAACGGCGACAACGTGACGATGTACGGCCTGTTCGTCGAGCACTTCCAGAAGTACCAGACCATCTGGAACGGCAACGGCGGCCGGACGTACTTCTACCAGAACGAGATGCCGTACGACCCGCCCAACCAGGCGGCCTGGATGAACGGCTCGACCCAGGGCTACGCGGCCTACAAGGTCGCCGACTCGGTCACCAGCCACCAGGTGTACGGCCTCGGCAGCTACTGCTACTTCAACGTCAACCCCGCTGTGGTCGCGGCGCACGCCGTCGAGGCACCGAACAACTCGGGCGTCCGCTTCACCAGCATGGTGACGGTCTCCCTCGGTGGCACCGGCACCATCAGCCACGTCATCAACAACACGGGAGGCCCGTCGAACTCCTCGACCAACGTGGCGAACCTCGCCTCGTACCCGTGACCGTCGCTCTCTGAGCGGATCGCGGGTGCCCCGGCGGATCTCCGCCGGGGCACCCGTGTCTTTCAGGACGGAGCGTTGTGCCGGGGCTGTGCCGTCCGCGCCGGGGGCTGGTCCTTCGGCTCCTGAGGGTCCTGGAGGTCCTGGTCGGGCCGGTGGCTGCCGCGCAGGGCGGAGGCCACGGCGGAGACCAGGGCCATGCCCGCGGCCACCCCGAACACGATGGCCAGGCCGTGGTGGAACGGACCGGAGACCAGCTGCGGGAAGAAGGTGTGGCCGGTCAGGGCGGACCGCTGGGCGCTGGTCACATGGTCCAGGACGCCCTCGGAGGAGAGCAGGTGCTCGATCGGGTTGTTGCCGAGGAACGTCGCGAACAGGGTGCTCACCGGCGGCAGTGAGGCGGCGTGCGCGGCGGAGGCGGCCGGCACGCCGTGTGCCATGAGCCCGCTCTTCAGCGTGTCCGGGAGCGAGGAGGCGAGGCCGGAGACCATCAGCGAGAAGAAGACGCCGATGGACAGCGCCGTACCGGAGTTCTGGAAGGTCGAGCGCATGCCCGAGGCGACACCCCGGTACTCGGCCGGGACGCTGCCCATGATGGAGGACGTGTTGGGCGCCGAGAACATGCCCTGGCCCAGCCCGTTGAGCAGCAGCAGCGCCGCGAAGAGCCCGTAGTCGAAGTCGACGGGCAGCGCGAGCAGCCCCAGGAACGACAGCATGACGACGACCAGGCCGGCGGTGGAGAAGAACCGGGCGCCGAACCGGTCCGACAGATAGCCGGAGACCGGGCCCGCGACGAGGAACCCGAGCGTGAGCGGGAGCATGAAGATGCCGGCCCACAGCGGGGTGTCCTCGAAGTCGTAGCCGTGCAGCGGCAGCCAGATGCCCTGGAGCCAGATGATGAGCATGAACTGCAGGCCGCCGCGCGCGATCGCGGTCAGCAGGGCGGCCACGTTGCCCGCCGCGAACGCCCTGTTCTTGAAGAGCGTCAGGTTGAACATGGGCTCGGCGACCCGCGTCTCGATGACGCAGAAGGCCAGCAGCAGACCGACGCCGCCGATCAGGCCGGTCAGCACCCACGGGTTCCCCCAGCCGGTGGCGCTGTCACCGTACGGCTGGATCCCGTACGTGATCCCGGCCAGCAGGATGCCGGCGCCCGTCGCGAAGGTGATGTTGCCCAGCCAGTCGATCCGGCCGGGCCGGCCCGCGGAGGTCTCGCGCAGGCTCAGGTACGACCAGATGGTGCCGGTGATGCTGACCGGGACGCTCACCCAGAACACGGCACGCCAGTCGACGACGGCGAGCAGACCGCCCGCGAGCAGCCCGAGGAACTGGCCCGCCAGCGCGGTGATCTGGTTGATGCCGAGCGCCGTACCGCGCTGCCGGGCGGGGAAGGCGTCGGTGAGGATGGCGGCCGAGTTGGCGGTGAGCATGGACCCGCCGAAGGCCTGCACGATCCGCCACAGGATCAGCCACATCGCGCCCGCCCCCGCACGGAACGGATCGAGCGACAGCGCGACCGAGGCACAGGCGAAGATCAGGAAGCCGAGGTTGTAGATCTTCACCCGCCCGAACATGTCGCCGAGCCGCCCGAGCACGACCACCAGGACCGCGGAGACCAGCAGGTACCCCAGGATCATCCAGAGCAGATAGCCGATGTTGCCCGGCGCGAGCGGGTCGAGGCCGATGCCGCGGAAGATCGCCGGCAGCGAGATGATCACGATCGACGCGTCCATCGTGGCGATCAGCACGCCGAGGGTGGTGTTCGAGAGCGCGACCCATTTGTAGCCGGGCCCCGGAGGGGTGTCCTTGTGGCGGGCCGAGCGCAGGGAGCCGGGCCGCACGCGCGCGCTCACAGGTGTTCCGCCAGCCGGCCGAGGAGCGGTACGGCCGCCCCGAGGGTCGCGCGCTCCTCGGTGGAGAACGTGTCGAGGACGTTCGCGAGCCGCTGCACCGATTCGGAGCGCCGCTCGGCGAGCATGGCCCGCCCCTCCTCGGTGACGGCCGCGATGCTCCGCCGCCCGTCCGCGGCATCGGGGGTGCGGCGGACCAGGCCGCGCTGTTCGAGCTGGGCGAGGGTGGTCGCCATGGCCTGCGGCCGCACCCGCTCCATCTCGGCGAGCGCCGTGGGGGAGTCGGGTCCGTCGGCGGCCAGCCGGGCGAGCACGGACACGCCCGAGAGCGATACGTCGCCCACCGCGTGGGCCTGCCGCAGCCGCCGCGTCATACGGCCCACCGCGAGCCGGAGCTCGTAGGCGAGCTGGGAGGCGTCGCTCGGATCGTGTGTTCCGCCGGCATCGGAGGCCATGTCTGTCTTCACATGTACTAATACTAGGTTTATCAGTCTGGACTGCTCAACCAGCCATAAGTAAATATGTCTGGCCGTGTGGGGGCGGGTCTCAGCTGCAGGTGAGCCGGCCTGCCGTGGCCTTGGCCGTGAGGATGCGGTGCACGGAGGCCGCGACCGTGGCGCGGAAGGAGGCGCTCGTCGCCATCCGGGCCTGCACGCCCTGCACCATCGCCGGCACCGTCGACGCCTTGACCGTGAGGATCATGTCGCCGCCGGCGGTCAGGAAGTTCACCGCCCGCTGGGCCGGGGTGTAGGCGCGTACCGCGACCGCCTGGCCGATGTCGTCGGAGATGACGACTCCCTTGAAGCCGAACTTGGTGCGCAGCAGCGAGTTGATGACGGTCGGGGAGAACACGGCCAGATGCTTCGAGTCGATCTTGGTGTACTTCGCCGAGGAGACCATCACGAACGGCGTGCCGGCCGCGATCCCGCTGCGGAACGGCTGGAGGCTCGCGCTGGAGGCGGTGGTCACCGAGTCGACGACGTTCGCGGTGGTGTCGGTGTTGCCGGTGACCTGGCCCAGCCCGGGGAAGTGCTTGAAGGTGGTCATGACCCCGGCCGCGCGGAAGCCCGCGGCGAAGGCGCCGGTGCCCGAGGTCACCACGGCAGGAGTGTGGCCGTACTCGCGGTAGTAGCGCCCGATGGGAGCGTTGCGGGTGCCGAGGCTCGCGGGCACCACGTCGGCGACCGGGGCGAGATTGAGGTCGAGGCCCGCCGCCTTGAGCTGCTTGGCCCAGGTCCCGGCGCGGGAGCGCAGGGTCGCCGTGCTCCACGAGCCCTGGGTCAGGGCGTTGGGAATCACCGAGAAGCCCGGGCCGCTGAGGACCTGGACCTGTCCGCCTTCCTGGTCGGTGGAGACGAGCAGCCCGACCCGGTGGCCGGCGACCGTGTCCGCCTGTGCCCGCGCCCCGTCGACGACCTTCTTCGTCGCCGTGGTGCCGGCGGTGCTGCGGCCGGTCAGCATGACGGACCCGACATGGTACGTACGCAGGGTACGCAGGTCCGTGGTGCTGGGGCGGGCGGCGGCGATCCCGCCCATGAACAGCTGGCCGACCCGCTGCGCCTGGGTCATTCCCGTGTAGACCTTGTCGGCGCAGGTGGTGGCGGACACGCGGTGGGCTTCCTCCCCCGCGGCCGGGGCGCTGCACGCGCCGACGGCGAGCAGGGTGGTGGCGAGCCCGACGGCGGTGCGCCGGGCAGCGGGGCCGCGGCCCGCGGGCCGGCGGACAGGTGTCGCCATGATGCGCTCCTGACTCGTGAGAGGTGCAGGCCACGGGACCGGCGGGCCGACGCACGGCATCACACCCTGCGTGGCCGGAAGCCGCCCCAGCCGTTCACGTTACGCCGAACGGGTGCGGTGCGCGCTGTGGCCCGTCCGATGGCCGACGACTCCGCCGCCGGGACGATGACAGCGGCCGGTGGCCGTCAGCCGAACAACGCCAGCCGGGCGGTGACGCGCTTGCCCACGGGCTCCCGTCGTGCCTCGAAGCCCACCACCACCGCCAGCACGATCTCCAGGCCGTGCTGGCCCACCCGTCCGGCGTCGGTCGCCCGGGCCAGCGGAAGTGTCGGATCGGTGTCCCACACCTCGATCTCGATCGTGTCGTCGGCGACCCCCAGGCGCAGCAGCACCGGTCCCGGCGCGTACTTCAGCGCGTTGGTGACGAGTTCGCTGACCACCAGTTGCGCCAGCTCCAGGGTGCGGGCCGGCACCGGCAGACCCTGCCCGGACCCGGCGCGCGTCAGGAACCGCGATGTCTGGTTCCGCGCGTCGGCGATACAGCCGTCCGCCCCGTCCAGCGCGATGGCGGCATCGGCGGGTGCGGCGTCCGCCGTCCGGGAACACTCCTCGGGCGGGACGGACTCCCCGCCGGCGAACCGCGATACCCCGTTCATGGGCGCGCGTCTACCCGGCGATCCGCCGGGTTACTCCCGCGCCGCCCGGATTCGGATGCCCGTCCCGTGCATCGCACTCCGCATCCCTGGGCACGTTGGCTGCAGACAGGTGACGCGGCCCGGACCGAGGGTGCGGAGGACGCACGTGGCAGACGAGCGAAGCGCAAGGGATCACGGCGAGCTGTCGGTCACCCGGACCGACGTCGACGGCATCACCGTGCCCGGCCTCCGCGGCGAGATCGACTACGAGAGTGCGGGCGCCCTGACCCGGGCCATGCCGCCGACGGACCCCACCGCCGGCTCCCGGGTCGTCGTCGACCTGAGCGGAGTCACGTTCATGGATTCCAGCGGGATCAACGCCCTGATCGCCGCCCACCAGGCGACTCGGGCCGCGCAGGGATGGCCGCGTCTCGCGGGGGCCCGGGACTCCGTGCTGCGCACCGTACAGCTGGTGGGACTCGACACCCTCGCCACCTGCCACCCGACCGTGCGGGACGCCCTCGCGGCGTGATCGCGCCAGACTTTGGTTGTCGGCCGACAACTGAGTTAATCTGCGACCGATTTCCCATCGGGCGAGGCCGCCGAACGCGGAATCGCCGCTGCTGGGCGGAGCTCCACGGCTCCGGCGAGGTTCCGGGTCCTCGGGCGGGGACCCTGGGGAGCGGAACGAGGGTGTGCATGAGCGGCATGTCGATGGACGCCCAGGTCCAGGGGCCGGGCGAGCAGGAGTTGCGGCAGCTGCTGGCCGGCCTGACGGCCGTACGGGACGGTGACTTCGGCACCCGGCTGCCGTCCGACGGACAGGGCCTGCTCGGCGACATCGCCACGGTCTTCAACGGCATGGTCGACCAGCTGTCCCTGTTCACCTCCGAAGTGACGCGAGTGGCACGCGAGGTGGGCACCGAGGGCACGCTGGGCGGCCAGGCGCAGGTCCCCGGGGTCTCCGGCACCTGGGCGGACCTGACCGATTCGGTCAACGCCATGGCGGGCAACCTGACCACGCAGGTCCGCGACATCGCCCAGGTGGCCACGGCGGTGGCGAGAGGCGATCTGTCCCAGAAGATCGACGTGCCCGCGCGCGGGGAGATCCTTCAGCTGAAGGAGACCGTCAACACCATGGTCGACCAGCTCTCCGCTTTCGCCGACGAGGTCACCCGCGTCGCCCGCGAGGTGGGCAGCGAGGGCCGGCTGGGCGGCCAGGCGCAGGTTCCCGGAGTCGGCGGTGTCTGGCGGGACCTCACCGATTCGGTCAACTTCATGGCCGGCAACCTCACCTCCCAGGTCCGCAACGTCGCCCAGGTGACGACCGCGGTGGCGCAGGGCGATCTTTCACAGAAGATCACCGTCGATGCCCGCGGTGAGATCCTGGAGCTCAAGAACACCATCAACACGATGGTCGACCAGCTCTCCGCCTTCGCCGACGAAGTCACCCGCGTCGCCCGTGAAGTGGGCACCGAAGGCCGTCTCGGCGGCCAGGCGGACGTCAAGGGAGTCAAGGGCACCTGGCGCGACCTGACGGACTCCGTGAACTTCATGGGCGGCAACCTCACCTCCCAGGTCCGCAATGTCGCCCAGGTGGCCACCGCGGTGGCGCAGGGCGATCTTTCGCAGAAGATCACCGTCGATGCCCGCGGTGAGATCCTGGAGCTCAAGAACACCATCAACACGATGGTCGACCAGCTCTCCGCTTTCGCCGACGAAGTCACCCGCGTCGCCCGCGAGGTCGGCACCGAGGGCAACCTCGGCGGGCAGGCGATCGTGCCGGGCGTGTCCGGGACGTGGAAGGACCTCACGGACAACGTCAACGTGATGGCGTCCAATCTGACCGGGCAGGTCCGGTCGATCGCCCAGGTCGCCACGGCCGTCGCGCGCGGCGACCTCTCGCAGAAGATCACCGTGGAGGCCAAGGGCGAGGTCGCCGCGCTGGCGGACGTCATCAACACCATGGTCGACACGCTGTCGGCGTTCGCCGACGAGGTCACCCGGGTGGCGCGCGAGGTGGGCACCGAGGGGCGCCTCGGCGGTCAGGCCCATGTGCCGAACGTGGCCGGGACCTGGAAGGACCTGACGGACAACGTCAACTCCATGGCCAACAACCTCACCGGGCAGGTGCGCAACATCGCCCTGGTGACGACCGCGGTGGCGGGCGGCGACCTGTCGAAGAAGATCGACGTGGACGCCCGGGGCGAGATCCTGGAGCTGAAGACCACCATCAACACGATGGTCGACCAGCTGTCGTCGTTCGCCGCCGAGGTCACCCGCGTCGCCCGCGAGGTCGGCAGCGAGGGCCGGCTGGGCGGCCAGGCCGAGGTGGAGGGCGTCGAGGGCACCTGGAAGCGGCTGACGGAGAACGTCAACGAGCTGGCCGGGAACCTCACCCGGCAGGTGCGGGCGATCGCCGAGGTCACGAGCGCCGTCGCGGAGGGCGACCTGACCCGCTCCATCACCGTGGTGGCGTCGGGCGAGGTCGCCGACCTCAAGGACAACATCAACTCCATGGTGGAGTCCCTGCGCGAGACCACCCGGGCCAACCAGGAACAGGACTGGCTCAAGACCAACCTCGCCCGTATCTCCGGCCTGATGCAGGGCCACCGCGACCTGCCCGTGGTCGCCGAGCTGATCATGGACGAGCTCACCCCGCTGGCGGCCGCCCAGTACGGCGCCTTCTACCTGGCCGAGGACACCGAGCGCGGCCATGAACTGCGCCTGGTGGGCTCGTACGGCTATCCGGACGACACGGAGCGGCCCACCCGGATCCCGGTCGGCCGTTCCCTGGTCGGGCAGGCCGCACGCAACCGGCGTGTCATCACCGTCGAGGAACTGCCCGAGGGCTACGTCACCATCTCCTCCGGACTCGGGCAGGCGGTGCCCACTGCCCTGGTCGTGCTGCCCATCGTGGTCGAGGAGCAGGTCCTCGGCGTGATCGAACTGGCCTCGCTGACCCGCTTCACCCAGATCCACCAGGACTTCCTCACCCAGCTGATGCCGACCATCGGCGTCAACCTCAACACCATCGTGGCCAACGCCCGCACCGACGAGCTGCTCGGAGAGTCCCAGCGGCTGACCTCCGAACTGCAGGCCAGGTCGGAGGAGTTGCAGGTGCAGCAGGACGAACTGCAGCGCTCCAACGCCGAGCTGGAGGAGAAGGCGTCCCTGCTGGCCTCCCAGAACCGTGACATCGAGGCGAAGAACCTCCAGATCGAGCAGGCGCGGCAGGAACTGGAGACCCGGGCGCAGCAGCTGGCGCTGGCCTCCAAGTACAAGTCGGAGTTCCTGGCCAACATGAGCCACGAACTGCGCACCCCGCTCAACAGCCTCCTGATCCTGGCCCAGTTGCTGGCACAGAACCCCTCGCGCAACCTCACCCCGAAGCAGGTCGAGTACGCGGGCATCATCCACTCGGCGGGCTCGGACCTGCTGCAGCTGATCAACGACATCCTCGACCTCTCCAAGGTGGAGGCCGGCAAGATGGACGTGGCTCCCGAGCGGGTCCCGCTGCGCCAGCTCCTGGAGTACGTCGAGGCGACCTTCCGGCCGATGACGACCCAGAAGAGCCTCGAGTTCACGGTGGCCACCGCGCCCGGCACGCCCGCCGATCTGCTCACCGACGACTCCCGGCTGCGCCAGATCCTGCGCAACCTGCTGTCCAACGCGGTGAAGTTCACCGAGCAGGGCGGCGTCCAGCTGCGGATCGAACCGGCCGCCGACCGGGAGGTGCCGCCGGGTGTCCTGCGCGGTGGTCCGGTGGTGGCCTTCCGGGTCGTCGACACCGGCATCGGCATCCCTCACCAGCAGCTGGAGACGATCTTCGGCGCCTTCCAGCAGGCCGACGGGACCACCAGCCGCAAGTACGGCGGCACCGGTCTCGGCCTGTCCATCACCCGGGAGATCGCCCATCTGCTCGGCGGCGCCGTCACCGTCGACAGCACCCCCGGCCAGGGCAGCACGTTCACGCTGTACCTGCCCGTCGCGCGCGCCGACTTCGAGGAGCTGCTGGAAACCGGCGGCCGGCCGGCGGAGCAGCCCCGCGCCGTCGCTCCCTCGGAGCCGGCACCGGCGCCCCGGCCGCCCTCCGCTCCCGTGCCGGTCCCCGAGCACCGCAGGCGCCGTCTCCTGGTGATCGAGGAACGCCCGCGCGGTCTGCTCACCCTGGTCGCCGAGCGGGCCGTGGCGGACCTCGCGCACGACCCAGGCGATCCGCACGGCGCGATCGACCTCATCACCGCTGTAGGGGCGCAGGAGGCGGCCAGCACGCTGGCGGCCGAACCCTGCCACTGCGTCGTCCTGGAACTGGGCATGCCCGGCAAGGAGGGCGCGGACTTCCTGGAGGCCATGCGCGGCGACTCCGCGCTGGCCAGCGTGCCCGTCCTGGTGCACACCGGGCATCGGGTGGATCTGGCGCAGGAGCAGGCGCTGCGTGCCCTCGCGGGCGGCCGGCCGCTCGACTTCCTGTCCAGTCTGGACGAGTTGCGCGAGCGCATCACCCTGCACCTGTCCGCCGAACAGCCCGGTGACGTGCTGCCGCTGGTGCGCGCCGAGGAGCCGCACCGCCCGGCCGCGCAGGTGGTGGACGACTCCTTCCTCGGCCGGACGGTCCTGGTGGTCGACGACGACGCACGCAACCTCTTCGCCCTCAGCGGAGTGCTGGAACTGCACGGCTTCCAGGTCCTGCACGCCGACAACGGCCGCAAGGGCATCGAGATGCTGCTCGCCCACCCGGACGTCTGCCTGGTGCTGATGGACGTGATGATGCCGGAGATGGACGGCTACTCCGCCACCGCGGAGATCCGCGCCATGCCCCAGTACGCGGAGCTGCCCATCATCGCCGTCACCGCCAAGGCGATGCCGGGCGACCAGGAGAAAAGCCTCGCCTCGGGGGCCAACGACTACATCACCAAGCCCGTCGACACGAACGACCTCATCGCCCGCGTCCGTCGCCGGCTGGCCGTGTGACAAACCGCCACCGCCACTGCGTCCACCCGCCGGCCGCGTAGCGCCCCGGGGCGTCCCAGCCGAGAAACAGGCCCACCGTGAGTGATCTCCGTCCATCGCCCGAACCTCCCCGACCCCCCGGATCCGACGACCTGGGGGGCGGACCACGCACGCCGGAAGGCATCGGCCCGGCGGGCATCGAGCCGCCCGGTGCCGTCGGCAGCACACGGGGAGCCGGCACCGGTGAACCGGACGAGCCCGGCCGGCCGTCCCCCCTCGGCAGGCTGGCGGCGACCGTGGAGCGGCTGCGCCGCGAGGTGCGGGCGGCGCATGCCGAGGCCGACGGGCGTGCCCTGATCGAGCTGGCCAAGGGCATCCTGGTCGAACGGCTGGGCTGTGGCCCGGCGCAGGCGGCCCGGCAGCTGGCCCAGCTCGCCGAGCAGGCAGCGGTGACACCGCTGGAGTTCGCGGTCGATGTCATCAACCAGGCCGCACGGGACCGGTTGTCGGAGGTGACCGCCGCCTTCTTCGCGGCCACCGCGGCCCGTACCGAGGACGCCGACTCGGCGGACAGCCACTCCTCCGCCGTACGGCTGCGGGCCGCCGAGAGCGGTGCGCTGGCCGCCCATGACACCCAGGCCGTGGCCGAGTCCCTGCTGGAGCATGCGCTGACTCCCCTGGGCGCGGAGGCGGTCGCCATCTGGGCACTGGGCGCCGACGGCTCGCTCACCCTGGCGGGCCACGCCGGATTCTCCGCCGCCGAGGCCGGGCGCTGGCGGCATGTGCCGCCGGGGGTGGCGACGGTGGGCCGCCGCGGCCTCGCCGAACGCTCGGGGCACTGGATCCGCAGCCTGGCCGAGACCGGGCTGCCCTCCATCGGCCAGCACCACCATTCCGAGGGCGGCCGGGTCGCCGTGGCGGCCGGTACCGGCGGGCGTATCCACGGCGTACTGGAGATCGTCTGGCCCGCGCCGCTGGACACCCCTCCGGCGCCGGTCGTCCGGCAGATCGAGGCGCTGGCCGAACTGTGCGCGCACACCCTGGACACCGGATCCCCGGACCAGGCCCACGGTGACACCGGCCGGCCCGTCCTTCCCGGCGTCACCGAACTGATGGACCTGGCCGACGGACTCCACGATCCCGCCCTGGTGCTCATGCCGTATCTGGACGCCGGCGGGGGCCTCGTCGACTTCCGCATCCACCACGCCAACGCCGGCTTCCTGGACCCCGGCGGCAGGCCTCGGGCCGTCATCAACGGCGCCCTGCTGCTGGAGACCTATCCGATGGCCGCCGGCGACAGCGAGCTCTTCGAGCGGATCGAACGCGTCTACGCCACAGGTGAGCCCTACCGCGCCCACCGCATGCGGCTCACCGCCCTGGTCGACGACGTCCCCCTGGCGGCGGTCGCCGACATCAACATCAGCCGGCACGGCGGCTGCGTCCTGCTCATCTGGCGCATCGAGGACGAGGCGGCCCGCCTGGCGAGCCTGCTCCAGCACGCGCAGCGCCTGGGCCGTATCGGCGGCTTCGAGGAGAACCTCCTCACCGGCGAGATCACCTGGAACGGCCAGCTGTACCACCTCTACGGCAAGCCCGCCGCCGGCGCCGCGGTGCCGCTGGAGGACCTGCCCGCCCATGCCCACCCCGACGACGCCGTCACCATCGGCCGCTTCCTGCGCACCCTGCTGCACCACCGGCGGCCCGCCTCCACGGCCTTCCGCCTCCAGCGCCCCGACGGGGTCACCCGCCATATCCGGGTGGTGGCCGAACCGGTCCTCGACTCCGGCGGGCAGCTGTACGTCGTACGCGGCGCCTACCAGGACATCTCCGCACACCACTGGACCGAGGTCGCTCTCGCCGCGACCCGCGACCAGCTCGCCCACACCGAGCAGCAGGCCAGCGAACGCGACCGGCTCACCCTCCAGCTCCAGCACGCCATCATGCCGCCGGCCCATGCCCCGCTGGAGGTCCCGGGGCTGGACCTGGCGGTGCGGTACCGGCCCGCGGAGACCCAGCACCTGGTCGGCGGCGACTGGTACGACGCGGTCGTGCTGCCGTCCCGGCTGGTGCTGGTGTGCGTGGGCGACGTCGCCGGACACGGCATCGAGGCGGCCACCAGCATGGTCGTCCTGCGCAACGCGCTGCGCGGGCTCGCCGTGACCGGCGCCGGACCGGGGCAGTTGCTGTCCTGGCTGAACATGGTGACCCATCACCTGACCGGTTCCGTCACCGCCACCGCGGTGTGCGGTCTCTACGACCCCGACCGCCACACCCTGCGCTGGGCGCGGGCCGGCCATCTGCCGCCCGTGCTGGTCCGTGCCGGTGAGGCGGAGCCGCTGCCCCTGGTCAAGGGGCTGTTGCTGGGTGCCGTGCCCGAGGCCGAGTACCAGGAGCACGAGGTGCAACTCGCCGTCGACGACACCTTGCTGATGTACACCGACGGCTTGATCGAGCGCCGTGACCGGTCCGTGGAGGAGTCCCTGGCGCAGATGTTGAGGACCGCGCGCACGGTTCCGTCCACCCTGGAGCAGCAGTTGGACCGCCTGCTGACCCACAGCAGATCCGACACCGACGACGACACCTGCCTCGTGGGCATCCGCGTGGCGGCGGGCTGACGACCCGCCGGGCTCGCGGCGGCCAGGTCGGCCGACGGCGTCAACCGTGCGATCAGGGGTACCCGTCCCCACGGAGGTGTCCGATGTTCGAAGCAGGCGATATCCGAGAGTGGCGCGGTCACGACGTGGTCGACGCCTCCGGGCACAAGGTCGGCGTCCTGGAATCGGTCTACGTCGACACCGCGACCGACCAGCCCTGCTACGCCACCGTGACGGTCGGTCTGCCCACCCGCCGCCGTCTGGTGTTCGTTCCGCTCGCGAACGCGACCGTCGGTCCGGGCTATCTGAAGGTCGCCCACGACAAGGACACGGTCAAGAAGGCCCCCGCGATCGACACGGACGGCGAGCTGCCGGCCGCGCAGGAGCCCGCGGTCTTCGCGCACTACGCACTCGACTACGCCCCGGGCGCCGGCGGTGAGCGCCGCCTCGCCCGCCGCTGACCCACCGGAGCCGACGGCCGACAGGAGAGCCGATGAGCCTGTTCCTGCTTCTGATCCTCGTGGCCCTCGTCCTGGGCATCATCGGGTTCGCCGCTCACGGACTGTTCTACCTGCTGGTCATCGGTGCGGTGGTGCTTCTCGCCGACCTCGTCTACGCGGCGGTCAGACTGCGGCACGCGGGACGGCACCGGGTGGCCCGCTGACCGTCACCCGCCGGTCTCGGTGATGGTGAACAGCCGGATGGCGCCGGTGATCGTCAGGAGTCGGCTGACGGCCGGCCGCAGGGGGCCGATCAGCACCAGGTCGCGCCCGGTGGCCCGATGGCGGAGACGGGCCTCGACGAGGGCGTTGAGGAGCATGCTGTCGGCGAAGGTGACCTGCGTCAGGTCGACCGCCGTCACGGGCATGGCCGCACGATCGGCCGCCTCCCAGGCCTGTTCGAAGCCTTCGGCGTCGGCGTAGTCGACCTGGCCGCGCACGGTGATCACGAAGGTCTGCTCGCCGCGGTCGATATGCACTCTCAGTTCGGGAGCCGCGGGCATCGCGCCATCCTCGTGTCAACGTTCAGCCTCGGGATTCACGAGACCTGTCGCACAGTTCGCACAGTTACCGCGCATCGCATCAATACAGGGGTACTCGGACTAGGCGAGAGCGGCACCAAGGACTGTTGTCGTTTGACAATAATAGCCGTGAGGCAACAGAGTAGCCGAGTCGGACGTACACGGGGAAGGACCTGGAATGTTCCGGTGGACAGGGACCGCCCCTGGCGCCGGTCGCCATCGTCACGGAGCGGTGGTGGCCCCGGTGCCGTGAAGGGTTGTTCAGGCGGTCCGGCTGTCGGACTCGGGGGCCTCGTCGGGTATCTGCGTCGCCGCGGTGGCGCAGAACGCCTCGAGCCCCTCCAGGAGGGCGACACGCTTGGCGGCGGGCATGTCCGCCAGCACCTTCTGCAGCTCGCTCTCCCGGCGGGCACGCAGATCGGCCAGGAAGGAGCGGCCCCGCCCGCTGAGATGCAGCCGTACCTCGCGTCGGTCCTCCGCACCCACCATGCGCTCGATGAATCCCGCGGCCTGTAGCCGGTCGCACAGTCGGCTCGTGGACGGAGGGGTGGAGGCCAGGGATTCGGCGAGAGTGCGCAGGTTGATGCCGTCGTGGTGCTCCAGGATGTGCAGCACCCGCAACTGCGAGGCAGAGGTAGGCGCGGTCGAGGCACGGCCCCACACAACTTCCAGCAGCTCAACGGCCTTGGTGGTCACGCGTGCGACCTCGTCGGGCTCTGGGCGGCGGCGGAAGGCAGTCACGATCACACTCTCGCAGGCACTGGGGCACCTTTCAGCCTACTAGGAGCCCCAGCCCCCACGGACCCCCCTCGGAACGACCGACGCGGCTCTTCGCGAAGCCCCGCCCACTCGGCCGGGCCCGCACGTTGCCGGGAGAAATAATGGTGCATTCCTCATCGTGAACAGATTCCAGACCGCTGAGCGCGCCGTGCGCACAGCGGCTCCCCACGAGTTGCTCGACGCCGTCCGCGTCGTGCTGACCGAGCTGTACGGCGCGGAGGCCGTCGAGCTCTTCATGGCCGACTACGGCCTGACAGCACTGCAGCCGGTGTCGGTACGGCCGCACAACCTGGTGCCGGTGCCGGTGCACGGCAGCCCGGCCGGGCGGGCCTTCGGTTCGCAGGAGCCCTACTGCGAAGAGGGCCAGGACCGGCGGATGCGCGTCCACCTGCCGGTCAGTGTGCGCGGCGACCGGCTCGGCGTGCTGTCCGTGACGCTGCCCGGCGGTGACGCGGCCCGCGGGTGTGTGTCCGAACTGGCCGAGATCGCCGAGGTGCTGGCGCATGAGGTGCTCGTGGCCGAGCGCGACACGGACCTGTATCTCCAGGCCCGGCGCAAGGACCGGCTGACCCTGGCGGCCGAGATGCAGTGGCAGTTGCTCCCCGGTCGCTCCTGCACGCGGCCCGAGTACGACCTGGGCGGTCAGCTGGAGCCCGCCTACGCCGTCTTCGGCGACAACTTCGACTGGTCCGCCACCGCCGACCGTCTGATGCTGTACGTCACGAACGGCATGGGCGAGGGCATAGCGGCGGCTCTGCTGACCAGCCTCGCCATCAACGCCCTGCGCAACGCGCGCCGCGCCGGAATCTCCATCGCCGACCAGGCGGCCCTGGCCGACCAGGCCGTCTACGCCCATTACCGAGGACGCCGGTATCTGTCCGTCCTCATGTTCGACTTCGACCTGGACACCGGGCGGGTGAGCGTCGTGGACGCGGGCTCCCCACAGCTCCTGCGGCTGCGTGGCGGCACCGTCGAACGTGTCCCCTTCGAGGCGCAACTGCCCCTGGGCATGTTCGAGGAGACGGACTACGTGGCACAGGAGTTCGAGGTCGAGCCCGGAGACCGGCTCGTCTTCGTCAGCGACGGCGTCCACGCGGTGCACTCCCCGAAGGGCGAGGCATACGGGGATCGGGCGCTCGCCCGGGCCATCCACTCCACCCGGCTGCTGCCCGCCGCCGAGGTACCCCGCGCCATCCTGCGCGAACTGGCAGGTCACCGGGGTGAAGCCGTCATGGCCGAGGACGACGCCCTGGCCGTCTGTCTGGACTGGCGCGGACGCCCCCGCCCGTCCTGACCCGGGACGCGGGTCTCCCTCCGCTCCGCTGCCGCGCGAACGCCCAGGGGGACCGGCCGGTGGCGCACGGCCCGCTGTGCCGAGCGGGGCGGCCGCCCGGCCCTCGGCCGTGCGGTTCGGGCCCCTGGGCCGGACCGTCGCGGTAGCGCCGGCACGACACGTCGAAAAGGCGCTGCCGCGACAGGTGCCGGTGCGCTTCTGCCGACGGGGATCCGGCCGCGTGCGGGCGCGCCCTTCGACCCTCTCGGCAGCGCGCACCCGCCGCCCGACGCGGCCCGCCCGACGCGACCCGTCCGCACGGCCGACGCCACCCGTCCGCTGTCCCGGCCGGGGGCGACGCGCCGGGCCCGGTCAGGGACCGCTGCCGTGACGATCGTGCGCTCCGCGCTCCTGAGCGGCGGCCAGAAAGCCCTGGAGCCCGTGCCCGAGAGCCTCCCGCTCGGCCGGCTCCATGGCCCCGAACACGACGGCCAGGGCGCGCGCTCTGCGTACGGCGACCTCGTCCAGGATCCGGTGGCCCTGCCCTGTCAGGAGCAGCCGTACTTCGCGCCGTTTGTGCGGATGCGGCACGCGCTCCAGCAGACCGGCCGCTTCCAGCCGGTCGCACAAACGGCTGGCGGTCGGCAGCCCGATCTTCATGCCGACCGCCAAGGCGGTGAGGTTGAGGCCTGGCTCATCCTCCAGAATCCGCAGGGCCCGCAGCTGGTGCGGCGACAGGCGCAGGTTCGCGCTCTGTGCGGCCTCCGACCACAGGTGGGTCAGACGGTCCACGGCGTCGGCCAGCGTAGGGGAGAGGGAGACGGGGCCGTCGCGCGGTCCGCCTGGTCGTTCGTCCCTGGAGCCACTCAGACCGGTCACGGAGGCATCGCTTTCAGAATCCCGCTGCCATTGCAGGTATCACCTATGCAAACGCCGTACCCGAAGAGCCGCCGGGCAAGCACCCTCAGCCGGGCCAGTCGGTCCGATGCCGGCCGCTGTAGAGTGAAACCGCCCTTGACCTGCAAAAGCAGGCAGGGAGCCGACCAGCAGGAGCATCCATATGCTGCGTACTCTGTTCAAGTCCAAGATCTAGCGTTTGGGTGTTTTCGCAGGTCAGAGGCGTGATCGCCGCGCCCGGGTCAGCAAGAGGTCAGCATGGGAGCGGACGGTGTCCTGCGTGTGGTTGCTCCAGGTCGACGAGTTGCCCGCACCCGTACACGATTCGGTTCCGGGATGCTCTTGGTAAGCGGCGAGCGCCTCACGCAGATCTGCTTGGAGAAAAAGACACCGGCGCCATCCGCCATGGCACCCTTCCCCGAGAAGGTGCTGACTGGCGCTGGCGTAGGCGTCTCCGCCCCGCGGCGATTTCGACAGAGACCGGGACTCGGCCGCCGGTTACTCCGCACCACCGGCCGAGGTCTCCCGGGCCGTGGTGATCGCCGCTGGGGGAGCATCACCGAGGACGGCGGACGAGAGGTGCTGGGGGTGAGGGTCGGCGACAGCGAGACCGAGGTGTCCTGGACCCAGTTCCTGCGCTCCTCGCGTGAACGCGGCCGAGTCCAGCGACGCCTCATGGTTTTCCTCTCTCCCCGGCCGTGTCAGGAGTCCGTGCCGCGGCGTGCGGCCCGGCCGCTGCCAGGCCGGCCGGCCGAGCGGCCGCCGCACGTGGCGTCATGTCAGATGTAGTCCCGTCCTTCGCGTATTGCTGCAAGCCGGGCCATTTGCTCACCCATGCCGTGGGTTCCGGCCAACGGCGTGTGGATGTGCGGCCAGACGGAGCGCACGAGGCTGATGTGTCGTGCGCCGCCGAGGGCCACCACGGGGTCGAGGCCCACGATGTCCCGCATGGTTGCCTGCTCGAGAAGGACTCGGCCCGTTACTGCGTCGGCTGCGCCATGGGGTGTGTCGTACGGCTCGATGACGTCGTCGAGGTCGAGGAGCCCGTGGCGTGCGGAGAGGATGAGCAGCCGGTCGGGTTGCAGTGCGTCGGCCGCCTTGCGGCATGCCCGGTGGTAGGAGCCGACGTAGATGTCTGCCGCGCGTGCTGGCGAGCCCAGTTTTCGGCTGCCGCACGGGAAGGCACGCAGGTTCCAGGAATCCTGGGTGCCAAACGACAGGAACCCGCACGCGCGCCCCCGGATTGTAGGGCCCCGCGTACGGGTTGGCAGCCGCTTCCGGGACAGCAGTAGGTCACGCGTCACTGAGTCAGTCCCCGACCTCCAGGCCGTGTGCTGCGAGCCAGGCGAGGATCTCGTGCCCCGCCGACTGTGGCGCGTCACCCAGACGCTGTCCCGATGACCGCGGCATCCGTGCCGACGGCGGACATCACCGTCGACGGCACCGGCCTGCGCAGCATCAGCCTCCTGCTCCGTCTGCGCAAACAGATCCACAACGCCGAGCCGGGCGCCGTCGTCCACGTCATCGCCACGACCCGGCCGCCCCGCTCGACCTGCCCGCCTGGTGCCACATGGCCGGCCACACCTACCTCGGCCCCGCCCCCGGAACCGAACAGTCGGTGTACGCGCTACAGCTCACCGCCGGCGCCCTTCGCACGCGGTCCGACGCACCTTGGCACCCAGACGATCCGGGACACGGCCACAGCAAATAGCCTCACGAGCCCAGGCAGAAGGGCTCCCAGGGTTTCAAGATCAACCCATTGCCCCTTTGACCGTATTTCGGCCGCACACTACCGCGGTCCGAACGGCCTGTGGCGGCAAGATCCCGGTGCCGAGAAGCTCGTCACGTAGGAGGCCAACCAGAGAGGAGGGCGGGTTGGCGGCCGGGGATACCGGGCGCATGCGGGCCGTCGAAGGTGTCGCGGGCCGAGCCGCCGTCACGTCACGGCGTCGGCGAGCATGAAGGCGGCCACGGCCAGCAGGACCATTGCGAAGATGCGCTGCAGGTGGGTCGCGGGGACCTTCGCGGCTATGCGCTTGCCGTACCAGGCGCCCAGGATCGCGGTTGCGATGAACGGGCCGATCAGCGCCCAGTCGAGCGAGGCGGCGGTGCCGGAGCGAGTGGCCAGGGAGGCCAGTGAGTTGACCGTGATGACCAGCAGGCTGGTGCCGACCGCGGCGTCCATCTCGAAGGCCAGGACGGTGACCAGGGCGGGGACGGCGAGAAAGCCGCCGCCCACGCCGAGTAGTCCGGTCAGTGTGCCCAGTGCGGCGCCGGCCCCGGCTGCCTTGCCCGGCCGTACACCGCCGTCTTTGGGGCGGGCAGTGGCAGCGGGCCGGAGCATTTTGATGGCGGAGAGGGCGGCTATGGCGGCGAAGGCGACGGTGAGGACGGTTTGGGGCACGTGGGCGGCGGCGGCTCCGGCGGCAGCCGCCGGGAGAATCCCGGCGGCTGCGAACGCCGCTCCGGCCTTCCACCTCACGTGCCCGGCCCGGGCGTGCGCGTAAAGGGCGGTCAGGGATGTGGCGGTGACGATGATCAGGCTGGCGGTGGTGGCGGCGGCGGGGGTGAAGCTGAGCAGGTAGATCAGCGCGGGCACCGCCAGGACGCTGCCGCCGCCGCCGAGGGCGCCGAGCACCAGGCCGACGACGGCTCCTGCGGTCAGGGCCAGGATCAGGGCGGTCATGCTATTCGCCCACTGTGTCCGCTGTCGCCGGCCACCGGCAGCCCGGTCCCGGTGACGTGCGGGTGGCCCTGTTCGGGGCCGCGACGGCCAGGACCGTGGCATGAGAGGAACATCGTGTGCCTTCTGTGCAGGTGGAGCAAGGGGTGTCAGGGCCGGGTGATGCTCAGGCCCGTGTCGGCGGCAGCCTCGAAGCCGTCATCGATGGCGATGACCTTTCGTCCGGTCGCGTCCAGGAGGGAAGCGGCGGTCGCCGCGCGCATTCCGCCGGCGCAGTGCACCCACACCGTGCCGTCCGGCACCTCGCCGGTCCGGCCGTGCAGCTCGTGGAGCGGAATGTGCACGGAGCCCTTGATGAAGCCGTTCGCACGTTCAGAGTCGCGGCGCACATCCAGCACCACCACGTCCTCGCCGCGCTCGTGTGCGTCGGCGAGGTCGGCGAAGTTGGCGCGGGGGAAGGAGGCGAGCTGTTCTCCCTGACGGACCCAGGTGGCTGGATCCCCGGTGGCGGCGGCGGCCGGGCGGTCGATGCCGACCCGGGTCAGCTCCCGTTGCGCGTCGGCGATCTGGGCCGGGGTGTCGCCGAGCAGGGTGACCGGCTTGCCCCACGGGATCAGCCAGGCCAGGTAGGTGGCCAGCTTGCCGGTGCCCTCGAAGTTGAACGATCCGGCCACGTGGCCGTCGGCGAAGGCGACCCGGTTGCGCAGGTCCACCACCCACTCGCCCGCCTCCAGCCGCTCGGCGATCTGTGCGGCGTCGGCGGGCTCGGGCGGGGTCAGGTCGACGGGCGCGGGGCCGGCGGCGTTGGCCGGGCCCATGTGCGTGTAGTAGGCGGGCACGTTCTCCAGCCCGGCCAGGACCTGCTTGACGAAGTCGTCGACATCCAGGGTGAAAGCGTCATTGCCGGCGCGTTCCTGGCCGATCGTGCTCGCATCGCCTTCGGCCTGGGAGGAGGAGCAGAAGCTGCCGAAACCGTGCGTGGGCAGTACCGGCACCTGGTCGTCGAGTGTCGCTGCCAACCGGTGGACGGAGGCGTGCTGCGCACGGGCCAGTTGCTCGGTCAGTCGCGGGTCCACCAGGTCCGGACGTCCCACGGAGCCGATCAGCAGTGAGCCGCCTGTGAAAGCAGCCACGGCGCGTCCCTGCTCCTCCAGGACGTAGGAGGTGTGGTGCGGGGTGTGGCCCGGGGTGGCTATCGCACGCAGCACCAGGTCCTCGTCCACCTCGGACATGTCCCCGTCCGCGACAGGAGTGCGAGGGAAGGAGACCTGGGCGCCGGCCGGGACCAGGTAGCGGGCGCCGGTGAGGCGGGCCAGCTCCAGCCCGCCGGTGACGTAGTCGTTGTGCACGTGCGTCTCCGCCACGCAGACGATGCGCACCCCTCGCCGCGCGGCGAGGGCGATCACCTGATCGACGTCCCGCGGCGGATCGACCACGACCGCCGCTCTCCGCCCCCCAGCCAGATAACTACGGTTGCCCAGCCCCTCGAACTCCAGGGTGTCGACAAAAAACATGATGTGACTCCTCTCCGGGATGACGTACCCGGGTAATTCCGTCTCGGTAAACCGCCGCCACAGCTCCGGGAAATTCGCACCGGCCATTGCACAAACGATCACCGTCTGGAATGGTGGTAGCGAATTTCCCGAAGACTGCGAGCGGACGGGTACCCGGCCGGCCTCATGCCGGCGGACGTATGCGACGGTTATCTGCCGGTTCTGCTTTCGTCAGCCCTCACGCACCGCAGCTGCGACGCGATCGGCATTGTTGACCGCGCCCTATCGGCCGGGAAGGACGACCGGCAACCCGGCCGCTTCCCACGCCTCAAGGCCGCCTGCCACGCTGTAGACGGAGGACCGGCCTGCGCGGATCGCCTGCACGCCGCCCTGCGCGCTGCGGTTGCCCGTGCGGCAGACGAAGGCCAGTGGGCCGTCAGGCAGATCCGACAGCGACGCCGGCAATGTGCCGAGCGCGGCGTGGACAGCGCCGGCCGGGTGACGCGCTCCCCATTCATCGTCTTCACGGACATCGACCAGCGTGAGTTCCCCGTCCTCGGCGCGGCGACGCGCCTCGACAGGAGACAGCTCAGCGGGCATGCGAGCATCGCTGGAACTCAGGCCCTGCGCGGGCAGGACCGTCCGGATCGCCTCGTAGTTCGAGGCATGGACGACGGCTATCTGCTGTCCCATCATCGGGCAGACATTCATCGCCTCTTCCCAGTGACCGGTGGACTCCCATTCCGCCACGTTGACGAGAGAGAATTTGCTCCCCGGAACGATCGTGCGGAACATGTACGTTCGAAGGAAACCGGGCTGGGCCGCCATCACCTCCGCGGCATCCTGCCATGCGGCGAGATAAGAGGCCTCCTTCTCCTCGTCGATCTCGATCGGAATGATCACGACGTGGCGATTTTCCATCTGCTGCTTCCTCAAGTATTTCGACTACCGACATGCCGCGCGAGCCGGAGGAATTCCCAACGAATGCGGGAACATGACCGAGCCCTGGAGATACCGGCTTTCGGTGGTGAGCCAGATCCGACTGGACGCAGCCTGCACATACGTGTCATCAAGCAGCGAATCTTCTTGCTGAACCGGCAAGGTGGTCGGTGTGGTCCGATTGCCGTCGGCCGATCGAGCCACGTCGGCGGTGGGATATCGGGTCGCTCTTGCCAGGACAGCATGAACCTTTGCGGCATCCGTGGCGCCGTCGCACGCTGATGGCATGAGCGAGTTCGAGTTGATACGAGACGGTGAACAGACCTGGGACGTCGTGGTGGTCGGAGGTGGGACCGCCGGCCTGTCCGGGGCTTTGAATCTGGCCCGGGTGCGCCGGTCGGTTCTGGTGATCGATAAGGGTGAGCCCCGCAATGCTCCGGCTGCCGGCGCCCATGGTGTGCTCGGCCGCGAGGGCATCTCTCCCCTGGAGCTGCTGCGGCTCGGGCGCGAGGAGGTCGCTTCGTACGGCGGCCGTGTACTTTCGGGGCAGGTCGCGCGGATCTCCCGGGACGGCGCGGGCTTCCGGGTGGTCACCGAGGACGGGCAGCGTCTGCGGACGCGCAGAGTGCTGGTGACCACTGGTTTGGTCGATGCGCTGCCGGACGTGCCGGGGCTGGCCGAACGGTGGGGGCGGGACGTCCTGCACTGCGTGTACTGCCACGGCTGGGAAGTCCGGGACAAGGTCATCGGGGTGCTCGGCAACTTCCACCAGGCACTGATCTTCCGTCAGATGTCCAAGGACGTCACACTGTTCCTGCACACCGGAACGGAGCTGACCGACGAACAGTGGGAGCAGCTGGCCGCTCTCGGTGTCGGCGTGGTCGACGGCGAGGCAACCGGGCTCGAGGTCGACGGCCAGGACCAGCTGACGGGCGTGCGGCTGGCATCGGGAAAGGTGGTGCCGGTCCAGGAACTGGTGGTCGCCCCCCGGTTCCTCGCACGCGCCGGTTTCCTGCGCGACCTGGGCGTGACGATGCAGGAACACCCCATGGGCTTGGGGGAGCAGCTCCGGGTGGACGCCTCCGGGTTCACCGGAGTGCAGGGCGTGTGGGCAGCGGGGAACGTCAGCGATGTACTGGCCGGGGTTCCGGCCGCGGCAGCAGCCGGAACCACCGCGGCCGCCGCGATCCACATGGACCTGCTGAAGGCCGATGCGGAAGCCGCCGCCCGCGCGGCGAAGGGCGGTGGAGTCTTCAGCGGGGCGATGGAGGCCGAGGTGTCGCGGCGGGTGCTGGGCAACCGTGCGCACGGGCTGGGCCCCCTCCCCGGGGGGAACTGAGCACCGCGCCCTCACCGCAACCGGGTCAGGTGGCGCGGACCCGGAGGTGGGCCCGTTCTCCCTGGCGTCCGAGCAGGATGAGAAGTTCGACGGCCCGGTCGCCGTCGGCGCCAATCCAGTGCGGCACGTGCGTGTCGAACTCCGCGGCCTCGCCCGGATTGAGGCTCAGGCTCTGCTCGCCCAGCAGCAGCCTGAGCCGTCCGGCGAGCACATAGATCCACTCAAAACCCTCGTGGGTCTGCAGCTCCGGCTCGCTGTGGGGCGCGGGTGAAATGAGAAGCTTGTAGGCTTGGGCGCCGCCGGGATCGCTGAGCGGTACCAACGTCATGCCTCCCCGGGTCACCGGGCGCAGGTGAATGCGCGGGTCTCCCGTACGGGGCGCGCCCACGAGGTGGTCGAGGGGCACCGCGTACACCTCGGCGAGTGGCAGCAGCAGCTCCAAAGTCGGCTTGCGACTGCCGCCCTCCAGACGAGACAGCGTGCTCTCGCTGATTCCGGTCCGCTGGCGAAGCTCAGCCAGCGTGATCCCCCGCCGGCGACGCAGCTCCCGCAGACGGGGCCCGACCGCATCCAGAACGTCCTTCTTCGCGCTGTTCACACCCTGATACTGCCCGAAACGACATGGCCCCTTCCAATTCGAGTTCGAGCAGCAACTGAGCAGTCCGCGAGGGTGACGTTCGGCGAGCGGCTCGACCCGGAGGTGCTGGCGCAGGCATTGGAGATCGCCAAGGCCTGCGCGGTGTTCCTCGCGGTGGGGACCACCCTTCAGGTGCAGCCGACACCGATCGCCGCGGACCACGGCTCGGAAGACGGCCGTCCCTGAGCAGTGATCAGTCGCGGGCGAGTTGTCGATGACGGCCGGAACTCGGTCCACGCGTGCGCGGCGTGCAGGGCGAAGACGAAGCGGACTCCGATCACCCAAGCGCAGTCGGCGGCCGAGGGGCTCGAATCCGAAGAGGTGACCTGCCCCCCTGCGCTGTGTGCTCGCCTCACCGTGGGAGCTTCGCGGTGCGTTCAGGGTGGGCTGCGGTGATGTACCGCATTGCGGTTTGAGACGAGATACCGAACAGGCGCATCAGGTGGAGCGGGTCGTCGACCTCGAACGCCTCATCGCGGATCCGGTCCTGCCGCAGCGTCGGCATTGTGAGTCCGGTGGGCCGGAAGATGGCGGTGAATGTGGTGCCGATGGGCGAGTGAGTGGTGTCTACCGCGGTCCATCGGTTGATCAGCAGATGCGGGTTGGTGGTCACCGGCCAGCGGCGGTGACGTTCACGGAGCCACGCGGAGGCGCAGCGGTAGGTGAGTTCGTCCAGGTAGATGATGTGCCGTTTGCCGGGGCGCCGGACGATGAGGCGCTCACGGGACAGGTCGAGGTCGGTGAGCAGTAGGTGGCGCATGTCGGTGCCGCTGAGCGCGTGGACGCAGACCAGCACCATCACGAAGCGCTGAAAGTCGTTCCGCGCGTGGCTGAGGACGCCGGCCAGCCGGTCCGAGGGCACGGAAGGCGGGACCTTGTTGATTCCTGCGAAGACGAGGCCGCGGGTGGGATCGCGGAAGATCACGCCCTCTTGTCGAAGGGCCCGGAAAACGTTCCGCAGGACGATGTGGATCGAGCGGGCCGGCGTCCCCTTGCGGGTGGCGATGGCCCGCTTGATGTCGTCCTGGGTGATCTCGCGCAGGCTCTCGATGCCGTTCGCGAGCCATCCCTTGAGGATCGGGTCGAGCACATGCCAGTAGCGGGCGATGCTCCGGTAGGTGCGGCCGGTGTGCTCCCACTTGCCCTCTCCGCGCACGGCCTTGATCCAGACCGAGAGCTCCTGTGCGATCGTTGCGGGCAGTGCGGCGAGCTCGGCTTCCAAGCGCTTCTGCTGCGAGTCCTGGCGAAACTCGGCATCCGGGACGAGCAGTCCCCGGTTCTCCAGGAACTGCGTGACCCGACGCCCGCTGAACTTTAGGGGACGGTTATCGAGTGAAACGGGCGTCACGCACACCGCTGACCTGCTGATGAGCACCTTCTCCGCTCTCGGAAGCCCTCGGGGAACCTGCACGTCATCCACTAATGACGACGAGTTGTGGCTTGAAGTAGTCGAGATGGTCGTTTGCGGTCATGCCTGTTGTCCTGTCTGTGCGTGTGATGTGAGCAGTACTGGTCGTGTGCGCGTGTGGTGTTTCCGGGTGGTGACCCGCCTGCCGGACGGCAGAGCGGGCGGATGGCCGCGGCGGAGCAGCAGCTCAAGAAGAACGGGGCCATGCTGGGTGGCGGGCCTGAAGCGCCTGTGGCGTCCACGGGAGGGGTATGGCCTGGGCCGTTACCCAGTCCCGCGCGGCGCGCCACCTGCGCGGATCCGGTTCGGGCGTGGGACTGATCGGAGTCATCACTGATCGCCTTCTGTTCGGTCGGGTCGCCGTCGTGCCCCCAGACGCCGCCTTGGGAGGCGAGGGAGCAAGCCGACCCGGCCACGGACTTTCCTGAGGTGTTCAACTCGCAGGCCCCGGGTGTGCGTGGCCGCGGACAAGGACAGCGAAGGTGCACATCAGGTCTTCGCCGCGGGCTCCTGGCCGATCTCCGGTGCCGGCACCCGAACGGGTTTCAGGACGGCGGAGGAGTCAGCCCTGCGCCCTCACCCGTTGGCGGTTCCCCGGGTGCGCCCGATAGGGGCTGACGCTCGACTCGCCCAGCATCCAGAAGCGCCAGGGGTACGAGGCAGCAGGACCGCCCACCCCGGTCCGCGGCCCTCGGCCGACCCGCGCGGACGAGACGCCCCCGGCGGGCTCGGCGAGAAACAACTCCCCCGCCGCGTCGCATGCTGACTGCCCGTCATGACGCAGATCGGCGATGCCCAGAGCCCGGGCGAGGTTGGCCGGGCCACGCGCCAGGTCGCGCGCCCGCACCCCAGGCCCCCGTCGTTCTTGCGCCGCGTCTGCTCCCGCCACGACGGTGCCGGCCCGGAGCAGCACCGAAGCGGGACGCCGCCCTGGTCCGCAGACGGCGTTCAGGCACCGATGCACCGCGTGCGTCCGGTACACATAGAAGGTTCCCGGGGCCCCGAACTCCGCTCGATTGGTCCGGTTCGGGCCCCGGAACGCGTGCGAGGCCGGATCGTCCGGCCCCTCGTATGCCTCCACCTCGGTGATACGCACCGCCGTCACGCCGCGCTGCAAGCGCGAGACCACCAGAGCACCCAGGAGTTCGGGAGCCACTTCCAGGGCGGGCCGGTCGAAGAAGTGCTCGCGCAAGGCGGGCCGCGCTGCCGATGCCGCCTCCGGCTCACCGAACGCCCGCAACTGCTCATGATCGGCCCCGGCCGAGCCCGGGACCGCCCAGTTCTCTGTCAAGTCGCTGTCTCCTGTCGAGGTTCCGGGACGCCGGATGCGGCACCCCACCACCCCAGCGCTCTCCTCGCGTCGCCCCATGGCCCGAGAAGCTGCCACAGGACGCTCGGATACGGACCTCGGAGCCCGACACCGCCGGCACCGTCAGATGAGGACGCCCCGTGCGTGAGATCCACTGGTTCGACGAGACCGGCCCGGCATCATCGGACGCCGGTCGACGGGAGGCCGTCCCCGCCTGCTCAAGCCCGACGACGTGGGCGGCGCCGACGGGGGCCGGGATGGCCACGACGTGCGGGCCCTGGGCGACGAACCGGGTGAGGGTGACGTGCGCAGGAGTGGCGTCGATCCGGTCGGCGACTTCGCGGACCTTGGCCGCGAAGTCGAGGTCGGCCCGCCGGTCGTCCTGCTGGAAGCACGGCAGATGCACCCGCTGGTCGTTCTGCGACAGTTCGTCGAAGGAGGCGAAGCGTCGGCTTCGCCCACGCGACCTCGCTCCTCCGCGCCCTGCTCGTCCTCACGGATCTCGAAGTCGCCCGCCAGCCAGATGATCTACATGCCGGACGCTGCCCACTACCAGCCCGAGCAGCCCCACCGACCATGACGCCAGGGTCCGCGACCAGCCGAAATCAAGATGGCGCAGGCTCAAGGAGCCTGCCGTCCTGAGCCCACCGGACGGCGGTCGGCAACTTGCCGTAGGCCGTCGGCCGTGTCGTCTCGGCGTGCGCGCCACAGCCCGTACTTGGCCTGCAGCCCGTTCGACACCGTCAGGAGCCGTTTGTACGGTGGCGCAGCCAGCCCCTTGGACGTGTGGGGGCATACAGAACGCCTTCGGCGGTCTCGCTCAGCCACCCCGTGAGTGTCCGCATACCCAGCCCGATGCACTGCGGCTCGAAGGCGTGGGCGAGGAACCCGGCTCTGCGGCCGCCGATCGGCAGCAGGTGGCGGGGAGCGTCCAGGTGCAGTCCGGTGTCGTCGTACCCGGTGATCTTCACCGAGAGGATGACGGGGAATCCGTCCGTGCCCCGGTAGGCCAGCACTCGGTGCGGCAGCCGATCGATCCGGCGGGCCGGCGCGGCGACCTCGACACGCGGGCCCGTGCCGTTGTTGTCATCGAGATCAATTCGGGACCGGTAGCTCGCTCGGTTCCGTGAACGGCATCGGTAGGCGGTCCGCAAAGGCGCCCGGGCGGCGGCGGTCGGAGATATCTAGGCTGTCACCACGACGGAAGGGGCGGTGCCATGGACGCCGAGTCCCAGATCAGGGCTGCGATCGAGGAGCATTGGCGGGCTTCGGAACGAGGAGACTTGGAGGCCGAGCATGCGATCTACGCTGCGGACGCGATGCTGGACTATCCGCAGTCGGGCGAACGCTTCCGGGGCCGTGAGACGATCGCGGCGCAACGCGGCGGGCACCCGGCCGACCGGCACTTCACCATCCTGCGCATCACCGGCCACGCGGATGTATGGGTGAGCGAATGTGTCATCACCTACGACGGTGTGCCGTCGTACTCGGTGAGCGTCATGGAGTTCGCCGACCAGCAGGTCGTGCACGAGACACAGTACTTCGCCGGTCCCTTCGGCACGCCCGCGTGGCGGGCCGCGCTCGCAGAGCCCATGCCGGGGCGGACCATCGAGGAGGCCTGATTGGCCGCGTCCGGCACGGCCCGCCTGTCGGAGTTCGGCGATTGCCAGTGTCGGCCGGATACCTCAAGGGCATCAGGCGTGCTTGCCATCGCCTGTCGTGTGCGTGGTACGGAAGCGAGCCCGGTAGGCCCCCGGCGTGATCCCGAGGTTGCGCGTGAAGGCCCGGCGCAGCGACTCGGGTGACCCGAAACCGGTGCGCCGGGCCACCGTGGCCGTGGGGTCGTCGCTGCCTTCCAGCATCGCCTGGGCGGCTTCCATGCGGACCTGCTCGACGTAGCGGGCCGGGGTCGTGGTCATCTCGCCGTGGAACAGGCGTGTCATGTGGCGGGCACTCACACCCGCCCGGCGCGCCATGGCCGCGAGGGTGTGATCGGCGGACGGGTCCTCGGCGACCGCGTCCAGGACCCGGCGCAGCATCTCCTGTCTCGCGCGCGGAGTGTGGGTGCGGACACTGAACTGCGACTGGCCTCCTGGCCGCTGCATGAACACGACCATGTCCTTGGCCACAGCGCGGGCGGCATCGGCGCCGAGGTGCTCCTCGACCAGGGCGAGCGACAGATCGATGCCCGAGCTGACGCCCGCCGACGTCATGATGTGACCGTCGCGCACGAACAGGGCGTCCGCTTCCACGGTCACCCGCGGGTACCGCAGGGCGAGCTGGTCGGCGAAGCGCCAGTGCGTGGTCGCCCTGCGTCCGTCGAGCAGTCCGGCCGCGGCGAGCAGGAAGGCACCGGTGCAGATGGACGCGGTGCGACAGCTGCGCGCGTCGAGCGCCCCTATGGCGTCCAGCAGGGCGTCGTCCTTGATGAGGGAGGGCCACTCCGGGCCGCCGGGAATGACGACCACGTCGCTGGCCTCCTGCACCTGCGCGGCAGCCAGGTCGACGCGTAGTCCGGTGCTGGCTGCGGTGACCACGTCGGCGCCGTCGGGGGAGACCGTGCGCACGCGGTAACGGCCGCCGAATTCGTTGGCCGTCGCGAACACCTCGATCGGGCCGGTGACGTCGAGCAGTCGTACGCCGGGGAAGACCAGCACGGTCACCAGGAGCGGCTTCCCGCCCGACTGCGTGTCCTTCATCGTGCGCCTCCCGGACGGAATGGGGCCTGCAGCGTAAGGCACCATCATCCGCCCGGCGACGCCCCGCCCGCGCCCGTGCCGAGTGTCGTCCGCGTCCCCGCGGGATGATGCTGCGTTCCGTTGTGTGGATCGAGGCGTCGGGTTTCGGCGTCTCACCCGTTGTCAGCGGTCGCCTGCTGTCTCGTCATGCCCGCATATGCGGCCACAACACGCTCCGACAAGGACATCGGGGCATCCGGCCGACACTCGGCAGCGGGCCGCCACGGTGCTTGATGTCCTGGTGTGAGGGTGTCATGGCGCGTGCTGTTCTGCGGCGGGAGCCGTGCTTCGCCATAGCGTCAAAGGCGCCGACGGGACGACGGTCTCGGCCGCGTCCCGTGAGCTGCCGGGTGCGGTCTGGCCGGTCGGCCGGTCACCGTCGCTGATCGTGGGCGGTGACGAATCCGACGCGAGAAGAAGAGGCACTCCGCGCCGTACACCCCACGCCAGTACCAGCCGAGCGGTCCCGTCCCAGGTCGGCCCGTCCCCGAGACCGTCCGTGCATGTCCGCGACCAGCCGGACGAGGTGAACGGCAGGGAGCGGGGCCGACTCGGTCCCGGCTGGTTCGCGGCCGCCATGGGCAGCGGGATCGTCGCCGCGGCGGCCGCCGCCCTGCCGCGCAGCTTCCCCGGGCTCGACGCGGCCGCCACGGTGGTCTGGGCGGGGACCGCGCTGCTGCTGACCGTGCTCGCCGGCAGCTACGTCGGGCAACGGACGCTGCGGGCGCATGCCGGCGATCCGGTACTGGCCCAGTTCTTCGGGGCACCGCCGATGGCGCTGCTCACCGTCGGGGCCGGGACGCTGCTGCTCGGCCGGCGGCTGATCGGGGAGCGTGCGGCGGTGGATGTGGACTGGGTGTTGCGGTCGGCCGGTACGGTGCTGGGTCTCGCCACCGCCTGCACGATTCCGTATCTGATGATCACGCGGCACCGTTTCACGCCGGACGCGGCGTTCGGCGGCTGGCTGCTGCCGGTGGTGCCGCCGCTGGTCTCCGCCGCGACGGGCAGCCGCTGGTCACTGGAAGGCCGACGCCACGAGGGCCTTCTGCTCCACACCGTGCCGGCGGGCCGAGCCGACCGCGGGCGCAGGCGCCTCGGGTCGGCTCACACACTCCACAGCGCGCCGCGCCAGCCGGTGCAGACGCGCCGCGACGAACGACCATGCACCCTGGTTCTCCGGCTCCTCCTGCACCCACCGCACGTCCGCCCCCGAAGGGAAGCGGGCCAGTTCCGCCGCCAGCTCCTCTTCGGGGAACGGGTAGAGACGCTCCACGCGCACGATCGCGGTGTCGGTCGAGCCCGTGGTGTGCCGGTGGGCGTCGAGGTCGTAGTAGACCTTGCCCGAGCACAGCAGCACGCGCGTCACCCGGGCCGGGTCCGCGGTGTCGTCCGGCAGGACCGGGCGGAAGCCGCCCTGGGTGAACTCGGCCGGGGCGGAGGTGGCCGCCTTCGACCGCAGCATCGACTTCGGGGTGAGGACCACCAGCGGCCTGCGGCCGTCCAGTGCCTGCTGCCGGAGCAGATGGAAGTAGTTGCCCGGCAGGGAGGGCATGGCCACGGTCATGTTGTCCTGCGCGCACAGCTGAAGGAAGCGCTCGATCCGGGCGGAGGAGTGGTCCGGGCCCTGGCCCTCCAGACCATGGGGCAGCAGCAGCGTCACTGCGGAGCGCTGGCCCCACTTCTGCTCGGACGAGGCGATGTACTCGTCGACGACCGTCTGCGCGCCGTTGGCGAAGTCCCCGAACTGGGCCTCCCACAGCACGAGGGCTTCGGGGCGGGCCAACGCGTAGCCGTACTCGAAGGCCAGCGCCGCCAGTTCGGACAACATCGAGTCATACGGCGCGAAACCTGCGGCCCGCGGGCCGAGGGAGTGCAACGGCGTGTGCTCGGCACCCGTATGGCGATCGGTCAGGACGGCGTGGCGCTGGCCGAAGGTGCCGCGCCGGGAGTCCTGCCCGGCCAACCGCACCGGGACGCCCTCCAGCAGAAGTGAACCGATCGCCAGCATCTCCGCGGTGGCCCAGTCGACCGCGCCGGTGTCGAGTGTCCGCGTACGCCGGTGGAGCTGCGGCAGGACGCGTGGGTGCACGGCGAAGCCCTGCGGCAGGTCGGCCTGCGAGGCGATCACCTGTCGCATCGTCGCCTCGTCGATCGCGGTCACCGCCCGGCGCGGTGCGCGCGGCGCGGTGCCCTGTCCGGCACCGGTGCCGGAGCCAGGGACATCCTGGGCGGGGTGGGCAGCGGGCAGCATACGAGTCTCGGCGAAGGCCCTCTCAAGGTGGTCCTGGTAGTCGCGGCGGGCACCCTCCACCTGCCGCTCGCTGATGTCGCCGCGTGCCACCAAGGCCTCGGCGTACAGGGTGCGCACCGACGCCCTGGCATCGATGCGGTCGTACATCACCGGCTGTGTGATGGACGGGTCGTCGACCTCGCTGTGACCGTGGCGCCGGTAGCAGACCAGATCGACCACGACGTCCTTGTGGAAGGTCTGGCGGTACTCGAAAGCCAGCCGCGCGACGCGGTCGACGGCCTCCGGGTCGTCGCCGTTGACGTGGAATATCGGGGCCTCCACCATCCGTGCCACATCGGTGGCGTAAGTGCTGGAGCGGCCGCTGGCAGGCGAAGTCGTGAAGCCCACCTGATTGTTGACCACGACGTGAACCGTCCCGCCCGTGCCATAGCCGGGCAGCTGCGACATGTTCAGCGTCTCGGCGACCACCCCTTGGCCGGCGAACGCCGCATCTCCATGGACGACGACCGGCAGGACGCCCGCGGCCCCGCTGTGTTCTGCCGCCAGATCCTGCTTGGCGCGCACCACTCCCTGCGTGACCGGCCCCACGATCTCCAGATGGGAGGGGTTCGCCACGACCGAGACAGCGATCGTTCCGCCCTGCAGAGCGTGGTAAGTGCCCTCCGCGCCGAGGTGGTACTTCACGTCCCCTGAGCCCTGTACGGACTCGAGGTCCACCGCGTCCTCGAACTCGCTGAAGATCTGGGCGTAGGACTTGCCGATGATGTTGGCCAGGACGTTCAGCCGGCCGCGGTGCGCCATGCCGATGACGGCCTCTGCGACACCGTCCTCGATGGCACTGTGCAGCAGGGCGTCCAGCAGCACGACGGCCGACTCGCCCCCTTCCAGCGAGTACCGCTTGTGGCCCACGTACTTGGTCTGCAGGAACGTCTCGAAGGCCTCCGCTGCCCCCAGCCGGTAAAGGATCCGCAGCTGCCGGGCACGGTCCGGTCGCTGCTGCGGGCTCTCGACGCGCTGCTGGATCCAGCGGCGTTCGCGGGAGTCCTGGATGTGCATGTACTCGAACCCGACACTGCCGCAGTAGAACTCCCGCAGAGCGCCCAGCACTTCATCGAGCGTCGTCGCGGCACGCCCGGCGAACCCGTCCACGACGACGTCCTGTGCCGGGTCCACGCCGTGCAGTCCGAACGCGGCGGGGTCCAGTTCCGGATGGGCGGCGGGCTGCGCCGCGAGCGGGTCCGTGCCGGCTGTCAAATGTCCGCGCACGCGATAGGCGTGAATGAGCGCCGCGACCCGGACGGCCCTGAGCGCCGCCTCGTCGGTGTCCTCATGGTCCGGGGCGAAGACGGCGCCCACCGGCCGGGTCGGCGATGTGTCCTGCGCAGCCGCAATGGGCGAGGACACCGCGGCGGCCGGGACTCCCGGGGTCGCGAAGAAGTCCCTCCACGTCTCCTCGACCGAGCCCGGGTCGCGTAGGAAACGTTGCCGCTGCTCCTCCACGACCCATGCGTTGAGTCCGAAATCCAGTCCGTGAAGCACGGTTCGAGCGGTGTCTGATTGCGAGGCCATGGCGTAGAACGCCTTCTTCCCTGTGTGAAGCCCTACGATCGCGACGCAGCCCCGACATCCGTCTGCCCCGCGTGTTCCGTACCCCCGGATCCGGCATCCCGCTTCACAGACCAACCTCTGCGAGCACGTCGCATTGACGACGGTAGATCCCTGAGAGAACGGGGACGGACGGTCCTTCGGGCCACATCAGCCTCATATCGGGACATCGGCCAGACGGCCGGCCGCGGGTGCCGGCGCCGAATGGCGGAGCGGGCGCGGACGACGCGGTGTCCTGATCCGAGGGCTTCACGTCCCACCGGCCCGCAATCGGCCACGCGGGGAACCTGGTTGCGACCATGTGGCCGCGAGCCCGCGGCCGGTAAACCCACCCGGGGAACGAACATGACCGACTTCGATCCGGCGGACACCGCACGGCAGCCTCCACCGATCCTGTGGAGCCTTGGCCTCCTGCACGGCGAGCTGCGGGCACGGCACGGTCTGTCGCTCCACGACTACCTCGTTCTCGGTGCCCTCGCCGGAGCCGACTGTCGGCCTGTGCCCGTGACCCGCTTGACGGCCTTCCTCAAGGAATCAGCGACCCGGATGTCCTACCTCCTGAAGAACCTGCAGGCCGCCGGACTGATAGAACGCAACCGCCGATGCAGAGACCGCAGAACGGTCGAGGTCACACTGACCGAGGCAGGACGTGCCAGGTTCGCCGACGCCGAGAGGACCGCGCACATGCGCCTGCGCCGGCACGTCGTCCTCTGACTGATCCACCCCCAACGGTCGTCAGCCAGCATCCGGTCGTCGTCGGCGCCCAAGGGCTCGGCGGTTCCACTCCCTCCCGCACTCCGGCTCTTCCCGCGCGGACGCCGTCCCCGGACACGAGTCTCCGCCGGTGATGCCATCGGCCCGCCACTGGTGCCCCTGAGGGGCGGTGTGCCGCGTCGACCGGCCTCCGTGGCACTCCGCGCTCCAGGCGTGGGCGACATCCGTGGTGCCCGAGGAGTGCGGGACGGCGGTCTCGGCCCACCACGGACGGTTCAGGGTGACCTTCGGCCTGGCCGCCGCCGTGACCGATCCGGTGACCGTCGCAGTGGTCGTCTCCCGCAGTCGCTTCACCGCCCGCGGCTGGGTCCCTGTCCCTTGATCGAATCTCACGCGAAAGGTCACCTCGGCCTTGCCGACTGCTTATGGGAAAGCCCCGATGCTCGAATGACGGGCACCTCTCTACCGATATCCCCCATACGCGCGATGACGTGACAGGCCAGCTAAATGGATTGTGGAAGTCGGCTGCAGCCGCCGAGGTGTGAATCAGGGGAACATGCCTGTGGCGGGAACGCCCCCGTTTGCTCGTAGACGCTGCAACAAAGACCGGTCGTGATTACGGAAACAATGTTCGGCGGTCCGCGGATGCGAAAAACGGGATTGGGAAAATGGGCAGAGCGGCCACCGAGCGTGGCTCCGCGCAGAGCGGACGTGACGAGCCATCCATCCATGAGCCTTCCGCCGTGACGGGGGGCGAGAGCCGCCGGTACACACCGGATCGACGGCTGAGACCAGGCTGTCGCAACACCCCGAGGAGGAACCATGACCCGTATCGATCCCGTCTCCGAGGCTTCGGCCGAGCAGGCGGCCGTGCCGGCTCTTCACGGCCGAACTGCGCATGACGGGCAGCCCCGTCGACGCCGAAGACCTGCTCCAGGAGACGTACGCGTAGGCCTATGCCTCGTCTCACCAGTTCCGCGGGGGCACGAACCTCAAGGCCTGGCTGTACCGCGTCGTCACCACCACGTTCCTCTACCATCACCGCAGCCAGCGCGACCGACCGCAAGGCGACGACCGCTCCGCCGAAACCGAGGAGTTCGACCACCTGCCCGAAGCGGACGTCAAGGCGGCGCTGCAAGCCGTCCCCGGCACGGTGCTGTCTGGACTGCACCGAGCTCATCGACAACTGCGCTCGCTGCTGACGGGTCACGCCCAGGAGCACCGTCTCGTCCCGGCGGACCGGGTCCGGCAGTGGGCGCAAGCGCCGATGCGCCTGAGGTTCGACCGGGTTCCGCGTGACCGCGCAGGGCGCCCTGACAGGTCCCTGCTCGACAACATCGTCATGACCTCCACGAGTTGTCATCGCCCAGCGCGGTGCAGCACCCACGGACAGCCCTCCGACCCGGTGCCAGGGACAGCCCCGGGCCGGAGGGCGACGCCGGTACCGACCTGGACCAGTCCATGTGCCAACAGCCCTGGAGAGCCGTGGAGAAGAGAGGAAGAGACCTTGAGATCCAGTAGCAGGGTCACCAGCACGGAGCTCCGCGCACTCGCCGTCATGCCGGACGAGTCGGTCGTTCCGGTGCCCACGGAATTGAAGTATCACGCAGGTGATCCATACGCCCTCCGTGCGACCTTCTGCCCGAGCGGCGGTCGGATGGCCGAGTGGCTCTTCGCCCGTGACCTTCTCGCGGAGGGGCTGCGCCGACCCGTGGGTGCCGGCGACGTCCGCCTGAGTCCGACTCGTCGACGTGGACAGGACATGGTACGGATCGGCCTCATGTCGCCGACCGGACAGGCCGAACTCCTGCTTCCACGGCCCGCAGTCGCGCGGTTTCTGCGGCGCGCCGATGCGATGGTGACACCCGGCACGGAAGGCGGCCATCTCGACCTGGACGCCCAGTTGTCGGAATTCCTCGCGGGCCACTGAGCCGGACAGGGAACCGACCGGACCGCTCGCCGACAGGAGGCCATCTTGCTCACCGTGCTGTCACCGGTCCTTGCGCTGCTCGCGGCCGCAACCAACGCTCTGGGAACCGTCATGCAGCGTCGGGCCGCGACGCTCGTCCCCCAGTCGGGCGGTCTGCGTATCGGTCTGATGTGGGACCTGCTGCGCTCGCCGGTCTGGCTGCTGGGCATCGCAGGGGTCGTCCTCTCGGCGACGTTCCAGGCAGCCGCGCTGGCCACGGGTGCGCTGGCGGTCGTACAGCCGCTCTTCATGCTGGAGTTGCCGTTCGCGTTGTTCATCGCGAGCCTCGTCTTCCGGCGCCCCATGACCCGGGCCGGCTGGCTGCCGGTCGCCGGCATGGGGGCCGGCCTGTGCGTGGCGCTGTTCGCGGCCGCGCCGACCGGCGGCACTCTTCAGGTCCCCACATCGCGGTGGACGACGGTGATGACGTGCTGTCTGGTCACGGTCGCGGTGCTGTGCGCTATCGCGGTCAAGCTCCCCACAGGGCGGCCCCGCGCTGCCTGTCTGGGCATGGCTGCGGCCGTGGCCTACTCCCTCACGGCCGCGCTGATGAAGTTCTCGACCGCCGTTCTCGGCCTTCGAGGCATGACCGCCTTCTTCACCGCATGGCAGACGTATGCGTTCGCCGCACTCGGCTTGTGTGCTCTGTTCCTGCTGGAGAACGCCATGCAGTCCGGCCCCCTGGTCGCCTCCCAGCCGGCGCTGACGCTCGGAGACACGTTGGTGAGCCTTACCCTGGGCGTCACCCTCTACGGGGAAAGGCTGCGAGGCGGCTGGTGGCTGGCACTCCAGATCGTCGGGCTCATGCTGGTGGTGCGCGGTGTCGTACGCCTGTCGCGGCTGCGCTTGGTGGCTGTTCCGTAGGGACGGGCGTGCCGAACGAGATGCCCTTTGCGGTGTGCACGCGGCGGGGGAGACACACACGGGACCCCGTCCACACCGATGTCGGGCGGTCTCACGGACAGGGAGGACCGCACCCGCGAAACGGCGTCCATGGCACGGATTCATGGACGCCGTTTCGTGAACCCGCCTCTAGGACGTGGTGGTTGCGGTGCGGTAGAACTCGGCCGCGGTGACGCCGGCAGGGACGCCGAGTTCGGCGGCGACCGCGGTGATCGCCCTGTCGCCGACGGCCGGATCGGCTTGGCCGTCGAGGGTGAAATGCGGTGCGATGTAGGTGCTGTAGTGGGCTCGCGCCTCGTCCGCCGTCTGCCCGCCCAGGAACGTCCGCATGTGCCGGACCGTGGTGTCGGGGTCGTTGTGGATCACTTGCAGGGCGCGCCGGTGCGCGCGGAGGACGGCCTGCACGGCGGGGCCGTCCGGGTCGGTGTAGGTGGGGTCGACGGCCAGGCCCACGGTGGGGATCTGGAAGTGGTCTCCGATCCAGGCCAGTACATTCCAGCCGTGTTCGGCGGCCACGGCCTCCGGTGCCATGGTGCTGCCGACCAGCGCGGCGTCGATCTCGCCGTCGCGCAGCCGGCGTAGGTCCATGCCGTAGTCGCCGGGCGGGCGGACGAGGGTCTTGATGTCACGGTCCGGGTCGAGGCCTGCCTTGCGCAGTACGATCCTGGTGAAGCATCCCGGTGCAGTGTGCGGGGCGTGTACGGCCAGCCGCCGGCCGGCCAGGTCGGACAGTGAGGTCAGGCCGGAGCGGGCGAGGAACCAGAACAGCGGCCGGTGGGTGTTGACGTTGAGCCCGACCCAGGGGGTGCCGTCGGTCAGCCGGGACAGCAGTGCCCGGCCGAGCCCGATGGTGGCGCAGCGGCGCAGCCGCTCCTCGTCCCAGGTGCAGCCGTCGCGCAGTGCCACATGGACGCCCTCGGCGGCGTAGAAGTCCTCCTGGTCGGCGATGTAGGCGGCCAGTTCCTCGTGCAGGCCCCGTCCGACGTAGGCAAGATCGATCGTGTGCATGAGTGCTTGTCCTTGATCGTGTCACCGTCGTGCGGCCGGGCCCGTGGCGGGCGCCGCGGTAGCCGGGCTTCCTGGCTCGGGTGACGGTGTACCGGATACGGTCCGGCCGTCGGCCGGACCGGGACCGAAGGGCCCCGCGTGCCGGGGCGTCGGCGAGGCGTCAGTACATGGCCATTCCGCCGTTGACCGCGGCCGTGGTGCCCGTCATGAACGCGTTGTCCTCGGCGGCGTAGAAGGCGACCGCCTGGGCGACGTCGGCCGGGTGTGCCAGGCGGCCCAGGGGAGTGGCTGCCACCTGCCGCTGTCTTGTCGCGTCGTCCAGCAGGTTTTCGGTGGTACGGGTCTCCACCGGCCCAGGTGCGACGACGTTGACGGTGATGCCCTTCGGGCCCAGTTCCTGGGCGAGGTACCGGGCGAACTGCTCCAGGGCGGCCTTGGACGTGCCCAGCGCGATCATGCCCTCCCGGGGCCGGCGGCTGAGGCCGGTCCCGATGTAGACGATGCGCCCCCAGCCCTGTTCGGTCATGGCGGGCAGGACGGCTTTGGTGACCGCGAAGGCCGCGTGCATCTCGGCGTCGATCTTGCCGCCCAGTTCGTCCCACGTCATGTCCTGGAACGACTTGACCACGTACGGGATCAGCGCGTTGTGCACCAGTACGTCGATGCTGCCCCATGCGGCCCCGACCCGCTCCACCAGGCTCTCGACCGCCGCCACCTCGCGCACGTCGGCCTGCACGGCCATGGCCTGGCCGCCGGCGGCCTCGACATCGGCCACCACTTCCTCGGCCGCCTTGGCGCTGCTGAGGTAGTTGACCACCACGCGCATCCCACGCGCGGCCAGAAGACGTGCGGTGTCCGCACCGATTCCGCTGCTGGCCCCCGTCACCAGTGCCACCCTGCCGGTCGTCCCGGTCATGGGCCCACCTCCTTTTCGTCGTCGCGGGCCGTCGGAATGACCGCCCCGAGTCGTCGTTCGCCGTCGATCGCGGCGCCGGGGGAGCGGATCGCCCCGTACAGCACGGTGTCGACGGTCGCCCGCAGCAGATCCGCCGCGGTCCATTCCAGTTCGTACGGCAGCCGGGAGGTGAACAGCCGCTCCAAGGCGCCGCGCGTGATCTCACCGAGGAGTTCGGGCGGTGCCGACAGCACTCCCTGCCGGTGACCATCCCGGAACAACTCGTCGACACGCCGGTAGATCACCGCGTCCACACGTTGTTCCACGTACCGGCGCAGCATCGCGTCGCCGCCGCGCCCCGTGGCGAGCTGTGCCGCGCCGATCCGCTCAAGCTCGGTGCCCGCCGCTATCAGGAACCGCTGGACCCGCACACTGAACGGCTGCCCTTCCGCGTCCTCGGCCGCCGCCACCAGCGTGCGCTGCACCGCCGCGAACTGCCGGTCGAGCACTGCGGCCAGCAGGCTGCGCTTGTCCGGGAAGCAACGGTAGATCGTCTTCTTGCTCATCCTGAGCTCACGCGCGAGATCGTCCATGCTCACCCGCGCCGAGCCCGGCGCGAAGAACAACCGGCCGGCTGCCTCCACGATCGCCTCGGCGCGCTGCCTGTCGTCTGCGGAAACTCCTGAAACTAGATTAGTTTCCATAGTTTTCATCGTGGGCGCCTCTCTGCGTACTGTCAAGGCATGTCGTCGTCAGCGTTCGAGGACCAGAGCGAAGCCTTGTCCGACGCCGATGCAGAGGGTTGTGATGCCGGTGCAGGAGCCGCGGCGGGCGAGTTGGTGGGCGACGGTGCCGGCGAGGCGGGCGCCGGAGGCGCCGAGGGGATGCCCGAGGGCGATGGCGGCGCCCTGCGGATTGAGGATCGCGGGATCGAATCCGGGCCATTCGACCAGGCACCCCAGGACCTGCGCGGCGAAGGCCTCGTTCAGTTCCAGCACGTAGCTGACGTCCTTCAGCTCGCGTGCAGCCCGGGCGGCCATCTCCTCACGGCTCCAGGCCATCAGTCCGTCACCGGTCTCCGCGCGGCGGACACCGACACCGTGCGCTGCTCGATCTTCTTGTCCGCCGCCTGCTCCGGGGTGAGCGCCACCACCCGCTGCACGAAGATCCCGGGCAGATGTATCGAGTCCGGATCGACCGCGCCGGGTTCCACCAGCTCCTCCACCTCGGCGACCGTCACCCGTCCCGTCATCGCGGCCAACGGGTTGAAGTCGCGGGCCGACCTGCTGAGCACCAGGTTGCCGTGCCGGTCGCCCTTGGTGGCCCTGACCAGCGCGAAGTCGGTACGGATTCCGCGCTTCAGTACATACGCGACGCCGTCGAAGGTCCGTACCTCCTTGGGCGGCGAGGCCGGCGTCACCCCGCCCGAGCCGTCGTACCGCCACGGCAGTCCGCCGTCAGCCACCTGCGTGCCCACCCCGGCCGGGGTGTAGAAGGCGGGAATCCCCGTACCTCCGGCCCGTAGCCGCTCGGCCAGCGTGCCCTGCGGGATCAGCTCCACCTCCAGTTCCCCGGCCAGATACTGCCGCGCGAACTCCTTGTTTGCCCCGACGTACGAGCCCGTCACCCGCCCGATCCGGCCCGCCGCCAGCGGCACCGCCAGCCCCGACCCCAACGCACCGCAGTTGTTGGAGACGACCGAAAGCCCCGACACCCCTCGGTCGAACAGCGCCTGGATCAACACGTTCGGCACACCGCTCCACCCGAACCCGCCCGCTGCCAGCGACGCGCCGTCGGGCACATCCGAACCGCCATCTCCATCACTCTGCCTTTCGCCCATGCGGAGCCGCCGAACGCCGTTTCCGTAAGGGAGTGAACAAGAATTCGCCCGGACCCTGTCACGGCTTTCGGGAATTATGGGAATCGTGGGAGTGAATCCGCCGAAGACGGGCCCGTTTGCCACGCGTCTGCCCCGGCCGACGCATGCGAACACGGTCCAACGCCCCGTCCTGCGCGGGCATCCCGCAGATGAGTGATATCGGAGGCCGCCCCCAGCGAGGTGCAGGGGTGCATGTCGCGTGAACTGGGTATTCCGGCGCCGATCCGCGTTATCCCCCATGGATTCCGTTGACGCACTTCGTCCCGGTGGTGACGCTTCCTTTCATCAAAGGAGCCGCAGGACCGAGGGAATCATCGTGAAGAAATTCGTGCATCGGGGACAGATCACCAAGGTGGTCTTCGGCAGCGGTACCCGCAGCCGTATTCCCGAAGAGGTCGATACTCTCGGATGCCGCCGAGTGCTCGTCCTGTGCACGCCCGACCAGGCGGACCAGGCCGCTCAGACCGGCGGACTGCTGGGTGCGGCAGCCGCGGGAACCTTCGCACAGGCGGCCCCGCACACCCCTGTCGAGGTCACCGAGAAGGCGGTCGCGTACGCCCGGTCCGTGGGAGCCGACGCGGTGCTCGCCATCGGCGGCGGCTCCACCATCGGCCTGGGCAAGGCGATCACCGCACGGACCGGCCTTCCGCAGCTGGCGCTGCCCACCACGTACGCCGGCTCGGAGATGACACCGATCCTCGGAGAGACCGAAAGCCGCAGGAAGACGACCCGGCGGCTACCGGAAGTCCTGCTCAGGACGGTGGTGTATGACGTCGACCTGACGCTCACCCTCCCGCCGGCGATATCGGTGGTCAGCGGCATCAACGCCATGGCGCACGCCGTGGAGGCACTCTACGCACAGGACCGGGACCCGGTCGCCTTCCTGATGGCGGGTGAAGCACTCGACGCCCTCACCCGGTCGCTTCCCCTCGTCGTGCGGCATCCGGACGACAGGGAGGCGCGGGCCGACGCGCTGTACGGAGCGTGGCTGGCGGGCACGTGTCTGGGCACGGTGGGCATGGCCCTGCATCACAAGGTGTGCCACGTGCTGGGCGGCACCTTCGGGCTTCCGCACGCCGAGACCCACGCGGTCGTCCTGCCGCACGTCATCGCCTACAACGCCCCGGCGGCCGGCGAGGCCATGGCACGCATCGCGCAGGCACTGCCGGGGGACGCCCCCGCGACCGCCCTGTACGACCTCGCTGGGCGGCTCGGCGCGCCCAGGGCACTGCGGGACCTCGGCATGCCCGAATCGGGGATCGACCGGGCGGCCGAACTCGTCGTGCGCGACGGCTACTGGAATCCGCGTCCCGTGGACCGGAGCACCGTCCGTGCCTTCCTGACCCGGGCCTGGGCCGGGGAGACGCCGTAGATGCCACCGGGCCGCCCCCACTCCCGGACCGACTCCGTCACCGGACACTCACTCACCACAGGAGGACGCCATGCGTGATCTGACCAGCGACACCATCACCGGAGCCGTGATCTCGACCATGGGGGACACCAAGAACCCCCGGCTCGCGGAGATCCTGGGTTCAATGGTGCGGCACCTCCACGCCTTCGTCCGAGAGGTCGGACTGACGGAGGAGGAGTGGGCCCGGGGAGTGGACTTCCTGACGCGCACCGGGCACACATGCACGCCGACGCGGCAGGAATTCATCCTGCTGTCCGACGTGCTGGGCGTCACGATGCTGGTCGACGCCCTGGGCAGTCAGCGCCCTGCCCAAGCCACTCAGAACAGCGTCCTGGGCCCCTACTTCAGGGAGGACAGGCCGCGGCACACCGACGGCGCCGACATCTCCGAAGGACTGCCCGGCGTCCCGTTGTTCTTCGAGGGACGGGTCGTGAACGGCGGGGGAGCGCCCGTGGCCGCTGCCGCGGTGGACGTCTGGCACAGCGACGCGGACGGCCACTACGACATGGAGGTGCCCGGTCAGGTCGACCCGGCCATGCGCGCGCTGTTCCGAACCGACGAGACGGGACACTTCAGCTTCCGCTCCATCCGCCCGTCCAGTTACCCGATACCCGGGGACGGCCCGGTCGGCGAACTCATGAGCGCGACCAGCAGGTCCCTGATGCGTCCCGCCCATGTGCACCTGCTGATCGAGGCCCCCGGATTCCAGCGGGTGACCACCATGCTGTTCCCGTCCGACGACGCGTACCTGGACACGGATCCGGTGTTCGGGGTCAAGGAGTCGCTGCTGGAGGCCTACGACACGTACGCGCCCGACGAAGGTCCCTGCCGCGGGCTGACCGACGTGCCGTACACCCTGCTGTGCCGCACCTTCGTCCTCGAACCGCTTCCCGCGGTCTGAACTCGTCGACGCGCAGACGCGATCGGCCATGGCATCCGCGGGAGGAACCCGCCCTCTCCGGCGGAGCGGCCGGCGTCGCACACGTCACCCCGGTCGCCGGAACTCCGCTCCGCAGGGCGTGGGCGAGTCCCAGGTGCGGGACTGCCACGGACGAGTGCCGACGACTCGGCGAAGCGCGAGGCGACCTGCCCGCCCGACGACCTCACGTACGTCACGAGGCAGCCGCCTACGTCCTCGGGCCTGTTCGAACGACACGTCCGTCCTCACGCCCATCGCGACCGGGAGCCATTCCCTAACCCCGTGCAACAGACCGACACCCTTCCCGACTCCCACGGAGGTTCCGATGACTGAAATCCTCGACATGACGGTCGATTTCCGAGCCACGATGAGCCGGCTCGCCACGGGTGTCAGCGTGATCACCACACGCTCCGGAAACACGCCCATCGGTATGACCGCGAGCGCCGTGTCCGCCCTCTCGCTGGACCCGGTCCAGCTACTCGTGTGTATCAGCAACCACCTCTACACCAGGACCGCGATCGTCGAGCACGGCCGCTTCGCGGTCAACGTGCTTGGCGAGGAGGGTGAGCCGCTGGCGCGGAACTTCGCCGCCTCCAAACCCGACAAGTTCGCGGGCGTCGAGACCATCGACGACTACGGCGTGCCGGTGCTGAAGGACGCCATCGCGGCCGTCGTGTGCGAAGTCGCCGAGGCGCTTCCCGGCGGTGATCACACCATTTTCGTGGGTGACGTCCGCTATTGCTCACACCGGGCGGACAGTCGGCCGCTGCTCCACTTCGCCGGTGGCTTCGGCGCGCTCAGGGCTGCGCTCTAGCCCTGGCAGGCCTTCGAAGGGAGCCGCTGCGGGCCCCATGACATACCCGCCACCGCCCCCGACATCCGACTCGCGAGGCGAGCCACGGCCGTCGGGGGCTCCGCTCGTCCCGACCACTCCACGGAAAGAGCCATGACCAGCTCCGTGCCAGCCTTCAAGCTCCGCGCTCCGGCCCAGCCCCCGCATCTCCTGTCCCGCCCGCGTCTGCTGCGCCGGCTGGACGTGGCGACCGAGCCCGTGGTGGTCGTCTCCGCGCCGGCCGGTGCCGGAAAGACAGTACTGCTGACCGAGTGGTCGCGTGGCTCGGCGGCTCACGGCCAGTTCGCCTGGCTCAGCCTGGACGCCCATGACAACGCCCCGGACCGGCTCTGGGCGGGCATCCTGGGGGCCTTGCGCCACGCACGGCCCGAACTGCCCGCTCACCTCGATGACGGTGAGTGGAGGGTCGACGCATGGTTTGAGGAGATCCTGCCGAATCTGGTGACCGGGCTGGGCGCGGCGGGGCCGCTCACGCTGATCCTCGACGGACTGGAATCCATCACGGACACCGACGCGATGCGTACCCTGGCCGACTTCCTGACCAGACTTCCGCACGGCTTCCGCATCGTGCTGTCGACGCGGCACATCCCCGGAAGCCCTCTTCCGACGCTGCGCGCCCGGGGCCTGACCGCCGAACTCGACCAGCGCGACCTGGCCTTCACCCCCGAGGAGGCCCGGGCAGTGCTCACCGAACTGCTCGGATCCGCCCCGACCCCGGAGATCTCCGCCGCCCTGTACGAAGCCACCGAGGGATGGGCGGCGGGGCTCTGCCTCGTGGGACGCACGCTCGCCCGTTCGGCGGACGAGGCCGACACCAAGGGGGCCATGGCCCGGGGCAGGCGAGCGGTCACGGAGTACGTGGCCGCCGAGGTCCTCCACCGGCTCACCACCGAACAGCGCCGGTTCCTCCTGCGCACCAGCGTGCTCGACCAGTTGAGCGTCGGGCCGTGCCAGGCCCTCGTCGGGGAGCGGGCCGGCGTCCTGCTGCACGAGCTCGCACGGACCGTGCAACTGCTCGTGCCCGTCGCCGCCGAGCCGTCGGCATACCGGCATCACCGGGCACTGTCGTTGCTGCTGGCCGAGGTCCTCGAGGCCGAAGCGACGCACACCATCGTGTCCTTGCACCGGTCCGTGGCCCAGTGGTACTCCCGGCAGGGGCACACGACCGCGGCCGTACGGCACTGGATGCTGGGCGGCGACGAGTCCGCGGCCGTCGCGTCCGTCCTCGAAGGCTGGGAGAAGGCGCTCTCGGCGGGCCGCGGTGCGCAGGTCTCGCAGTGGCTGGACCTGCTGCCGCCGCGCACGGTGGCCGCCGACGCGAGACTGTGCGTCGTGGCGGCGATGGCGGCGCTCTCGGCGGGCACCCCGGAAACGGCCCGGCGCTGGCTGGACGTGGCCCGGCTGAGGCAGACGGGGCGGCAGACGGTCGGCGAAGGCAGCACGGTGTCCGATGCGGCAGCCGTTGCTCAGGCCGTGGCGTGCTGTCTGCTGGGGGAGGTCCTGACGGCCGACCGTCTCGGCGAGTCCGCCGTCGCCGGCACCCTTCCGCTGACTTCCTGGCGGGCGCTGGCCGGTACGGCCCGTGGCGCCGCTCTCCTGTGGACCCGCAGATACGAGGAGGCGGAGGCGCTGCTGGGGGAGGCGACCCGCGACGCGCAGGCCGCCGGGCACGGCTTGGCGCTCGTCCGCACGCTGGGTCTGCGCACCGTGTGCGCGCTCCTGGCCGGACGGCACGAACGGGCACGCATCCTGAGCGACGAGGCCCTCGGAGAGGTCGCGACGCTCGGCCTGGACCGCCACTTCGTCTCTGTTCCCGCGTACATCGGCCGGGCCGGGCTCCTCCTCGAAGAAGGGTTCGTCGATGAGGCGGAAGCGGTACTCGCCGACGCGGAAGCAGCGCTGGCGGGCTCGCCCCGGACGGAGGGCGAACCCCATGTGCGTGCGTTGTGGCACTTCATGCGATCACGGCTCGAGAGCGCACGGCGCGCACCCGACGCGGCACGAGAGTCCCGGCAGGCCGCCGAACGAGCGGTGGCCCGGTGCGAGTCGCCCGGACTGCTGACGGACCTGCTCGGCCGGGCCGGCGAGGACACCGTGGTGCCCGCCGCTGCGCCCCGCCCCCAGGACCTGTCGCTCGGTGAGCGCCGGGTGCTGCGTGCGCTCTGCGGCACGCTGACACTGCGTGAGATCGCCTCCGAGCTCTATGTGTCCCACAACACCGTCAAGACACAGGTACGCGCGATCTTCCGCAAGCTCGACGCACACGACAGAAGCGAGGCGGTCGCCAGGGCCCGGCAGTGCGGTGTGCTGTGACACGGGCCCCGGCGTCCTGCCCCCGGACGCCCTGCCCCTAGGCGTCCTGGCGTGAGGCGTCCTGGCGCCGGGCGTAGTTCGCCTGGGCCTGGTACGCGGACTCCTCCTCGCTCACGTTCTCGATGCCGCACACCTTGCGGGCGAGGTCGGCCATGGCACCGTTCGGGGACATCTCGGCGCGCTTCATGGTGAGGGTGCGGATGGCCAGCAGGGGCGTGCCGTTGAAGTTCTCGAAGACGCTGATGCGGTCGCCCCAGTCGGACAGGAACATGTCGCGGATCACCCGGCTGATCTTCAGCCGGTCATGAGGCCTGCCGACCGGTCCGGTCTGCAGCGCCTCCAGCCACGGGCGCAGTTCGGGCCGCTGCCACTGCCCCTCGGTGGGGTAGATGAGCGCGGCCCGGCCGGCCAGGTCGATGAGCTCGTGGACCATCTCGCCGATGTGCTCGATGTAGTACGCCCGCCCGAAGTCGAACATCAGGACGTTCGGCTTGTGGATGCCGCCGGGGGTGAAGAACCCTTCGTCCTCGGAAGCGATCACATGCGCCTTGAGTGTCTGCAGGAAGCCGGCGAACCGGGCGATCCGTGCCTGGACCGGCGGCAATTGGTAGGTGCCGATGTGCTCGGTGATCAGCAGCGCCAGACCGAGCATCAGTTCGGCCTTCACCATTGCACGCACCAGCGAGTGGTAGTGCAGCCAGTCGAAGACGCGCTGCGGATACAGCGACGCGTGCTGCGGGTTGCCGATGTGGAAGACGCGGTTCCAGGGGATGAGGACGTCCTCGAAGACGATGATGCTGTCCAGCTCGTCACCCTGCGAGGCGAGCGGGTGCTCCACCTCCTCACCGTCGCGGACGTTGCTCTCGCGGCAGATGACGGTGACCCCGGGGGTGTTCGGCTTCACCGCCCCGTAGATGATCTGTTCGGCGACGATGCCGGGGCGGTAGAAGACGCCGATGTGGATCACGTCCCCGAAGGCCGCGCCGGTGCTGATGGCCTTCACGCCCCGTACGGTGATGCCCTCGTCGGAGGTGCCCACCACCCGCAGGGCGGGGGATTCGGCCTGTGCGGAATCGCGCGAGCGGTCCGCCTGCGGGTCGACGAAGGCCGGCGTCGCGTTCAGGTCACCGTTCCGTACCTCGTTCCAGAAATCGAGGATGCCCTCGGTGAGGTCCCTCCCGTCAGCCCCGACGGACTGGCTGCTCCACGGCTCCGGGTCGTCGACGTAGGTCAGCAGGACGTAGTTGTTGACATCCGGTGTGCGCGGGACCGCCCCGCCGCCCAGTTCCCGCTGCACCGTCTCCAGGTAGATCCGCTTGCGCCGCAGGTCGTCCTTGGAACGGTGCTGGAACCAGGTCATGGACCGCCGCACACCGTCCTCGTCCACGAACGTCATGACGTCCTGGAGCTCCGGCCGGTGGTGAAGGTCGTAGAAGGCCGCGATGCTCCGGGCGTACGCCCGGGTCTTCGGGTGCGTGGCCACGTTGTCGACGAGGTCGTCTCCCACCCACACCTTGCGACCGTCGTTCAGCGCCGCAAGGTACTCCTTGCCGGTACGCATGTCGTGCTCCTCTCCGGGGGACAGCGATCTGGATGGCACGGAGCATGCGTCGCGACAGGGTGAGCCGACGGCGCCGGCGCCGCTTTCACCCGGGTGAAAGCGGCGGTCACGGCTGAACTGACGTTGAGGGCGGATGAGCCCTGCGCCATGCTGGGCCCCATGCACAGCACAGACCCCACCGGCGACGGGGCCGAGGGGCGCGGGAACCAGGACAGGACGGGACTGCGCCTGCGGGGACGGGACCGCGAGGTCACGGCTGCCCGTGAGGCGCTGGACGTGGTGCGTGGCGGACGCGGCGCCTGTGTTGTCGTGGAGGGCGCCGCCGGCGCCGGCAAGACCCGGTTCCTCGCGGAGCTGGACCGGATGGCGCGGCGGTCCGGGTTCGACGTGGTCTCGGTACGGGCCGACGAGCTCGACCAGTACGCGGCAGGAGCAGCCCTGCAGGCCGCCCTGCAATCCTCCGACGGTTCCCACCGGGCCGTCGCGGAAGCCGGCGACCAGCGGCTCTGGCTGCTGGACAGCATCACGGACGCTCTGGAGGACCGAGCCCAGCGCGCTCCGGTGGCCGTGCTGGTGGACGACGCGCAGTGGGCGGATCCCGCCACGCTCTTCGTGCTGCGCACCCTGCCCGGACGACTGGCCGCCTCGCGGATCCTGTGGGTGCTGGCGGTGCGGTCGGACACCGAGCGGCTGATCGTGTCCAGAGTGCGGGAGGACCTGGAGCGCCTGGGAGCCCGATGGCTGACCCTCGGCCCCCTGCCGCAGCAGGATCTGGAGCGCATTGCGGCCGATGTCCTCGGGGTTACGCCGTCACCCGGACTGGCCAGACTGCTGCGGGGCGTCGCGGGCAATCCCTTTCTCGCCATCGAACTGGTACGCGCCTTCGGCGACACGGATGCCGGCAGGATGGAGGCGGGTGAGGCGAGCCTTCTGCATGACGGCATCCCGGTCAGCTTCCGGCGCAGTGTCGCCGCGCGCGTGGACCGGCTCCCCGAGGACGCCGTGCGCCTGCTCCAGATCGGATCCGTCCTCGGCCGCGAATTCGACCTCGGCACGGCAGCCCGGATGCTGGGCAGGCAGGTCGGCAGCCTGCTGTCGGGTGTCGAAGCCGCGCTGAACGCCGGTCTGCTCTCGGGCGACGGCCCACGGCTGGCCTTCCGCCACGACCTCGCACGGCAGGCGGTCCACGACGACCTGCCCCTGGCCGTGCGGACCGCCCTGCACCGGGAAGCGGCCGAGAGCCTGCGCGGCACGGGAGCACGGCCGGCGGAGGTGGCATGGCACGTCGTCATGTCGGGCGGCCCGGTCGACGACGATGCCGTGACCACCATGACCACCGCCGTGCGGGACATGTCGTCGTCGGCTCCCGACGCGGCGGCGGATCTGGCCCAGCGGGTGGCCGGCCTGCTGTCCCCGCACGACGGGCGCCGTATCGCCCTGCTGACCGACGCCGCCGAGTACCTCGGCCGCACCCGCCGGGTGCACGAGGCGCTCGATCTGGTCGACGCCACGTTGCCGGAAGGCCTCGAACCCCTGCAGGAGGCCCGTCTGCGCCTGGTGGCCGCCGAGATCCACCAGGCCTCGGGTGACGACGCCGCCGCGATGACGCACCTCCAGAAGGCCCTCGGCCTTCCCGGGCTGCCGTCCGACCTGCGGGTCCGGCTGCTGAAGACCAAGGCCACGGGCCATGTCTACCTGGGGGACGTCACCGCCGCCGAGCAGACCGGGACCGGGCTGGTCGAGGCCTCCTACCGCAGTGACGACCCGGCCGTCATCGTCAGCGCCATGGTGTTCCAGTCACAGGCGGACTTCTACCGCGGGCACCTGGACAGCGCCCTTGAACTCGCCGAGGAGGCAACCCGCCGCGCCGCCACCCAGCCCGCCGCGCTCTACCTGCGTCCCCCGCGGATTCCGGCACTGTGGCTGGCCACCGTGCTGACGGTCACCGACCGGCTCGCCGACACCGAGCGGATCCTGCGGGAGGGACAGCGCGAAGCGGAGGCGCTGGGCCTCGGCTGGTCACTGTCCCACTGGCACGCCGCACGGGCCTGCGCACTCCTCGAACAGGGAGCCCTGGACGACGCGGCCGTGGAGGCCGAGGCCAGTCTCATGGTGGCGGACGAACTCGAGGTCACACCGGTGAATCCGCAGGCCCGTTCCGTACTGGCGCTGGTGGAGATCAGACGCGGTGACCTCGCCAAGGCCGCGGACCACCTCCGCGCCGCCGAAACCGGTTCCGGCACTAACGTCCAGCGGTACGGTCCCTGGGTGGCCCTCTCGCGCGCCTGTCTGGCGGATGCCGAGGGCGAGGGCGGCAAGGCGGCGGCGGCACTCGAGGCGAGCTTCGCACGGAATGAGCCGACCCGGCTGCTCGCGCTCGCCCCGTCCCACTGGCCGACGATCGTGCGTATCGCCCTCAGTGGAGAGGACCGTTCGCTCGGCCAGGCCGTGTCCGGCGCACTGCGCAGCCTGACCGTGCAGAACGAGACCCGGCGGATCATCGGAGCGGTCCGCGCCCACGTGGACGGCCTGCTCGACCGCGACCCCCGTGCACTGGAGACCGCCGTAACCGGCTACCGGAGCAGTGGCAGGCCGCTGGCCCTGGCAGGGGCCTGCGAGGACCTCGGCGAGCTCATGGCGGCATCGGCCGATACGACACAGGCGATCCCGTGCCTCGAAGAGGCGGGCCGGCTGGCGTCGGCCTCGGGAGCCGGCCGTGATCAGGAACGGATCAGGCGGCGTCTTCGCCGACTCGGCGTGCGTACCGCCCCCGTGCGGAGCTCCTCGGTCGGACCCCAAGGGCGGGGGGATCTCACCGAATCCGAGCAGAAACTGATTCCGCTCGTCGTCGAGGGGCTCACCAACCGGGCCATCGCCGACCGGCTCTATGTGTCCGTGCACACCGTCAACACCCATATGAAGCACATCTTCGCCAAGCTCGGTATCAACTCGCGGGTCGAGCTGACCCGGCTGTCGATCGAGCGAGGCATCGGCGCCGACGAGGACGGCTGAACCGTGCACGAGCCGGCCGGCCGAATCTTCTCGTGCCTACCGCGGGCCGAGATCATGCGCAAGGTCCGCGACGCTGAGTCCCATCGCGTCATCGAGCGACAGGTGCGACCTGCGGACGCGGATGGACATCTTCGGGTGATCACGTGATGACCATCGGCCACTGGCCGACACGCAATGAGGTCGGCGAGTCCTTCATCAATCACTAGATTGCGCGATGCCCCGGGCGCGTCTCATTCCAAGACTTGTGGTGTCAGCGTATCGCTACCGCGGCATCCCTACCCCTGTCGGCGCGGCCGTCTCCGGCAAGGGCGGGTGTCGGTGCGGATGAGCACTGACAGTCGCCTGAGTCACCAGATCGCGCGATGCGTACAGTTCCTTTCGGCCTGCTCAGCCCAGAGGGCTGATATCGCTGCTTTGCCTTGCCTCGGGGCGTGGAGGGCCGGGATGTCCAGGCGAAGGAGAAAAATCGAGTTCGTAGGCTCGCGGTTGGCGGTCGCTCGGATCTGCCGGGAGTCGGCCGGACACGGAATCGCGGTCCTGATCGGGCATTCGCTGGGGGCGCAGCCGTGCTGGCCGCCCGCACCGGATACCCGAGACAACGGCGGTGGCCACCATCGGTGCGCCTGCGGACCCGGAGCACGTCGTGCACACCTTTGGTGGCAGGCGGGAGGAGATCGAGCGGCACGGGAGACGGGGGTGAGTCTTGGGGCCGCGTGTTCCACCTCCGTCGGGAGTTCCTCGACGACGTCGCCGCGCAGCCTCAGGCCGAGCGTTCCGTCGGCTGCGTCACGCGCTCCTGGTACTGCACTCGCCGATCGACGAGACGGTGGGTGTGGAGAACGCCCAGCAGGTCCTCGACGCGGCACGGCCCCCCAGGTCCTTCGCCGCGTGTGATGCCGCGGGGACAGCTGTGCGTTTCGCGCGCGACCGGAATTGCAGAGATCGCATTTGTCGGAGCCGTGGCACTCGCATTCGGGTCCTTCGCGTCGACCGGTTCTCCCTGGTGAGAGTCGGCCGCCATGCTGTGCGCGGCGTTGGCGGGGTGGGCACCCTTTCATCGAGCACAATGACGACGGCCGTCCGTACGGCAGCTGTGGGTCCGCACCGGTGCTCCGGACTGCGCCAAGCCCTACGGCACGGCCCTGTTCAATCAGGATCGGCGCCAGCGGCAAGGTGGCCACTGGAGCCGACATCGTCAAACGCTTGGTGAAAGGCGCCGATTTCACCCACGCGGCACGCGCCATGATGTTCGCGATCGGATGCATCCAGGCGCGGAGGTGTCACATCAACACCTGCCCCGCCGGAGTCGTGACACAAGGGCCCCGCCGTATCGGCGCGTTGCGCGTCGAAGACAAATCGGTTCCGGTCCCTCGCTGGGCGTGAGCGGACCGGCCGAGCTCCGCCCGCACATGCTGCGTCGGCGAGTGGATCCCGTCACGGTCCGCCCCTACGCGGAGCTATGAGCGGCTGGCCTCCGGGCAGTTGCCGATCGGGCCGTCCGCGTCCTGGGCGGCGGATCGGCAGGGCGCCGCCCCCGACCGATTCGCCGCCTGACAGCGATGGCGCTCAGCTTCAGCCCCGCCTGGGCGCGTCGGTGCCGCGCGCGGTGTTCGGTGCGGGCCACCAGGCTGCGTCCGAGATCGGGGTCGCCGGTGAGCCGGTGAGCCGCGGGACGATGTCGGTCACTGTGGAGACCTCACCCTTCTCCATCGCCTGGTACCACGAGATCCAGGTTTCGATCTGGGTCCCGCTCATGCCCCGTCGCCATCGTCGTGCGAAGGCTTGCTCGGGGGTCTCGGGTTCGTAGCGGTAGGACCGGCCGGTGGCTGCGGCGATCCGGGTGACCGCTTCGTCGAGGGTCAGGGCCTCGGGCCCGGTGATCTCAAGGGTCGCGCCGTCGTGCTCGGAGCGGGGACCCTCGTCGAGGACGACGGCGGTGATCACGTCTGCGATGTCCTCATGGGTGACGAAGGCGGCCCGGCCGGTCGGTGCGGGGCCGCTGACGACGAATTCCTCGTCGGCGAGGGCGGCCGGTGTCGACGTGTAGAAGCCGGCCCGGAGCACCGTGTGGCGGATCCTGGCCTCTGCCAGGAACTGTTCGGTCAGCCACTGGTCGCGGGCGTTGAGGTACGTGGCGGTGGGCGCCGCGCCGACGAGGGACACATACAGGACCCGGTCCACGCCGACCGCGATCGCGGCCTCGACCGCAGTGGCGTGCTCCTCCAGTCGGCGGCCCGTGCGGTGTGCTGAGACCAGGATGAGGGTCGACGCGCCCTCGAGCGCCTCGCGCATGGCGTAGGCGTCGGCGTAGGCGGCCGGACCGCGTCGCTGGGCGCCAGGCAGTTCGGGCATGCGGTCGGGGTTGCGCCCGACGAGGAGTTGCGGGACGCCGCGGTCGGCGAGGCGGGCCGCGATCCGGCTGCCCAGCGCCCCGGTCACCCCGGTGACCGCCACCGTGGCGTGGTTCTTCTCGGACATACGTCTGCCTCCATCCGGGCCCGCGGTGATCGCGTACCCCTCTTCCCATTGCGTCTGGCGAAAGAGATCTTGCCTCCGGCTGCCTTCCCCGGTTGGGCGATGGCGTGGTGCCTCGCCGCCACGTGAGCGTCACTGTTCCCGGTAATCCGACCGCCCGGCCGCCGGGTCGCCCCGGGGCCAGGCTTGTGGCCGCACCGGCAACCTGGGGGGCCGAGCAACTGCTTGAGCGGGCGTCAGCGGGACGCGGGGAAGCCCAGGTCCGGACCGGAGGCCGTCTCGGCAGCATCAGGCCAGCGACTCGTGATGACCTTGCCGCGCGTGTAGAAGTGCACGGCTTCGCTGCCGTACATGCGGTGGTCGCCGAAGGCCGAATCCTTCCAGCCACCGAAGGAGTGGTAGCCCACCGGCACCGGCATCGGCACGTTCACGCCGACCATGCCGGCCTCGACCTCCAGCTGGAAGCGGCGGGCCGCGCCGCCGTCACGGGTGAAGATCGAGCTGGCGTTGCCGTACGGGGAGCCGTTGATGATGGTCATGGCCTCCTCGTAGGTCTCCGCGCGGAGCACGCACAGGACCGGACCGAAGATCTCGTTCCGGTAGGCGTCCGAGTCCGTGCTGACCTTGTCGAGGAGCGAGACACTCATCCAGTGCCCGTTCTCCAGGCCCTCGACGGTGAAGCCTCTGCCGTCGAGCACCACGTCGGCTCCCTGGGCGGCCGCGCCCGCGACGTAGTCCGCGACCTGGTCGCGGTGCGCCTTGGTGATGAGCGGGCCCATCTCGGATGTCGGGTCGTCGCCGGGTCCGATCTTGACCTTCTTGGCCCGCTCGGCGATCCGGGACACCAGCGCGTCGCCCGCCGAGCCGACCGCGACCACCACGGAGACCGCCATGCAGCGCTGGCCCGCGGAGCCGTAGGCGGCGGTCACGGCGGCTTCGGCGGCCGCGTCGAGGTCGGCGTCGGGCAGCACCAGCATGTGGTTCTTCGCTTCGCCGAGGGCCTGGACACGCTTGCCGCCGGCGGACGCCCTGGTGTAGACGTGGCGGGCGACCGGCGTGGAGCCCACGAACGACACGGCCGCCACGTCCGGGTGGTCGAGCAGTGCGTTCACCGCGACCTCGTCGCCCTGCACGATGTTGAGCACACCGTCAGGCACGCCGGCCTCGGCCGCGAGCTCCGCGAGGAGTATGGACGCGGACGGGGCCTTGCTGCTCGGCTTGTGCACGAAGGTGTTCCCGCAGGCGATCGCCATGGGGAACATCCACATGCTGATCATCGCGGGGAAGTTGAACGGTGAGATGCCGACGATGACACCGAGCGGCTGGCGGACCGACGCCACGTCGATCCGGCTCGACACTTCCGTGGACATGTCGCCCTTGAGTGCCATGCCGAGCCCGCAGGCCAGTTCGACGATCTCCAGGCCGCGGGCCACCTCGCCCAGCGCGTCCGCGTGGGTCTTGCCCTGCTCGGCGGTGATCAGCGCGGCGAGGTCGTCGCGGCGCGCGTTCAGCAGCTCGCGGTAGCGGAAGAGGATCGCGATCCGCTGCGCGAGCGAGGACGTGCGCCAGTCGGCGTAGGCCTCCTTCGCCGCGGCGACCGCGGCGTCGACCTCGTCGGCGCCGGCCATGGCCACCCGCGTGGTGACCTCTCCGGTCGCGGGGTCGGTCACGGGGCCCCAGGTGGCTGAGGCACCCGAGACGTCTCCGTAGGGTTTGCCTGCGATCCAATGGGTGACGGTCTTCATCGGCGGAACTCCTTCGAGGATGACGGCGCCGGGCCGCGAGGTTCCTGTCGCTGCACCTCAGGGGCCTTGGCTGTGTCCGGACCGGGCCGCGTTCTCGGTCAGTGGCACGTGCCACTGCGGCCACGCGGGCGGGACTGCTGCTGATATGGAATCTATTGCTCCGCGTGCCGTGTTGCGGTGGATCCGAGGGCCGGGGCGTGAAGTGCCTCCCTCGTGTCCCGCGCTGTGGTGGCCCGGGTCACCAGATGCCGAGCGGCAGTCGGTCAGCTCTTCAGGATCCGCGTCCCGTGGGTTCGAGATCGAGGGGTTGAGCCGCCGCGCGAGTCGTTCCGTCGCGCCGGTCGTGCAGGGTGAAGTCGGCCCGGACGGCCACACCGGACTGCAGGAGCTTCTGGTGCACCAGCGGGTTGCGGCCGGGGTACGAGACCACCACGTTGATGTATCCCTCGGGCAGACCGGTCACGGCGTACTCGCCCCGCGCGTTCGTCGCGGTTCGCACGACCTGCCGGCCGCTGGTGTCCATGACGGTCACTGCGGCATGGCGGACGGGCTGCTGTTCGCCGTCGTGGACGGTGCCCTCCAGCATCGGCAGCAGCTCGCCGAAGTGATGGGGGCGTACCGGAAGCGCCGTGGGCACCGGGGCCTCCATGGAGGGGTCCTCTACCGGCGGTTCCGGAATGTCCTCCTGCTCGTCCTCGGCTCCCTGCCGTGCGGTCGTGCGGTGGTGCCGCCACGCGTCAAGAGCCAGCAAGGTCATACCTGCCGCGATCCATGCGCACAGCACGAGGGCCGGCTGGAGCACGCCCGCATTGTCGAAGTACAGGACCCCTCTCAGGCCGTCGACCGCGTTGCCCAGCGGCATGACGGTGTGCAGGCCCTGGAAGAACCTCGGCAGCAGCTGGACGGGGACCAGGCCGCTGGAGGGAACGCTCAGCACGATGTACAGGCCCAGACCCGCGAGCGGGAAGAAGTGCTTGACGAAAGGCGCCATGCCGAGGGAGAACGTGCCCACCGCCGTGGTGAGCAGGAAGGCGATCGCCAGGGCGGCGGGGGAGTCGGGCAGATAGCCCAGCCCCACGCCCACGAAGAAGCCCACAGCGCTGAAGATCGCGGCGAAGCACGCGACCGTCAGCAGTTTCTTGCGGCGGTTCAGGGTCACCGCCCGCAGCAGGGACGTCGCGAGGATATAGCCGGGTATGTTCCAGGCGATCGCGAAGTACACCGGGGTCGTGCCGAGTCCGTCCTTGCTCACGGTGGGCGCCACGTCCGTGATCGTCAGCTTCTGGTGGTTGTGCGCCGCAAGTTGGCTGAAGCCCTTGGCCAGGGCCTGCTCGAGGCTCACCCCGTTGGCTCCGGCCACGTAGAGCACGGCGTGTTTGCCCTGCGCGGCGAAGCCGGCCACGGCGTCCCGGTCCAGTACCGCCCGGCGGGCTTCCCGGGCGTCTGTCACGGCGGTGACGTCGAACGCGCCGGGATGCTGCCGCTGCAGAGCGGTGTCGACCTTGCGCGTCACCGGGGCACCGGCGATCACGAGTTTCGCGTGGACGGGCTGAGGCTGGTGGAAGGCCATGGGGAAGGAGAACAGCAGGCCGAGGAAGAGCAGGGCCGGGATCATCAGGGTCTCGGCCAGGACTTTGACCAAGGTGACACCGGGGGGACGCTCGGTCCGGTGCTTCACATGCTTCACAGAACCACCTCCCGGGCGCCCGGGCGAGCCATGTCGCCGAGCATCCGGCCGGCCGGATGCCCGGCGATCCGACGGCCGCTTCTTCGGTGCCGGTGGTCCTGTACCACCCGCGGTCCCACCAGTTTCACGGCGTTCCTCTCGGTCGCCCGCGCCCGACCATCGCCATGGCGCGCCCTTCGATAGATGTACCGATCGGCACATCTACGTCGGTTGGACGGTACGCGTACCGATCGGTACAGTCAAAGCCGTGCCTCGTCCCGTCAATGCCGAAAAGCGTGCCGAGCTGCTGAAACAGGTGGTGCACCACCTCCAGCACCACGGCGTCGCGCAGATGTCACTGAGTTCGCTCGCCGAGTCGATCGGCACCACCAAGCGCATGCTTCTGTACTACTTCGGCAGCCGCGAGAACCTGCTGGCCCAGGCCTTGGCCGCCAGTCGCCCCGACGTCCACGCGATGTTCGACGACGTCAGCGACACCGCGGGACTGCGCAAGGCGGCCCATGCCCTGTGGGAAGCGATGACCGTCGGTGAGCAGTCCGGGCCGATCCGCATGCTGCTGCAGCTGCTCAGCCTGGCCGCCACCGATCCCGAGCAGTACGGCAGCATCGCGGCCGAGACCGTCGAGGTCATGGCCGGCCCCATCGCCGCGGCGTACGTCCGGCTGGGGCACTCGCCGCAGCAGGCGCGAACCGGGGCCACGCTCCTCGTCTCCGGCCTGCGCGGTCTGTGCCAGGACCGCCTGGTGACCCATGACGTCGCCCGTACCGACATGGCCGCTCGCCGCCTCATCAGGGACGCGGTCGCGGTGGCCGACTGAGCTTGTGCCCCCGTCCGGGCACTGATCGCGGAACTCACCCCGAAGGCGGTGTCCGGTCCGGGTTTCCGGCGCATCGCATCCAGGGCCGAGTGAGCATGCGGCCGTACTCGTCTTCGAGGGCGCCGACGTCGAGGCGGCCGTCGACGTCGAGGCGGCCGTCGACGGCCCTGAGTGCGACGGTAACCGCCGGCCCGGCTCCGGGGGTCCTGGTCGAGGTCGACGTACCGGCCGTACGCCCGTTGTCGGCTTCGCGGCCAGGAGGCGCGGTGTCGTCCCGGCCGATACGGACAAGGCGCGGCGTCCACGCTCGACTTAATGGGAAGCTGAGGGCGAAGACGCTGGCCAGGTGGCAGTGGGCCGGGGAGTCGTGAGTTCTGTCCCAACGCGACGTGACCAGGGTCTCGATGCGGCTTCTCGGCTCCGGTCCATACCCTGACTGCCAAAAGTCTGCGAAATCCTGACCGGCGACCTGTCAGAAAACTCGGCAAGCGGTCAGTGAAAGTCCACCCTCGGCGGCGGCCGTCAGGTGGAGAACGGCCCGTTATAAGCTGAGCGAACAGCCCTTGACCTGTACAAAGCAGGCAGGGAGCGAATTCCGGGAGTTCCGAATGCTTCGTACTCTGTTCAAGTCCAAGATCCACCGGGCCACCGTCACCCAGGCCGACCTGCACTACGTGGGATCGGTGACCATCGACGCCGACCTCCTCGACGCCGCCGACCTGTTCCCCGGCGAGCTCGTCCACATCGTCGACATCACCAACGGCGCCCGGCTGGAGACGTACGTCATCGAGGGCCGGCGGGGCTCCGGGGTCGTCGGGATCAACGGGGCGGCCGCCCATCTCGTCCACCCCGGCGACCTGGTGATCATCATCAGCTACGCTCAGGTCACCGACGCCGAGGCGCGTACGCTTCGGCCGCGGGTCGTGCACGTCGACCACGACAACCGCGTCGTGGCCCTCGGCGCCGACCCGTCCGAGCCGGTACCGGGCTCGGACCAGGAGCGCAGCCCGCAGGCCGTGGAGGCCTGACCGGCGGACCAGGAGGGCGACATGAGCGACATCGAGATCCGCGACGACCGGGCGGCGGGCCGTCTGGAGGCGGTCGCCGGCGACGAAGTCGTCGGCCACGTCGAGTACTTCGTGCTGGAGTCGCCCTCCCGGGCCCTGGTGCCGGTTCACACCATCGTGGAACCGGAGCACGAGGGGAAGGGCATCGCGGGCTCCCTCGCCCGCGAGCTGTACGCGATCGCCGAGCGCGAGGCCACCCCGGTCGCCCCGCTCTGCCCGTACGTCGTCAGGTGGGCCGAACGCCACCCCGACGTGGCGCCGGCAGCGGACCCCGAGCTGCTGCGCGCGGCGAAGGAGTGGCTGGTCGCCCACCCCGGCCGCTTCTGAGGAGCCGCACGTGCTCGCCCTGCTCCACACGTCCCCCCTCCACATCCCCGTCTTCGAGGCCCTGCGCGACGAGGACCACCCGGGCCTGGAGCTACGGCACGTCGTGGCACCGGAACTCCTGGCCCGGGCCCGCCGGGAGGGCCCCGAGGCGGTCGCGCCGGAGGTCACCGCGGCGCTGGAGCGGGCGGCGGCGGACGGCGTACGGGCCGTGCTCTGCACCTGCTCGACGATCGGCGAGGTGGCGGAGCGGGCCGCCGACAGCGTCGGGGTCCCGATAGTCCGGGGCGACCGTCCGATGGCTGCGGCGGCGGTGGCAGCGGGCTCCCGCATCGCCGTCCTGGCGACGGTCGAGAGCACCCTGGCCCCGACCCTGGCCCTGATCGAGGACGAGGCCCGTCGCGCGGACCGCCCGATCCGCGCCCGCGCCCAGGTCGTGGCGGACGCCTGGACCCGCTTCGAGGACGGCGACATCGAGGGATGCGCCCGCCTGGTGGCAGCCGCCGCGGACGCGGTGACCGACGCCGACGTGATCGTCCTGGCCCAGGCCTCGATGACCTCGGCCCAGCGGCTGACGACCACGACCGTGCCGATCCTCTCCAGCCCACGCCCCGGACTCGCTGCGGCGGCACGGGCGGCAAAGTGAGTGCAGGAGCCCCGTTTCGGGTACGCGGAGAGTAGACCCCAGAGGTGAAGTCGAGCCACTGGCCGGAGGACACCATGACGAACCCGCAGCCCACCCCGGTACCCCCTGACCCCCAGCCTCCGGACCCCTACCCCAGCCCGGTTCCCACCCCCGAACCATCCCCGGCCCCGGGCCCCGTCCCCACACCCCCACCACCGACCCCCACCCCACACCCCCTTCCCCCGAACCCAGACCCCACCCCAGAACCAGGCCCACCCCTGACTTGAGACCCCGAGCACCCGCCCCCAAAGGGGCGCGGGGAACTGCGCAAAACCCACAGCGGACCCGCACCCGACCACCAGGCTCGGCCCCCACCCTCCAAAGGGGCGCGGGGAACTGCGCAAAACCCACGACGGCCCCGCACCCGACCGACAAGCTCGGCCCTCACCCCCCCGGGGGCGCGGGGAACTGCGCAAAACCGCAGCTCACCCGCACCCGTCTCCAGCAACCAGACCGGCTACGCAGTGACCTCGCTGCGGTCCCCGCCCCACAGCGTGTGGAACGCCCCCTCCCGGTCCACCCTCCGGTACGTGTGCGCCCCGAAGAAGTCCCGCTGCCCCTGCGTGAGCGCCGCAGGCAACCGCTCCGCCCGCAGCGCGTCGTAGTACGCCAGCGCCGCCGAGAACCCGGGCACCGCGACGCCCTCCCGGGTCGCCGCGATGATCACCTCACGCCAGTCGTCCTGCGCGCCGGCGATCTCCCGGGCGAACGTCTCGTCGGACAGCAGGCTCGGCAGATCCGCCCGCGCGTCGTACGCCGCCCGGATCCGGTCCAGGAACGCCGCCCGGATGATGCACCCGCCCCGCCAGATCGAGGACACCGCACCGAGGTCGATGTCCCAGTCGTACTCGTCGCTGCCCGCCTGGATCTCGTGGAAGCCCTGCGTGTACGACACGATCTTCGACGCGTACAGCGCCTGCTCCACCCGGTCCGCGAAGGCTCCGGCCTCCGCCTCCGACAGCGCCGTCGGCTTCGGCCCCGCCAGCCCGCGCGAGGCCGCCCGCAGATCCGCGTGGCCCGACAGCGAGCGGGCGAAGACGGCCTCGGCGATCCCGGACACCGGCACGCCCAGGTCGAGCGCGATCTGGACGGTCCAGCGGCCGGTGCCCTTCTGCTCCGCCTGGTCCACCACCACGTCCACGAACGGCTTGCCGGTCGCCGCGTCCACGTGCGCCAGCACTTCCGCCGTGATCTCGATCAGGTACGAGTCGAGGCGACCGGTGTTCCAGGTACGGAAGATGTCGGCGATCTGCGCGGGGGAGTACCCGGCGACATCGCGCAGCAACTGGTAGGCCTCGCCGATCAGCTGCATGTCGGCGTACTCGATGCCGTTGTGCACCATCTTCACGAAGTGCCCGGCACCGTCGGGGCCCACGTGCGTCACGCAGGGCGCGCCGTCCGCCGCCGCCTTCGCCGAGATCTTCTCCAGCATCGGGCCCAGCGAGTCGTACGACTCCTTCGGCCCACCCGGCATGATGCTCGGCCCGTGCAGCGCGCCCTCCTCGCCGCCGGAGACGCCCATGCCGACGAAGTGGATGCCCTGCTCGCGCAGTGCCTTCTCGCGGCGCCGGGTGTCCGCGAAGTGCGCGTTGCCGCCGTCGATGATCATGTCGCCGGGCTCCAGGAGCGGTGCGAACTCCTCGATCACCGCGTCCGTCGGGTCACCGGCCTTGACCATGATGACCAGCCGGCGGGGCCGCTCCAGGGCCTCCACGAACTCCTTGGCGGTCTCGGCCGCGATGAAGTCGCCCTCGTCCCCGAAGTTCTCCACCAGCTCGTGTGTCTTCGACACCGTGCGGTTGTGCAACGCCACCGTGTAGCCGTTGCGCGCGAAGTTCCGGGCGAGGTTGCGGCCCATGACCGCGAGACCCGTGACGCCGATCTGCGCCGAAGTGCTCATACCGCCTGCTCCTCAAAGATCAAGTCGATCCCGTAGCACGTGCAAGGGATGCTGCCGCCGCTCATGCCCGCCAGTATTGCCCAAAGGCCATCCTGACTCGCCGTTCGACCGGCCGCACTTGCAGATACGGACCACAGGCGCCGACGCCTCAGCAGCCGCAGGAGACACTTCGCAGGGGCGCCGTGCCGTCCACCGGACTGACGGCGGATCAACTCGGTTTCGCCCCACGTCGCTTCACGGCGTGACGGCCGTGCCCCCAGGTGCGAGAGGCGGCTGATTGCTGTCTTGTCATGGCCTGTTCGGGGCGCTTACTTTTGGCCTTCCTGACGCGCGTGGCGAGGGGGATCTCAGACATGGCCGAACGCGGCCGGCACCGCCGGTACCAGCCGAACAGGATCAACCGCGCCTCGCTCACCGTCACGGCGGGCGGCGCCGGGCTGGCGCTTCCGCTGGCCGCGGCCGGGAGCGCCGACGCGGCCTCCGTGTCCACCTGGGACAAGGTCGCCGCCTGCGAGTCCAGCGGCGACTGGGGCATCAACACCGGCAACGGCTATTACGGCGGGCTCCAGTTCACCCAGTCCACCTGGGAGGCCTACGGCGGCACCCGGTACGCGCCGCGTGCCGACCTCGCCACCAAGGACCAGCAGATAGCCGTGGCCGAGAAGGTCCTGGGCGGGCAGGGGCCGGGTGCCTGGCCCGTCTGCTCGGTCGAGGCCGGGCTCACCCGCGGCGGTGGCACACCCGAGGTGCACACCGAGAGCGCAGCCACCCGTCCGGCCAAGAGTTCGGTACGGGACGTACAGCCGCAGACCACACCGCAGTCCCGGGCCGGCAAGGCCGAGATGTACACCGTGGTGCACGGCGACACGCTCTCCGGGATCGCCGAGGAACACGACGTCACCGGCGGCTGGCACCGGCTGTACTCGGCCAACCGCGCGACGGTCGGCTCCGATCCCGACCTGATCCTGCCCGGCCAGCGGCTGAGTCTGACAGGCCACGCGACCGAGGCCGCGAAGACCGAACCGCCGGCGAAGAAGACGGCGGCCAAGACGTCCAAGCCGGCCAGGACGAAGACCAAGGCCAAGCCGGAGGCCAAGACCAAGAAGGCCTCCTCCCACAGCGACCACTCCCTCGTCGCCCCGGTCGACGCCCCGATCGGTACGCCGTACCACGCGTCCGGCTCGCACTGGTCGAAGGGCTACCACACCGGCGTCGACTTCCTGGCGCCCACCGGCACCTCCGTCAAGGCGGTCGAGGCCGGGCAGGTCGTCACCGCCGGCTGGGGCGGTTCGTACGGCTACCAGGTGGTCATCCGGCACGCCGACGGCCGCTACTCCCAGTACGGCCACCTCTCGGCCATCTCCGTGCGGGCGGGGCAGAGCGTGTCCACGGGGCAGCGGATCGGCCGCTCGGGGTCCACCGGAAACGCCACGGGCCCGCATCTGCACTTCGAGGTGCGGACGGGGCCCGGTTTCGGCACGGACATCGACCCGGTCGCCTATCTCCGGGCCGGCGGCGTCAGGATTTGACCCGCATCCGGTGGCGGTCGATCACCGGGGACGGCACATAGCCGGCGGCGGGGAGCAGGACGTCAGCCACGTCTGTCACGGACGCGGTGCGCTGCTGGGGCATTTCGACCCGCGCAGGCCGATCCTCGCCGTCCGCCACCGCTCCGGCAAGGACGCCACCCCCGCCGACAGCTCCCGCCGACAGACCGGCCTCAGCCAGACCGGCAGTCGCGAGGCCTGCTTCCGCCATACCGGCCTCCGCCGGGCCCGCCTCCGCCAGACCGGCAACCGCCAGGTCGACCTCGGCCAGACCGGCTGTCGCGAGGCCCGCTTCCGCCATACCGGCCTCCAGGAGGCTTGCCTCCGTCAGACCGGCAACCGCCAGGTCCACGTCGGCCAGACCGGCTGTCGCGAGGTCTGCTTCCGTCATACCGGCCTCCGCCGCGCCCGCCTCCGCCAGACCGGCTGTCGCGAGGTCTGCTTCCGCCATACCGGCCTCCGCCGCGCCCGCCTCCGCCAGACCGGCAGTCGCCAGTCCCGCTTCCGCCATACCGGCCTCCGGGAGGCTTGCCTCCGTCAGACCGGCAACCGCCAGGTCGACCTCGGCCAGATCGGCTGTCGCGAGGCCCGCTTCCGTCATGCCGGCCTCCGCGAGGCTTGCCTCCGTCCTACCGGCCTCCGCCAGGCCCGCCTCTGCCATACCGGCCGTCGCCAGGCCCGCCTCCGGCAGGTCGGTCTTCGGCAAGGTTGCCTCTGACAGTTCCACGAGGGCCTCGACCAGCGGCTCCGGTGTGGTGTCCGCGGGGGTGTGTTCGATGCGGTCGGTCGTCAGCAGGATCAGGCCGCCCGTCGCCACCACACCGCAGGCCAGCGCCAGCAGCGTGCCGGTCGTGCCGTAGCGGAACGTCTCGTCGAACATCGTGATGCCGACCGCGGCGGCCAGCACCGGGTTGACCACCGTCAGCGTGGCCAGCGGCGCGGCGAGGCCGCCGCCGCGGTACGCGGCCTGGGAGATCATGACGCCGGCGACGGCGTAGACGCCGATCACCGCCAGCCAGAGCGCGTCGGACACGGCGATCCCGCCGTCCCAGTCGATCGCCACGACCTTGGTGAACACCGAGGACATGCCGAAGGCTATGCCGGACGCGACGGCGAGCAGCACGCTGCGCACCGCCGGGTGCCGGTGCGCGGCCCGGCCCGCGACCATCAGCGCGACGATCGCCCCGTCGGTGACCACCGCGACCCCGGTCCGGCCGGCGGAGTCCAGGGTGTGGGAGTCGGAGGAGCCCACCAGGGAGAGCAGGCCGGCCAGACCCACGGTGGCCATGATCGCCCCCCGCCAGGCGGTGGAGCCGGCCTTGCGGCCGACGAACAGGGCCGCCATGGGCAGCGCGAACACGATGGTGAGCGCGCCCAGCGGCTGGACCAGGCTGAGCGGGCCGTAGGCCAGCGCCACGACGTGCAGCAGGCCACCGAGGCCGTTCAGCCCCATCGCCCCCCACCAGCTCGGGCGGCGCAGCGGCGCGTACTGCTCGTCGGGGGAGGTGACCGCGACCTGCTCCTGCACGATCGCTCCGCCGGCGTAGGCGACGGCGGAGACGAAGGACAGCACCACGGACAACGCGAGGGCACTCATGCAGAGCTCCTCTGCGTCAGGCGGATCCGCAGGGCGGTCCCGCACGGTGAACGGTCGGCTTCCATGAGCAACACTCTGCCCGCCCGAACCCTTCCCGTCGTCGTACCTGAGCACCCAATGCCTCGTACTACCGATGGAGTAGGGGAGGTCTCTGATCATCCCCAAGGTGGGCGTCGGTGGGTGGAGGGCCGGGTCGCCGGGGTCCTAAGAAGCCTGGTACTACTGCTGTTCGTGGACCTGGACCCCGATCTCGCCGCGCTCCGGCCGCTCGGCGGCTTCTTCGTCCTGCGGACGCTCCGATCGGCGGCCGGAGACCGGGAGGCGGTGCGGATCGCCGAACTGCCGGACCTCGCAAAGGCCTATAAAAAAGTCACATCGGATGTTTATGGAAATGTCCTAACTTTCCGTGTTGGGCTCGTGGCGGACCGTCTCCGCACCCCGGAGCTCCGGATCGCCGCCTCCATCGCCCACCAGGGGCTCGCCGCCCGGCTCTGGTCCGTCGCCCTCGGCTGCGCCGCCCGCTACGGCCGCCTCCCCGACCTGGACCCCCGTCTGCTCCGCTGGGACGCCGTCGCCACCGCCCCCGACGACCTCTGGCTCACCGAGGTCCGCCCGCTGCCCGGGGGTGCCGGACCGGCCATGCTCGCGGACGCCGTCGTACACGGCCATCTCGAACCCCTGGCGGAGGCCCTGCGGGCCCGCTACGGCGTCGCCGCCGGCCTGCTGTGGGGCAACGCGGGCTCCGCGCTGGCCGCCGCCGCCCGTGAGCTGGACCGCTGGGCACGCGCCGGTGGCCGCGCCGAGGTCGCGGACCGGGCCCGCACCCTGGTCGACGCTCTCTTCGAGCACCCTCTGCTCGGCGCCACCGGCATCCGCACCGGCCCGGGCTTCCGGCGCCGCAGCTGCTGTCTCTACTACCGGGTACCGGGCGGCGGGGTCTGCGGTGACTGTTGTTTCACACAACCACCGCGCTCTTCCCCGGGCGCCGCATCTGGGTGACCATGGAACAACCGGCCGTGGAGATCAGGGGGTTGCGGGTGCGAGTGGGACTGCTGACCCGGGAGTACCCTCCGGACGTCTACGGCGGTGCGGGTGTTCATGTGGAGTTCCTCGCCAAGGAGTTGCGGCCCCTGGTCGACCTGGAGGTGCACTGCTGGGGCGAGGGCCGCGGGGTCGGCGTCGTCCGGCACCGCCCCTGGTCCGCGCTGGACACCGCCAACGACGCGCTGCGCACCTTCTCCGTGGACCTCGCCATGGCCGCCGGCCTCGAAGGCCGCGAACTCGTGCACTCCCACACCTGGTACGCCAACCTCGCAGGCCATGTGGCCAAGCTGCTGTACGGCGTCCCGCACGTGGTGACCGCGCACTCGCTGGAGCCGCTGCGCCCCTGGAAGGCCGAGCAACTCGGCGGCGGATACGCCCTGTCGAGCTGGGCCGAGCGCAGCGCGATCGAGGCCGCCGACGCGGTGATCGCGGTCTCCGGGGCCATGCGCACGGACATCCTCGGCTGCTACCCCGCTCTGGACCCGGCGAAGGTCCACGTCGTGCACAACGGCATCGACACCGCCCTCTACCGGCCGGACCGCTCCACCGACGTCCTCGCCCGGATCGGCGTCGACCCGGGCCGCCCCTACGTGCTGTTCGTCGGCCGCATCACCCGCCAGAAGGGCGTACCGCATCTGCTGCGCGCCGTACGGGACATCGCCCCGGGGGTGCAGGTCGTGCTGTGCGCCGGGGCACCCGACACCCCCGAGATCGACCGGGAGTTCCGTGAGCTCTTCGAGGAGCTGCGCCGGGTCCGCGAGGGCGTGCACTGGATCCCGCAGATGCTGCCGCGCGCGGACGTCATCCAACTCCTCACCCACGCGGCCGTGTTCGCCTGCCCCTCGGTGTACGAACCGCTCGGCATCGTCAACCTGGAGGCGATGGCCTGCGGCACGCCCGTGGTGGCGTCCCGGGTCGGCGGCATCCCGGAGGTCGTCGAGGACGGCAAGACGGGGCTGCTGGTCGACCTCGACGACGACTTCGAGGCGGGCCTGGCCAGGGCGCTGGACGCGGTCGTCGGCGACCGCGAGGTGGCCCGCCGGATGGGCGAGGCCGGACGGGAGCGCGCCGTGGGGGAGTTCGGCTGGGACGCGGTGGCCCGGCGCACGGTCCGGCTCTACGCGGACATCCTCAGGCAGGCGTGACGGACAGCCCGTCTCTGCGAGGAGATCCCCAGGCAGGCGTGACGGACAGCCCGTCTCTGCGAGGAGATCCCCAGGCAGGCGTGACGGACAGCCCGTCTCTGCGAGGAGATCCCCAGGCAGGCGTG
>NZ_JBICZJ010000013.1:181508-284845 GCF_043201895.1 Streptomyces sp. NPDC048254
TGACGGACAGCCCGTCTCTGCGAGGGGATCCCCAGGCAGGCGTGACGGACAGCCCGTCTCTGCGAGGAGATCCCCAGGCAGGCGTGACCGACAGCCCATCTCCGCGAGGAGATCCCCAGGCAGGCGTGACGGACAGCCCGTCTCTGCGAGGAGATCCTCAAGCAGGCGTGACCGGCGGTGAGTCGCCGCCGCGAGGAGAGGGTCAGGCAGTCGTAACCGGCGGGACCGCCGTTGCGAGGAGATCCTCAAGCGGCCGTAACTGGCAGGCCGCCTGTTCGACGCGATCCAGGTGCAGGCTTAGCGGGAGTGCTCCGAGGGCAAGCATGGAGCACCAGGGTGAGGGGAGCGGCCATGCGTCGTGGTGGGCCTTCGGTACTCGGGATCGTGCTCGCGGGCGGGGAAGGCAAGCGCCTGATGCCCCTGACCGCCGACCGCGCCAAACCAGCTGTCACTTTCGGCGGGACGTACCGTCTGGTCGACTTCGTCCTGTCCAACCTCGTCAACGCGGACGTGCTGCGCATCTGCGTGCTGACGCAGTACAAGTCGCACTCGCTGGACCGGCACATCACCACCACCTGGCGGATGTCCAGCCTGCTCGGCAACTACGTCACCCCGGTCCCGGCCCAGCAGCGGCTCGGCCCGCGCTGGTACCTGGGCAGCGCCGACGCCATCCTGCAGTCGCTCAACCTCGTCCATGACGAACAGCCCGACTACGTCGCGGTGTTCGGCGCCGACCACGTCTACCGCATGGACCCCAGGCAGATGCTCCAGCAGCACATCGAGGGCGGCGCCGGGGTCACGGTCGCGGGAATCCGCGTTCCGCGCGTGGAGTCCTCGGCGTTCGGTGTGATCACCCCGGGCTCGGACGGGCAGACGATAGAGACCTTCCTGGAGAAGCCCGCCGACCCGCCGGGGCTGCCGGACGCCCCCGACACGGTCTTCGCCTCCATGGGCAACTACATCTTCACCACCAAGGCTCTCGTCGAGTCCCTGCACCGGGACGCCGAGGACGACGACTCCGTGCACGACATGGGCGGCTCGATACTGCCCCAGCTCACCGCCCGCGGCGAGGCCCAGCTCTACGACTTCGGCACCAACCACATCCCCGGCGAGACCAGCCGCGACCGAGGCTACTGGCGGGACGTCGGCACCCTCGACGCGTACTACGACGCCCATATGGATTTGATCGCCGAGCGGCCCGCCTTCAACCTCTTCAACCGCAGCTGGCCCATCTACACGCACTCCTACCAGCTCTCCCCGGCCCGCTTCAACGCCGGCGGCATGGCGAGCGAGTCCATCATCAGCGCCGGCTGCCTGATCCGGGGCCAGGTCACCCGGTCCGTGCTGTCACCGGGCGTGCGCGTCGACCCGGGTGCCGTGGTCCAGGGGTCGATCCTGCACGACAACGTGGTCGTGGGCCGGGGCGCGGTGGTGCGCGGCGCGGTCCTGGACAAGAACGTCGAGGTCCCGCCCGGCGCCACCATCGGCGTCAACCCGGACCGGGACGCGGAGCTGTACACCGTCTCCAAGGGCGGGGTGATCGCCCTCGGGAAGGGCCAGCTGGTCTCGTAGCCCCTCTCCCCGCCCCGGGCCCGGCGCCGTTCCCGCGCCGGGCCCCACTCGTCGCGCCTCCTCCCGTCCCGTCCGCCCGCGCGACGCGCTGCGCGTGAAAAGCCCTATGTGCCGGGCTTTGCGGCTTTCCCCCCTCACGATGCAGACAACGATGTCGAACCTTCGGAGGTCATCCGACATGAGAGGGACCCGGCGCACACGGCTGTGCCTGGCCGGCGTGCTGACAGCGTCCGCGCTGCTCACCGCCCCCGCCGCAGGGGCCGCCGAACCGACCGACGGCCACCTCACCGACCTGGTGAACCCCTTCATCGGGACCCAGGACGAGGGCAACACCTTCCCCGGCGCGGCCGTGCCCTTCGGCATGGTGCAGCTCTCCCCGGACACCGGGCACAGCACCGGCTACGACTACGCCCAGCACCGGATCCGCGGCTTCTCCCTGGTCCACCTCTCGGGCGTCGGCTGCCGCATCGGCGGCGACCTGCCCGTGCTGCCCACCACCGGGGACGTCACGCAGACGGACTACGCCCGGTACGCGGCCGGGTTCGACCACGCCGACGAGGCGGCGAGCCCCGGCTACTACCGCGTCGGCCTCGACTCCGGTGTCCGCGCCGAGCTGACCGCGACCGCCCGCACCGGCGTCCAGCGCTACACCTTCCCGGCCACCGACAAGGCCAACGTCCTGCTCAACGCGGGCCAGGCGCTGCACAAGCCGGTGAGCAGCGAGGTCGAGATCCTCGACGACCACACCGTACGGACGAAGATCACCGGCCATGGCTTCTGCCGGGAGACCGCCCCCTACACCGTGTACACCGTCACCCGCTTCAGCCGCCCCTTCACCGCCTACGGCACCTGGAAAGGCACCGCGATCACCCCCGGCGCCCGTACCGGAGCCGACGGCGCCTATGTCCGCTTCGACGCCACCCGGGACCGTACCGTCGAGGCGACCACCGCCCTGTCGTACGTCGACGCGCGCGGCGCCGAGGTCAACCTGCGCGCCGAGGGCGGCCGTTCGTTCGACACGGTACGCGGACAGGCCCGGGACGCCTGGGAGCGGCGGCTCGGCGGGGTGCGCGTCCAGGGCGGCGGCGCGACCCTCCGCCGTACCTTCTACTCGTCCCTGTACCGCGCCTTCCTGGCGCCCAACGTCGGGGACGACGCGGACGGCCGGTACACCGGCTGGGACCGGCGGATCCACCGCTCCGCCGGGTTCACCTACTACCAGAACTGGTCGCTCTGGGACACCTACCGCACCCAGGCCCAGCTGCTCGCCCTGCTTGCCCCGCGTGAGGCCCGGGACATGGCGCTGTCGGTGCTGAAGGTCGACGAGGACGGCGGCTGGCTGCCCAAGTGGGGCTACGGCACGGTCGAGACGAACATCATGACCGGCGACCCGGTCACCCCGTTCCTGACCACCGCCTACCAGGCGGGCCTGCTCAAGGGGCACGAAGAGCGGGCGTACCGGGTGCTGCGGAAGAACGCCGACGGCGTGCCGCCGGCCGCCAACCAGGGCGTCGGCCGCGAGGCCAACGCCGAGTACCTCGCCGGCGGCTTCGCGCCCTACGCCAAGGGCCGCCCGCACACCAAGGTCGGCGACTCCGACTACGACCACGGCCCCTCCGTCACCCTGGAGTACGCGCTCTCCGACGCGATGCTCGCCCAGATGGCCCGGGACCTCGGCCATGGCGCGGACGCGGCCCGCTATGCCACCCGGGCCCAGAACTACCGCAACGTCTTCGACCCCTCCACCGGCTTCTTCCGCGCCCGGGACGCCTCCGGCGCCTTCACCGGCGACCCCGACCCGGCCCGCGGCATCGGCTTCCACGAGGGCACCGCCTGGCAGTACCAGTGGCTGGTCCCGCAGGACCTGCCCGGCGTGATCTCCCTGATCGGCGGCGAACACGCCGCCAACCGGCGGCTCGACTCCTTCTTCGCCTACGACAGGCTGCTCGCCGACCCCGAGAAGACCGCGCGCGAGGTGTGGGTGCACGGCAACGCCTACGCCTACTACAACGCGGCCGTCTACAACCCGATGAACGAGCCCGACCTCACCGCCCCGTACACCTACCTCTCCACCGGCCAGCCCTGGAAGACCACCGACGTGGTGCACGCGGCGCTCACCCTCTTCACCGACGGCCCTTCCGGGATGACCGGCAACGACGACCTCGGCACCATGTCCGCCTGGAACGTGCTGTCGTCCATCGGCCTCTTCCCCGTCCAGCCGGGATACGGCACGTGGGGCCTGTCGACGCCCGTCTTCGACCGGGTCGACGTCCGCCTCGACCGCCGCTACTGGCCGAGCGGCGGCTTCACGGTGACCGCGCCCGGCACCTCGGCCGCCGACCGGTACGTCCAGACGGCCCGGGTCGACGGATCGGACTACGGCCGGACCTATCTGACGAACGGTTCGCTGCGCACCCTGCGCACGCTGGCGTTCACGGTCGGCCCGCGCCCGTCAGAGTGGGGTACGTCACCCGAGGCGGCGCCACCGGCGCTGAGGTGACCTCAGGTGTCCCTTGAGTCCCGCCTCTTTCGGAGGAGGCGGGGCTTAATCTGCTGTTAACTGAGCGTAGCGTGATCGTACTTGACCGTAATCAGGTGTCGGCGCTTGACTGCGGTTGACTGCTGATCCCCCTCCGTCGACGCGAGGCACCCTTTTTGATGACTGCGACTGCTGATCTGCTCGCCCCTCTCGATCTGGCGTTCTGGAACATCGAGTCCGACCGGCACCCGATGCACCTCGGCGCGCTGGGCGTCTTCTCGGCACACTCGCCGACCGCCGGCGCCCACGCGGCCGACCTGCTCGCGGCCCGCGCCGCCGCCGTGCCCGGACTGCGCATGCGCATCCGCGACGTCTGGCAGCCGCTCGGGTTCGGCGGTGCCGCCCGCGAGACCGACCCGGACTTCGACCCCCTCGACCACGTCCGGCTGCACGCCCCGACCGCCGACTTCCAGGCCGCCGCCGGCCGGTTGATGCAACGCCCGCTGGAGCGCGGCCGGCCGCCGTGGGAGGCGCATGTGCTGCCCGGCGAGGACGGGGTGTCCTTCGCGGTGCTGTTCAAGTTCCACCACGCCCTCGCCGACGGGCTGCGCGCCCTCAAGCTGGCCGCCGGGGTCATGGACCCGCTCGACCTGCCCGAGCGCGCCCCCCGCCCGATCGAGGCGACACGCCGGCTCCCGGCGCTGCCGGACGTGCGCAGGATGCCCGAGCTGGTGCGCGGCGCGCTCTCGGACGTGGGCCGCGCCCTGGACATCGGCGCCTCCGTCGCCCTGTCCGCCCTCGGGGTGAGCTCCTCCGCCGCGCTGACCTCGGAGCCCACCGGCACCCGCAGCATCGCCGGCGTCGACCTCGACATCGACGATGTGCACCGGGTCCGCAAGGCCGTCGGCGGCACCGTCAACGACGTCCTCATCGCCGTCGTCGCCGGGGCACTGCGCCGCTGGCTGGAGGAGCGCGGCGACCGTACCGAGGGTGTCGCCCCGCGCGCCCTGATCCCCGTCTCCAAGCGCCGCCCGCGCACCGCGACCCCACAGGGCAACCGGCTCTCCGGCTATCTGATACGGCTTCCGGTCGACAACCCCGACCCGATCGCCCGTCTCGACCGCGTCCGCACGGCGATGGTCCGCAACAAGGACGCCGGCCCCAACCGGGGCGCCGGTGCCGTCGCGCTGCTCGCCGACCATGTGCCCGCCCTCGGGCACCGGCTCGGCGGACCGCTCGTCGGCCAGGCCGCCCGGCTCTGGTTCGACATCCTGGTCACCAGCGTCCCGCTGCCCGGCGTGGGCCTGCGCCTGGGCGGTCAGCCGCTCACGGCCGTCTACCCGCTGGCCCCGCTCGCGCCCGGCCAGTCCCTCGCCGTCGCCATTTCCACCTACCGCAACCAGGTCCACTACGGCCTCGTCGCCGACGCGGCCGCCGTCCCGGACCTCGACGTACTGGCCCGCGCGGTGACCGACGAGGTGGACTCGCTGGTCTCGGTCTGCGGTCCATGATCCGGTCGGGTTTGGAGGTATTGCCCGGCGCTCCGTAAAATTCCCTGTTCGAAAGCGGGCGCGAGTCGGAGCGCCGCTGGTGGATCAGGGAAGCGGCAGCGCGATGACGGTGACACAGGACGGCCCGACGGCCGAGGACCAGGTGGTCTACGGCCCGGGCATCGCCCCCGAGCGGCTCGCCGTCTGCCTCAGCGTGCTCGACGAACTGGACAAGCTGGAGGTCGACCACCCGGACGCCATCGCGGTGCGCCGGGCCACGGCCGGCGTCTACCGCACGGTCAAGCAGCGCCGCCGCCAGGAGCGCCGGGCCGCCAAGACCGCGCACGACAAGGCGGTCACCGAGGCCACCGCGACCGGCTCCGCCCAGCGCATCGACGACGAGACCGAGGGCCTGCTGCCCTCCTCGGGGACCGAGGAGGGCAGGATCGCCGGGATACTCCAGCGCCCGCGCTCCTGCTACACCTGCAAGAGCCGCTATGTCGAGGTCGACTACTTCTACCACCAGCTCTGTCCGGACTGCGCCGGCCTGAACCGGGCCAAGCGGGACGCCCGCGCCGACCTCACCGGCAAGCGTGCCCTGCTCACCGGCGGCCGCGCCAAGATCGGTATGTACATCGCGCTGCGCCTGCTGCGGGACGGCGCGCACACCACGATCACCACGCGCTTCCCGAAGGACGCCATCCGCCGTTTCAAGGCGATGGAGGACTCCGCGGACTGGCTGCACCGCCTGGAGGTCGTCGGCCTCGACCTGCGCGACCCGGCGCAGGCCGTGGCCCTGGCGGAGCGGGTCGCCGAGGCGGGCCCGCTCGACATCCTGATCAACAACGCGACCCAGACCGTACGCCGGCTGCCCGCCGCCTATGCGGCCCTGGTCGACGGCGAGAGCGCCCCGCTGCCCGCCGGTGAACTCCCCGCCCACCACGTGATCGGCGCCTTCAACTCGGGTGCCGTGGACGGCCTCGCCGCGCTGCCCGCCGGCATCAGCGGCCTCGACGCCCAGCAGGTCGCCGACCTGGCGCTGGTCGCGGGCAACGCCAGCGTCGCCCGGCACCTCGACGGCACCGCCATCGACGCGGGCGGCCTCGTCCCGGACGTCGTCGACACCAACACCTGGGTACAGACCATCGACCAGATCTCCCCGGTGGAGCTCCTGGAGACCCAGCTCTGCAACTACACCTCGCCGTTCATCCTGATCAGCGCGCTCCGGCCGGCCATGGCCGAGGCCGCGAAGAAGGCGGCGCGCGGACGGTCGTACGTCGTCAACGTCTCCGCGATGGAGGGCGTCTTCGGCCGCGGCTACAAGGGCGCCGGGCACCCGAACACCAACGCGGCGAAGGCGGCCATGAACATGGTCACGCGGACCAGCGCGACGGAGATGTTCCAGACCGACGGCATCCTCATGACCTCCGTCGACACCGGCTGGATCACCGACGAGCGCCCGCACTTCGACAAGCTGCGGCTGGCCGAGGAGGGCTTCCACGCGCCCCTCGACCTGATCGACGGCGCGGCCCGCGTCTACGACCCGGTCGTGCGCGGCGAGCAGGGCGAGGACGTGTACGGGGTCTTCCTGAAGGACTACGAGCCGGGCAAGTGGTGATTCCGGCTCGGACGCGCGGGTGCGGGTGCGTGGGGGGCCGGTCGCGCAGTTCCTCCCCCAGCCTTCGGCCGGGGGTACCCCCAGCGCCCCTTCAGGTGGGGACACGCGCCGCTCTGACCCTCGTGCCGCCGTCCACCACGAGGTCCGCTCCCGTCACCCACTCCGCCGCGTCCGAGGCCAGCCACAGCACCGCCCCCGCCACGTCCTTCGGCTCTCCTATCCGCCCGAGCGGCAGACCGCCGGCGATCTCCCGTTCGCGTGGCTCCCACATGAAGCGGGCCATCTCCGTGCGCACCAGGCCCGGGGAGACCGAGTTGACCCGGACTCGGGGTGCCAGTTCGCCCGCCAGCTGCTGGGTCAGGTGCAGCAGCGCCGCCTTGCTGGTGCCGTAGGCGCCCACGTCGGGGCCGACGTGAACCGCGCCCTCCGTGCAGATGTTGACCACCGAACCGCCGTGCTCCCGCATCCAGCCCCGCCACGCGCACTGCGTGAGCCGCAGCGGTGCCTCCACGTTGACCGCGAACGCCTCCCGCCACAGGCCCGGGTCGGCGTCCATGAGCGGGCCGTACGGGCGGTTGGTCGCCGCGTTGTTGACGAGAATGTCCAGCCGCCCGAACTCGGTCAGCGCCAGCCGGGTCAGCTCCCGGGCGTGCTCGGGCTCGGCGACACTGCCGGCCAGGCCGGTCCCGCCCAGCTCCGCGGCGGTACGCCGGACCTCGTCCGCGTCCCGCGCGCTCACGCACACCAGCGCCCCGGCCGCCGCGAGCGCCCCGGCCACCGCGCGCCCGATCCCGCGCGTGCCGCCGGTGACGACGGCCGCCCTGCCCCTGAGCCCGTACGACGACGTCATCGCCGTACCGTCTCATGACGGACCGTCAGTCAACAGCCCCGAGGCGGGAGTTGCGGGCCGCGACCAGTTCCAGGACGGTCCGCCAGTCCTCCAGTACGCCCGCGTCGAACCCCGCGGTGCGGCTCTCCTCGTCGGCCTGCCGCAGCCGCAGCACATCGTCGTCGGCGGGGGCGCCGTCTCCGCGCACCAGGTGGTAGACCCGCTCCCCGAGCAGATGCCGTACCGCGTGCGCGGCGCCGTCGGCCGGGCCCAGCAGTTCCTCGATGCCGTGCACCAGGCCCGCGACCTGGAGCTCCTTGTCGGCGGGGCGGCTGCGGCGCAGCAGAGCCGCGGTGCGCAGTGCGTGCTGGTGCCGGCAGGCGTGCAGCAGATCCATCAGCTCCTCGACGCTGCGCAACTCCATGCGTCAGTCCTTCCGCGAGACAGCCTTCGTCCTGTGCCATCGGATCATGCCGAGTTTTCGACCCGGCCAACGCAGCCTGAACTGCACAGCCTGTGAAGGGAGCGCCGGCCCGTCCATTCGAAGATGTGTTCGCCAGCTTAGGTTGAGCGGGTGGAGCGCAAACGGTGCATCATGTTACGAACAGGTGTATTTGCGGGCGCCGCGAGTGCGGAGCGACTCGCGATAGTTACACCTTGTTTGCACTCCCTATCGAGCGGACCCGCGCTCATTTGGTTAATCTATAGGGGACGGACAGCAGTAAGGGGTCCCACCCACACCCACGGTCCGTCCCGGGACAAGCCGGTCGACAACGGCCTGCTCTCTTGTGAGTTACCGGCGCCACCGCGTCCGAACTGGCCTTCCATCCAGACCCGAGCGGGCGCTCAGGCACCGGACCGCAGACTGTCCGGTACGCCCCGAGGGTGACCGACACATAAGGAGTGCGCGGTGACACCGGAGAAGACGAATCGCGAGCAGCGCCCCAAGGAACGCACGGAGCGCTCGGGCAGCCGGCCCGGACAGCTCGGCAGCCTCGACGTGTGGGCCCGGTCCGCCCCGATCCGCCTCGCGGGTTACGAGGAGGATCTCGCCGAGCCCCACATCCTGCCGAGCGTGGACTGACCGCCGGTCGATAATCCGCGATCGCCGTCGCATGGGCGTGCGAGACTCACGCCCATGCACATCAGAGCAGCCACCGCGGCCGACTGGCCGCAGATCTGGCCCTTCTGGCACCAGATCGTCGCCGCCGCCGAGACGTACGGCTGGGACCCCGACACCTCGGAGGAAGCGGCCCGCGCCCTGTGGATGAGCCCGGCGAAACGTGTCTACGTCGCCGAGGACCCCACCGGAGCCGTCGTCGGCTCCGCCTATCTCACCCCCAACTACGGGGGCCCCGCCGCGGGCGTCGCCAACGCCGGCTTCATGGTCGACCCCGACCAGGGCGGCCGGGGCATCGGGCGGGCTCTCGCCGAACACGTCCTGGCCGAGGCCCGGGCACACGGTTACCGGTCCATGGTCTTCAACGCAGTCGTCGAGACCAACCCCGCCGTCGCCCTGTGGACCTCCCTCGGCTTCACGGTCATCGGCACGGTCCCGGCGGCATTCGACCATCCGAAACACGGACCGGTCGGCCTGCACATCATGTACCGCGCACTCTGAGCGCGGTCACGCCACGAGCGCCTCGGACACGGTCCACAGCCGGGCCGCGTTGTCCCGGTCCAGGGCGTACGGCGCGACCCCGCCGACGGCACCGGCCCGCTCGGTGACCGGCTCGGCCTCCGCACCGTCCTCGAAGTAGCGGCCGCTGACGCCCGCCACCGTCGGGGCGGCGGCCAGCAGCACCGAGGTCGCGGCGCCCTGCTCCACCGTCTTCTGCGGCGGCAGCGCGAGTTCGCCCGAGGCGATGAAGGCCTCGACCTGCTGCATGTCCATGTGCCGGGCCAGGTTGGTGTCGGCGATGTTGCCCGGCATCAGGGCGTTGGCGGTGATGCCGTCGGCCGCCCAGCGCTCGGCGGCGGCCACCGCGAACAGGATGTTCGCGGTCTTCGACTGCCCGTAGGAGGTCCACGGGTCGTAGGGGCGGAACCGGTAGTCCAGGTCGTCGAAGACGACCGGGGAGAAGAGATGGCCGGTGGAGCTGACCGAGACGATCCGGGCGCCGTTCGCCGCCGCCAGCGCCGGGTGCAGGCCGGTGGTGAGGGCGAAGTGACCGAGATGGTTGACGCCGAACTGCTGTTCCCGGCCGTCGGGCGTGCGGGTGATCTCCGACGGCGCCATCACCCCGGCGTTGTTGACCAGGATGTGCAGCGGGCCCTGCCAGTCGGCCACGAAGGCGGCGACCGTCGACCGGTCGGCCAGGTCGAGCCGGGCCACGGTCAGCTTGCCCGACTCCGGCGGCAGATCCGCCGTCAGGCGGGCCGCCACGCGGTCGCCCGCGGCGGTGTTGCGCACGGCCAGGGTGACGTCGGCGCCGGCCGAGGCGAGCGCACGGGCCGTCTCCACCCCGATCCCGGAACTGGCTCCGGTCACCACGGCCCGTCGGCCGTGCAGGTCGACGCCGTCGACGACCTCGGCGGCGGTGGTGGTGGCGGTGAAGGTGCGGGGGGTTTCGGGTACGGACATGTCGGGTGTCTCCAGAGATGAGAAGTTGATCCGGTGAGATGAGAAGTGGATCCGGCCGGGCTGTGCCCGGCCCGGTCGCCTACCGGGACGCAGGTGTGTCGCCGGCGGGACTCCAGCGCCGGCCGTCGCCGTCGCGGGTGACCCGGCCGAACACCTCGTCCGTGAAGTGCCCGGCGGCGATCACCGTGTCCGGCCGCCCGAGGACCCGGTCGCGTACCTGCCGGGCCTGGTCGGGAGCGACGTCGGAGGCGAAGGCCAGGCCGGGGTCCGCTATCTGGGCGGGGGAGTGCACGATGTCCCCGACGATCCAGACCTCCTCGGTACCGGCGCCCGACGCGTCCCGTACGACGACCGCCAGATGGCCGGGGGTGTGGCCCGGCGTGGCCTCGACGGTCACCCCGGGCGCGATCGTGTCGCCGCCTGCGACGAACTCGACGACACCGGTGAGCGGCTTGAGCACCGCCTCGGCGTCCGGTCCGCCCAGGTCGGCTTCCCGCGTCGTCCAGTACCGCCACTCGGCCTCCGACATGAGGTGGCGGGCCCGGGCGAAGGTGAGACCGCTGGGCGCGTGCGCGGCCGGTGTGCCGGGGAGCGGGGCGACATCGCTGGTCCAGCCGACGTGGTCGAGGTGCAGATGCGTGTAGACGACGGTGTCGATGTCGGGGGCGGACAGCCCTTCGGCGGCGAGGCTCTTGAGCAGCGCGCCCCCTTCGAGGTGAGCGATGCCGGGCACGTCCACATCGATCTTCCCGGTGGCCAGGTCCACGAGGATCCGCTGGTCCCCGGCCTGGATCAGGAACGATCCGAAGGTGAGGATCAACTGCCCCTCGTCGAGATGGCCGGGGCGCGTCGTCCAGTCCACGCCGGGGAAGAGGGTGTCGGGGTTGTGGGCGCCGAAACCGTCGGGAAGATAGGTGATCGTCGTGTCGCCGACGGAGATCCGGGACCGCTTCGCGGGCTGGGGCATGGGTGATGAGGTCCTTTCGAAAAGCTGCAGGTCCGGGAGGGAGGGAGGGCGCTCAGCCGCCCAGGGTGCCCATGTGCTCGGGCGCGTAGCGGTCGCCGGTGACCACGCCGTGCGGGGCGACCGCCTCGATGGCGGCGAGGTCGGCGGCGGTGAGCGTCACCCCGGTCGCGGCGGTGTTCTCCTCCAGGTAGCGGCGGCGCTTGGTGCCGGGGATGGCGACCGCGCCCTGGTGCTGGACCCAGGCGAGGGCGAGCTGACCGGGAGTGATGTTCTTCTCGGCCGCGATCCGGCGGACCTCGCGGACGACGTCGAGGTTGCGGTCGAAGTTCTCGCCCTGGAAGCGCGGGTCGGTACGGCGCCAGTCGTCGTCGGCGAAGTCGTCCGGGCTGGTGATCGCGCCGGACAGGAAGCCTCGGCCGAGCGGGGAGTAGGCGACCAGGCCGATGCCCAGCTCCTTGAGGGTGTCCAGGACGCCGTCGTGCTCGATGCCGCGCTCGAAGAGCGAGTACTCGATCTGGAGGGCGGCGACCGGGTGGACGGCGTGGGCCCGCCGGATGGTCGCCGCGGAGGCCTCGGACAGGCCGATGTGCCCGATCTTGCCCTCGGCGACCAGCTCCGCCATGGCGCCGACGGTCTCCTCGATGGGCACCTGGGGGTCGATGCGGTGCAGGTGGTAGAGGTCGACGTGATCGGTGCCCAGGTGCCGCAGTGAGCGCTCCAGTGCGTGCCGCAGGTACTCCGGCCTGCCGTTGAGGCCGACCATCCGGCCGTCGTCGGTGATCTCCACGCCGGTCTTGGTCGCGACCACGGCGGCCTCGCGGCGCCCGGACAGGGCCTTGCCGAGCAGCTGCTCGTTGACGAAGGGGCCGTAGCTCTCGGCGGTGTCCAGCAGGGTGACGCCCAGCTCCAGCGCCCGGTCGATGGTGGCCAGGGACTCGGTCTCGTCGGTGGCGCCGTAGAAGACGCTCATGCCCATGAGGCCGAGGCCCTGGACACCGACGGTCAGACCCTGGCCGCCGAGTGCGCGCTGTTCCATGATGAGGTTCCCTCGATTTCATAACTAACTGGATAGATACCTTGACCGTAGACCGGCCCGCCGACGATGTCAATAACTAGATAGTTACTGCTAGGGTGGTGGGCATGTCACGCGATTCCAGTGCCACCAAGGCCCGGCTGCTCGACGCGGCCTTCAGCGAGTTCGCCGCCTACGGCATCGCCGGTGCCCGGGTGGACCGGATAGCCGAGACCGCGGGGGCGAACAAGCGGTTGATCTACGTCTACTTCGGCAACAAGGAACAGCTCTTCGACGAGGTGTTGCAGCGGGCGATGACGGCGGGCGCCGAGTCCGTGCCGTTCGACGTCGAGGACCTGCCGGGATACGCGGGCGCGATCTTCGACCACCTGGTGGCACGGCCGGACCTGATGCGCCTGCGGCTGTGGAAGCTGCTGGAGCGCCCCTCCGCCACCGGACTCGAACACGACGCGTTCCGCGACAAGGCGGCACTCGTGGCCGAGGCGCAGCGACGCGGCGACCTCGATGGGGACATGGCGCCCGACGACCTTCTGACCATGGTGCTCGCCGCGGCCCAGGCCTGGTTCTGGGCCGCCGAGGGCGTCGACCCCAAGGAGGTCAGCGAGTCCTGGCCGCAGGAGCGGCTGGCCCTGCACCGCGCGGCGGTCGTCGAGGCGGCCCGCCGGATGACCGAGCCCAAGAAGCCCTAGTCGACGGGTGCCGTCCGCTGCCACGGCCGCAGGGTCTCCAACGTCTGGGCCAACGCCAGCAGGACCGCCTCCGAGCCCGGCCGTGCCACCAGCTGTACGGCGCACGGGGCGCCCGAGGGCAGCGTGCCGAACGGCACCGACATCGCCGGCCAGCCGGTGAGATTCCAGGCCGGGGTCAGTGGCGAGTAGGCGGAGCCGGCCAGCGCGTTGCGCAGCCAGCCGCGCTCGTGCCACGGGGCCGCCTCCGGGGCGCGGCGCGCCAGCGCCGGGGTGAGCAGCACGTCGTGCTCGGCGAAGAACGGGGTGAGCCGGGCGCGCAGCCGGTCACGGGAGTCGCTCGCCCGGACCCCGCTCAGGAAACGGCGGCCGATCGCCGCGTGCACCCGGGTCCGCCGGGTCAGCAGCGCCGGGTCCAGATCGGCCGCGTCCACGGCCGTCCCCGCCGTCCAGTGCCGGAGCGCGGTGACGCCGATCGACATCGGGTACGGCGGCTCGGCACGACGTACCTGGTGCCCGGCGCCCGCCAGCAGCCCGGCCGCCTGCGCCACCGCGTTCGTATACGGCCTGCTCACGGCCGTCCCGACCAGCGGGCTGCGTCGCGAGACGGCGATCTTCAGCGGAGTGCCCTGCGTGGTGTTCTCGAATCCCTGGCCCGCGAGGACCGAGAGCATCAGCCGGGCGTCCTCGACGCTGGTCGCCAGCGGCCCGTTCTCCGACATGCCGAACCAGTCACCGTTGCCGATCCCGGCCGGGACCACCCCGAACCCCGGCTTGATGGTGACCAGACCGCAGTTGGCCGCCGGGATGCGCAGCGAGCCCATGCCGTCGTTGCCGAGGGCGATCGGCGCCAGCCCGGCGGCGACCGCGGCCGCGCTGCCGCCCGAGGAGCCGCCCGCGCTGCGCAGCGTGTCCCACGGGTTGCGGGTGACGCCGTGGACCCCGTCGGTCGTACCGAAGACGCAGAGTTCGGGCACGTTCGTCAGCCCCACGACCACCGCGCCCGCCGCCCGCAGCCGGGCCACGGTGGCATGGTCGGCGCCGGCGGGCGTGTCCGGCGTCGCGGCCGAACCGTCCAGATGCGCCTCGTCGCGCACCGCCAGATTGTCCTTCACGGCCAACGGCACACCGGCCAGCGGGAGTTCGTCGAGGTCGGTGCGGGCCGCGACCTCGTCCGCCTCGGCGAGCGCGGCCTCGGCCCGGACCTTCCGGAACGCGCCGATCCGCCCGTCAAGCCGCGCGATCCGCTCCAGATGCTCGGCCACCACCTCCCGGGGAGTGACCCGCTTCTCTCGTACTGCGGTGGCGATTTCGGCGGCGGTCCGGCCGACCCAGCTGGTCACGGGCGCTCCTGGGGGTGCGGAAGAGAGGCTTACTCGTCGGTACGAAAGGGCACTCTGCCTCGCGGCGGGCTCCGCGTCGAGAGCAACCGGCGCCGGACATGCGGGTGGAGTGTGCCGCGGGCCGGCCGTCGGTGTCTGTGCTGTTCCCGCAGATCATCCGACCACTTCCTCAACTCCTGCACGTGCACACCCCATTGACAGGTTTCTGAGCCCGCTCAATCATCAGACATCCGATGAATGGAGCCGCGCATGAGCATGTCTCCCTATCCAAGACGTCAGGTGCTGGGGGCCGCGGCGGGCGTCGCCGCGGCGGCCGCCCTGCCGCTCGCCGCGACGACCACGGCACACGCCGCCGAGCCTGCTGAGGCCCGCGCCGCCGGTGCGGGGGCCGGCGAGCCTGCCGCGTCGTCCTGGGTCCCCGTCCCCACTCCGGTCCCCGTCCCGCTCGACTCCCTCTACGACAACGACGGCATCGACACCGCCGACGCCCGGGGCGGTGACTTCGACGGCTCCGGCTACACGTTCCCGGGCGAGGAACTCCCGGCCGGCCGTATCGAGGTCGACGGCATCCCCTTCGACTTCCCCGCGGCGACGGCGGGCGCCAAGAACAACGTTGTCGCACGCGGCCAGCGCGTCGACCTCCCCAGGGGTCACTACCTGTCCGCCGTCTTCCTCACCGCCGGCAGCTACGGCAACGCCTCCGGCCGGGCCACCGTCCACTACGCCGACGGCACCACCACCACCGCCGGCCTGAGCGGCGGCGACTGGTACGCGGTGGGCGGCCCGCTGACGGCGCCGTACCGCTACCAGCCGGACGGCGGCAAGGACCAGCACAGCGTCGGGATCGGCACCTCCGAGGTGTGGATCGACCCGCAGCGCGAGGCCGTCGCCGTCACCCTGCCGGTCGGCGACCCGGCCGAGGCCGGCAAGAGCGCCCTGCACGTCTTCGCGCTCTCCCTCCAGCCCGTCGCCCAGGGGCGGGCGCTGGCCCTGCGCGACGCCCGCTCCACCGGTTCGCTGCTGGACGCCACCGGTGCCCAGAGCATCGAGGCCACCGTCGTCAACGCGGGCACCGTCGCGATCCTGGCCCGCGACGCGGTGTCCGTACGCGTCGACGTCCCCGGCGCCCGTACCGTCGAGCCCGCCCGCATCCGCCGCCTCGACCCCGGCGAACAGGCACGCGTCCACGTCGGCATCCGCAGCCGCACCGGCACCGCGCCGGGCACCGAGCGGGACGGCACGGTGAGCGTGCGCGGACACGGCGCCCAAGTCGCCGCCGCCAAGCGCACGTTGACGCTCGGCACCGCCGACTACCAGCCCAGCGAGACCTCGTTGGCCGGTCACCAGGCGCCCTACTGGTTCAACGAGGCCAAGTTCGGCATCTTCATCCACTGGGGCGTCTACTCGGTGCCCGCGTGGGCGCCGGTCGGAGTGCAGTACGCCGAGTGGTACTGGGACCAGATGCAGGACCCGAACAACCCGACCTACGCCTACCACCGGGACACCTACGGCGAGGACTTCGCCTACGACGACTTCATCCCGCGCTTCACCGCCGAGAAGTTCGACCCGCGGGCGTGGGTGGAGCTGTTCCGGGACGCCGGTGCCCAGTACCACGTACTGACCTCCAAGCACCACGAGGGCTTCGCCCTGTGGGACACCAAGGTCTCCGACCGCAACGCCGTCAAGATGGGCCCGAAACGGGACCTGGTCAAGGAGCTGTTCGAGGCGTCCCGCCGGTACACGCCCGAACTCCACCGCGGCCTCTACTTCTCCATGCCCGAGTGGTTCAACCCCGACGACCCCTGGATGGGCCACGCCCCGCGCAACCCATACACGCTGGACCCGCTGCCGTACACCGGATACACCTCCGGCAAGGACTACGTGAGGGACTTCCAGGCCCCGCAGATGCTCGAACTGATCGACGGCTACGACCCGGAGATCATCTGGTGCGACATCGGCGGCGCGAACGACAGCGTCCACGTCCTCGCCGAGTACTTCAACCACGCCAAGAACCGGGCCCGTCCGGTCGACGTGACCGTCAACGACCGCTCGGGCATCGGCTTCCACGACTTCACCACGCCCGAGTACACGACGTACGCCGACACGGTCGTCGCCAAGTGGGAGGCCAGCCGCGGCCTCGACCCGCGCAGCTACGGCTACAACCGGGCCACCCCGGACGACGCCTACATGACCACCGAGGAGGTCGTGCACAGCCTGGTCGACATCGTCTCCAAGAACGGCAACTTCCTGCTCGACATCGGCCCCCGCGCCGACGGCACCATCCCGGAGATCATGCAGACCCGGCTGCGGGAGACGGGCGCCTGGCTCGCGGTCAACGGCGAGGCGATCCACGGCACCACCTACTGGTCGCGCATGGCCCAGCTCGGCGAGGACCTGCGGTTCACCGTCCGCCCGAACGAGGCCTTCTACATCCACTCCCTGACCCGGCCCGGTGCCAAGCTCACCGTCGAGGCACCGGTGCCGGTCCGGGCCGGCGACAAGGTGACCATGCTCGGCCACCACCGGCCGCTGACCTGGACCGTCAGCAACGGCTCGCTCGTCATCGACGTGCCCGAGGCGGCCCGGCGGGCGGGACAGCACGTGTGGGTGTTCAAGGTCGAATGGCATGCTTGAGGCACTCGGCGGGAGAGTGCTGCGCCTGGTCGGCGCCGTGGCGGCACTGACGCTGCCGGCGGCCCCGACCGGCGGTCGCACACCAGCGGCAGGCGGCCCCGCCGGTCACCGTGCCCGCGCTGGCCAACTGGACGCCGAAGCCGGGGACTTACGCGTTCGATTCGGGTACGCGTCTTGTCGCCTCCGGCGCGGCCGAACGCAAGGTCGCCGACACCCTCGCCGACGATCTTCGCGCGGCCGGACATGGCGTGGTCCGGGTCGTCGCGGGCGCGTCCCGCCCGGGACGACATCGTCATCGACGTCCGCCCGTCGGCACGGTCCACGCTCGGTACCGAGGGCTACGAACTCAGCTCCGGCCGACGGCTGTCGGTGACCGGTGCCACCGCGACCGGCGCCTTCTTCGGCACCCGCACCCTCCTTCAACTCCTCACCCACGGACGGCACGTGGTCCACGGTGGTCACGGCCGGCACGGTCGGGGCCAGCCGCATCCTGCGGCTCGCCCAGCCGGTACGGGCACGGCGATGGCGGGTGCGGGTGACGGCGGCCAGGGGGGAGGTACGGCTGGCCGGGTTCGCGCTGTTCCGGTCGGCGTCCGTCTAGCCGGCGAGGTCGGGCGGGAGCAGGGCTGTGATGCGCTTCCGCTCGGAGGCGGTTGGCCCGGAGGTGCGGGAGAGACGGAGGAGACCGAGGTGGGCCTCGGCGGACTCGCGGGCCGTGAGCAGTTTTTCGGCCGCTGTGATGCGGGTGGCGGCGGGGACCTCAGGCGCGTTGAGCAACGCGACCAACGCTTCCTTCGCACGGTTGCGCAGAGCGGGCCAGTTGATGAGTTCGCCGGCTGCGGCGCTGCGCTGAGCCGGGTCCGCCTCCTCGTCGTCCAGGACTCGGCGACAGGCGGCCACGGCTTCGCGGCCGATGTCCAGTCTCTTCCAGGCCGCGGCTGCGGCGAGGTGGGCTTCGGGGTCGGTGGTCTGCGGGCCGGAGATCTCCTGGAGGATGCGGCGGCCTTCCGCACCCAGATCCTCGGCGAGGAGGGCGGCGGCGGTGGCTCGGGCGCGGATGTCGGCGGCGGGGTCTGTTGCCAGGGTACGCAGGAGGGGGATGCGGTTGTACGCGCCGCAGCCCGGGAGGTGCTCGCAGATCGCTGTACGGAGTCGGGCGGGTGTGGACTCGTCGATGCTGAGGTGGTACCAGGGGGCCCGGCCGGCGCCTTCGGCGAGTTCCGCTGCGGCGATTCTGTCGGACACGCAGGCCCCCGGGTCCTTGGCCCAGGCCAGGAGCAGGCCGTCAGCTTGATCGCGGAGGCGGCTTCTGTGCAGGACGTACGACAGCTGCCGCAGTTCCTTGACTGCTTCCGGGCGACGCAATGACAGAAGTTCGATCCACTCTTCGACGGCCGTCAGGGCATCCACCTCCGCGAGAGCACCGAGGAGGGGAGTGACCGTGTCCGAGTCCCGCTCGTACGACAGGTATTCCCAGGTTCCGGAGTAGACACCGGAAGAGCCGAGCCCGCCGGTGCCGGCATGCAGACTGAGACGGTGCAGGGGGTCGGAGGCCAGACCGGCCATGAGCTCCTTCCACCGGGTGTAGGGGATCAGCCCGAAGGAACGTGCCACGGCGAGGGCCCTGGTACCCGGCTTGGTGTCCGGGGCGTCCACGATATGGCCGAGCGTTCGCCGGATGAGGGGAACCACGGCCGTGCGATGCCGGAAGTACGCGACCTCGATGCCCAGGAACTCGTCCGGGGAAACCGTGGTGTCGCCGAGCAGCGCGTCGAGTCGTTCGCGGAGTGTCGCGTCGGGGACGAGCGCGTCAGCGAGGTCGAGCACCCTCCACTGGTCCTTTGCCGTCAGCCCGGACTCGTCCATGAGCCGGTGCAGTGTCTCGGAGGCCGCAGGGATGTCGACCTCGGCCAGGGCGCTGAGGGCCTGGATACGCCGCGCCATGCCGGAGAACGGATCCTGGGCGACCCGGCGCAGCAGATCCGAAGCGGTGTTCCGGTGGCCGGCCTTGAGGAGGCGCATCGCAGCGTCGAGGCGCACGGCTCCGGGCATGGCCGGATCGGCCGCCATGTCGGTCAGCAGACGTACCGAAGCGGCGGGATCCACCTGACGGAGTGCGCGGATCGCGGAGAGCCGGTCGTCCGCGGCGATGCCGCTGTCCTGGGCCAGCCGGGACAGGACCTCGCGCACATGCGATGACTCTCCGAGCTCGACGAGAGGGGCGGCGCACGAGAGGCGATCGTGGGTGGCCTGCTCCGGATCGCCGAAGACCTCCAACAGCAGTCGCCTCGCCCGGAATCCCTCGCCCAGTTCCCGGAACACATCGGACAACTGGACGGCCCACTCCTGCCAATCCGGGGCGTCCTCGAGATCCCGCGCACACTCGGCGGCCGCAGCTCGCGCACCGAGGTGCACGAGGCGCTGCGCCGCCATGATGCGTGTGGAGAGGGCAAGCCGCCCATTGCGGGCCGCGATCTCCACGAGGGAGGGTTCCCGACAGTTGTCGATCGTTGCCTCGACCGCGTCGTCGGATGCGTCCGGGTGACGGAGAATGTCGGAACTCAGTGCCTCCCAGACTGCGTCCGCCGAGTCTCGCTTCCTGATCAGGGCCAATGCGGCCATGTAGCGAATGTGTACGGGAAGCGTGGAGTCCTGGCTGAAGTCCTCCAGCAGTTCCGGCCGCTCCATGGACAGCAGGCTGCTCACGAGGTACCGGCACCTGTCCGGATGGGCGCGGGCCAGTGTTTCATTGGCCGAGAGCGCCTCGGCCATGACAGTCCGGCAGGCGCGGTCAGTGGAGGAGTTCAGGAGCCCCAAGCTGAGTTCGATGTTCTGCTGGAACGCGTCGACGGTGCCCAGGAAATCCGCGAGCACTTCGGTACCGGCCTCGCGATCCAGCTTGTGCAGGAACTCCGCCGCCTTGAACCTCATCTCCGGCAGCTGGTCGGGGTCGCGCGCGATGTCCGCGAGGATGCGGCAGGCAGCCGGCCGTTCACCGGCATCGGCGAGCAGCCGCGCCGCCACGATGCGCGCGGAAGCGGGGAGATCCGCCCCTTCGGCGACCTCCGCGGCCAATTCGGCGGCTCGCTCGACACCGCGTGGCACGCAGTGCTTCAACGCGTTGAGCCGCGGACCGTGCGGAACGTCCGGATCGCGGACGATCGACGTCAGATCGCGCGGGTCGAGGATGGCGTACAACCGGTCGAGTACCGTATCGGCCTTGAGATCACCGACTGCCACATCCCGGCCGTCGAGCTTGAGCACCGCTCTGGTGAAGCGGACCTTCAGCCCCTCGTCGATCACCAGGCCGTCACTCAGAATCGTGGCGCACAGCAACAGATCGCGCCAGCCGCCCACCTCCACTACGGTGCGCAGGAATTCGTCGAGCGACATACCTTTCTCATGCCAGCGCGCGGCCAGGAAGAGGACCACATTGGGCCGCTCGGACGCGATCGCCTCGCGTACGATCCCGAGCGCCTCCGGCTCCTTCGGGTTCAGCCGGTCGGCGATCGCACCTGCGCCCAGATATTCCTGGATGGTGTGGTGCGGGAAGACCAGTTCCCCACCGCGCTCGGTGACCAACCCGGTGAAGGCGAGGGCACGGAAGACCAGGTCCTTGGAGGCGGCCACGCCAGGGAAGGCCGTGTCGAGGCGCTCCAGTGTCTGATCGAGCAGGGGCCGCGCGTCTCCACCCTGTCTCGACTCGGCCACCTGACGCAGTACGTCGTGCACCGCGTCCAGCAGCTCCGGCGTAATGCCGTCCACCCTCGGATCACCGCGCCTGAGCCGCCGCGCGCCTTTGTCCCGCAGGATGCGCACGAACTGCCCGTACAGCTCGGCGGGGTTGCGCGGCAGGTCCGCGCTCGCCGCGACCACACAGATCATGGTCAGGTACAGCGGATTCCGTGCCGCTTCGCTGAGCCGCCCCCGCCGCAGGCTCGCCACCAGCTTGCCCGCCTGCCGCACCGCGTCCGGCACCTTCAGCACCGTGAACCACGCTTCGGCGACGCCCCGCATCGCGGTCTCGTCGAACGGCAGGAGCGCATACCGCCGCAGCGCGTCCAGCCGGTCCATCTCCGCCATGACCAGCGACCGACTGGCCACCGCGAACCGCAGATACGGCTCTCGGGCCCACCGCTGGATCAACTGGATGACCCGGCCGCGGTGTTCCGGATCCAGCACCTCGTCGAGACCGTCCACGCAGACCAGCCAGTCCACCTCCGGCATCGGGGCGGCCTCGAACAGCTCCGGCGGCAGCGACCGTCGCAGCCCGGGCAGGTCCCGCCCCACGGCCCCCGACAGGGCCTCGGCGAACGGCAGCCCCAGAAGCGCTTCCGCCGTCACCCGCACCGGCAGATACGACGGCGCCTTCGCCGGATCGCCGAGCCACTCGGACGCCGCTGTGAACGTCAGCCGGCGCAGCACGCTCGACTTGCCGGATCCGGCCCCGCCCGTGAAGAGGACGTGGCGGTCGGTGTCCAGCACGCTGGTGGCCGCCGTCAGATCCTCGCGCCGGGAGCGGTGGGTCGGAGCGTCGTCGGTGGGCGAAGCCTCCTGGCGGACGTAGACGGTCGAGAGCGGGATGTGCCCGACGTCGGTGAGGAGGGAGGCGTACGGGTGCTCGTCGGCCGCATCACGGGCCGCGGCCAGGTAGTCACGCACCAGCGCACCCGGATACCGAAAGCCGCCCGCCCGCAACTGGTCGTCCGTGAGGCTGCCCAGCCAGTCGACCGGTGCCGACGGCACCGAACAGCGGGCCAGGATCTCGGCGACGGGGATCAGGTGGGCGCTGCCCGCCTTGTTGGACCGCGCCAGCATGCCGCAGACCGCGCCGGTGCGTTCGTTCACCACCGGGCTGCCGCTGAAGCCCTCGCCGACGGGGACGCCGTAGCCCCGGGGCATGGCGATGGCGTCCTCGAAACTCAGGCGCGAGTCGCCCTGATACTCGAGCGCGGCCCACTGTCCCGCCCGGTAGTCGCCCTTCGGATGACCGTAGGCCCGGAGCCGGTCGCCGAGGGTGGCGGCCGGTGACGTGAGCACATGCGGTGCCTCGGCCGCGCAGCGCAGGAACGCCACGTCCAGTCCACTGGCCGACCGGTAGCGCTCCTCGTCCGCCACCGTCAGCGTGAACTCCGCGCCGGCCCCGATCCGCCCCCGCACCTCGTCCGCCCCGGCCACCACGTGCGCACACGTCACCACCACCCCCGGCGCGATCACGAACCCGGTCCCGCCCGCGTTCGCGCCGGGCAGGTCCAGTGCGACGGTCGCCGGCTCCAGCAACCTCCTCCAGCCGTCCACGTCTACGCTCCCGGGGCGGTCCACTCCAGGGTCACCTTCCACGTGGACTTGGACGACGCCTTGCCCACAACCGCCAGGAACTGTCCGGTGTCGAAGGAGACGTCGCAGCCGAACTCGACCGTCGCCTTCGACGCTCCCGTCTGCTGGAGCCGCGTGCCCATCGCGCGGGCCACCGCCGTGAGGCCGTCGAGGACCGGGGCGAGGCTGGGGCGGCGCCAGCCGATCTCCTGTTCCTCGCCCAGGGCGAGTGCCGGCGTGCCTTCGCCGGGAGCCACCGACATCAGGATCGTCTGGCCGTCGATCTCGACCGGGACCGTCGTCTGCGCACCCTCGTCCACTGGCTTCCCCCGTAACAGTCCTCAGGTAGACGGCTCATCGTAGCGAGCGGCGGCCGCCGTGCTGCCCCGTACCGTCAGCCGGGGGACCGGTACCCGGACGGCGCGTGCCGCACCGCCGTCCAGGAGGGACGACAGCTCGCGTGCCGCCACCCGGCCGAACTCGGCGCTGTCCCGGGAGAGCGCCGACAGCCAGGGCTTGACCATGCGGCACAGGGCCGAGTCCTCCCAGGAGACGACGGAGACGTCGTCCGGGACCGAGTAGCCGAGTTCGGCGGCGGCCGCCACCCCGGCCACCGCCATCACGTCGTTGTCGTAGATCAGGGCCGTCGGGGGCGGGGTGGCGCGCAGGACGCGGCGGGTGACGGCCGCGCCCTCCGCGTCGGAGTAGTCGGTGGTGACCGAGTGGACCTCGCCCAGGCCGCGCCGCCCGGCCTCGGCGCGCAGGGTCCGGACCCGGCGCTGGGTGTGCGCGAGGCCGGGCAGGCCGGCGATGTGGACGATCCGCCGGTGCCCCAGCCCGGTCAGCTCGTCGACCACCGACGCCATCGCGGCCGCGTCGTCCGCCCAGACCGTCGACAGCCCCGGGTGGCGTTCGTCGGGAGCGCCGCCGATCACCACCGCGGGCAGGCCGAGCTCGTCGAGGAGGCCGGGGCGGGGGTCGTCGGCGCGCGGGTCCACCATCAGGATGCCGTCGACGCGGTGTTCCGCCCACCAGCGGCGGTACACCGCGCACTCGTCGGCCACGTCCTCCGCCATCTGGAAGAGCAGGCCGAGATGGCGTTCGGCGAGCACCTCCTGGATGCCGGAGACCAGTTGCAGGAAGAAGGAGTCCACGCCCAGGGAGTGCGCGGGACGGGCGAGGACGAAGCCGACCGTGGCCGCGCCCTCTCCGGACAGGGCGCGGGCGGCCGTGCTGGGCCGCCAGCCGAGCTGCTCGGCGACCCGGTGCACCCGGGCCCTGGTCGTCTCGGAGACCCCGGGGCGGCCGTTGAGCGCGAAGGAGACCGCGCTCTCGGAGACTCCGGACCGGCGCGCGATGTCCTTCATCGTCGGCCGGCGCGCGGGGACGCGTTTCTCCGCCAACTCACTTCCTCATTCGGTCGGGACCGTGATCCGCTAATGCGCTTGAGTTCGAACACCCTAAAGCGTATTAGCGATCGACCGCAATACGCTGGTAACACCTTGCTGAGCAGGGACTTTGAGCCACTAATGACTTTAGCTGTGCCGAATCCATTGACTCGTCGTGGAATCGGCGTGCAAGGTCTGGCGCGGCACCTTCGGCCGCCCCCGCTGCAAAGGAGCAACGGACCATGCGTATCTCCCGCAGAGCCCTCGCCCTCGCCGCTGCCGCCTTCCTCGCCCTGCCGCTGAGCGCCTGCGGTTCCGGGGAGGACGGCGGCGGCTCCACCGATGCCTCAGGCAAGGTCGAGGGCGACATCACCTTCCAGACCTGGAACCTGCGCGCGAACTTCAAGCCGTACTTCGAGGGCCTGATCGCGGACTTCGAGGAGAAGTACCCGGACACCCACGTGAAGTGGATCGACCAGCCCGCCGAGGGCTACGCCGACAAGATCAGCGCGGACGCGGCCGGCGGCACCCTGCCCGACGTCGTCAACGTCTCCCCGGACCTCGCCGCCCCGCTCGCCAAGGCGGGCCTGGCCCTCGACCTCGACAAGGCGGCGGCCAAGTACAAGCCCGAGTACCTGGAAGGGGCCTGGGCCAGCCATCAGATACCAGGGATGAGCGGGACCTACGCCTTCCCCTGGTATCTGAACACCGGGCCGCTCTTCTACAACAAGGCCCTGTTCAAGCAGGCCGGACTCGACCCCGCGCAGCCGCCGAAGACCTATGACGACCTCTTCGCCGACGCCCTGAAGATGGCACAGCAGAGCGACGGGAAGGTCGCCACCCTCGCCAACGTCCCCACCATCGAGGACTTCGGGCGCTACGGCGTCGAGCTGATGGACAAGCAGGGCACCGGGTTCGCCTTCAACGACGCCAGGGGCGTCGAACTGCTCACCAAGTACAAGGAGTTGTACGACGCCAAGGCGCTGGACCCGCAGGCGCTGACCGCCACCCCGGAGTCCTCCGGCAAGAAGTTCCTCACCGAGGCCGTCGCCATGAACCCCGGCAGTGCCCTCGACCTCGCCAACTTCCAGAAGCAGGCGCCGAACCTGTACAAGAACATCGGCATCACCGACCAGATCACCAGCACCGGGCACGTCAACATGTACGTGATGGGCGTGATGGTCAACTCGAAGACCAAGCACACGGCGGCCTCCGTCGCGTTCGCGCACTTCGTGACCGACGCGCACAACCAGATGTCCTTCGCCAAGAAGGTCGCCATCTTCCCCAGCACCGCCGGCTCCCTCGACGACCCGTACTTCACCAAGGAGGACGGTACCGACGAGACCCGGGTGCGGATCGCCGCCGCCAAGTCCCTGAAGTCCGCGGTCAACTACACGCCGGTGCTGTTCAGCGACCAGATGAAGACCGCGCTGCGCAACGAGGTCGCCAAGGCCCTGCAGGGCAAGGAGAGCCCCAAGACGGCTCTGGACAACGCTGTCAAGGCCTGCGACCAGCTGCTGCAGCAGCAGGGCTGAGGGGCGAGGCATGGCCGGCGTGTCCCGCGTGCGGCGTCAACTGCCCACCAGTCCCTGGCTGTTCGCCGCTCCTGGGCTGCTGGTCGTCGGCGCCTTCGTGGTCTATCCGTTCGTCTCGACGGTGGTCAACTCCTTCACCGACCGCCGCACCCTGATCCCCGGCCGGTTCGTCGGCCTCGCCAACTTCCGTGAGCTGATCCACGACGACATGTTCTGGACCGGCCTGCGCAACAGCACGCTGTACATCGTCGTGGTCGTACCCGCCCTGGTGGTCCTGCCGCTGCTGCTCGCGCTGCTGGTGCAGAAGAACATCCCGGGCATCGCCTTCTTCCGGTCCGCCTTCTACACCCCGGTCGTCGCCTCGATCGTCGTGGTCGGGCTCATCTGGGTCTGGCTCCTGGACGAACGCGGCCTGGTCAACTCCCTGCTGGAGACGGTCGGGATCGGCCGGATCGGCTTCCTCAGCGACCAGTGGCTGCTCCTGCTGAGCGCGATGGCGGTCACGGTCTGGAAGGGGCTCGGCTACTACATGATCATTTATCTGGCGGCGCTCGCCAACGTCCCGCGCGAGCTGCACGAGGCCGCCGCCGTCGACGGCGCGGGGGCGGTGCGCCGCTTCCTCTCCGTCACCGTGCCCGCCGTACGCTCCACGATGGTGCTGGTCGCCGCGCTCTCGTCGGTCGCCGCTTTCAAGGTGTTCTCCGAGGTGTACCTGATGGCCGGGCCGGACGGCGGCCCGGCCGGCGAGGACACCACCCTCGTGATGCTCGTCCAGCGCACCGGCACCGGACTGACCGGCCGGGTCGGCTATGCCTCGGCGCTCTCCGTCGTCGTCTTCGTCGTCACCGTCGCGCTGATGCTGCTGGTGCTGCGCGCCGACCGGAGGGACCGCCCATGAGCGCCTCCCGGGCACGCTTCACCGACGAGCACGGGCGCCGCATCCGGATCGGCGAACTGGTCCTGCGGTACGCACTCCTGCTGCTCGTGCTGGCGGTCACCGTCGGACCGTTCCTGTGGCAGCTGTCCACCTCGCTCAAGGGGCCGACCGAGGACATCTTCAGCTCGCCCCCGAGCTTCCTGCCCGAGCATCCCACCCTGCACAACTACCAGCGGGTCGCCGACACCATCCCCGTCTGGGACTACGCCCTCAACTCGCTGAAGGTGGCGGGCGCCAGCGTGGTCACCAACTGCGTCGGCTCGGCGCTCGCCGGCTACGCCCTGGCCCGGCTGCGCTACCGAGGCCGCCGCGTGGCCACCCTCGTCTTCATCCTCGCGATGCTCGTGCCGGTGGAGGGGATCATCATCGCCCAGTTCACCACCATGCGGGAACTCGGCCTCAACAACACCCTGATCGGCGTCGTGCTGCCCGGCTCCATCGGCGCCATGAACGTGCTGCTGATGCGCAACGCCTTCCTCAACCTGCCCTACGAGATCGAGGAGGCGGCCTACGTCGACGGCGCCGACGTCTGGCAGCGGTTCCTGCGGATCGCCCTGCCGTCGGTCAAGGGCACCGTCGCCGTCGTCGCGATCTTCGCCTTCATGGGCGCCTGGGACGACTTCCTCTGGCCGCTGATCGTGCTCAGCGACCCGTCCAAGTTCACGCTCACCATCGGCCTCAACTACCTGCACGGCACCTTCGCCATCGACGAACGCCTGGTCGCCGCCGGCACCGTGATCGCCGTGGCCCCGCTCATCGCCCTGTTCGCCTGCCTCCAGCGGTACTTCTTCCGCGGGGTGGGCGAAGGCGCCGTCAAAGGCTGAACACCCGTTCCCGCAAGGAGACCGCATGCCTCCGGCCGTGCGCTTCGGCGTCAACTACACCCCCAGCGAAGGGTGGTTCCACCACTGGCTCGACTTCGACCTGGACTCCGTACGCGCCGACCTCGACTCGATCGCCGCTCTGGGACTCGACCACATCCGGGTCTTTCCGCTGTGGCCCTATTTCCAGCCCGACCGCACCCTGATCCGGCCGCGGGCAGTGGAGCAGCTCGTCGCCCTCGCCGACGCGGCCGCCGAACGCGGTCTCGACGTCAACGTGGACGGACTGCAAGGGCACTTGAGCAGCTTCGACTTCCTGCCGGCCTGGACCCGGACCTGGCACCGGCGCAACCTCTTCACCGACCCTGAGGTCGTGGCGGGGGAGGCCGCCTATCTCCGTACCCTGGCCGCGGCGCTGGCGGACCGGCCCAACTTCATCGGGATGACGATCGGCAACGAGGTCAACCAGTTCGCCGCCGGCCCGCATCCGGACCCGGACCGGGCCACCGAGGAGGAGGCGGAGCGCTGGCTGGCACGGCTGCTGGCCGCCTGTGCCGAGGGCGCCCCCGGCAGGCTCCATCTGCACGCCTCCTACGACGCCGCCTGGTACCAGGACGACCAGCCCTTCACCCCCGCCCACTCGGCCCGCCTCGGCGACCTCACCGCCGTGCACTCCTGGGTGTTCAACGGCACCGCCCAGCGCCACGGCCGCACCGCCCCGCAGACCGAACAGCACGCCGCGTATCTGGTGGAGCTCAGCAAGGCCTGGGCCGAGGACCCGCACCGGCCCGTATGGCTCCAGGAAGTGGGCGCGCCCGCGCCGCTGATCCCCGCCGAGCACGCGGCCGCCTTCACCGAGGCGACCCTCACCGCCGTACTGGACTGCCCCGATCTGTGGGGCGTCACCTGGTGGTGCTCGCACGACGTCAGCCGGAGCCTCGCCGACTTCCCCGAACTCGAATACGGGCTCGGTCTGTTCACCAACGACCGCAAACCCAAGGACCTCGCCCACGCCCTCGCGGCGGCCGAGCCCAGGGCGGCGAAGGCACGCGGCACGGCGCTCGTCGTGCCCTCCGACCCGGCCCTGCGCTCCCGGTGCGCGCCCGGCGGGCCGGTCTTCGACGCCTGGTTCCGGCTCGTCGCCGACGGCGCCCGCCCCACCACCGTCCTCGACACCCGCGCGGACGACCAGGACCATCTCGCCGCGCGCGGCATCACCGAGGTCGTCACTCCCGATCAGGTACTTCCCGCCCCACCAGGAGGCACCCGCTCGTGAACCCCAGCAGACGTACCGTCCTGATCGCCGCCACCGCGGCGGCCCTGGCCCGCTCACTGCCGGCGACGGCGGCGACCGGGGCGACCGAGGCGGCGGCCGTCACCCCGCCGTACGCCTCCTACTGGTACCCGGACTCCTTCCCCTCCGGCAGCCCCGGTACCGGTATCACCTGGCACAGCCTGAAGAGCTGGAGCGCGGCCACGGACGCCGACCTGGCCTTCAACGCCGCCTCCGTGCCGCTCGCCGCTCGCTTCACCCCGACCCCGGCCAACACCACCGCCCGCTCCGGGCAGGCCCGCGTCCAGGCGCTGGTGTCCTTCGGGCCCACCTCCAGCAACCCCTCCCAGGGCGCGGCCACCGCCGACTACTACGCGCTCACCCACTGGTCCTACCTCGACGAGCTGGTCTTCTGGGGCGGCTCGGCGGGGGAGGGGATCGTCCTCGCCCCGAACGCGCCGATCGTCGACGCGGCCCACCGGCACGGCGTGCCCGTGCTCGGCACCATCTTCCTGCCGCCCACCGCCTACGGCGGCCAGCTCCAGTGGACCCGCGACCTGGTCCAGCAGGACGCCACCGGGCACTGTCCGCTCGCCGCCCAACTGGTCGCGGTGGCCGCCGCCTACGGCTTCGACGGCTGGTTCGTCAACGCCGAGACCGGCGGCGGCAACACCGCCCTCGGCACCGCCATGCTCGGTTTCATGACCGAGCTGAAGTCCCTCGCCGCCGCCCGGGGCCAGCGGGTCACCTGGTACGACGCGATGACCGTGAACGGGACGGTCAGCTGGCAGGGCGCGCTCAACAGCCAGAACCAGGCCTTCTTCCAGACCGCCGACGACATGTTCGTCGACTTCCGCTGGAGCACCTCGACGCTCGCCTCCTCCGGCACCCAGGCAGTCCAACTGGGTCGCGACCGCTATGAGTTGTGGGCCGGTGTCGACGTCGAGTCCCACGGGTCCAGCACCTCGGTGAACTGGGACGCGATCGTGCCCAGCGGCTCGGCGCACGTCACCTCGATCGGCTTCTACCGGCCCGAGTGGACCCGCAACCACCTCCCCGCGAGCCGCACCCCCGGCGACTTCCACGCCGCCGACGACCTGTTCTGGACCGGGCGGTCACTGGACCCGTCCCGGCCGGACGGCACGGATCCGTGGCGGGCGCCGGCCGTGTCGGTGGCGGACCGGTCGACGGTGTCGGCGGTGCCGTTCGCCAGCGTCTTCAACACCGGGCACGGCCTGCGCTGGTACGAGGACGGCGAGGTCACCTCGGACACCCCCTGGAACCACCTCGGTCTGCAGGACCGGCTGCCGTCCCGGCGGTGGGCGGTGCGGACGGCGGGCACCAGGCCGGCCGTGACCTTCGACTTCGCGGACGCCTGGCGGGGCGGCAGCAGCGTGCTGGTGAACGGTGCGCTGGACCAGCCCGTGGTGCTGGACCTCTACGCGACCCAGCTGCCGATCTCGGCGCAGACGGTTGTCGAACTGACGTACCGGACCGACTCTGGAGGCGTGGACGTCGAGCTCGCCGTCGCCACCGCCGAGCCGGGCAGCGCCGGGGCGGCACCGCCGTACACCTATCTGCCGGTGGACCCGGGCGACGGCTGGTCGACCGCGACCGTCCCGCTCACCGGTCTCTCCGGCACCGTCCACGCCCTCGGTGTCCGGCTCACCGCGACCGCCGGGCCCGTGCAGTGGCGGCTCGGCGCCATAGCCGTACGGGAGGCGGTGAGTACCCCCGCCGCTCCCGCCGCCCCGGGGATCACGGCGGCCGACGGCGGAAACCTGCGCCTCGCCTGGGACGCCGCCCCCGGCACTGTGCGCCACTACACCCTGCACCGGCTGCTCCCCGACGGCACCCGGCGCTTCCTCGGCGCCACCGGCCAGCGCGCCTACTACCTGACCGGGCTCCAGCCGGAGCAGGGCGAGGTGGCGGCACGGTTCGAAGTGCGTGCCGTAGGGGAGCTGTACACCTCGTCGGATCCCGTGACCGTCACGCACACCTGGTAACCGGTAACGAACAAACGGAGCACCCCACATGCATGACGACCGCAGCTTGGTGGAAGCCCGCCTCAAGCGCGTCCTCGACGAGCGCATCCGCCCCGCCGTGTACCCCGAGTCCGTCCCGCTCGACGTCGCCGTGTGGCACGCGCCCGGCGAGCCCGTGCCGATCGACGAAGGGCTCGCGGCCGAGCCCGGGCCGATCGAGGTGGGCGCCCGGTGGGGTGCTCCGTGGGGCACCAGCTGGTTCCGGGTGACCGGAACCGTCCCCGAGGAGTGGGCCGGGCGGACCGTGGAGGCCCTGCTCGACCTCGGATTCGACGAGAACATGCCCGGCTTCCAGTGCGAGGGCCTGGTCTACCGGCCCGACGGCACCCCGGTGAAGGGCCTCAACCCGCGCAACCAGTGGGTCCGGATCGGCGCCCCGGTGGCGGGCGGCGAGCAGGTACGGCTGCACATCGAGGCCGCTTCCAACCCCGTCATCCTCGACTACCACCCCTTCCGGCCCACCTGGCTGGGCGACAAGGACACCGCCGGGCACGAGCCGCAGTACACGCTCACCCGGATGGACCTCGCCGTCTTCGACGAGACCGTGTGGCAGCTGGTGCTCGACCTGGAGGTGCTCGGCGAGCTGATGGCCGAGCTGCCGGCGGACGCACAACGCCGCTGGGAGATCCTGCGCGCGGTCGAACGGGCGCTGGACGCGATCGACCTCCAGGACGTCAACGGCACGGCGGAGCAGGCGCGTGCACGGCTCACCGACGTCCTGTCCGTCCCCGCCGGCCCCTCCGCGCACCGGATCAGCGCTGTCGGCCACGCGCACATCGACTCGGCGTGGCTGTGGCCGCTGCGCGAGACGGTCCGCAAGGTGGCCCGTACGACCGCCAACATGACCGCCCTCATCGAGGACGAGCCCGACTTCGTGTTCGCCATGTCCCAGGCGCAGCAGTGGGCGTGGGTGAAGGAGCACCGGCCCGAGGTGTGGACGCGGGTGAAGAAGGCGGTCGCGGACGGTAGGTTCGTGCCGGCCGGTGGGATGTGGGTGGAGTCGGACACCAACATGCCGGGTTCGGAGGCGATGGCCCGTCAGTTCGTGCACGGGAAGCGGTTCTTCCTGGACGAGTTCGGGATCGAGAATCACGAGGCGTGGCTGCCGGACACCTTCGGCTTCGCCGCCGGCCTTCCGCAGATCATCAGGGCGGCGGGCTCCACCCGGCTCCTCACCCAGAAGATCTCCTGGTCCCAGACGAACAAGTTCCCCCACCACACCTTCCAGTGGGAGGGCATCGACGGCACCCGGATCTTCACGCACTTCCCGCCCGTCGACACCTACAACTGCTCCATGAAGGGCAGCGAACTCGCCCACGCCGCCCGCAACTTCAAGGACAAGGGCCGGGCGCAGCACTCCCTCGCGCCGACCGGCTGGGGCGACGGAGGCGGCGGCACGACCCGCGAGATGGTCGCGAAGGCGGCCCGGGTACGGGACCTGGAGGGCGCGCCGACGGTTGTCTGGGAGACCCCGGAGAAGTTCTTCGAGAAGGCGGAGGCCGAATACCAGGACCCGCCCGTCTGGGTGGGCGAGCTGTACCTCGAACTCCACCGTGCCACCCTCACCAGCCAGGCCAGGACCAAGCAGGGCAACCGGCGCAGCGAGCACCTTCTGCGGGAGGCCGAGCTGTGGGCGGCCACGGCGGCGGTGCGGACCGGGTTCCCCTATCCGTACGAGGAGCTGGACCGGATCTGGAAGACGGTTCTGCTCCACCAGTTCCACGACATCCTGCCCGGGTCGTCGATCGCCTGGGTGCACCGCGAGGCCCGGGCGACCTATCAGCGGGTCGCCGCCGAACTCGGCGGGATCATCGACGCGGCCCAGCGGGCCCTGGCGGGGGAGGGGACGCGGAGTCTGGTCTTCAACTCGGCACCGCACGGTCGCCATGGCGTCCCCGCCGGGGGTGCCGGCGAGGAGGAGCGGCCCGAGGAGGTGACGGTGTCGGAGCGGCCCGAGGGCGGCCAGATCCTCTCCAACGGCCTGCTGCGGATCGAGATCGACGCCCGGGGCCTGGTCGTATCCGCGTACGATCTCGCCGCCGACCGGGAGGCCGTCGCCCCCGGTGCGGCCGCCAACCTGCTCCAACTCCACCCGGACTTCCCGAACATGTGGGACGCCTGGGACGTCGACGCCTTCTACCGCAACGCGGTCACGAACCTCACCGACATCGACGAGTTGTCGGTCGGCGAGGACGGCCGTTCGGTCCGGATCGCACGGTCCTTCGGCTCCTCCCGCGTCACCCAGGTGCTGTCGCTGTCGCCGGGCGAGCGCCGGCTGCTGGTCGACACGGAGGTGGACTGGCACGAGACGGAGAAGTTCCTGAAGCTGGCCTTCCCGCTGGACCTGCACGCCGAACGCTACGCGTCGGAGACCCAGTTCGGCCACTTCCACCGCCCGACCCACACCAACACCTCATGGGAGGCAGCGAAGTTCGAGGCCTGCAACCACCGCTTCATCCACCTGGACGAGCCGGGCTGGGGCGTGGCGATCGTCAACGACTCCACGTACGGCCACGACGTGACCCGCGCGGTCCGCACGGACGGCGACCGGGGCACGACGACCACGGTCCGCGTCTCCCTGCTGCGCGCCCCGCGCTTCCCCGACCCCGAGACCGACCAGGGCGTCCACCACTTCCGGCACGCACTGGTACCGGGCGCGGGAATCGCGGACGCGGTACGGGAGGGCTGGCGGATCAACCTGCCGGAGCGCCGGGTGACGGGTGCGCGGGAGGTGGCCCCGCTGGTCACGGTCGACAACGACGCGGTCGTCATCACGGCGGTGAAGCTGGCGGACGACGGCAGCGGCGACGTGGTGGTCCGCTTCCACGAGGCCCACGGCGGCCGGGCACGCGCGACACTGACGACGGGTTTCGAGATCGCGGGGGTCGGGGTGACGGACTTGCTGGAGCGACCGTTGCCGGACACTCCCGAGCGGGCAGGAAACCGCGTCACTGTGCGGCTACGACCGTTCGAGTTGGTGACTTTGCGACTGGCGCGAGTCTGAGCGCCCCTTCAGGGGCGCGGGGCTGTATCCATGTGCGGCTACCGCCGCGTGGGCGCGACCAGCCACAACGCACCCGCACCCGAAAACCCCCGGCCTACCCCCGTAGCTGCACCCGCAACCACTCCTCCACCTCACCCACATGCGAAGCCGCCGCAGCCCTCGCCGCCTCCGGATCCCGGGCGACGAGGGCGCGGTGGATCGCCGCGTGCTCCCGCCGCGTCCGCGCGAACGCCCCCTCCTCCTGAAACCCCCGCCACACCCGGGCCCGGAACGTCCTCGACGACAGCCCCTCCAGGATCGCGGCCATCGTGTCGTTCCCGGCGGCGCCGGCGATCACCCGGTGGAACGCGAGGTCGTGGGCGAGGATCTCCTCCGGGTCGTCCGTGGCGTTCATCGCCGTCAAGTGCTTCTCGACCTCGGCCAGTTGATCGGCCGTGATCCGCGCAGCGGCCAGCGCCGTCGCCGTCGACTCCAGGACCCGGCGCACCTCCAGCAACTCCACCAGCTGCGGCCCGCGTGACAGATCGGCGACCACCCCGAACGTCTCCAGCAGGTCACCCGCCTCCAGCTGGGTGACGTAGATGCCGGAGCCGTGCCGGGCCTCCAGGACGCCCAGGACCGTCAGCGCGCGGATCGCCTCGCGCATGGAGCTGCGGGACATGCCCAGCTGGGCGGCGAGATCCCGTTCGGTCGGCAGCCGTTGACCCGGCTCCAGGCGGCCCTCCCCGATCATCGCCTTGATCCGCTCGATGGCGCGCTGCGTCACCGTGCCCTTCTGCGGGGCCGGCCCGTCCACACCACTCTCGTCCACACGCTCCTCCTGTCGCCGGTGCGCCGCAGTCTAACCAGCGAGGTGGTCGGACCACTACGGCTCGAATCGCCGAAAAAACGCGTACGAAGGGTGTTGACGGCCCCGAGTGGTCTGATAAGTATGCGGGCATCTGCTCGAACACGCTCGATGAGGAGCTGCCAGATGCCCGGCAGAACACTGGGGAAGCGGAACAGGTACCGGATGATCGGCGCGACGGCCGTGGCCGTCGGCGCCTCGCTCGCGCTCGCCGCGTGCGGCAGCACGAAGGACACCGGCAGCGGCAGCGCCGGAGGCGGCGGCACCGGCAAGGTCGGGGTGATCCTGCCCCTGCTGACCTCGCCGTTCTGGCAGTCGTACAACGACTACGTACCCAAGATGGCGAAGTCCGAGGGTGTCGAGGCGCTGAAGACGGTCAACTCCAACAGTGACCCCTCCCAGCAGATCACCGACATCAACAACGAGCTGAACCAGGGCGTGAAGGGACTGGTCGTCGCCCCGCTGGACAGCGCGGCCATCGAGGCGGGTCTCGACCAGGCCGAACGCAAGGGCGTACCGGTGGTCGCCGTGGACGTGGCGCCCGACAAGGGCAAGGTCGCCATGGTGGTGCGCGCCGACAACGTCGCCTACGGCACCAAGGCCTGCGACTACCTCGGCCAGCACGTCACCAGCGGCAAGGTCGTGCAGATCATGGGCGACCTGGCCTCGGTGAACGGCCGGGACCGCTCCGAGGCCTTCCGGGACTGCGTGAAGAAGAAGTACCCGAAGCTCAAGGTGCTGGAGATCCCCGCCAAGTGGGAGTCCGACACGGCCGCGTCCAAGCTGGACACGCTCCTCAACGCCAACCCCGACATCAAGGGCATCTACATGCAGGCCGGCGGTGTCTACCTCGCCCCGACCCTGCAGACCCTGAAGTCCAAGGGCATGCTCAAGACGGCCGGGCAGAGCGGGCACATAGCGATCGTCTCCAACGACGGCATCCCGCAGGAGTTCGACGCCATCCGCAAGGGCGAGATCGACGCGACCGTCTCCCAGCCCGCCGACGCCTACGCCAAGTACGGCATGTACTACATCAAGGCGGCGATGGAGGGGAAGACGTTCAAGCCCGGCCCGACCGACCACGACTCCACGATCGTCAAGCTGCCCAGCGGCATCCTGGAGGACCAGCTCCCCGCGCCGCTCGTCACCAAGGACAACGTGGACGACCCGAAGCTGTGGGGCAACACGGTCAAATGAGCACGCCACTTGTTGAGGCCCGGGACATCGTCAAGCGGTACGGTCCCACCGTCGCCCTCGCCGACGGCCGGCTCACCGTGCTGCCCGGCGAGTCCCACGCCCTCGTCGGCCGCAACGGCGCCGGCAAGTCCACCCTGGTCAGCGTCCTCACCGGGCTCCAGGTCCCCGACGAGGGCACGGTCCGCTTCGACGGCGAGCCCGCGCCCCCGCTCGCCGACCGGGACGCCTGGCGGAGCAAGGTCGCCTGCGTCTACCAGAAGCCCACGGTCGTACCGGAGCTGACGGTCGCCGAGAACCTGTTCATCAACCGGCAGCCGCTGCACCGGGGTCTCATCAGCTGGCGGCGGCTGCGGAGCGAGGCGGCCGCGCTGCTCGACACCTGGGACGTCCATGTCGACCCCGAGGCGCGCACCGCCGACCTCAAGGTCGAGGACCGCCAAATGGTGGAGATCGCCAGGGCGTTGAGCTTCGGTGCCCGGTTCATCGTGCTCGACGAGCCGACCGCCCAGCTCGACAACCGGGAGATCGAGCGGCTGTTCAGCCGGATGCGGGCGCTCCAGGACTCGGGCGTGACCTTCCTGTTCATCTCGCACCACCTCCAGGAGGTCTACGAGGTCTGCCAGACCGTCACCGTGCTCCGCGACGCCCGCTGGATCACCACCGCGTCCGTCGCCGAACTCCCGCGCCGGGCCCTGGTGGAGGCCATGGCGGGGGAGTCGATCGCCGAGCAGGACCACAGCCGCGAGGCGGTGGCGGACGAGTCCCCCGTCGTGCTGGACGCGCGGGGGCTGACCTCACCGTCGTACCAGGACATCGACCTCACCGTGCGCCGGGGCGAGGTCGTCGGGATCGCCGGATCCAGCGGCAGCGGCAAGATCGAGCTGGCGGAGTCGTTCGCCGGGCTGTACACCCCGACCGCGGGAACCGCCCGACTCGACGGCGAGCGGCTGCCGTTCGGCGATGTGCAGGCCGCCCTGAAGGCCGGCGTCGGCTGTGTGCCGCGCGACCGGCACGGACAGGGACTGGTCTTCGGCATGAGCATCGGCGACAACGCCACCATGAGCGTCCTCGACCGGCTCGGCCGCTTCGGGTTCATCGCCGGCGACCGCAAGCGCCGCTTCGCCGACGAGCTGATCGAGCGCCTCGACATCCACGCCGAGGGACCCGAGCAGCCCGTCTCCGACCTGTCCGGCGGCAACGCGCAGAAGGTCGTCATGGCCCGCGCCCTCGCCTCCGGCCCCCGGCTGCTCGTCCTGATCAACCCCACCGCGGGCGTCGACGTGAAGTCCAAGGAGTCGCTGCTCGCCCGCATGGACAACGCCCGCGAGGACGGCACCGCCGTACTGGTCGTCTCCGACGAACTCGACGACCTGCGCCGCTGCGACCGCGTCCTCGTCCTCTTCCACGGCCGCGTCGTCGCCGAGCACCCGGCGGGCTGGCGCGACCACGAGCTGATCGCCTCCATAGAAGGAGTGGACTCCATGCCCGCAGGAGCCGGCTCCCCGGCCGAAGGAGTGGACCATGGCTGACACGAAGGCCCCGTCGGCCTCGACCGCCGGCCCCGTGCGCGTCCCCGACGCCCGTGCCGCCAAGACCGTACTGCTCCGCCGGGTCCGTGAACTCGCCCTCGTACCCGCGCTGTTGGTCCTTCTGATCCTCGGCGCGATCGTCAACGACTCGTTTCTCACCGAACGGAACCTGATCTCCATCCTGGGCGCCTCGGCGGCCCTGGCGATGGTGGTCCTCGCCGAGTCGCTGATCCTGATCACCGGCAAGATCGACCTGTCCCTGGAGTCGGTGGTCGGCATCGCCCCCGCCGTCGGCGCCCTGCTGGTGCTGCCCACCGCGGAGTCCGGCTGGGGCACCGGGTGGCCGGCCGGACTCGCCCTGGCCGCCGTCCTCGTCGTCGGCGGCGTCATCGGCGCCTTCAACGGCGTCCTGGTGGTGAAGTTCAAGCTCAACGCCTTCATCGTCACCCTCGCGATGCTGATCGTCCTGCGCGGTCTGCTGGTCGGCGCCACCAAGGGCAAGACGCTGTTCGGCATGCCCGACGCGTTCTTCTCCCTGGCCACCTCCACCTTCCTGCGGGTCCCGCTGTCGGTGTGGCTGGCCGCGGTCGCCTTCGGCGTGGCCGGGCTGATCCTCAAGTACCACCGGGTCGGCCGCGCCCTGTACGCGATCGGCGGCAACGCGGAGGCGGCCCGCGCGGCCGGTATCCGCGTCGACCGGGTGGTGCTGGGCGTGTCCGTCGTCGCGGGTGTCCTCGCCTCCGTCGGCGGGATCATGCAGACGGGCTATGTCGGCGCGATCAGCGCCAACCAGGGCAACAACATGATCTTCACGGTGATGGCGGCGGCGGTGATCGGCGGCATCAGCCTGGACGGCGGCAAGGGCACCATGTTCGGCGCTCTGACCGGCGTACTCCTCCTGGGTGTCGTCCAGAACCTGCTCACTCTGGCGCAGGTCCCGTCGTTCTGGATCCAGGCCATCTACGGCGGCATCATCCTCGTCGCCCTCATGATCGCCCGGGTCACCACGGGACGGGCCCAGGACTGATCGACCCGCGTCCCGAACTCCCCCCGACGGAAAGGCAATCCGTGTCCCCGAGCCCCGGTCCCTCTGCCCGCGTCACCGCGGTCGACACCTACGACATCCGCTTCCCCACCTCGCGCGAGCTCGACGGCTCCGACGCGATGAACCCGGACCCCGACTACTCGGCGGCCTATGTCGTGCTGCGCACCGACGCGGCCGACGGGCACGAGGGACACGGGTTCACGTTCACCATCGGGCGGGGCAACGACGTCCAGGTCGCCGCGATCGACGCGCTGCGGAACCATGTGCTCGGCCGCCCGGTCGACGAGATCTGCGACGACCCCGGAACCCTCTACCAGGACCTGATCGGCGACAGCCAGCTGCGCTGGCTCGGCCCCGAGAAGGGCGTGATGCACATGGCGATCGGCGCGGTGATCAACGCGGTGTGGGACCTGGCCGCGCGCCGGGCCGGCAAGCCGCTGTGGCAGCTGCTCGCCGACGCCGAACCCGAGTGGATCGTCCGGCAGATCGACTTCCGCTACCTCACCGACGCCCTCACCCCCGAGGAGGCCCTCGGGATCCTCCGGCGCGCCCGCGAAGGCGCCGACGACCGCCGGGCCCGGCTGCTGGAGGTCGGCTTCCCCGCTTACACCACCTCCGCCGGCTGGCTCGGCTACGACGACGAGAAGCTCACCCGGCTCGCCGCCGAGGCGGTCGCCGACGGCTTCCGGCAGATCAAGCTGAAGGTCGGCGCCGACCTGGAGGACGACATCCGGCGCTGCCGGGTGGCCCGCGCGGTGGTCGGCCCGGACATCCGGATGGCCATCGACGCCAACCAGCGCTGGAACGTCGACGAGGCGATCCGGTGGACCAAGGCGCTCTCCGAGTTCGACCCGTACTGGATCGAGGAGCCCACCAGCCCCGACGACATCCTCGGCCATGCCGCCATCCGCCGGGCGGTCACCCCGGTCAAGGTCGCCACCGGCGAACACGTGCAGAACCGCATCGTCTTCAAGCAGCTGCTCCAGGCCGGCGCCCTCGACATCGTCCAGATCGACGCGGCCCGGGTCGCCGGCGTCAACGAGAACCTCGCCATCCTGCTGCTCGCCGCCAAGTTCGGCGTCCCCGTCTGCCCGCACGCGGGCGGCGTCGGACTGTGCGAACTCGTCCAGCACCTCTCGATGTTCGACTACCTCGCGGTCGCCGGCACCACCGACGACCGGGTCATCGAGTACGTCGATCATCTGCACGACCACTTCCGCGACCCGGTGGTGATCAGAGAGGGTCACTACACGGCACCCACCGCACCGGGCTTCTCCGCCGCCATGCGACCGGAGTCCGTCGCGGAGTACACCTATCCGGGCGGCACCTTCTGGGCCGCCGACGCACAGACGCAGGCGCAGGTACAGATGCAGGCACAGCAGCAGGCACAGAAGCAGAAGGGACAGGCGGCATGACCGACTTCGAGGGCCTGAAAGCACTGGTCACCGGCGGGGCCTCCGGGATCGGCCGGGCCACCGCCGAACTCCTCGCCGAGCGCGGCGCCCAGGTCGCCGTCCTCGACCTCGACCCGTCCGCCGTCGAGAAGCCGCTGCTCGGCTTCCGGGCCGACGTCACCGACGACGCCTCCGTGCGTACGGCCGTGGAGAGCGCGGTGGAAGCCCTCGGCGGCCTCGACGTGCTGGTCAACAACGCCGGCATCGGCGCCCAGGGCACGGTCGAGGACAACGACGACGACGAATGGCGCCGCGTCTTCGACGTCAACGTCCTCGGCATGGTCCGCACCGCCCGCGCGGCCCTCCCGCACCTGCGCCGCTCGGACCACGCGGCGATCGTCAACACCTGCTCCATCGCCGCCACCGCGGGGCTGCCGCAACGTGCCCTGTACAGCGCCACCAAGGGCGCCGTGTACTCGCTCACCCTGGCCATGGCCGCCGACCACCTCCGCGAGGGCGTCCGCGTCAACTGCGTCAACCCCGGTACGGCGGACACCCCGTGGGTCGGCCGCCTCCTCGACAAGGCCCCCGACCCGGCCGCCGAACGTGCCGCCCTGGCGGCCCGCCAGCCCTCCGGCCGCCTGGTCTCCGCCGCCGAGGTCGCCGGCGCCATCGCCTACTTGGCCAGCCCGCTGTCCGGCGCCACCACCGGCACCTCCCTCGCCGTCGACGGCGGTATGCAGGGCCTCAGGCTGCGCCCGGTGGGCCAGTGAGCACCCTCGGCCGAAGCGGCGTCCAAATCGGCCCCCTGGGCCTCGGCGCCGCCGTGATCGGCAACCTCTACACCGAAGTCTCCGACCAGCAGGCCCACGACACGGTCACCACCGCCTGGCAGCGGGGCATCCGCTACTTCGACACCGCACCCCACTACGGCCTCGGCCTGTCCGAACGGCGGCTCGGCGAGGCGCTGCGGGAGTACGACCGGGACGCCTACACCCTCTCCACCAAGGTCGGCCGCCGCCTGGAGCCGGGGCCCGGAGACGGCGACGACCTCGCCCACGGCTTCGCCGTGCCGGACACCTACCGCCGGGTCTGGGACTTCAGCGCCGACGGCATCCGCCGCACCCTGGAGGCGAGCCTGGAGCGGCTCGGCCTCGACCGGGTCGACGTGGTCTACCTCCACGACCCCGACGACCACGCCGAACAGGCCTTCCACGAGGGTTATCCGGCCCTGGAGAAGCTCCGCTCCGAGGGCGTCGTCGGTGCGATCGGCGCCGGCATGAACCAGACGGCCATGCTCACCCGGTTCGTCCGCGACACCGACATCGACGTGGTGCTGTGCGCCGGCCGCTACACCCTCCTCGACCAGAGCGCCCTGGCCGATCTGCTCCCGGCCGCCGGGGAACGCGGTACGTCGGTGGTGATCGGCGGGGCCTTCAACTCCGGCCTGCTGGCCGACCCCAGGCCGGCCGCCACCTACAACTACGCCCAGGTCTCCGACGAGCTGCTCGCCCGCGCCCTGCGCCTCAAGGCACTCGCCGAACGGCACGGCAGCACGCTCCGCGCGGCCGCCCTCGCCTTCTGCGCCGCCCACCCGGCCGTGGCGAGCGTGCTGGTCGGCGCCCGCTCGGCGGCGGAAATCGCGGACGGGGCACAGCAGTTCGCCACCCCGGTCCCCGCCGCCTTCTGGCAGGAACTGCGCGACAGCGGACTCCTGCGCCCGGGCACCCCGCTCCCCACGGAGGAGCCGTCATGAGGGTCGCCCTGCATACTCTGCCCGTCGTATGGGAGCAGCCATGACCGTCGACGCCCACCACCACGTCTGGGACCTCTCGGTACGGGACCAGGACTGGATCACGGGGCCGGAACTCCAGCCGCTCAGAAGGAACTTCACCGTCGAGGACCTCGAACCCGAGGCACGGGCGGCCGGTGTCACCCGCACGGTCCTCGTCCAGACGGTCACCGTCCCGGAGGAGACCCCCGAGTTCCTGGCCCTTGCCGACACCCACGATCTGGTCGCCGGAGTCGTCGGCTGGACCGACCTGACCGACCCGGCGGTCGGCGACGAACTCGCCCGCCTCAGCGAACTCCCCGGCGGCGCCTACCTGAAGGGCATCCGCCACCAGGTCCAGGGCGAACCGGACCCGGAGTGGCTGCTGCGCCCGGACGTCCACCGGGGCCTGGCCGCGATCGCCGACGCGGGCCTCGTCTACGACCTGGTCGTACAGGCCCACCAGCTGCCGGCCGCCGTCAAGGCGGCCGACTCCCACCCCCAGCTCACCTTCGTACTCGACCACCTGGGCAAACCGCCGATCGCCTCCGGAGACCTCGACCCCTGGGCCACCGCGGTACGCGCCCTGGCCGCCCTGCCCAACACCGTGTGCAAACTCTCCGGCATGGTCACGGAGGCCGACCCCGCCGGCTGGACGGTCGACGACCTCCGCCCGTACGCCGAGACGGTCCTGGACGCCTTCGGCCCGGACCGCCTGATGTTCGGCTCGGACTGGCCGGTGTGCGTCCTGGCCGGTACATACGCCGAAGTCTTCGACGCGGCCGAGCAGTTGATCGACCCCGGCGAACGCACCCGTGTCTTCGAGACCACCGCCACCCGCGTCTACGGCCTCTGAGCCGCCCCCGCCAGCCGCGTCGGCGGCATGAACTCCCGCACATAGGTCCGCTCCCAGCACGCGCCCGTCTCCCGCAGCTCCCGCCAACTGGTGTAGCGGTAGCGGAAGAGGCGGGCGCGGACGAAGCGCGGGGGTCTGTCGGGCGGGAAGGGGGAGCGGCGCAGCAGCCGTAGCGTGTCGCGGTCGTTCTCCAGGAGGCGCTCCACCAGGCCGCCGAACCAGTCGCCGGCGTACGCGGGGGAGAGGGCGGCGAACCACATCAGCCAGTCCAGGCGCAGGTGGTAGGGCGCGAACTGGCGCGGCCAGTGCCCTGGATCGCCGGGCTTGCCCTTGAACTCGTACTCCCGCCAGTCCGAGTCCTCGCGCGCGGCCTCGTCCAGCGTGCCCTCGACCACCACCTCGTACCGCACCCGGCTGACGCTGCCGAACGCGCCGTAGGTGTTGACCAGGTGCAGCGGGTCGAAGGAGCGGTTCATGACCTGGCGGCGCGAGACCATGTTCACCACCGGGCGGTAGCTCAGGAAGATCAGCAGCGCGGCCACGGCGAGGACGACGATCTCGTACCAGAGCGGGGCCGGCGGCGCGGCGGTGTGGTCCGTGGGGAGCCGGAGTGCCGACAGGGCCAGCACGATGGTGATCCAGTTCAGCCAGGAGAAGTTGCCGGAGACCACCAGCCACAGCTGGGTGAGGATCATCAGCGACGCGGCCGCCGTCGCGATCGGCTGGGGAGTGAACAGCAGGACGGGGACCACGAGCTGGGTGACGTGGTTCGCGGCCACCTCCGCCCGGTGCACCGGCTTCGGGAGGTGGTGGAAGAACCAGCTCAGCGGGCCCGGCATCGGCTGGGTCTCGTGGTGGTAGTAGAGGCAGGTCAGCTTGCGCCAGCAGGCGTCCCCGCGCATCTTGATCAGACCCGCCCCGAACTCCACCCGGAACAGGATCCAGCGCAGCAGGAACAGGACGACGACCGGCGGGGCCACCTCGTCGTTGCCGAGGAGCACGGCGAGGAAACCGACCTCCAGGAGCAGCGACTCCCAGCCGAACGCGTACCAGGTCTGGCCGACGTTGACGATCGAGAGATACAGGGCCCAGGGGACCAGCCACAGCACCATCGCGGCCCACAGCGGGAGCAGGGAGTCCAGGCCGGCCAGCAGTGCCGCCGACACCGCGCAGCCCGCCCAGGCGCAGGCCGCGAAGAAGCGGTCCGAGTAGTGCAGGTGGAAGAGGCTCGGAGCCCGCCGGAAGGGGACCCGGTCGACGAACCTCGGGATCGGCAGCATCCCGCGCTCGCCCAGCAGGGCCCGGAACTGGAGGGCCGCCACCAGGAACGCGACGAGGTACACACCGGCCAGCGCCCGCTGGAAGACCAGCCGGCTCAGCCAGTACCCGGATGCGGTGAACCAGTCCACGGCCGTGCGCTCCTGACTCTGTGCGGCCTGCGGCCCCGGTGTCGGGAAAGGGCCTGTCACCCTGTGTACCGCGTCCGTCCGGGCGGGTAACCCGAGCGGGTGAAGTGGACAATACGGGAGAAATTGCTCGGTGGGGGTTCCCCTGGCAAGGTGGCCCCATGGCTGATCGGGGAGCGAGCGCTCCGTCTCTCCCGGACGACTGGCCCGCCCACCCGGACCACCCGATCCTGGCGCTCAACCGTCTGGGTACCTTCGACTGGGACCTGGACGCCGGTCTGTTCCACATGGACGCCCAGGCGTACGAGGTGTTCGACCTGACCCCCGAGGAGTACGACGGGCACCCCGAGAGCCTCGCCGTCCGGGTACCCCTGGCGGAGGGGATCCGGCTGGACGCGGTGGTGGCCCAGGCCATCAAGGACGGCAGCGAGAACTACGGGGCGTACTTCCGCATCCGCCGCCGCGACGGCACCCCGCGCTGGACCCACACCCAGGGCTACATCCGGCGTGACGAGACCGGCCGCCCGCGCCGGGTCGTCGGCGTGGTCCGGGACGCCACCCAGGAGCTGGAGGACAGCGAGGCGCGCAGCCTGCGGGCCGCCCAGGACCAGGCACTGCGCCAGCAGTCCGGCGTCGTCCAGGTGGTCACCGCGGCCCTCGCGCACGCCCGCAGCGTCCAGGACGTCATCGACGCCCTCAAGGACACCCAGGGCATCCCCAACCTGGGCGCGACCAGCCTGGTGATGGGCCTGGTCGAGGCCGGCCGGATCCGGCTGGTCGCGGAGGGACCGGCGGGCAGCTTCGTGCCCGGTACCCGGATCACCCGGACAGACGAGCCCTATCCGATGGGCGAGGTGGTGCGGACCCTCAGCCCGTGCTTCATCGAGTCACCGGAGGAGTTCGCCGCGGGGTACCCGATACTGTGGCCGCACATCACCGAGCTGCACATCACCTCCGCCGCCTATCTCCCGCTGATCGCCCAGGCCCGCCCGATCGGCGCCATGGGCCTGCTCTACAACGACCGGCTCGGCTTCTCCACCGAGGAACGCGCCGTCCTGGTCGCCCTCGGCAGCAGCATCGCGCAGAGCCTGCAGCGGGCCATGCTCTACGAGCAGGAGAAGGACCTCGCCCAGGGACTCCAGCAGGCGATGCTGCCGCGCACCATCCCCAGCGTGCGCGGCGCCGACATCGCCGTCCGCTACCGCTCACCGACCGCCGGCGGCGCCCTGGGCCGGGACATCGGCGGCGACTGGTACGACCTGATCCCGCTGCCCGGCGGCCGGGTCGGCGCGGTCATCGGCGACGTCCAGGGGCACGACACGCACGCGGCGGCCGTCATGGGCCAGCTGCGGATCGTGCTGCGTGCCTACGCCGCCGAGGGCCACGCCCCGGCCACCGTGATGGCCCGCGCCTCCGTCTTCCTGAACGAACTCGACACCGACCGCTTCGCCACCTGCCTGTACGCGGAAGCCGACCTGACCACCGGCGTCGTCCAGGTGGTCCGCGCCGGGCACATCGACCCGCTGGTCCGCGGTGCCGACGGAAGCTGCCGGCGGGTCCCCGTGGAGGGCGGGCTGCCGCTCGGCCTGTCCGCCGAGTTCAGGAGCCTCGAATACCCGGTGTCCACCCTGGAGCTCGACTCCGGCGAGACGCTGCTGCTGTGCACCGACGGGCTGGTCGAGCAGCCGGGCACCGACCTGGGGGACGGGATGCGGTCCCTGATCCAGCAGGTCACCGAGGGGCCGGAGGACGTGCGGGGGCTCGCCGACCGGCTGATCGAGATCGCCGAGAAGCGAGGCGGCGACGACGACGTGGCCCTGCTCCTGCTGCGCCGCCGCGGCCCGGACGCCGCGCAGGCCGTCGGCCGCCTCCAGCAGCATGTGGCCTCCGGCGACCCGGAGGCGCTCACCCTGGCCCGGCACATGATCCGGGCCGCCGTCCGGGCCTGGGGCGCCGGGGACCGCGCCGACGAGATCGAGCTGGTCGCCGACGAACTGATCACCAACGCGCTGATGCACACCGAAGGCTCCGCGATCGTCACCCTCCGGGTGCTCGGCGGCGGCGACCGCCGGCTCCGCGTCGAGGTCGAGGACTCCTCCAGCGCCCTGCCGCGCCGGCGCGAGGCGGGGGAGGACGGGGTGTCCGGGCGGGGCCTGCTGCTGGTCGACGAGATCGCCGACGTGTGGGGCGTGGAGGCACGCGGCGGCGGCAAGGCGGTCTGGTGCGAGTTCCGGATGCCGGAGCCCACCTGACCCCAGGGGCCACGGGTGGCACCCTGGACGCATGCCCGAACTGCCCGAGGTCGAAGCGCTCAAGGACTTCCTCACCGACAACCTGGTCGGCCACGAGGTCGTGCGCGTCCTGCCGGTCGCCATCAGCGTCCTGAAGACGTACGACCCGCCCGTCGGCGCCTTCGAGGGCAGCGAAGTCGTCGCCGTGCACCGGCACGGCAAGTTCCTGGACATCGAGGGCGACGGCGGCCTGCACTTCATCACCCACCTGGCCCGCGCGGGCTGGCTGCACTGGAAGGACCGGCTGCCGGACGGTCCGCCCCGGCCCGGAAAGGGCCCGCTGGCCCTGCGGGTGGCCCTGGAGACCGGCGCGGGCTTCGACCTCACCGAGGCCGGCACCCAGAAGAAGCTCGCCGTGTACGTCGTCCGTGACCCGCGGGAGGTGCCCGGTATCGCGCGGCTCGGCCCGGACCCGCTCGCCGCCGACTTCGACGAGGCCCGGCTCGCGGCCCTGCTGGGGGACGAGCGGCGGCAGCTCAAGGGCGCCCTGCGCGACCAGAGCCTGATCGCCGGGGTGGGCAACGCCTACAGTGACGAGATCCTGCACGCGGCGAGGATGTCCCCGTTCAAGCTGGCCGCGTCCCTGACGCCCGAGGAGGTCCACGGGCTGTACGAGGCGCTGCGCGCCACCCTCAGCGAGGCGGTGGAGCGCTCCCACGGCCTGGCGGCGGGCCGGCTGAAGTCGGAGAAGAAGAGCGGGCTGCGCGTCCACGGCCGGACCGGCGAGCCCTGCCCGGTCTGCGGCGACACCATCCGCGAGGTCTCCTTCAGCGACTCCTCGCTGCAGTACTGCCCGACCTGCCAGACGGGCGGCAAGCCGCTCGCGGACCGCCGGATGTCCCGGCTGCTCAAGTGACCGGCGGTCACTTGGGGTCCAGGGTCACCAGGCGTTGCCCGTCGGCGTCGCGCACCTCGTAGCGGTCGATCTCGTCGGGGTGCATCGAGGAGCCGCCCGTCATGGTGGACACCCGGTCGTCGTGGTCCCGCTCGGCCCAGGTGGTCACGATCTGCTCGGTGCCGTCCCGGCCGACCGCGACCAGCCGGCAGGAGCGCGGCCCGTCGGCGTCCTTCACCTGCAGCTCGATCGTGCTGCCCGAGTCGGTGTCCGCCGACTTCACCTGCGCCCAGATGCCCGACTGCGCGTCGGTGGCCGCGGTGACCTGTACGGCCGGCGGGGCGTCATGACCGGCGTACGTCACGATGCCGGGGCCGACGACCGCGAACACCACCGAGGCGGCGAGGCCGTACAGCAGCCTGCGGCGCTTGGCCCGGTGCCGGGTCGCGACCTCGGCGAGCAGCCGGTCGAGCAGCCGCGGGCCGGGCTGGGCCATGGGGTGCACGAAGCGCGGCGTGGCCCTGCGGTACAGCATCAACTGCCGTGCCGCCGGGCCGAACTCGGTCACGTGTGCCGAGCAGCTCGGGCACTCCATGAGATGGTCCTCGAAGCGGAAGGCCTCCGCCTCGTCCAGCACGCCGAGCGCGTACGCGCCGACGTCGCGATGCCTTTCCAGGGACCTCATGCCGAATCCTCGTGCCGTGAGTGCGGGTGGGGGTTACTCATTGCTCCTTGCTCCCACCCGTACGCAGTCGGCCGCTGTTTCACTCAAGGCACGTACAGAATCGTAATCAACGGATTCGGAGCGGCCGGGCCCGCGGATTGGTGGCGTTTCAAAAAAGATGGATGGCGAGATGTCCGAGGGGCAGACCGAGCCGCCAGGCGGGGGTCCACACCTTCGGTCCGTCGTCCTCGCCGAACACCGAGCCACCGCCCGGAACCGCGTCCAGGTCGGGCGCGAGCAGCTCGGTCTCCTCCAGCCAGCGCCAGGCGGCCGTGGCCAGATCCAGGTCGGGTGACGGCCCGCCCGACCTGACCGCCTCGGCGGCCAGCCCGGACATACGTTCCCCTACCCAGTGCTGCCACGGCTGGTCGTACGCCGTGAGCGAAAGCCAGTTCTCCAACTGGGACACGACCCGGATGCCCGACAGTTCGCCGTCCGTGTCGGAGAGGAAGATGGTCAGCGCCAGTGCGTCCCGGCCGGCCCGGAACTCGAAGGACGTCGGTGGCATGAGATCGCCGGTGCGCAGCAGCTCGTCGGCGATGTACTCGGCATACAACCAGGCCATCGGGACCGCCAGTTCCCCGCTCCCGGCCCCGTCCGTGCTCTCTTGACCTCTGTGCAGCATCCCGTCCTGCCTTCCTCCGGTGCGCGCGTGGCCCCGACCCCGGGTCCGTCCCTCTCCCGGTGCGGAACACGGATGAAGACAGCTGATTGCTCAAACACGGTCCTCAGCAAGGCGCTTTACCGAGGTTTGACCTGGCTTACGGTTTCATCGCAGGTCGGGTGCATAACCGGGCAGAACCCGGCGCAGGGCGCGCAGCGCGTAGTACGCCCGCGACTTCACGGTACCGGCTGGAATGCCGAGGGTCTCCGCGGCCTCCGCAACACTCGCCCCTTGGAAATACACCAGCACCAGGACTTCACGGTGTTCCGGGGTGAGAGTCTTCACAGCCTCCCGCACGTCCAGCGCCGCGGCGGCGCGTTCGGCGTGGTCGCCGATGGCCCGGGTGTTCTCCAGGACCGCGTCGTGCACCTCGGCCGGCCGCGCCTGCCGGGCCCGGCGCGCGTCGATGGCGAGCCGCCGGCCGACCGTCAGCAGCCAGGGCAGTACGGAGTCGAAGTCGTCGGCGCGCAGTGCCTCGGGGTGCTGCCAGGCGCGTACGAGGGTCTCCTGCACGAGGTCCTCGGCCCGTTGCCGGTCCCCGTCGCTGAGCCGCAGCAGCAGCGCGAAGAGCGGGCGGCCGTGCTCGCGCTGGAGGGCGGCGAGCTCGTGCTCGGCGGTCGTCGTCCCGTCGGGAAGGGTGGTTCCGGCCGTCATGGCCGTATGGCATCGCAGGGCCGGGCCGGGGGACAGGGGGCGCACAGGGGTCTGCGGCGGACGGTCGATCGCGTCGGCGAACGGTGCGACGAACGGTCCGTCACACCCCTTACCCGACCCGGATGGGTCAATCGGGGCGCCTGAGTTGTTTGCGACCCGGCTCGGCTTCGTACCCATTGATCTGTAAATCGGACAAGGCTTGCGACTCTGGGGTGCTCCTGATGATCAATCGCAGACGCCAGGTGGCCCTGGCCCTGACCGCCCTCCTCGCCACCGCAGCCGCCTGCCAGAACCACGTACGGCAGGAGAACGCCGCCCCGCCCGGCCAGCCGGCGCCCGCCGTGCCCGCTCCCGGTGGCGGCTTCACCCTCGTCGCCTCGGGTGACGTCATGCCGCAGAAGTCCGCGCTGGACCACGCGAACCTCGACGCGGGCGGCAACGGCCACGACTTCCGCCCGATGCTGGCCGGCGTCGAACCCGTGGTCTCCCACGCCGATCTGGCGCTCTGTCACCTGGCGACCGTGACCGACGCGGAGAACGGGGAGAACGCGGAGTCCGGCTCTGCCGGTGTCACCTCCCCGCCGCAGCTTGCCGAGGGCCTCGCCGCCGTCGGGTACGACAGCTGCTCCACCGCCTCCGACCGCGCCCTCGACGGCGGCGCCGACGGGATCCAGCGCACCCTCACCGACCTGGACCGGACGGGCCTGCGGCACGCCGGCACCGCCCGCACCCAGGCCGAGGTGGCCGCGGTCACCCTGCTCAACGCGGGCCGCACCAGAGTCGCCCACCTCTCCTACACCTTCGACGTCAACGGGAACACCCTGCCGCCGGGACAGCCCTGGGCGGTCAACCTCCTCGACGAGAACCGCATCCTCGCCGACGCCCGCGCCGCCCGGCAGGCCGGCGCCGACGTGGTCGTCCTCTCCGTGCACTGGGGCACCGACGGCCAGGACGCCCCCGACCAGCAGCAGCTCACCCTCGCCAAGCAACTCACCGCCGCCCGGACCGGCGGCCGCCCCGACATCGACCTGATCCTCGGCACCCACGCCCACATCCCGCAGGCGTACGAGAAGGTCAACGGCACCTGGGTCGTCTACAGCCTCGGCGACCAGATCGCCGGCGAGCTGAACAACAGCCAGGGCCACCAGGACCCGCGCGGCAACCAGTCCACCCTCGCCCGCTTCACCTTCACCCCGCCCACCCGTCCCGGCGGCCGCTGGGAGGTGGCCAAGGCCGAGTTCATCCCCCAGCTGTACGACCTCGACGCCGGCCGGGTCGTCGACCTCAACGCGGCCATCGACCAGGGCGCCGACTTCACCTCCGTGCGCGACGGCATCCGGGACGTCGTGCTCGGCCGCGGGGCCGCCAAGGACGGGCTGGTGATGGGGGAGTAGCGGCGGTCACTCCACGTCGACGTGGTCGAACGTCCGCAGCAGCTCCTTGAGCACCTTCACGCACGCGGTGATCTCGGCGTCGGTCAGACCGCCGCCGACCTGCCGGTTCACCGCGTGTTCGCGGGCGAGGATCGCGGTGATCGTGGTCCGGCCCTCGTCCGTGAGCCGGATCAGGGAGGAGCGCTGGTGCGCCGGGTTGGGGGTGACCTCGGCCCAGCCGTGGGCCACCGCGTCGTTCACCGTGCGCTGCACGAACTGCCGGCTCAGCGCCATGATCCGGCCCATCTGGGGCACCGTCATCGGCCCGAACCGGAGCAGCAGGTCCAGCACGGAGCGCACGCCGACGGAGGCCCCCTCGATCTGCTCGCCCAGCTCGATCTTGCGGAAGGCGCGCCGGTAGAGCGGGCCGATGAGGTCGTACACCTCGGTGATGCGCTCACCCAGCTCGTCGGGGGCGAGGGGCTTGTCGATGTCGTTCACCCGGCCATCATGCACCGGGCCGTGGTGACACCTCGGGTGTCAAAATCATCATGACAACCCAGTTGTCAAAACTCCCCGATGATGACACCTTGGTTGTCATGAATGGTGCTGCGGACGTCCGCTTCTTCCCGTCCTCCGACGGCGACCTCGCCTACCTCGACACCGGCTCCGGCGACCCGGTGGTGCTGCTCCACGCCGGATACGTCGACCACCGCTTCTGGGCCGGCCAGATCCCGGCCCTCGCCGCCGAGTACCGGGTGATCGCCCCCGACGTCCGCGGTCACGGCGCCTCCGCCAACGCGAGCAAGCCCTTCCGCTGGGCCGACGACCTCGCCGAACTGCTGCGCCACCTCGACGTCGGGCCCGCCGTCCTGGTCGGCGTGTCGATGGGCGGGGTGATCGCCACCGACACCGTGCTGGAACACCCCGGGCTGGTCCGTGCGGTGGTCACCTGCGGAGCCGTCACCGGCGACTTCCGGTACACGGATCCCTGGCACCGGGAACTCCAGGCCGAGTACGCCCGCACCCTGGGCGCCGGCGACATCGAGGGCTGGCTCGACGCCTTCCTGCGGGTCGCCGCGGGCGCACACCGCGACCTCGACGCCCTCGACCCGGAGATCCCGCGCCGGCTCGGGGAGATGGCCCGCCACACCCTCTCCAAGCACATGCCCGGCGAGACGGACTGGCATGTGCGGGTGACCGACTCCTGGCCCAGGGTCCCGAAGATCGACGTCCCGGTCCTCACGATCAACGGCGGCCTGGAGCCCGCCGATCTGCTCGCCGCAGCCGAACGCCTGGCCCGCGAGGTCCCCGACGGCCGCGCCGAGATCGTCGAAGGCGCCGACCACTACCCGAACCTGGAGCGCCCGGACGTCTTCGACGACCTCCTGCTCGGCTTCCTGCGCGCGCTCTAACGCCCGGCCAGCCGGGACCTCTTGTACGAGTAGCCGAAGTAGATCACGCACCCGATCACGAACCAGACCGCGAACCGCACCCAGGTCTGCCACGCCAGGAACGTGATCAGCCACACCGAGAAGACGACACCCAGCGCCGGCACGAACGGCATCCACGGGGTGCGGAAGGCACGCGGCAGATCCGGCTGCCGGTAGCGCAGCACGATCACCGCCACGCACACCACCACGAACGCCAGCAGGATGCCGATGTTGGTGAGTTCGGCCGCCTCGCCGATCGGCACGAACCCGGCGAGGAGGGCCGAGGCCATACCGACGATCCAGGTCACCCGGGTCGGCACGTGCCGCGTCGGGTGCGTCTTCGCGAACCAGGAGGGCAGCAGCCCGTCCCGGGACATGCTGAACCACACACGGGTCACGCCCAGCATGAAGGTGAACATCACCGTGAGGATGCCGATGATCGCGCCCACCGCGATCACGTCCGCGAGCGCGCTCAGCCCCACCGACTTGAACGCCGTCGAGAAGCCGCTCTCCGGGTCGATGTCCTTGTAGTTCTGCATGCCGGTCAGGACCAGACAGGCCGCCACGTACAGCACCATGGAGATCGCCAGCGAGTAGATGATCGCCTTCGGCATGTGCCGCTGCGCGTCCTTCGACTCCTCGGCCGCCGTGGACATCGCGTCGTAGCCGAAGACCGCGAAGAACACCGTCGCCGCACCCGTGAACGCCCCGCTGACGCCGAACGGGAAGAAGGGGTGGTAGTTCGCCGAGTTGATGTGGAACACCCCGACGCCGATCACCAGCAGCACCACCAGCACCTTGAGCACCACCACGACCGTCTCGAACCGGGCCGCGCTGCGGATGCCGAGGTTGAGCAGGTAGGCGATCAGCAGGCAGAGCACGGCGGCGAACAGGTCGACCCGGTGGCCGGCCCCGGTGCCGGGCGCGCCCAGCATCCACCGCGGCAGCTCCGCGCCCATCTCCTCGACCAGGAAGCCGAAGTACCCGGAGATGCCGATCGCGACCACCGCCACGATCGCCGTGTACTCGAGGAGCAGGTCCCAGCCGATGAACCAGCCCGCGAACTCGCCGAGCACCGCATAGCCGTACGTGTACGCCGAACCCGCCTTCGGGATCATCCCGGCGAACTCGGCGTACGACAGCGCGGCGCAGGCGCTCGCCAGCCCGGCGATGAGGAAGGAGATCAGCACGGCGGGCCCGGCCGTGCCGTTGGCGACCGTGCCGGCGAGGGTGAAGATGCCCGCGCCGATGATGCCGCCCACCCCGATCGCGGTCAGCTGCCACAGCCCGAGCGATCTGTCGAGCTGGGGCCCCTGGCCGACCTCGGTCTCCTCGATGTGTTCGATGGGTTTGCGACGGAGAATTCCTTCACCCATACGGAGCTTGGCCATGTGCCTCACCTCTTCGCCGATCGCGAACGGCTGACGGCGGATCATGATGGCTCAGGGGCGTCACGTACGGAAGACGCCACGCACGCTCTCGGCCCAGCCGGGCACCCAGCTCCGGGTCGCGGGGCGGGGCGGCCGGGTGCCGGCGAGATGGGCGCGCAGGGCGGCCAGCGCCGGGTGCGGGTTGGCGGCGGTCCACACCAGGGAGTGCGGGTAGACGGGGGCCGGGTCTAGCAGCGGGATGCGACGCAGGTCGTGGCCCTCCGGCCAGACCAGCCGGGTCCCCTCGCTGACCAGCGTCGCCAGGGTGTCGGAGGCGGCCACCGCGTCCTGCACCGCCCCGCTGAAGTTGGGGCCCGAGGAGTCGATGGTGAGGCCGAACTCGGCGGCGAGCGAGGCGTAGTAGGCGGCCCACTCGGTGCCCTCCACGATGCCCGGCATCCAGATCCGGTGCCCGGCCAGCTCCCCGGGCGAGACCGCGCGACGGCCGGCCAGGGCGTGCCCCGGGCCGGTGAGCAGCTGGACCGGCTCGTCGTACACCCGGGCCGCCTCGACGCCCCTGGGCAGCGGGCGGCCGGGCATGGCGACGGCCCGGAAGGACGCGTCGATCGCACCGGAGCGCAGGGCGGTGAGCGCCGAGTCCACGTCGAAGAGCGTGACGACGTCCAGGGCGGTCTCCGGGTGCGCCTCGTGGAAGCCGCGCAGCAGCGCCGCCGGGGCGAGCCGCGCGCCCACCACGTCGACCCGCAGGGGACGCCGCCCGGACCGTACGGAGGCGGTCGCGCGCTCCTCGGCGAGCAGCAGCTCGCGGGCGTGCGGCAGGAAGGTCCGGCCGTCCACGGTCAGGTCGGCGCCCCGGGGGGTACGGCTGAACAGCCGCACCCCCAGCTCCTTCTCCAGCGCCGCGATCCGTTTGGAGACGGCCTGCTGGGTGACCGCCAGCATGGCGGCGGCCTCCTGGAACTGCCCCGAGTCGGCGACGGCGACGAAGGTGCGTACGGCTCTGAGATCCACACCCACACCGTACAACCGCTGGTTGTGGCAGACCCCCCGTGAGTTGTTTGATTCGGCGGTCACCTGCACGTTTTCATGTCCCGGGTCAACGGGAGGTTGTGCATGGGGCGGCGGTTCGGGTGGCTGTGGGCCGCGTACTCGGTGAGTGCCGTCGGCACCTATCTCGCCTTCGACGCGTTCTCGGTGATCGCGGTCATCGCGCTGCACGCCGACTCCGCCCAGGTGGCGCTGCTCGCCGCGACCGGGCCCGCCGTGGGCGCGGTGGCGGCCGTGCCGCTCGGGCCGTGGGTGGAGTTCCGGCGCAAGCGGCCGGTGATGATGGCGATGGACCTGGTCCGGTGCGCCGCGCTGCTGACCATTCCCGCCGCCTACGCGCTCGGCGGGCTCGGCCTCGGCCAGCTGCTGCTGGTGTCGGTGCTCGTCGCGGCGGCCGACATCACCTTCAACGCGGCCTCCGGCGCCTTCCTGAAGAGCCTCGTCCCCGCCGACCGGCTGCTCACCGCGAACGCCCGGTTCGAGTCCTCGAACTGGACCGCCCTGGTCCTCGGACCGCCGCTCGGCGGCGCCGCGATCGGCGTGTTCGGCCCGGTGGCCACGGTCGTGGCGAACGCCGTCAGCTTTCTGCTGTCGGCGCTCGGCATCCGGGCCGTCGGCGGCGGCGAGCCGAGGCCCGGGCGCACCGGCACGGACCGCCTGCGCGCCACCGACCTCCTCGACGGGTGGCGGCACATCCTCGGCAGCCCGGAGCTGCGGCCACTGTTCTTCAACAACCTCGCGGCCAACGCCCTGATCATGGTCGCCGTACCCCCGCTGGCCGTCCTCATGCTCGGCCCACTCGGCTTCGCCCCCTGGCAGTACGGCCTCGCCTTCGCCGCGCCCTGCCTGGGCGGTCTCCTCGGTTCCCGGCTGGCCCGCCCGCTGGCCGCCCGGCACGGGCAATGGCGGGTGCTGCGCGGCGCGGCCACCCTGCGCACCCTCTGGCCCCTCGGGCTGGCCTTCGTCCGGCCCGGGCTGTCCGGTCTGCTGCTGGTGATGGTCCTGGAGTTCGGGGTGATCACCTGCTCGGCCGTCTACAGCCCGGTGTACGCCACCCGCCGCCTGGAATGCACCCCGAACGACCGGGTCGCCCGCACCCTGTCCGCCTGGTCGATCACCGGCAAGGCCACCACCGCGGCGCTCACCGCGCTCTGGGGCCTGCTGGCGAGCCTCACCGGCCCCCGCACCGCGATCGCCGTGGCCGGTGTGCTGCTCCTCGCGACCCCGGTCCTGCTCCTCAGGGAGCCCCGGAAGGCGGCTACGGCACCACCGTCACCGGCCACCGTCCCGCCTTCACCAGACGGATCGCCACCGAGCCGATGAACCGGTGGCCGGCCTGCTCGGAGGCGCCCACCACCACCGCGTCCGCCTTCAGTTCGTCGGCCGCCTTCACCAGCCCGCTGTAGGCGTCGCCGCGGAAGGTGTGGAACTCCCAGCGCACCTCGAATATCCCCTTGAGGCGCTCGGCCGCGTCCCTGACCTGGGCGACCAGGTCCTCCGCGATCTCGTCGGTCGTCTCCGCAACCGGTGCCCCGAGCGCCGCCCCGGCCGCCAGGACCGGCTGCACGTACACGACGGCGAGCAGCGCGTGCTGCCGCCGGGCCAGCCCACCGGCGTAGGAGGCCGCGCGCCACGAGGAGTCCGAGCCGTCCACACCGACCACGATGACCTTGGGGCCGTCCGTGCCCCGCTCGAACTGGTGTTGTTCCGCCACGTCCCGAGGCTATCGGAAATCGCAGGTCCCATGGCTGCCGGGGCTCCTCGCCGGGCAAACGGGGCGCCCACTTGGCCGCAGGCCGCTCGACGGGCGAGGTGGCCCGGCGCTTCCTACAGTCGGAGCATGAGTGCCGCCGTGCAGCCCGCCCCGGGGAAGGAGACCGCGGGGCCGCCGCGCCCGTCCGGCGGTGGGCGGCTGACCTGGGTGCCGGAGGCCTTCGGGAGTTTCTTCGGCGCTCTCGCCCTGCTGTGCGCCCTGCTCTCCTTCATCGCCCCGCTGCGCACGCTGCTCCGCCCGGTCGTGCACTTCCTCAACGCCGTCGTGGTGCCCGTCAGCCCCAACCTGGCCTACGCCGTCTTCCTGTTCCTGCTCGGCGGTGCCACCGCCGCCCGCAAGAAGGTCGCCTGGTGGCTGGTGGTGATCTACCTCGGCCTCCTGGTGCTGGCGGACATCCTGACGGTCGCCTTCGGCTTCGACTGGTACTCCTTCAGCTCACTGCTGGTGTGCGGACTCGCCCTGGCCCTGCTGATCGTGGCGAGACGCGAGTTCTACGCCGCCTCCCGCCGCGCCGCCGTACGCCGCGCCCTCGCCGTCCTAGTCGTCGGCCTGGTCGTGGCGATCCTGGCCGGCTGGGGCCTGGTCTCGCTCTTCCCCGGCTCGCTCCCGCACGGCCAGCACCTGGCCTGGGCGGCCGACCGGGTCTGCGGCGGCCTGGTCGACGGCGGCAGCTACGGGGGCCGCCCACCCCGCTTCGTCGCCTTCCTGCTCGGACTCCTCGGCGCCCTCGCCCTGCTCAACGCCGCCGCCACCCTGTTCCGTTCACAGCGCCTGGAAGCCGCCCTGCACGGCGACGACGAGACCCGTGTCCGCGCCCTCCTCAAGGCCTACGGCGACCGCGACTCCCTCGGCTACTTCGCCACCCGGCGCGACAAGGCCGTGGTCTTCTCGCCCAGCGGCAAGGCCGCCGTCACCTACCGCGTCGAGGCCGGCGTCTGCCTGGCCAGCGGCGACCCCGTCGGCGACCCGGAGGCCTGGCCGCACGCCGTCGCCGCCTGGCTGGACGTGGCCCGCCGGCACGCCTGGGTGCCCGCGGTGATGGGCGCCTCCGAGGGCGGCGCCAAGGCCTACGTCCGCGCCGGGCTCGGCGCCCTGCAACTCGGCGACGAGGCGATCCTGCACGTCGCCGGCTTCGACCTCGGCGGCCGCGAGATGCGGGTCACCCGGCAGGCCGTCAACCGGGTCCGGCGCTCCGGCGCCACCACCCGCGTCCGGCGCCACGCCACCCTCACCGAGGCCGAGATGGAGGAGGTCGTCGACAAGGCCGACGCCTGGCGCGACACCGAGACCGAGCGCGGCTTCTCCATGGCCCTGGACCGGCTCGGCGACCCCGCCGACGGCGACTGCCTGCTCGTCGAGGCCCTCGCCGAAGACGGCCGACTGCTCGCCCTGCTCTCCTTCGTGCCCTGGGGCGGCGAGGGCGTCTCCCTCGACCTGATGCGCCGTGACCGCGCCGCCCCCAACGGGGTCATGGAGTTCATGGTCGCCGACCTGTGCGCGGCCGCCCCCAAACTGGGCGTCCGCCGCATCTCGTTGAACTTCGCCGTCTTCCGCTCGGTCTTCGAGGAGGGCGCCCGCATCGGCGCCGGACCGGTGCTGCGCCTGTGGCGCCGGCTGCTGCTCTTCTTCTCCCGCTGGTGGCAGCTGGAGGCCCTGTACCGCTCCAACGCCAAGTACCGCCCCGAGTGGTACCCGCGCTTCCTCTGCTACGGCGAGGCCGGCTCCCTCGCCCGTATCGGCCTCGCCTCCGGAATCGCCGAAGGATTCGTCTCCGTACCTTCCTTGCGCAAACTCTGGGGAAAGGGGCACCCGAAGACCGGACCGCGGCCCGTCCAGGCGCAGCGGTCTTCGCCGGTGCCCGGTCTCGACGGAGGGGACGAGGCCGGGTCCGGCGCCCCCGGGCCCGGCCTGCCGGACCAGTTCCGCGTCCGGCGCGGCAAGCTGGACCGGCTCCGCGCGGCGGGCGTCGACCCCTACCCGGCGGCGACCGTACGCCCCACCCGCGCCCTCGCCGACATCCGCGACGGCGAGACGGTCACCGTGGCCGGGCGGATCATGCTGGTCCGGGACTTCGGCGGCATCGTCTTCGTGACGCTGCGCGACTGGTCCGGCGACCGCCAACTCGCCCTCACCCGGGACCGGTCGGGTCCCGCCCTGGCCCGCTTCACCGCCGACACCGACATCGGCGACCAGATCACCGCCACCGGCCGGGCCGGCCTCAGTGACAAGGGCGAGCCCACCGTCTTCGTCACCGACTGGCAGCTCACCGCCAAGTGCCTGCGGCCCCTGCCCGACAAGTACCGAGGCCTCGCCGACCCCGAGGCCAAGATCCGCCGCCGCTACCTCGACCTCGCCACCGGCCCCGCCGCCCGTGCCGTGGTGCGCGCCCGCTCCACCGCCGTACAGGCGCTGCGCCAGGGCCTCCTCGACCGCGGCTACCTGGAGGTCGAGACCCCGATGCTCCAGCAGATCCACGGCGGCGCCAACGCCCGCCCCTTCACCACCCACATCAACGCCTACGACCTCGACCTCTATCTGCGCATCGCCCCGGAGCTGTATCTGAAACGGCTCTGCGTCGGCGGGATGGAGAAGGTCTTCGAACTCGGCCGCACCTTCCGCAACGAGGGCGTCTCCTACAAGCACAACCCCGAGTTCACCATGCTGGAGGCCTACCAGGCGTACGCCGACTACGATGTGATGCTCGACCTGGCCCGCGAACTGATCCAGGGCGCCGCGACCGCCGCCTTCGGCTCCCCGGTGGCCCGCAAGGACGGGCGGGAGTACGACATCGCGGGCGCCTGGCCGGTCAAGACCGTGTACGGGGCGATCTCCGAGGCGCTGGGGGAGGAGATCGGCCCCGGCACCGAGCTGCTGCGGCTGCACCGGCACTGCGACCGGACCGGGGTGCCGTACACCGCCGACGACGGGCCCGCGGACGTCGTCCTGGAGATGTACGAACGGCTTGTGGAGGGGCGGACCCGGCTGCCCACCTTCTACAAGGACTTCCCGACCGACGTCTCCCCGCTCACCCGGCAGCACCGCACCGACCCGCGGCTCGCCGAACGCTGGGACCTGGTCGCCTTCGGCACCGAACTCGGCACCGCCTACTCCGAACTGACCGACCCCGTCGAACAGCGCCGCCGGCTGACCGCCCAGTCGCTGCTCGCCGCCGGCGGGGACCCCGAGGCGATGGAACTCGACGAGGACTTCCTGGACGCCCTCGAATACGCGATGCCGCCCACCGGCGGACTCGGCATCGGCGTCGACCGGCTGGTCATGTTCCTCACCGGCCTGACGATCCGCGAGACGCTGCCCTTCCCGCTGGTCCGCCGCCGCTGAGGCCTCCCCGGCTCCGGGACACGCCGTCGGCCAGGGGCACTTGACCGTTTCTTTCCGAGACCTCCCCGCGCTGGTCCGTGCGGGTGTTTTCGCGCCGCCGCACCGGTGTCTAAGTGGTGCGCCCAAGCCCGGCCGGGCGACTGATGAGTCATGCAGAAGGATCAGTTGTTCACCCGACGCCGGCTGCTGCTCGCCGGCGCCGCAGCTCTGGGCGCCGCGGGCACCACGGGCATCGTGCTGGCGAGCGACGGCGAGGAGGCCGCGGGCACCGTCGCCCCGGCCGCCGGACCGCCGGTCCGCCAGGCGCTCAAGTCCTCCGCCTTCCGGCTCCAGCCGCTCACCGGATACGGCCCGCCGCCGACCGGGCCGCGCAAGCTCAAGGTCCGCAAGCAACCCATCATGCGGATCTCCGGAAGCGGCCGGCGCATGATGCTCACCTTCGACGACGGACCCAACCCGGCCTACACCCCGCACATCCTGGACACCCTCGCCCAGTACGACGTGCGCGCGATGTTCTTCCTGTGCGGGGAGTGCATCGTCCAGAACCGGGAGCTGGTGGCGCGGATGGCCGCCGAGGGCCATGTCGTGGGCAACCACACCTGGACGCATCCGCTGCTGACCACCATGAAGCGCCGTGAGATCCGCGACGAGATGGAGAGCACCAGTGACGCCATCGAGGACACCTACGGCGAACGCCCCCAGTGGTTCCGCGCCCCCTACGGCGCATGGAACCGCGCGGCCTTCCAACTCGGCGCCGAGCTGGGCATGGAACCCATGGCCTGGACCGTCGACAGCACCGACTGGACGACCCCGGGCACCCGCACCATCGTCGACACGATCGAGAAGGGCGCCGCCCCCGGCGTCGTGGTCCTCTCCCACGACGCCGGGGGCGACCGCTCGCAGAGCGTCCGGGCCCTGCGCGAGTATCTGCCCTATCTCCTGGACAACGGCTACCACCTGACCGTGCCGCGCCGCCGGACCTGAACCGGATCCGGCCCGCTGACGCGAACGGGCCTTGGCCCGCCCGGCCGGGTCCGCCTCAGCGGGCCTCGATCAGGCGGGCGAAGACCACCACGTTCCCGTCGTAACCGTTCTGCTTCGAGAAGCCGCCGCCGCAGGTGATGACCCGCAGTTCCGGTGTGCCCTTGGAGCCGTAGACCCGGTCGCCGGGGAAATCGGCCTTGGCGAAGACCTCGATGCCGTAGATCTCGAACACCGCGGTCCTTTTGTCGGTGCGCTCGATCTCGATCCGGTTTCCCTTCTTCAGGGAACCGAGACCGTAGAACACCGCCGGGCCCTTCGTGTTGTCGACATGGCCGACGATCACGGACGTGCCCTTTTCGCCGGGCGAGACGCCACCGGTGAACCAGCCGGCCAGATTGGGGTCGTCGGGCGGAGGTGCCGCGACCCAGCCGTCCGCGTCCAGACCCACCGGCATCACGGGCGCGTCGACCCGGATCGCGGGGACCCTGATCCGGCCCGCCGCCGAGTACGGCAGTGAGGCGGGCTCGGTGGCGAAGGTGTCCGGGACCGTGCTACGGCTGTCCGGGGCGGCGGCCGAGGCCGGCTGCGGCGGACCGACGTCGAACTCCCCCGAACCATTGCGGATGAGCGCCAGACCGGTCAGCAGAACAAGCGCTATCACACCCCAGGGGGCACGCTTGCGCCGCCGCTCCTCCTCTTCGGCCAGCTCGGAAAGTTCGGACGCAGACATTCGCCATCCCCTCTCGACGCGGCCGCCGCGATGTCCGTGGCGCGCATGTCCGTAGCGCGCCATGGGAAAACGCTAAGTCCCGCGCGCGCGAGCGGCGACGGGGCAACGGGCGAACGGGTGGCCCGCGCCCATTCCGGTGCGCCATCCGAGTTGCCGTTCCCAGGATTTTTCTGACGGTCCGTGACCTGCGGCAATATCCGATTGTGTGCTTTTCGCTCGGCGTGTCCCCTCACCAGGACGGACCATTCTCGAAATGCGGGCGTGTTCAAGGCATCTGAGGGTCTATTCGGGAGGTGCTTTCTCGCCGATCTACCGGGGACGGTTCCCGGGGCGCCTTCCGCGGAGGAAGAGATGCGAAACTCACGTGCCCTCGCGGCAGCGTGCACGGTGGTCGCCGTGCTTGGAGCCGCCGCCCCCATGGCCGTCGCGGACGGCCTGGGCAACGGCGGCGGCCCGGCCAACACCCAAGCCCCGATCGTCGGCGGGACGGGCGTCGCCCCCGGGACCGGCGTCGCCCCCGGAACCGGCGTCGGTGTCGCGCCCGGCGTCGGGGTCGCCCCTGGCATCGCGGCGGTGCCCGGGGTCGTCGTTCCCGGATACGGCGTCGGCGGGTTCGGCGGTCGAGGCGGGGACGGCTTCGGCGGGCGGGGCGGGGACGGCTTCGGCGGGCGGGGCGGGGACAGATTCGGAGGGCGGGGCGGGGACGGAGGGCGGGGCGGCAACGGCTTTGGCGGGCGGGGCGGGGACGAATTCGGAGGGCGGGGAGGCGACGGCTTCGGCGGGCGCGGTGACGACGGCTTCGGCGGCGGTAATGGTGACGACGGGTTCGGCGGCGGTAATGGTGACGACGGGTTCGGCGGCGGGAACGGTGGTGACGGGTTCGGCGGCCGGGGCTTCGGGGTGCGCAACATCCTCGCCCAGCCCAGGGCGATCACCAGCGGCGCCCGCCTCACCGTCACCGTCAACGGCTGCCGCAGGGGCTCCATGAGCTCCCGCGCCTTCGGGACGGCCTCGCTGTTCCCGTTCGGCGGCGACATGGCGCGCGGAGTCGCCACCATCGACCGGGACGCGCGCCCCGGCCCTTACGACCTGACGGTCCGCTGTGACGGGCGGACCCTGACCCGGCCCTCCGCGTTCTTTGTGCTCGGCGGGGTCAGGGGCGGCCTCGGCGGCAGCGTCTCCAGCGGGGCCACCCCGGCCGACATGGCGATCGGCGGTGGGCTGGTGGGCGCGGCCGTGCTCGCCGGCTGCGGGTTCTGGCTGCGCCGCCGGCACGAGAAGCGGCTCTGACCCGTGCGGACCGTCTTCGCCCTGGCCCCGCGCAGGACCGGGGCGAAGCTCCGCACGGTCGGGCGGAGGGCCGGGGGGTGATCAGGCACCGCCCTCGTCGGGACGCCGGCGCGCGATGCGGTAGGCCGTGCCGACCGAGGCCACGACGAGCGCGGCGCCGAGGCCGATCTCCTTCGGATCGAACCCGCCCACGCTGCCGCCCGCACCGGCCCGGACACCGCGATCGGGCGGGAGCGGCTGCGGGTTGAGTTCCTCACGCCCGTCGGTACGGCTGTCCGACTGCCCGTCGGCACCGCCGTCGGCACCACCGTCGGTACGGCCGTCCGTGCGCTCGTCGGTGCTGTCGTCGGACTGCGCGTCGGTGTGGCTGCCGGACTGGGCGTCGGCGTGCGCGTCGGTGTGGCTGCCGGACTGGGCGTCGGCGTGCTCGTCGGTGCGGCTGTCGGACTGGCCGTCGGTGTGTCCGTCGGTACGCCCCTCGGACTGGTTGTCGGTACGCCCCTCGGACTGGCCGTCCGCGCGGGTGTCCGTGCCGCCGTCGCCGTGTTCCTCCGACCGGCTGCCCGCGATGCTGAGTTCGGTCGACCCCCTGGTCCCGTCACAGTCGAACGTCACCCGGTACGAGGCCTGTGTTCGCGCGTCGCGGTGGACCGTGGCCGCCACCGAGTCCCGTCCCTCCGGGATCCGGACCGTGTCGAACACGTCCGAGCTGACCGTCGCGGCCCCCCGGCAGCCGTCGTCACGGTTCAGCTGCAGGCTGACCCGGCCGCCGGCCGAGACGGTGGACGGTGTGACGTGGACGCCGAAGGAGGCACGCTGACCGCTGTCCCGGCCCCCGTCGCCCGCGTAGTTCGTGAGGGCGGCCGGAGCGCCGAGGACGAGGGCGCCGACGCCGAACAGTGCGGCCGGAGCGAGGCGTATTGCGTGCATGGTGGTTCCTCCGGTCCCGAGGAGCTGTCCGCGGACCTTTTCCGCTCGCGCCGGAAATGCACCTCGATGATCGGAACGCTAGGAACATCCGCACACGCGCGCGAACGCAGTAGCGCGAACGGGTGAGGCGGGTGGGCCGACCGGGGGATGCGGATACGGCACCCGGGGGACACTCGCGGCGTGGCGCGGCGGGATGTCCCCACGGATGGCCTCCGGCGGTCCGGGACCCCTAACCCCTGATGTGCGGGAAGAGGTTCAGGAAGGGCTGCGCCGTCGCTGTGATGCCCCGACTGTACGGTTCGTCGAAGTCCCAGATCAGGAACAGCATGAAGGCGATGGTCGCGGAGAACAGCCCGGCCAGGATCAGCTCGCGCCGGGTGCGCCTGATCTGCAGCGCGAAGACCATGCCGATGGTGACCGCGGCTCCGGTCAGCAGCCCGAACCACACCACGTTCGGCATGGTCGCCCCGGTCGCGTCGGCCCGGGCGCTGCGCGACTGGTCGAGAGCGGCCACCTGGTCCACCAGCGGCTGGTAGGCCTGTGCCTGGAAGTCGGTCTTCGGCTCGTAGTCGGTGACGTCCTGACGGATCTTCGCGAGCAGATCCGCGCCGCGCGGGGTGAGACGGCCGTGGTCGGCCATCTCCTTCCACTCCTTGCCGACGACCTGCTGGGCGTAGGCCTCGACGTCCGCACGGATCCGGTCGCGGGCGTCGGGCGGATAGACCCGCACCCGTTCATAGATCTCGTGCAGCGCCTGCGCCTCCGCCTGCACATGGTCCTGGGCGGCGCTGCGGGCCTCCCACACCCCGGCCACCGCCAGACCGAGGACGATGGCGTAGATGACGCCGATCCACATGGTCATGTACTCGATGACGTCCGGCGTCTCGGAGGGATCCTCGTCCTCCGCCGCCCTCTTGTGCCGGACGAGGGTGATGATGACCACCACGGCACAGGCCGCGAGCATCGCGAGGACGAGAACAAGCCAATCCGGCAACGGAAGCCTCCAGAAATCAGCGGGCCGGCCGTCAGCGCGCGCGGAACGCGGCGATGGCGACGATGGCGGGTACGGCGATGAGCAGGACGTAGGTGACCGGAGAGGTGCGGTTCGGGGCCGCCGTGCCGGTCGACTGGATGTGGTACGGCGGATAGGTCACCGGGGTCGGTGAGGGCCGCGGGGTGGGCTTCGGCGACGGGGTCGGGGTGGGCGTCGGCCTCGGCTTGGGCTGGGGAGCCGGTGGCGGGGTGGGCGCGGGCTTCGGAGCCGGCGCCCGCCGGGGTGGCGGCGGTGGCGGCGGTGGCTCAGGGGCCGGCGGGGTGGGGCGCGGTGGCTTCGGAGTGGGTTTCGGCGTCGGCTTGGGCGTGGGCTTGGGGGTGGGGGTCGGTTTCGGAGGCGGTGTGGGCGTCGGAGTAGGGGTGGGCGTGGGTGTCGGCGTGGGGCAGGGCGGCGGTGTGGGAGGCGGGCACGGCGGGGGAGTGGGCCAGGAGCCGCCGGCGACGGCCACCGCTTGAACGCCGTCGGGGCCCGTCGAGGCGTAGGCGCAGGCGTCGGCCGACGCCGTGCCGACCGGGCAGCCCACCAGGGTCCAGGTGAGTGTCAGCAGAGCCAACACCCTCGGGACGGGCGCGAGTCGGGTCGCTTCGGGTGCATGCACGACCGAGATCATGAGGCGTCGCGTGCCGTCGCACGCCGGAGTGCGGAGGGATTGGTCCGAACGGGGGACGGATGGCGTAAACCGGTTTGAATCACACGGCCCGTCGATTGGCTCGAAGCGTACGTCCGTGCGGGGCGGGCACCGGCGGCACAGTGTCCGGAAAGAAATTTGTGCGGCCGTTGAACACTTCGGCCCCCGGCGTCCGTACCTGGTGTCGTGCGGCGGAACACAGGCGCTGCAATATCCAGGCGATGTATGGGGAGTTGAAGATGAAGACCTCCTGGAGGAGCGCCTCTCTGGTGGCCACGGCCGCAGGCGTGCTTGCCTTGACGACGGGATGCGGTCAGGACAATGTGACCACCCCGTCCTCGGCGGCCCAGAACGTGGGTGCCACGGCCCCGGCCGGTGTCGGCAGCGTGGGCAGTGTGACCAGTCCCTCCACCGGTGCGGGCAACGGCTACGGCGCGGACGGCAGTCAGGCTTCCAGCTCTCCGGCCGCGGTCGCCCCCGCGGGCAAGCTGACCGTTGCCAGCAACCCCGATCTGGGCAAGGTGCTGACCGACGGCAGTGGCCTCACCCTCTACCGTTTCGACGCGGACACCGCCAATCCCCCCAAGTCGAACTGCGACGGTGACTGCGCCACCACCTGGCCGCCGGTGCCAGCCGACGACGCCTCGGCCGGTGCGGGCATCGACAAGGCGCTGCTCGGCGAGGTCACCCGCACCGACGGCACCAAGCAGCTGACCGTCGGCGGCTGGCCGGTGTACCGCTATGCCAAGGACGTCAACGCCGGTGACGTGAACGGCCAGGGCGTGGGCGGCAAGTGGTTCGCGCTGGCCCCCGACGGCAAGAAGGCCACCCTGGCCGACCTGCCCGGCCTGTCCGTTCGCAAGGACGCCAAGCTCGGTGACATCGTCGTCGACAAGAACGGCATGACGGTCTACCGCTTCATCAAGGACAAGGCGTGGCCCAAGGTCGTCTCGAACTGCACCGGTGACTGCCTCGTGAAGTGGCCGGCCGTCGCGGAGGTCGCCTCCAGTGACACCAAGGGCATCGTGAAGAAGGGCCTGATGGGCTTCACCCGGCCCGACAACGGCGCGAAGCAGCAGACGGTCAACTGCTGGCCCATCTACACCTTCTCCGGCGACGCGAAGGCCGGAGACACCAACGGTCAGGGCGTGGGCGGCACTTGGTACGCCGTCTCGCCCGAAGGAAAGCTGGTCGGCGCGCCGAGCTAGTAAGGGATCACCTCCCCAGGGTTGATCGCCCCGCCCAAGTCCACATTCGCGCATCGCGGAAGGGAGGGCAGAGGTCAGCGAGAGTCCCGGACGACGACACAACGGCGCACGACCGCCCGCCCCCTCCACACCGCACGGAGGGGGCGGGCTCCTGTGCTTTGTGTCGCACCCGCATGTGCTCTGCGTCGCACCCGCGTCCGGCGGACTGCCCGAACACCCCCAAAGCGCACACGGAATTCCCAGGTAGTGACCGGGAACGGACGGTCAATTTCCGGTTCCACTCGCCCAGTTCGCAGGCGATCAGTAGCCTCTGCTCGAACACCGGATCGTCTCAGCCTTGGAGAGATACATGGAGCGTCCCGCCTGGGCCCCACGGAGCATCGACATCTCGGTGCCGAGCGTTTCGCGTATCTACGACTACTACCTGGGCGGTTCGCACAATTTCGAGGTCGACCGGGAAGCGGCCCGCAAGGCGATGACGTACCTGCCGGGCCTGCCGAAGATCATGCAGGCCAACCGTGCCTTCATGCGGCGCGCCGTCCGCTTCGCCGTGGGGGCCGGCATCGAGCAGTTCCTGGACATCGGCTCCGGCATCCCCACCTTCGGCAACGTCCACGAGGTGGCCCAGACGGCGCACCCCGGCGCACATGTGGTGTATGTCGACCACGACCCGGTGGCCGTGGCCCACAGCCAGGCCGTGCTCGCGGGCAACGAGGAGGCGGACGTGGTCGCCGCGGACCTCCGCAAGCCCCAGGAGATCCTGTCGAGCCCTCAGGTGAGCCGCCTCATCGACTTGAATCGGCCAGTCGCCTTGCTCCTCGTTGCCATACTGCACTTCGTGGAAGACGCGGACGACCCGTACGGGACAGTGGCACAGCTGCGCGAAGCACTCGCGCCCGGCAGCCTGCTGATCCTCACGCATGCCTCGTACGAGGGAATCCCGCTGCCTCCCGAGCGGGCCGAGAGCGCGGTGGACGTATACAAGGACATTCGAAACCCGCTCATCATGCGCTCGCGCGACGAGATCGCAAGGTTCTTCGAGGGGTACGACATGGTGGAACCCGGACTGGTGCCGATGCCGCACTGGCGGCCGGAGTCGGCGCCGGAGGACGAGGATCCGTATGCCTTCTCCGGATTCGCCGGCGTGGGGATCGCGGCGTGATCGCGGAGCCGGACGGCCCGGAGGACAGACTGCGCCGGTTCGCGACGATCTGGAGCCGGGCGGTGTTCCCGGTGACCTCGACGTCCTTGACCCGGCCGGAGTTCGAGGAGCAACTCCTCCCGCTGGCACGCCGGTTGAGCGAGGTGCTGCTGGCGCACGGCTTCGACGCCGAGGAGGCCCGGCAGGTGGGGGCCGCGCTGATCGACGCGCACTGCACCGACCCCGAGGCGCTCAGCCGCACCCTCGACTGCGTCGACGCCTATCTGGCCCTGTACTGCGGTGCGGACGGCCCCCAGGACGAGCTGCGGATGCGTTCCTCGCGGATCCAGCACGCGATGGCCGCCGGGTTCGCCCAGGCGCTGCGTGAGCGTACGCTGGCCGAGCAGGAGGCCATCGCGCAGGCCGCGTTGCGGGCCCAGGGTGTGGTCGCGCAGGCGTTGCACGCCAGCGAGGCCCGCTTCCGCGCCGTCTTCGAGGGCGCCGCGATAGGAATCTGCATCGCCGATCTGGAGGGCAACGTCCTTCAGGTCAACGGTGCGCTGCTGCGTATGTTCGGCGGCTCCGAGCAGACCCTGCGCGGCCGCAAGGTCATGGAATGGGCGCATCCCGAGGACGCGCCGCAGACCTGGCGGCTCTACGAGGAGCTGGTGCGCGGCGAACGCGAGCACTACCACGTCGAGAAGGCGTTCAACCGCTCCGACGGGACGGTCCTGTGGACCAACCTGACCGTCTCCCTGCTCCGGGACCCGGACGGCGACCCGCAGTACCAGCTGGCCCTCATGGAGGACACCACCGAGCGTCGGCTGCTCAACCTGCGGCTGCGCTACGAGGCCACCCATGACGCGCTCACCGGCCTGCCCAACCGCACGCTGTTCTTCGAGCGCCTGGAGAAGGTCCTGGCCGCCGGTGAGGGCCAGCGCTTCGGGCTGTGCTACCTCGACCTGGACGGCTTCAAGACCATCAACGACAGCCTGGGCCACTCGGCGGGTGACCGGCTGCTGGTGGAGGTCGCCGACCGGCTGCAGTCCTGCGCGACCGCGCCCGGTGAGATGGTGGCCCGGCTCGGCGGCGACGAGTTCGTGGCGCTGACCACCGGACCGGCCACCCAGCGTGAGGTCGACGACCTGGCCGACCGCATCATGAACGCCCTGGTGACCCCGATCAGCATCGACGGCCGCGAACTCATGGTGCGGGGCTCCATCGGCATCGTCGAGGGCCCGGCGGGCGAGCGCACCCCGGCAGAGGTGCTGCGCAGCGCCGACATCACGATGTACCGGGCCAAGTCGGCGGGCGGCAACCGCTTCGAGCTGGCCGACCCGGAGGCCGACGCCCGCGCCATCACACGGCACGGCCTGACCACCGCGCTCCCCGCGGCCCTGGACCGGAACGAGTTCTTCATCGAGTACCAGCCGCTGGTCCACCTCGGCGACGGCAGCGTGCGCGGCGCCGAGGCGCTGGTCCGCTGGCTGCACCCGCAGCACGGCGTTCTCGGCCCCGACCGGTTCATCCCGCTCGCCGAACACACCGGCCTGATCGTGCCGTTGGGTCGCTGGGTCCTGGAGGAGTCGATCCGCCAGGCCCGCGAATGGGGAGAACGCTACGGCGAGCAGACCAGCGCCGGCCCGCTGCGGATCAACGTCAACCTGTCCCCGTGCCAGCTCAGCCACCCCGGCCTGGTCCAGGACACGGTGGACATCCTGGAGCGGACCGGAGTGGCCCCCGACGCGCTCTGCCTGGAGGTCACCGAGTCGGCCCTGATCGGCGCCGACGACGACCTCCTCAAGCCCCTGCGCCGCCTCGCCGAGATGGGCGTCGACATCGCCCTGGACGACTTCGGCACCGGCTACTCCAACCTCGCCAACCTCCGCCGCCTCCCGGTGAGCATCCTCAAACTGGACCGCTCCTTCACCCAGAGCATGCAGCAGTTCCCGGCGGACCCGGTCGACCTGAAGATCGTGGAGGGCATCGTCTCCCTGGCCCACAGCCTGGACCTCGCGGTCACGGTGGAGGGCGTGGAGACGGGTGCCCAGGCGGAACAGCTCCGTATACTGGGCTGCGACACGGCCCAGGGCTGGTACTACGCCCGTCCGGGCCCACCGGAGCGCCTGCACGACCTGGCGCTGGTGGACGCGACGGGCTGACGGCCCGGCGTCCCTTCGTGGGCCCTCAGTCGAGGTGGAACACCTCCTCGGCGGGGGCCCACCACTCGCCCTCGGCCACCGTGTCCAGCGGTTGCTGACAGGGGTCGGTCAGGGCCCACCACTCGCGGGTCACCGGGTCGGCGGCGATCTGCGCGGTGTCGGCGGCGTAGTCGGTCCCCGAGTATTCGAGGTAGCTGAACAGCAGCCCGTCCCGCAGGAAGATCGAGTAGTTGCCGATCCCGGCACGCTTGAGGGCCGCCAGCACGCCCGGCCACGCGGCGGCGTGCAGTGCGCGGTACTCCGACTCCTTCTCCGGGCGCAACCGGATGACGGCGGCGAAGCGCTGCATCTGACTCACCTCTCCTTCCTGAGAGACGAACGGCGAAGAATCAGTTTCATCCGACGGGCAGGACCCTAAGGATCAGATCCTTCCCGCGCAATGGTTCGGGGAGATGTCGCGTACGGGCGGTATTCCCCTGTCTCATCAGGCACTTGAAACCAGTTCCGTTCGACATCTTCCCTCCGTGTAACGCGGATGTCATAGTGACCACCGCCGATGAACCTGATTAATCCGAGCATCGATGAGGGGGTACACCGTGGCCGATCCGTCACCGGTCTCCGACGGTCCCTACCGGCCGGGGTACGAACTGGTCGCCGAACAACTCCTGGAGTACATCGCCGAACAGAACCTGCGACCGGGTGACCGGCTTCCCACGGAGGCGGGTCTGGCCGAGATCCTGGGCGCGACCCGCAACGTCACCCGTGAGGCGGTCAAGGTCCTCGCCGCCATCGGCCGGCTGAGCGTGCGGCGGGGCGCGGGCATCTTCGTCGCGGAGGCGTCCGGCGGGCTGGTGGACGACCATCTCTCGCACTTCCGGCCGACGAGCATGGAAGACGTCCTCATGCTCCTCGACTACCGCACGGTGATCGAGTCGGAGACGGCCCGCCGGGCCGCCGGCCTCGCCAACCCCGTCGAGGTCCGCACCATCCGGGAGGGCGCGCAGAGCTCCCTGACCGCGGCCCAGCAGAACGACGGGCACGCCTTCGCCCGGGCCGACGAGGCCTTCCACGACGCGGTGGGCGCGGCCTCGCACAACGTGTTCCTGAGGTCGAGCGTCGCCGGCGTACGGCGCCTCGCGTCCCAGTCCGACGTGCTGCTCTTCCACGGCGACGCCCCCGGCTCGCTGGAGGTCGCGGCACGACAGCATCTCGCCATCGCAGAGGCGGTCGCCGCGGGGGAGGCCGATCTCGCGAGCGAGCTGATGGTGGAGCACATCGCCACCACGCAGAGCCAGTTCGAGCGGAAGATCCGCGACCGGCTGTTCAACCTCGACGACCGTGCCGCCCCCGGGGCATCCGCGCGGCCGTCGTCGGACAGCGGTCCCGGGGACTCCGGCCTTCCGCCGCAGACATCGGTGTCGTAGGCCGGTCGGCGCCATACAGGCGCGGGCCGGTGGGGGCTGGTCGCGCAGTTCCCCGCGCCCCTTTCGGGGCGTGCACCTGACGCCCCTGAAGGGGCGCGGGCAACCACCCGCGGCCCGCACCCGTACGACGCCGACCGGCATCCCGGTAACCGGGCGGACGACCCGGTTCCGATGTTCCATCCCACCAGGCGATTGGATCTCCGTGTCTCTTCTGTCTGTGCGCAGGGGCAGAGCCGTGCCCCTGCCGAGAACCCTCATAGCCGCCCTGCCCGTTGCCCTGGCGATGGCCCCCCTGGCCGTCGCCCCCGCCCAGGCGGCCCCGAAAGCGTCCGGGCTCACCGTCTACGTCTCCCCGACCGGCAAGGACACCGGCCGGGGCAGCGCCGACCACCCCTTCAAGACCCTGGAACACGCACGGGACTACGTGCGCGACGCCAAGAGCAAGGTCGACGGCGATGTTCATGTCCGGCTGCTGGCCGGCACGTACCGGCTCAGCCGTACCTTCGCCCTCACCGCCCAGGACTCCGGCCGGGACGGGCAGCGGATCGTCTACGAAGCCGCGCCCGGCGCACATCCGGTGGTCAGCGGCGGCAAGCAGGTCACCGGCTGGACCAAGGCCGACGCCGACGGCAAGGTCTACAAGGCGAAGCTGACCGGCCTCGACACCCGCCAGCTGTACGTGAACGGCGAGTTGAGGACGCGGGCCCGCAGCGGGAAGAACCCCGCGGGCTTCAGCAAGACGTCCACCGGCTACACCTTCACCGACAGTGGCATCAGCGGCTACAAGAACCCCTCGGACCTCGAAGTCGTCAGCTCCTGGGGCTGGAAGCTGATGCGCTGCCCGGTCGAGTCGATCTCCGGCAACACGATGACGATGCGGCAGCCGTGCTGGCACAACGCCAACCTCCAGCAGGGACAGGAGATCCAGAACCCGACCTGGCTGGAGAACGCCCGCGAGCTGCTGGACAGCCCGGGGGAGTGGTACCTGGACAAGAGCGCCGGCGAGATCTACTACATGCCCGAGCAGGGCGAGAACATGAAGACCGCGGACGTCACCGTGCCCGTGGTCCAGGACCTGGTCGACCTGAACGGCACCCGTGACCACCCCGTCTCGAACGTGTCCTTCCAGGGCATCACCTTCTCCTACTCCGCCTGGCTCGAACCGAGTTCGTCCGACGGGCTCATCGAGGGCCAGGCCGGCTTCCGGATGGTCGGCGACGACAACCCGACCTTCGACTCCACGCGCCTGAACTGGAAGAAGACCCCCGGAGCCGTCAACGTCAGCCACGGGCAGGGCATCGAGTTCACCGGCAACACCTTCACCCACCTCGGTGCCGTCGGCCTCAACCTGAACACCGGCACCCAGCACACCACCATCACCGGCAACGTCTTCCGCCAGATCGCCGCGACCGGCATCCAGATCGGCGGAGTCACCTGGGGCGACGCCCACCCCGACGACCCCCGTGACATCACCAAGGACACCCTGGTGAACGACAACGTCGTCACCAAGGTCGCCGACCAGTACAACGGCTCGCTGGGCATCCTGGCCGGCTACACCGACTCCACGGTGATCACCCACAACAAGGTCCACGACCTGCCCTACAGCGGCATCTCCGTCGGCTGGGGCTGGGGCCTGACCGACCAGGGCGGCAACTCGGCCTATCCGAACAACGCCGGCATCCCGGTCTCGGACACCCCGACGATCAGCCGTGACAACGTCGTCAGCGACAACGAGATCAGCGACATCATGAAGTCGCAGGCCGACGGCGGAGCGATCTACACGCTCAGCAGCGACCCCGGCGGCAAGGTCACCGGCAACTACATCCACGACGTCCCGGCCCCCGCCTACGGCGCCGTCTACCACGACGAGGGCAGCCGGCACTGGGAGAACACCGGCAACGCGTTCTGCGACGTGGCCTTCCAGTGGCTGCTGATGAACCACGCCCAGGACAACGCGGCGACGGGCAACTACACCACCCAGCCCGCCTTCAGCGTCCAGTACCTGAGCCAGAACAACGACGTCAGCGGCAACACCACGGTCGGCTCCTGCGACCAGCTCCCCGCCTCGATCGTGAACAACGCCGGCCTGGAGAAGCCGTACCAGCACCTCGACCCGGACCCCGCGGTCACCGACCACCAGGCGCCCACCGCACCCGGCGACCTGACCTCGGTCACCGACTTCCCGACCGTCGCCGACCTGAGCTGGACCGCCGCCACGGACGACACCGGGGTCACCGGCTACTCGGTCTTCCGGGACGGCAAGCTGGTCAGCGCCTCCGGCAAGGCCTCGGTCCGCCTCTCCGGCCTGACGGCGGGACAGACGTACACCTTCACCGTCACCGCCCGTGACACGGCCGGCAACGAGTCCGCGCCCAGCCGGTCGCTGAAGGTCACCACGCCCGACGGCTCGGACCTGGCGCTGAACAAGCCGGTCACCGCGTCCTCCGACTCCGAGGGCAACGTCCCGGCCAAGGCGGTCGACGGCGACCTGTCGACCCGTTGGGCGCAGGGCCTCGGGCTGCCCGACCCGTCCTGGATCCAGGTCGACCTCGGCGCGTCGTACGACGTGACCGGCGCGATCACCACCTTCGAGAAGAGCAGCGGCTACAAGTACCGCATCCAGGTGTCGCCCGACGAGGTCCACTGGGGGACCCTCGCGGACCACACCGCCGACAACACCACCGCGCAGACCGACTACGCCGATACCGGCACCCCGGTCACCGGCCGCTTCGTACGGCTCACCGTGACCGGCTCCAGCGGCAACGGCGGCAGCATCTACGACTTCCAGGTCTACGGCACCGCCCGCGCCCCCGGCTCCGACCACACCGCTCCCAGCAGCCCGGGGCAGCCCACCGCCAAGGCGCTGCTGCCCAGCCTGGTGGACGTCAGCTGGCCGGCCGCCACCGACGACACCGGGGTGACCAGCTACGTCGTCTACCAGGACGGCACGCGGATCGGCGTCACCGGTGACACCTCCTACCGGGTCTCGGGCCTGAAGCCCGGGACGAAGTACTCCTTCACCGTCGTCGCCCGCGACGCCGAGCTCAACGCCTCCGACCCCAGTGTGGCGGCGGAGGTCACCACCCCGCCGGACGACGACCTGGCCCTCAACAAGACGGCGACGGCGTCCTCCGACTCGGAAGGACACGTTCCCGCGAAGGCGTTCGACGGTGACCTGACGACCCGCTGGGCGCAGGGCCTCGGCCTGCCCGACCCGTCCTGGCTCCAGGTGGACCTCGGCAAGGACACCAGCGTCTCCGCCGTGGTCACCACCTTCGAGAAGGCGGGCGGCTACCAGTACCGCCTGGAGTACTCCACCGACGGCGCGAACTGGTCGGTCTTCGAGGACCACACCGCGGCCGACACCGTCGCCCAGACCAACTACTCCTTCACCGACGAGCCCGTCACCGCCCGCTATCTGCGGCTGACCGTCACCGGCTCCAGCTGGAACGGCGGCAGCGTCTACGAGCTCCAGGCGTACGGCGGCTTCTGAGCGGTCAGCCGAAGAGCCGTCCCCGCACCCACAGAAACGAAAGCCAGGATGAAGATCACCCATGTCGAAGTACACCGGATCGACGTTCCGGCGGCCAGCCCGCCCTTCCGCTGGCGGGAGGGTCTGAGCGGCAGCGCTCCGGTCGGCGACGGCGCGGTCCTGCGCATCGGCACGGATGAGGGGGCCGAGGGAGTGGCCCTGTTCGCCCGCCCGGGAGCCTTCACCACGCTCACCGAGCTGGTGGACCGGGTCTTCCGCGAGGAACTGGTCGGGGCCGATCCGTTCCAGCGGGAGTGGCTGTGGCACCGGGTGTGGGAGCTGGACCGTATCCACGAACTCCCGCTCCCCACCCTGGGCCTGATCGACATCGCCCTGTGGGACCTGGCCGGCCGCTACCACGGCCAGCCGGTCTGGCGGCTGCTCGGCGGCTTCCGCGAAGCCATCCCCGCCTACGCCTCGACGTCGACGTTCGCCACCACCGAGGAGTTCCTCGACGTCGCCGACCAGTGCCTGGACCTCGGCTACCGGGGCATCAAACTGCACGCCTGGGGCGACGCCCGCCGCGACGCCGACCTCTGCCTCGCCCTGCGCGCGCACGTCGGCCCGGACGTGCCCCTGATGTACGACGGCTCGGCCGGCTTCGACCTGCCCGACGCGATCCGCCTCGGGCGGGCCCTCTCCGAGGCCGACTACCTCTGGTACGAGGAGCCGATGCGCGAGTTCAGCGTCTCCGCCTACCAGCAGCTCGCCGCGGCCGTCGACGTGCCGCTGCTGGTCGCCGAGACCTCCGACGGGGCCCACATGAACTCCGCCGACTTCATCCGGGCCGGCGCCGCCACCTTCGGCGTCCGGGCCGGCACCACCCTGCGCGGCGGCATCACCGGCGCCATGCGCACCGCCCATCTCGCCGACGCCTACCGGCTGCGCGCCGAGGTGCACGGTTCGGACATCCCCAACCACCACCTGTGCATGGCCATCTCCAACACCACCTACTACGAGTCCCTGGTCACCGCCACGACGGTCGTGCGCGAACGCCACGTGGACGACCGGGGCCTGGTCCACGCCCCCACGGGACCCGGCATCGCCCTTCCCCTCGACCTCGGCTACGGCAGCGAACTCCTGCCGTTCGTCGAACAGCCGCGCTGACCGGTAAGAACAGAAAGGCAAGACGATGAGGTCTTCCGTCTCCAAGAGAGCAGGCGTTCTGCGTACGGCCGCCGCCGCGCTCTCCCTGACCACCGCGGCGCTCCTGGCCGGCTGCGCCAGCGCCGACACCACCGCGCAGTCCTCCTCCGACCAGTCGACGTTCAAGCCGGCCACCCAGAAGGACGGCTCACAGATCACGGTGTGGGCGGACTCGACCCGCCTGCCGTCGGTGCAGGCGTACCAGAAGGCCCACCCGGACGTGAAGATGGACATCGTCACGTACGACGGCGGCGCCGACGGCTCGACCTACCTGCAGTCCAAGGTGCAGCTCTTCGACCGGACCGGCAGCGGCTGGCCGGACGTGGTGTTCGGCTCGCCCACCGACGTCACCTGGGCCTCCGAGCCCACCAAGCCCGGTGTGCAGCCGTTCGCCGCCCCGCTGGACGACAAGCTCGTCCCGCAGAGCACGCTGAAGGGCTTCGCCAAGGGCTCCCTGACCCCCTGCCAGTTCGACGGCCACACCTACTGCCTGCGCAACGACATCGCGCAGGTCGTCCTCTGGTACAACAAGTCCCTCATGGACAAGTGGGGTTACCCGGTCCCCACCACGTGGGAGGCGTACGAGGCCCTCGGCAAGAAGGTGGCCAAGGAGCACCCCGGCTACCTCGTCGGCTCGGTCGGTGACACCAACTCCCACGAGTCGTACTTCTGGTCCGGCCAGTGCCCGGCGTTCGACCTGGTGAAGCCGGACACCCTGCGCACCGACCTCCAGGACCCGAACTGCACCCGCACGGCGAAGCTCCTGGACGGCCTGATCGACGCCAAGGCCGTCACCACCAAGGGCTTCTTCAGCCAGGGCTTCGCCAAGGAGAGCGGCAGCAAGGTCCTGATGGCGTACGGCCCGTCCTGGTACGGCCAGTACCTCTTCAAGGCGGCCTTCAACGCCCCGGCCAAGCAGATCGCCGCGGCACCCCCGCTCACCTGGGCGGGGGAGTCGAAGGCGGCCACCGGAAACGTCGGCGGCGGGGTCTGGATGGTGTCCTCGCACAGCGCCAACCTCAAGGCCTCCACGGACCTGGTCACCTGGCTGACCACCTCCGACGAGAACCAGGCGTCCGCGCCCACCTACCCCGCCTACACCAAGGCCGCGCAGGCCTGGCTGAAGAACCCCGCCAACAGCGACTACTTCGCCGCCGACGTCAGCGAGGCGTTCGAGCAGGCCGCCGACGAGGTGTGGACCGGCTGGTCGAACACCAGGTTCTCGGACGCCACCGCCTGGTCCAGCGTCGTCCTGCCCGCGCTGACCGCCGGGAAGAGCCTGACCGACACGCTGCCGGCCTGGCAGCAGGAGATCGGCAACGAGGCGAAGGCACACGGATACAAGGTGGAGAACCAGTGACCCTGCTGGAGACCGAGCGCGTCGCCGTCTCCTCCCCGCGCCGCGGCACCCCGCCGCGGCGCGGGGCCCGCGGCCGTGCGGGCTACTACTTCGTCGCCGGCTACGCGCTGCTGCTGCTCGCCTTCGGCGTAGTCCCCACCGGCTACTCCTTCTACCTGGCGTTCACCAACGACCGGGGCCAGTTCACCGGCCTGAACCAGTTCGTGAAGGTGGTGCAGGACTACCGCTTCGGGCCGGCTTTCAGCCACATGCTGATCTACCTGCTGCTGTGGCTGGCCGCGCTCGTGGTCCTGGTCGTCCTGGTCGCCGTGATCCTGCGCAGCCGGGTCCGGCCCGGTACCTCGGCCCTCTTCCGCTTCCTCTACTACATCCCCGGCGCCCTCGCCGGCGTGGCCAGCGTCCTGGTCTGGCTGTTCATGCTGGATCCCGACGTCAGCCCGGTGTCCTGGCTGCTGAAGAGCATGGGCATGCAGACCTTCGCGGCCGTCCTCGCCCCCGCCAACCTGCCGTGGATCCTCATGCTCATCGCCTTCTGGACCGGCGCGGGCGGCTGGATGGTGGTGATGTACGGGGCGCTCAACAACATTCCCGACGAGGTCCTCGAAGCCGCCCGGATGGACGGCGCGGGCCCCTGGCGGACCGCCTGGCACATCCAGATCCCGATGATCCGCCAGTGGATCGTCTACATGACCATCATGGCGTTTGCCACCGGCACCCAGTTGTTCGTCGAGCCCCAGCTGCTCCAGACGGCCAGCCTCGGCCGGGTCAGCCCCACCTGGTCGCCCAACCAGCTCGCCTACGTGTACGCCTTCCAGCAGGGCGACTTCAACGGCGCCGCCGCCATCTCCGTCGTCCTGCTCGCCGTGGGACTCCTGGCCGCGGGCCTGCTGGTCGCCCGCTCGAACCTGTTCAAGTTGGATGAGTCATGACGCAATCAACTCTCTCCCCGGCAGCGGCGACCCGGCGCGTCGGCCGGCCGGCCCGAGCCCTCTCCTTCCTGGTCGTGGCCGTCCTGCTGGCCTTCCTTCTGGTGTTCTTCGTCCTGCCGGTGGTCTGGCTGCTGCTCGCCCCGTCCAAGACGGCGGGGGAGATGGTCCGGAACAATCCTCTGTCCTTCGGATCGTTCGGGCAGATCGGTGCGGCCTGGCACCATCTCTTCTCCTTCCAGGACGGCGCGATGCTCACCTGGCTGAAGAACTCGGCGATCTACTCCGGCGGTTCACTCGTCCTGACCCTCGCCGTCAGCGTCCCGGCCGGCTACGCGCTGGCCCTGACGAAGTTCAGGGGCCGCAAGACGCTCCTCGTGATCACCCTGGTCACCATGATCATGCCGCAGGCCACCCTGGTGCTGCCGGTCTTCCTGGAGCTCAACCGCTTCCACCTGATCGGCACCGTCTGGTCGGTGATCCTGCCCTTCTCCTTCTACCCGTTCGGCGTGTACCTCGTGTACATCTACTTCGGCAGCAGCCTGCCCAGGGACCTGCTGTCGGCCGCACGGATCGACGGCTGCACCGAGTGGCAGCTCTTCTCACGCATCGCGCTCCCGCTCGCCAAGCCGGTGATCGGCCTGGTCGCGTTCTTCAGCTTCGTAGGCAACTGGAACAACTTCTTCCTCCCCTACCTGGTCCTCCCGAACAGCAACGAGTTCCCGGTCCAGGTAGGCCTCAACCAACTCCTCACCTCCACCCCGTCGTTCAACCCGGTGGCAGGCGCGGGCCTGAACATCACGATCCCCGAACTGGCGCTGGCGATCATCATCGCAATCCTGCCGGTCCTGGTCCTGTTCCTCTTCTCCCAGCGCACGCTGGTGTCGGGGATGCTGGCCGGGGCAACCAAGGAATGAACGGCTGCTGAAGCGCCCCTACAGGGGCGCGGGGCTGTTTCAATTTGCGGCTCCGCCGCGTGGGCGCGACCAGCCCCCACACACCCGCACCCCACCACGGCGCTCCCGCCCCGTCACCTCTCCAACAGCATCCTCTGAAGCTCCCGTGCCGCCCGAGGCGGCGCAACGTCACTCCGGTGCGCCAAAGCGATCGTCCGATGCAACCCCGGCCGGGCCAACGGAGTGACCCGCAACCCCCGCCCCGACCGAGCGGCGACCATCCGGGGAACCACGGCCACCCCCAACCCCGCCCGCACAAACCCCAGCACCGCGTCCATCTCACCCCCCTCGACAGCGAAACCCGGCTCGAACCCAGCGGAGCGACACGCCGCGACGGTCAGCTCCCGCAGGTCGTACCCGTGCCGGAACATCACCAGCCGCTCCCCCTCCAGATCGGCGATCTTCACCCCGCCCCGCCCCCGGCCGGGCGCCGTCGCCTCGGGCGAGGAGACCACCACCAGGTCCTCCCGCAGCAGCTCCACGGTGGTCAGCGCGGGCGACGCCGGCGGCAGCGGCAGCACGATCAGCGCCAGATCCAGCGCCCCGCGTGCCAGCTCCCGTACCAGGTCATGGGAGCCGCTCTCCTCGATCAGCAGCTGGATCCCGGGATACCGGTCGTGGAAGGACCTCAGCACGTCCGGCAGCAACCCGGTGCACAGGCTCGGCGTCGCCCCCAGCCGCACCCGCCCGCTCCGCAGCTGCACCAGCTCCTGCACCTCGTGCCGGGCGGTGTCCGCGTCCGCGAGGATCCGCCGGGCCAGCGGCAGCAGTGCCTCGCCCGCGTCGGTGAGCGTGATGTTGCCCCGGGCCCGCAGGAAGAGATCCGCCCCCAGCTCCCGCTCCAGCGCCCTGATCTGCTGGGACAGCGAGGGCTGGGCGACATGGACCAGCTCGGCGGCCCGGGTGAAGTGCCGGGTCTCGGCGACGGCGACAAAGTACTGAAGCTGCTGGAACTGCATGGTGACACGATAGCTTCTGGCTATGGAATCCAGCCGGACCATGTCTTGGACCGATCAGGTGTCCGGGCCTTACCGTCCTGAACATGGCTCTGGCAACGCGGACGGACCGACGGCCGTCCATGGCACGCACGATGTGGGACAGCTCCGTCGGCAAGAAGACCGTGATGGCCGTCAGCGGCCTGATCATGCTGCTCTACCTGGTCGTGCACATGATCGGCAACCTGAAGATCTACTTCGGGGCGGGCGAGTTCAACCACTACGCCCACTGGCTGCGCACCGTCGGCGAACCCTTCATGCACTACGAGTGGACGCTCTGGCTCATCCGGATCGTCCTGGTCGTCGCCGTGGTCGCGCACGCCACGTCCGCGTACCAGCTCAGCCGCCGTGACATCAGGGCGCGCCCGACGAAGTACGTCCACAGCAGGCCCCGGGCCAGCTACGCGACCCGCACCATGCGCTGGGGCGGGATCATCCTGGCCCTGTTCATCGTCTGGCACATCCTCGACCTGACCACCGGCACCGTGCACTCCGGCGGCTTCCAGGAGGGCCACCCGTACCAGAACGTCGTGGACACCTTCTCCACCTGGTACGGCAACGTCATCTACATCGTCGCGATGCTCGCGCTCGGCCTGCACGTCCGGCACGGCTTCTGGAGCGCCGCCCAGACCCTCGGCGTCGGCAGCCGCACCCGCGACCGCGTCCTCAAGGCCACGGCCAACGTCCTCGCGCTGCTGCTCACGGCCGGCTTCATCGCCGTACCCGTGGGTGTCATGACCGGAGTGGTGAGCTGAACATGACCGACTACGTGAACTACACGACCGGCGAAGCCGTCGCCGACGCCAAGGCACCCGCCGGACCGGTCAACGAGCGCTGGGACACCCGCCGCTTCGAGGCCAAGCTGGTCAACCCCGCCAACCGGCGCAAGCACACCGTGATCGTCGTCGGCACCGGTCTGGCCGGCGGCTCCGCCGGGGCCACCCTCGCCGAACAGGGCTACCACGTCGTCCAGTTCTGCTACCAGGACTCCCCGCGCCGCGCCCACTCCATCGCCGCACAGGGCGGGATCAACGCGGCGAAGAACTACCGCAACGACGGCGACTCCGTCCACCGGCTGTTCTACGACACCGTCAAGGGCGGCGACTTCCGGGCCCGGGAGTCCAACGTCCACCGGCTCGCGCAGATCTCCGTCGAGATCATCGACCAGTGCGTGGCGCAGGGCGTGCCGTTCGCCCGCGAGTACGGCGGTCTGCTCGACACCCGGTCCTTCGGCGGTGTCCAGGTGTCCCGCACCTTCTACGCCCGTGGGCAGACCGGGCAGCAGCTGCTCCTTGGCGCCTACCAGGCGCTGAGCCGGCAGATCGCCGCCGGGAACGTGGAGATGCATCCGCGTACCGAGATGCTCGACGTGATCGTGGTCGACGGGCGGGCGCGCGGGATCGTGGCCCGGGATCTGATCACCGGGAAGATCGATACCTACTTCGCGGACGCCGTCGTCCTGGCCAGCGGTGGCTACGGCAACGTCTTCTACCTGTCGACGAACGCCATGAACTCCAACGCCACCGCCGTCTGGCGGGCGCACCGGCGCGGCGCCTACTTCGCCAACCCGTGCTTCACCCAGATCCACCCCACCTGCATCCCGCGCACCGGCGACCACCAGTCCAAGCTCACCCTGATGAGCGAGTCGCTGCGCAACGACGGCCGGATCTGGGTGCCCAAGGCCAAGGGTGACACCCGGCCCGCCAACCAGATCCCCGAGGACGAGCGCGACTACTACCTGGAGCGCATCTACCCGTCCTTCGGCAACCTCGTCCCGCGTGACATCGCCTCCCGCGCCGCGAAGAACGTTTGCGACGAGGGACGGGGCGTCGGGCCCGGCGGGCAGGGCGTCTATCTCGACTTCGCCGACGCCATCGCGCGGCTGGGGCGGAAGGCCGTCGAGGCCAAGTACGGCAACCTCTTCGACATGTACCAGCGGATCACCGACGAGGATCCGTACCAGGTGCCGATGCGGATCTATCCCGCCGTGCACTACACGATGGGCGGGCTGTGGGTCGACTACGACCTCCAGACCACCGTCCCCGGGCTGTTCGCGGTCGGCGAGGCCAACTTCTCCGACCACGGGGCGAACCGGCTCGGCGCGAGTGCGCTGATGCAGGGCCTGGCCGACGGTTACTTCGTGCTGCCGGCCACCATCAACGACTACCTCGCCCGCAACCCCCACCAGGAGGCGGTGACGGACGAACACCCCGTCGTGCAGGAGGTGCTGGCCGAGACGGAGGACCGGCTGAACCTGCTGCTGTCCGTCGACGGCGACCGCACACCCGACTCCTTCCACCGTGAACTCGGCGAAGTGATGTGGGAGTTCTGCGGCATGGCCCGGACGGACTCGGGGCTGCGCAAGGCACTTGAGCGCATCCCGCAGATCCGCGAGGAGTTCTGGCGGCGCATCAAGGTGCCCGGGACCGGCGAGGAGTTCAACCAGTCGCTGGAGAAGGCCAACCGCATCGTCGACTACCTGGAGCTGGCCGAGCTGATGTGCCTCGACGCGCTGCACCGCGCCGAGTCCTGCGGCGGCCACTTCCGGGAGGAGTCCCAGACGCCGGACGGCGAGGCCGCCCGCAAGGACGACGAGTTCGCCTACGCGGCCGCCTGGGAGTTCACCGGCACCGGGGACGCCCCGGTCCTGCACAAGGAAGACCTGGTCTTCGAGTACGTCCACCCCACTCAGCGGAGCTACGCATGAAGCTCACCCTGCGCGTCTGGCGGCAGCAGAACGCCGACGCCGACGGCGCGATGTCCACGTACGAGGTGGACGGCATCTCCTCGGACATGTCCTTCCTGGAGATGCTCGACACCCTCAACGAGGAGCTCATCCTCAACGGCGAGGACCCGGTCGCCTTCGACCACGACTGCCGTGAGGGGATCTGCGGCGCGTGCTCCCTGGTGATCAACGGGGACGCGCACGGCCCGGAGCGGACCACCACCTGCCAGCTGCACATGCGGTCCTTCAAGGACGGCGACACGATCGACATCGAGCCGTGGCGGGCCTCCGCCTTCCCGGTGATCAAGGACCTGGTGGTCGACCGGTCCGCGTTCGACCGGATCATCCAGGCCGGCGGGTACATCACCGCGCCGACCGGCGCCGCGCCGGAGGCGCACGCCACGGCGGTGCCGAAGGCCGACGCCGACTTCGCGTTCGAGCACGCGGAGTGCATCGGGTGCGGTGCGTGCGTGGCGGCCTGCCCCAACGGGGCGGCGATGCTGTTCACCTCCGCCAAGATCAACCACCTGAACGTACTGCCCCAGGGGGCTCCCGAGCGGGAGACGCGGGTGCTGGACATGGTGGCCCAGATGGACGACGAGGGCTTCGGCGGCTGCACGCTGACGGGGGAGTGCGCGACGGCCTGCCCGAAGGGCATTCCGCTGGTGTCCATCACGAGCATGAACAAGGAGTGGCTGCGGGCCACCCGGAAGGCGGGAAAGCGGTAGCGCCGTAGGAGGCGCGTAAATGAACGTTCGCCGACAAGTGCGAGCGGGCGGGGCCGGGGCTGGTGCTCCCCGGCCCCGTTTCGCCGTTCGCCAACCGTCGCGCCACGGGCGCGCAACGTCCGGGCCGGGTCACGGTAGCGTTGCTGCAACGCGTCCGCAGGGACACGCGCGGGGGTGAGCCACCCACCGAATCCCGGCATTCAGCAGCCGCACATCCACGGGTCCCGCGCACGTCACGCCGAGTCCAGCCTGCCAAGGAAGAAAGCAGGTGCAGATTTCCTCAGCTTCCGCTCGGCGCAGGAGACCTCCATGACCGCCATGCCCGCCTCACCCCCTGCTCTCGCCGCCCCGCCCGGGGACTCCGGCTATCTGGTACAGCTCGCCCGCGACGAGGACGACGTCCGGGCCGCGCAGCGACTGCGCTACCAGGTGTTCGCCGGAGAGATGGGCGCCCGGCTCGACGGGCCTGAACCGGGTCTGGACGTGGACGCCTTCGACGCGTTCTGCGACCACCTCCTGATCCGGGAAGCCCTCACCGGCGAAGTCGTCGGCACCTACCGACTGCTGCCGCCCGAGCGCGCCGCCGTCGCCGGCCGCCTCTACTCCGAGGGCGAGTTCGACCTCAGCCCGCTCGCCGGCATCCGCTCCAACCTGGTCGAGGTCGGCCGCTCCTGTGTGCACCCCGCCCACCGCGACGGCGCCGTCATCGGCCTCATCTGGGCCGGCATAGCCCGGTACATGGTCGACCGCGGCCATGAGTGGCTGGCCGGCTGCTGCTCCGTCCCGCTCGCCGACGGCGGTGCCCTCGCCGCCGCCACCTGGGAGCGGGTGCAGGCCAAGCACCTCGCCCCGGAGGAACTGCGGGTACGACCGCTGCGCCCGTGGGTGCCCGAGGGACCGGCCCCGGAGGGCCGTGCCGAACTGCCCGCGCTGCTCCGCGGCTACCTGCGCCTCGGCGCCTGGGTGTGCGGCGAGCCCGCGCACGACCCCGACTTCGGGGTCGCCGACATGTACGTCCTGCTGTCGATGCGCCGGGTCAACGCGCGCTATCTGCGGCACTTCCTCTCGCTCGTCCCGGCCTGATGAGCGTCTGGCTGCCCAGCGCGCCCTGCACCCCCGGCGCGTGCGTGGAGTCCGCGGGGTCGCTCATGGTCGTTCCCCGCGCCGTGCTGCGGTTCGCCGCGGTCGTGGCCCTGATGCTGGTCGCGATCACGCTGCTCCCGCTCGGCTGGGGGTGCCCCCGCTTGCGGGGGAGGATCCCCGCCGAGTGGGTGCGCCGGTTCTCCCGGCTGGTCGTCCGGGCCGCCGGGGTCCAGGTCCGGATCACCGGCCATGCGCCGGACAGCGGCGGGGTGCTCCTTGTCGCCAACCACATCTCCTGGATGGACATCCCGCTGCTGGCCGCCGTCCGGCCCGCGCGGATGCTCGCCAAGAAGGAGATCCGCGAGTGGCCGGTGGCCGGCGCGCTGGTGGCCGGTGCCGGGGCGCTGTTCATCGACCGGGACCGGCTGCGCGCGCTGCCGGACACGGTCGGCCGGATCTCGGGCGCGCTGCGGGAGGGCGCCGCGGTGGTCGCCTTCCCGGAGGGCAGCACCTGGTGCGGCCGGGCCCAGGGCCGGTTCCGCCGGGCCGTGTTCCAGGCCGCCCTGGACGCCGGCGCGCCCGTGCAGCCGGTGCGGCTGCACTACCGGCTGGAAGCAGGCGAGGCCAGCACCGTGCCCGCCTATGTCGGTGAGGACACGCTGCTGGCCTCCCTGTGGCGGGTGGTGTCGACCCGTGGCCTGGTGGCCGAGGTGGACATACGGCCGCTGATACCGGCCGGCCGCCACCCGGACCGGCGCACCCTCGCCCGCGCCGCCCAGCCGGTGACCCACGGGCCGGCCTGGACGCACGCGGCTCTGGTGAGCCCCGGCAAGGGCTCTCAGTGGTCGGTCTCCAAGTGGAGCTTGAGCAGGTCGACGCCGTAGTCGCCGCCGTTGGGCGTGCGGATGATGGTGTGGATGTGCTGCTGGGTCGGTGTGCCGCCCGGACCGCCCATGCCACCGCCCCCGCCCGGCTGGCCGGTGGGCATGCCACCGGTGGGCCGGCCGGTGGGCTGCCCCGCGGGCTGGCCGCCGCTGCCGGTCTTCGTCCCGTAGGCGAGCGGTGACTGGGCGTCGTACTCGATGAGGACGACCGGGCTGTGCACCCGGTAGTAGAAGGCCGAGGTGTCCTTGGTCTCGCCGAGCCAGTAGAAGTACGTCTGGTCCAGGTGTTCCTCCACCTCCTTCATCCGCACGCCGGCGTGGCCGTCGTCCAGGTAACCGACGTAGACGCCGACCAGGTCGAGGAGCTTGTCCCGCTGGGCCGAGGTGAGTTCGGAGCCGGGCAGGCCCTGGTAGGCGAGCTCGAGGTTGTCGGCGCCGGCGCCCGCCTTCATGTCGGTGCCGCTCTTGCTGACCTTGGCGTCGATCACCTTGGCGCGCTGGGCCGAGGTGAGGGAGCGGAGCAGGGCCAGACCGGCCTTGGTCTCCGGCTTGAACAGGGTGATCTTCTCGCCCTGGTAGGTGGCCGAGGTCGGCTCGGAGCCCATGAAGGTCGGTGTCATGACGACCTGGTCGCCCAGGACGAAGTAGTTGATCGCCACATGGTGGCCCTCGTACTGGAAACCCCACGGCTTGCTCGTCGACGGGGTGCCCATGAAGGTGAAGAAGTAGGCGCCCTCGGTGAGGGTCTCCCGGTTGCCGCCGTTGTAGTCGCCCAGGAACGCGTTCAGCTTCATGATGTTGCGGGTCTGGGTGAGCCCCTTCGCGGACAGCGCGGCGCCGAGCAGCGCATAGCCCAGCTCCCGCTTCGCGTCCGTGATGTCGCCCATCCGGACGCCCTTGCGCTCGTAGCCGTCGACGTTGCTCCAGGCCAGCCACTCGTCGTCGGCCACGTCGAAGGTGCACGAGGTGCGCTCCTTCGTGCTGAGGCCGTCGAGGAAGGCCTGCGCGGCCTTGACGACCTTGTCCGTGGAGACGTCGGTGGAGTGGACCGAGTACAGGCCATCGACGACCTTGCCGTCCGTGGTGAGGCCCACGAAGTCCTTGTACTTGACCTCGGACTGGCCGGGGCCCATGCCGCCGGGTCCGCCGGAGGGCATACCGCCACCGGGGGTGCCGGAGGCCGAACTCGACGTGCCCGACGAGCCGTTGGAGCAGCCGGTCATGGTCGCCAGCGCGGCGGCACCGCCGGCGAGCAACGCCTTGTTCATGAACCAGCGGCGGGTGCGCTCGGCTTCGGGGGTGCGGGGGTGGTGTCCATGCATACGCCCAAACTCCAGGGGCAACCTGAAGCGTTCCTGAAGATCATCAGGGCAGGGACCGGGACAGATAGGGTCCCGTGACACTGCCCTCGGCCCGCGCGACCTCCGCCGGCGGACCCGCCGCGACGATTCGGCCGCCCCGGTCCCCGCCGCCCGGACCCAGGTCGATCACCCAGTCCGCGCCCGCCACCACCGCCATGTCGTGTTCGACCACCACGACCGTGTGCCCGGCGTCCACCAGCCCGTGCAGCTGGCGCATGAGCACCTCGACGTCGGCCGGATGCAGCCCCGTCGTCGGCTCGTCCAGGAGGTAGAGGGTGTGGCCGCGCCGCCCGCGCTGCAACTCGCTCGCCAGCTTGATCCGTTGGGCCTCGCCACCGGACAACTCCGTGGCGGGCTGGCCCAGTCGCAGATAGCCGAGCCCCACGTCGAGCAGGGTGCGCAGGCTGCGTGCCACGGCCGGGATGTCCGCGAAGAACTCCGCCGCGCTCTCCACGGTCAGCTCCAGCACCTGGGCGATGTTCCGGCCCCGGTAGGGCACTTCGAGCGTCTCGGGGTTGTAGCGGGCCCCGCCGCAGTCCGGGCAGGGTGCGTAGGTGCTGGGCAGGAACAGCAGCTCCACGCTGACGAAACCCTCGCCCTGGCAGGTCTCGCAGCGCCCTCCGGTCACGTTGAAGGAGAACCGCCCCGCGCCGTAACCACGCTCCCGCGCCCGGTCGGTGGCCGCGAACACCTTCCGTACGACGTCGAACAGGCCGGTGTAGGTGGCCAGGTTGGAACGCGGGGTGCGGCCGATCGGCCTCTGGTCGACGGAGACCAGCCGGCCGACCCCGTCCAGCTCCTCGGTGATCTCGCCGATCAGCGTCGACTTGCCCGAGCCGGAGACTCCGGTGACGGCGGTGAGGACACCGAGCGGGAACTCGGCGGTGACCGCGCGCAGGTTGTGCCGGGTGACCGGGCCGACCTTCAACCACCCGACGGCAGAGCGGAGCCGACGGGCCGGAGCGGGCCCCGCCGCGAACAGGTGGCGGGCGGTGGCGGACTCCGGGACCCCGGCCAGTTCCGCCACCGACCCGCTGTGCAGCACCCGGCCGCCGTGCTCACCGGCGCCCGGGCCCACATCCACCAGCCAGTCGGCGCCGCGCACCACGTCCAGGTGGTGCTCCACCACGAACACCGAGTTCCCGGCCGCCTTCAGCCGCGCCAGCACCGTGAGCAGCGCCTCGGTGTCCGCCGGGTGCAGCCCGGCCGACGGCTCGTCCAGGACGTACACGACACCGAACAGCCCGGAGCGCAACTGCGTGGCCAGGCGCAGGCGTTGCAGCTCACCCGCGGAGAGCGTGGGGGTCGACCGGTCCAGACTCAGATAGCCGAGGCCGAGTTCGACGACCGGTGCGATGCGGGCGGTGAGGTCATCGGTGAGCACCCGCGCGGTCTCCGACGCAGGGCCGCCGCCGAGCAGTCCGGCCAGCTCGGTCAGGGGGAGCCCGGCCAGCTGCGCGATCGTACGGCCCGCGAAGGTCACGGCGAGCGCCTCCGGCCGCAGCCTCCTGCCGCCGCACACCGGACAGGGCGCGCTCGTCAGGAAGCCCTCCGCCTTCGCCCGCAGCGCCGGGCTCCTGGAGTCCGAGAAGGTCTTCATGACGTACCGGTGGGCGCTCATGTACGTGCCCTGGTACGGCCGTTGGATGCGGTCGGCGTCCCGGACCGGGTGCACGGTGACCACCGGCTGCTCGTCCGTGAAGAGGATCCACTCCCGTTCCCCGGCCGGCAGTTCGCGCCAGGGCCGGTCCACGTCGTGACCGAGCGCGTCCAGGATGTCCCGCAGGTTCTTGCCCTGCCAGGCACCCGGCCAGGCGGCGATCGCGCCGTCCCGGATCGACAGCGACGGGTCGGGGACCAGCGACTCCTCCGTCGTACGGTGGACCCGGCCCAGACCGTGGCACTCCGGGCAGGCGCCCACCGCCGTGTTCGGGGAGAACGCGTCGGAGTCGAGCCGCTCGGCGCCCGGCGGATAGTCCCCGGCACGCGAGAAGAGCATGCGCAGGGAGTTGGAGAGGTTGGTGATGGTGCCGACCGAGGAGCGGGAGGTCGGAGCCGAGCGGCGCTGCTGGAGCGAGACCGCCGGCGGCAGCCCGCTGATCTCACCGACCTTCGGCGCCCCGACCTGGTGGATCAGCCTGCGCGCGTACGGTGCGACCGACTCGAAGTAGCGCCGCTGGGCCTCGGCGTAGATCGTGCCGAACGCCAGGGACGACTTCCCCGAACCGGACACGCCGGTGAAGACGGCCAGCACGTCCCGCGGGATGTCCACGTCGACGCCCTTGAGGTTGTGCTCACGGGCGCCACGGACGCGGACGTACGGATCGTGGGGGCTGTGCATCGGGGGAGGCTCCGTACGGACGACTCGCCGGGCAGGGACAAACCCCGCGAGTCTAGTCCGTGCGGTCCGTCAGGGATGCGGAGGGTTGTTCCGGTTCCGCTCCTGCTCGATGTAGTCGTCGGCCTTCTTCTGGCCCATGTCGACCTGGGACTGGTACTTGTTCCCGGTCCGCTGGTCGATCATGTCGCCGCCCTTTTCGACGCCTTGTTTGGCCTGGTCCTCGTGGCCCTTGAGCATCCCCTTGAGCTTGTCCAGCATGGACATGGCAGCCCTCCTCGCTGGTTGCGGCTTCCTCACCAGCGTCACCGGCCCCGGCCCGGTCCGCATCTCGGCGGGCGTCCCCGTGCGGGCCCGGCGTGCCTGTGCGAGGTTGGAAGACGCGGAATCCCGCCGATTCGCAGAGCCGACCGCAGAAAGGCCCGGGCCCCATGAGCACTCCCGGTTTCGGATTCGGACGCAGTCCCTTCGAAGACTTCGACGAGCTGATGTCCCGCTTCTTCGGCGGATCCGGACCGGGCACACCGGCCCGCCGACCGCAGCGCGTCGACATCGGCAGCCTGCTGTCCGAACGGGCGCGCGAGCTGGTGGCCGAGGCCCGCGACCTCGCCGCCGTCGAGGGCAGTGAGGAGCTGGACGCCAGGCACCTGCTGGCCGCGGCCACCACCCACGACTCCACCCGGCGGCTGCTCACCGAGGCCGGCGCGGACCCCGACCAGCTCCGCGAGCGGCTCACCGCCGGCCACGGCGGCGGCGAGAAGACGGAGCCCACCACCCTCACCCCGGCCGCCAAGCGCGCCCTGCTCGACGCCTACCAGATCTCCCGTGCCGAGGGTGCCTCCTACATCGGCCCCGAGCACCTGCTGCGCGCGCTCGCCGCGAACCCGGAGTCGACGGCCGGGCGGACGCTCGGCGAGAGCGGCTGGGAGCCGACCCGGATGCCGGTCGAGGGCCCGGCGGAGCGGAAGAAGCCCAGCACCACGCCGACCGTCGACGAGTACGGCCGTGATCTCACCGAGGACGCCCGGGCCGGGCGCCTTGACCCGGTGATCGGGCGGGACGACGAGGTCGAGCAGACCATCGAGGTGCTCTCCCGGCGCAGCAAGAACAACCCCGTCCTGATCGGTGACCCCGGCGTCGGCAAGACCGCCATCGTCGAGGGCATCGCGCAGCGGATCGTCGCCGGGGACGTGCCCAAGACCCTGGATGGCAAGCGGCTGGTCTCCCTGGACCTGGCCGGGATGGTGGCCGGAACCAAGTACCGGGGCGAGTTCGAGGAGCGGCTGAAGAAACTCCTCGACGAGGTCCGCGAGCACAGCGACGGACTGGTGCTGTTCCTCGACGAGTTGCACACCGTCGTCGGCGCCGGCGGGGGCGGCGACGGGTCCCTGGACGCGGGCAACATCCTCAAACCCGCCCTCGCCCGCGGCGAGTTGCACCTGATCGGCGCGACCACGATCGACGAGTACCGCAAGCACATCGAGAAGGACGCGGCCCTGGAACGCCGGTTCGCGCCCATCCTGGTCGGCGAGCCCACGGTCGACGACACCATCGAGATCCTGCGCGGCCTGCGCGACCGTTACGAGGCCCACCACCAGGTCCGTATCACCGACGAGGCGGTGGTCGCGGCGGCCGAGCTCTCCGACCGGTACATCACCTCCCGCTTCCTGCCCGACAAGGCGATCGACCTGATGGACCAGGCCGCCGCCCGGGTCCGGCTGCGCTCGAAGACCCCGCCCACCGACACCCGGGACATCGAGGACCGGATCGCCGCCCTGAACCGGGAGAAGGACCAGGCCGTCGCCGACGAGGAGTACGAGCGCGCCAAGGAGGTCCGTGACCGGATCAGGGAGACGGAGGCCGAGCTGGCGCAGGCGGGCACGGCCGAGGAGCACGCGCCCAAGGTCACCGCCGAGGACATCGCCGAGGTCGTCTCCCGTACCACCGGCATCCCGGTCGCCCAGCTCACCGAGGAGGAGCGGGAGCGGCTGATGAAGCTGGAGGAGCACCTGCACGAGCGGGTCGTCGGCCAGGACGAGGCGATCACCGCCGTCGCCCGGGCGGTCCGCCGTGCCCGGGCCGGCATGAGCGACCCCAACCGTCCGGTCGGCAGCTTCCTCTTCCTGGGCCCGACCGGCGTCGGCAAGACCGAGCTGGCCCGCGCCCTGGCCGCCGCCCTCTTCGGCGACGAGACCCGCATGATCCGCCTCGACATGAGCGAGTTCCAGGAGCGCCACACGGTCTCCCGGCTGGTCGGCGCCCCGCCCGGATACGTCGGCCACGAGGAGGCCGGTCAGCTCACCGAGGCGGTGCGCAGGCAGCCGTACGCCGTGCTCCTCCTCGACGAGGTGGAGAAGGCGCACCCGGACGTCTTCAACACCCTGCTCCAGCTGCTGGACGACGGCCGGCTCACCGACGCCCAGGGCCGTACCGTCGACTTCAAGAACACCGTCGTCATCATGACGTCGAACATCGGTGCCGACCGCATCCTGGCCGCCGGCACCGAGGACTACGCCAAGGTCCGTGAGGCCGTGATGCCGGCCCTTCAGCAGCACTTCCGGCCGGAGTTCCTCAACCGCATCGACGAGATCATCGTCTTCCGCGGCTTGGACCGCACCCAACTGCGCCAGATCGTCGACCTGTTGCTGGAGCACACCCGGCGCCGCCTGCACGCCCAGGAGGTCGGCCTCGAAGTCACCGACGCGGCCGCGGGGTTGCTCGCCAACCTCGGTCACGAACCCGACTTCGGCGCCCGCCCGCTGCGCCGCACCATCCAGCGCGAGGTCGACGACCGCCTCGCCGACCTGCTGCTCTCCGGCCAGCTCACGGCGGGCGACCGGGCGGTGGTGGACGCGGCCGACGGCCAGATCGTGATCAGGTCCGACAAGCCGGCCGAGGTCGGCTGATCAGGCCCGCACCAGCGCGGCCAGCCGCCGGTAGGAGTCCAGCAGGGCCGGGCGGTCGTAGCTGCTGGTGGTGACCAGGACCTCGTCGGCGGCCGTCTCCTTCAGGACCGACTCCAGCTCGTCCGCGACCTGCTCCTCGGTACCGGCGAGGTGCCCGGCGAGCCCGGACTCGTAGAAGCCGCGCTCCTTCACGGTCATCGCCCTGCTCTCGACCGCCTCGGCCGGGGGCAGCGGCGGGAAGGTGCCGTGGGTGCGGGAGTAGGCCATCGACCAGGCCTCGGGGACGAGCAGCCGGCGGGCCGCCTCGGGGGTACCGGCGACGGCGACGGTCCCGGAGATCACGACATAGGGCTCGGCCGCCCAGGGGGAGGGGCGGAAGCGGTCGCGGTAGTGGTCGATGCCCCGGCGCATCTTCTCCCGGTTGCGCAGATCGCCGATGACCATCGGCAGCCCGGCGCGGGCCGCGATGCCGGCGCCCTCGCCCATCGCGAGCACGAACGGCGGCACCCGCAGCCCCTGAGCCGGGCGGGCCCGCACCCCGGTCGGCGAGGTGCCCTCGAACCAGCCGAGCAGCTCGCCGAGTTGCGCCGCGAAGTCCTCGGCGTCGTCCTTGTCGCGCCCCAGCGCCTTGCGGACCCCGTCGGTGAACCCCACCGACCGGCCCAGCCCCATGTCGATCCGCCCGGGGAACAGCGACTCCAGCACCCCGAACTGCTCGGCCACGACCAGAGGCTGGTGGTTCGGCAGCATGACACCACCGGTGCCGACCCGGATGGTGCGGGTCGCGGCGGCGACGGCCGCGGCCAGTACGGTCGGCGCCGAACCGGCGACCCCGGGCACCCCGTGATGCTCCGAGACCCAGAACCGGTGATAGCCGAGCGCCTCCACCTCCCGCGCCAGCGCCACGGTGTCCCGCAGCGCCGCACCGGGGGTGTGTCCCTCCCGGGTGCGCGAGCGGTCGAGGACGGAGAACCGGGTCCCGGCGATCAGCGCGTTCACAGAGGGTTCAACACCGGAGCGGCCCCAGGATTCCCGCCGCCGGTCAGTCCCCGGGGCGCAGCAGACCGCGCTCGTAGGCCCTGACCAGGTGCTGCGGAACCAGATGCCGGACACCGTCGACGGTCACCGGGACGAGCGTCGGGGTGCTCGCCTTCCACTGGGCGCGGCGGTGACGGGTGTTGCTGCGCGACATCTTCCGCTTGGGTACGGCCATGGGGATCCTCCTCGGTGCTGCTGTGACGGTGCCGACCGGGCGGCACCGAGGAGGCTATATGAAAATGGATCCCATGAGCAATTGGCTGTCCGGTGCCCAGGGCCGATGCCGGTGCCCGACTAGGGTTGCCGCGTGACCGACAGCAGCAAGCGTCCGATCGCCGTGTTCGACATCGACAACACCCTCGCCGACACCGCGCACCGCCAGCGGTTCCTGGAGCGAAAGCCCCGCGACTGGGACGCCTTCTTCGCGGCCGCGCCGCACGATCCGCCGCTCGCCGAGGGGATCACGCTGGCCGTGGCGACCGCGGAGGAGTGCGAGATCGTCTATCTCACCGGACGGCCGGACCGCTACCGGCGCGACACCCTGGACTGGCTCGCCGCCCATGGGCTGCCCGAGGGACGTGTGCACATGCGGCGCAACGCCGATCGCAGGCCCGCCCGGCACACCAAGCTGGAGATCCTGCGCCGCCTCGCCGAACGGCGTGAGGTCCGCGTCCTGGTCGATGACGACGAGCTGGTGTGCGACGACGCCGAACGGGCCGGGTTCACCGTGGTGCGGGCCCGCTGGGCCGACCGCTCGGCCGCGCTGGAGCAGGCCCAGGAGGGGGAGGGGCGGACCTGAGCCCGCCCGGCACGGGTCCCGTGGCCGTCAGCCCTCGTCGTCGATGCGGAAGCCCACCTTCAGGCCCACCTGGTAGTGCTCGATCTGCCCGTTCTCGATCTGGCCCCTGACCTGTGTCACCTCGAACCAGTCCAGGTTGCGCAGAGTCTGGTTGGCGCGTGCGACACCGTTGCGGATGGCCTGGTCGATGCCCTCGTGCGAGGTGCCGACGATCTCGGTGACCCGGTAGGTGTGGTTCGGCATCGGGATGCTCCTCTCGTCGTCATTCCAAGGTGCCGCATCCGGGAGCGGAGCGCGAGGCGTCGGTGATCGAGATCCCGGTCGCGGGTCGCCGGTCGCCGGTCAGCCGGTCTCGACGGCGAAGGGGCCGCCGGCGCCGAATGCGAGCCGCCCGAAGTTCTCGGCGATGCGCCGGTGCCCCGCCTGATCGGGGTGCACCTCGTCGGGCAGCGGGAACTCCGCGTAGTCCCGCTCGCCGTACAGGTCGCGGCCGTCGAGGTAGTGCAGGTTCGGGTCGTCGGCCGCCCGCTGTCCGACGATCCGGGCGAGTTCGGCACGGATGACGTTGAGCGTCAGGCGCCCGGCGGCGCGTTCGGCCGGATCGCCGGACGCCTTGAACCGCAGGGATTTGCCGTCGAAGTCGGGCGCGAGCGGTCCGGGAGTGTCCTCCTGGACCGGGCACAGCAGGGCGGACACGACCAGCAGCGGAGCCGTCGGATGCCCCTCGCGGAGGGTGTCGAGGAAGCCGTGCACCGCGGGGACGAAGGCGCGCAGGCGCATGGCGTCGGCGTTGACGACATTGATGCCGATCTTGAGGCTGATCAGGTCCGCGGGGGTGTCCCGCATCGCACGCGCGGTGAACGGGTCCAGCAGCGCACTGCCGCCGAACCCCAGGTTGACCAGCTCCACTTCGCCCCGGGCGGCTGCCAGGGCCGGCCAGGTGGCGGTCGGATGCGTGGCGTTCGAGCCGTGGCTGATGGAACTGCCGTGGTGCAGCCACACCCTGCGCCCGCTCTCCGGTGCCCGCTCGACGGGGGCGTCGGTGCGCAGGGCGATCAGCTCGGTGATCTCGGTGTGCGGAAGCCAGATCTCGACGTCCTTGTCACCGGCGGGGAGGCCGGTGAACCGGGCGGTGCCGGCCGGCCCCTCGGCCAGCTCGGCCGACTGGGTGAACATGTCGGTGATGGTGTGCACGTTGCCGCCGGCCACCGTGGCCTGGGCCGTGAGGCGGCCGTCGACCAGCAGGTCGTACACGCCGTCCGCCGGGGCCGGGAACCCGCGGTACACCCGTTTGGTGGGCCGCGTGTCCAGTTCGACGGCGGTGGCCCGGGTGCGGAAGGCAAGCCGCACGCCGGAGGGCTGGGCCTCGGCCATGGCCAGTTGGCTGTCGGGGATCTGCCGGCGGGCCCGGGCGGGCAGCCGATGCGGCAGCAGACCGTGCGCGGTCGCTTCCACGTCCAGGAAGCCGCGCAGGATGTCCACGGTGACGGGTGTGGTGATCCAGTCGTGTTCGGTGCTCATCGCCTCAGCCTGTTGATCGATATGTCCGGTTGGTTCGGAGGGGGGCGGTGCGCGGCGTCGCACCGCCGCCGGTCAGGACGTGGCCCGGTTCCGCAGCAGAGCGTCGAGGGAGTCCACGATCCAGGCCCACGACTCCCGTGCGTCGGGGGCGCTGTGCTCGAAACCCCCGGCGAGCTCCAGGCTGACGTAGCCGTGGAAGACGCTGCCGAGCATCCGGACCGCGTGTGTCTGGTCCGGCTCCGTCAGGTCGTAGCCGCGCAGGATCGCCCGCGTCATCTGGGCGTGCCGCACCCCGGCACTGGCGGCCGCGGTCTCGTGGTCGAGCCGGAGCCGGGCGGCGGCGTACCGGCCGGGATGCTCCCGGGCGTAGTCGCGGTAGGCGTCCGCGAAGGCGGCCAGGGCGTCCTTGCCGGCCCGCCCGGCCAGGGCGTCGGCGACCCGGTCGGCGAGTTCCTCCAGGGCGAACAGGGCGATCCTGGTCCTGAGTTCCTGGGAGTTCTTCAGATGCGAGTACAGACTCGCGACCTTGACGTCGAACCGCCGGGCGAGTGCCGAGACGGTCACCTGGTCGAAGCCGACCTCGTCGGCCAGCTCCGCCCCCGCCACGGTCAGTCGCTCCGGGGTCAGCCCCACTCTGGCCATAGCCTTCCTCCTGTCTGGCGACAGTCATAATGCATTTGCCTAAAGGGTTTAGGCAAATTAGCCTACGGCACATGAGACCCCTGAACGAGCGGGAGATCCGCGCCGCGTTCGTGAACTGCACCAAGGGCGAGGCCAAGCGCCTGTCCGTCCCCCACGACCTGGCCGACCGGCCGTGGGACGACCTGGACTTCCTCGGCTGGCGGGACCCCCAGGCGCCCGACCGCGCCTACCTCGCCGTCGAGCTGGGCGGCCGCCCGGTGGCGCTCGCCCTGCGCTCCTCCGGTCCCACGTCCTGGCAGGCGCGGCGCAGCATGTGCTCGGTGTGCCTGACCACCCACACCGGGGGCGTCTCGCTGATGGTCGCCGCGAAGGCCGGCAAGGCCGGGCAGCAGGGGAATTCCGTGGGCGTCTACATATGCAGCGACCTCGCCTGCCCGCTGTACGTGCGGGGCAGGAAGGACGCGGGCGTCGGTGCGCGCCTGCCCGAATCGCTCACCCTGGAGGAGAAGATCCAGCGGACCGTCGCGAACCTCGCGGCGTTCGTCGCCAGGGTCACCGCCTGAGACGGTCATGGGTTGCGGCCCTTGACCCTGCGCATTGGTCCATACCAAAATCCCGTACACCCGTACGAGCACCCGTGCTCGTTCCCCCACGTCGGGCCTTCTCCCCTGTCCGCCAGACAGAACAGGAACCCCCTCGTGAGACGTCGTCGCCCGCTCGCCCTCGTCTGTGTGTCCGCCGCGCTGCTCAGCGCCTGTGGCGTCCTGCCGGGCGGATCGGGCGGGCGGCACACCATCACGGTGTGGCTGATGCAGAACAGCGCGTCGCAGGAGTTCCTGCACCGCTTCACCGCCGACTTCGAGCGCACCCACAAGGACATCCGCCTCGACATCCGTATCCAGCAGTGGACCGGGATCGTGGACAAGGTGCAGGCGGCGCTCAGGTCCGACTCCGCGGACGCTCCCGACGTCATCGAGGTCGGCAACACCCAGGTCCCGCAGTACGTCGAGGACGGCAGGCTCACCGACCTCACCCTGGAGTCGATGCGGGACTGGGGCAAGGAGCACTGGCTGCCCGGCCTCGCCGAACCCGGCCGGGACGAATCGCGTCAGTACGGCATCCCCTGGTACGCGGCCAACCGTGTCGTCATCTACCGCAAGGACCTCTTCGAGAAGGCCGGCATCACCTCCCCGCCGAAGGACCGCGACGAGTGGCTGGCCGACACCGAGAAGCTCAACTCGGGCGGGAACCAGGGAATCTACCTCGCCGGACAGGACTGGTACACGCTCTCCGGGTTCGTCTGGGACGAGGGCGGTGATCTCGCCGAGCAGACGGACGCCGGCTGGAAGGGCACCCTGGACAGCCCGGCCGCACTGCGCGGGATGGACTTCTACCGGCGGCTCCAGGCCCTCGGCAAGGGGCCCGTGGACGCCGACGAGGAACACCCGCCCCAGGTCGGGGTGTTCGCGGGCGGCCAGGTCGCACAGCTCGTCGCGGTGCCCGGCCTTGCCCAGTCGATCGTGCAGGAGAACCCCGAACTCAAGGAAGAGATCGGCTTCTTCCCGGTGCCGGGCCGCACGGCCGACCACCCCGGAGCCGTCTTCACCGGCGGCTCCGATCTCGTCGTACCGCAGAACACCGACCGGCCCTACGACGCGACCGCCGTCGTCGGCGCCCTCGCCGGAGCCAAGTGGGACACCGAACTGGCCCGCACGATGAACTACGTGCCCAACAAGACCACACTGGCGGGCGCGGTCGCCGGGTCGGAGGGGGTCGCCGCCATGGCGGCGGGAGCCGCGCAGGGCCGGGCGACCCCCCACACCCCGGACTGGCCGGCGGTCGAGGCCGACAACCCGATCAAGGGCTACATGACCGAAGTGCTCAGCGGGGCGGACCCCGTGACCGAGGCCCGCCGTGCCTCCCGGCGGATCACCGAACTGCTCGCGCCGGACTTCGGGTGAGTCAGCGCGCGACGCTGAGGGAGAGCGCGAAGCGTCCCTGCGAGTCGGTCCACCAGTTGGTCAACTCAAGCCCCGCGGCGGCCAGTTCGCTGGTCACTCCGGCCCGCCGGAACTTCGCCGACACCTCGGTGCGCAGCTCCTCACCCGCCGCGAAGTCCACCGCCAGGTCGAGCGCGGGCACCTTCACGGTCTGCGCGACCCGGGAGCGCAGCCGCATCTCGATCCACTCCTCGTCCGCGTCCCACAGGGCGACATGGTCGAAGGTGTCCGGGTCGAAGTCGGCGCCCAGCTCCCGGTCGACGACGGCCAGGACGTTCTTGTTGAACTCGGCCGTCACCCCGGCCGCGTCGTCGTACGCCCGGACCAGCACGTCCTCGTCCTTGACCAGGTCGGTGCCGAGGAGCAGCGCGTCACCGGGCGCGAGCAGCGACCGTACCGAGGCCAGGAACCGGGCCCGCTCGGCGGGCAGCAGATTCCCGATCGTGCCGCCGAGGAACGCCAGCAGCCGCGGCCCCGGCGTCTCGGGCAGGCTCATCCGGCCGGTGAAGTCGGCGATCAGGGCGTGCACGGACAGCGCCGGCCGCTCCTCGATGAGCGCCTGCCCGGCCTGGGTCAGCGCGCTCTCGCTGACGTCGACCGGGACGTACACCTCGAGAGCGGTGAGCGCGTCGATCAGCAGGCGGGTCTTCTCGGAGGAGCCGGAGCCGAGCTCCACCAGGGTGCGGGCACCGCTCGCGACGGCGATCTCGCCGGACCGGGCGAGCAGGATCTCCCGCTCGGCCCGGGTCGGGTAGTACTCGGGCAGCTCGGTGATCTCCTCGAAGAGTTCGCTGCCCCGGGCGTCGTAGAACCACTTGGGCGGCAGTGTCTTGGGGGTGGCGGTGAGGCCGGTCAGGACATCGGCGCGCAGCGCGGCGTCCGTCGCGTCCTCGGGAAGGGTGCGGGTGACACGGAGGGGACTCACGTACAGGGCTCCTTCGGGGATGAGGGTGCCCCCGCTCGAACGGAGTCGAGAGTGGGGGAGGATGCCGGGGCCTGGACCGGGTTCTCGACCGGGTCGTCCTGGGGCCGGGCGTCCTGGGCGGTGCCGTCCTCGACCGGCTTCCCGATCGGCTTCCCGACCGGGGTGAGGGTGACGCCCCGGCGGCTCGCGATGAGCAGCGTGCGGTCGGGGACCTCCCGCCAGCGCGGGTCGTCGTCGTACGGCTCGGAGGCGACGACGGTGCGGTGGCCGGGTTCCGAGAGGTAGCAGAGGCTGTCGCCCCAGGCGGTGGCGGCGATGGTCTCGCCGTCGGTGAGCAGGAGGTTCAGCCGGGCGGTCGGGGCCGCCTCGGCGACCTGGAGAACCGTTTCGGCAAGGGCGGGGCCCGGCGGTGTGCCGGACCGCAGCCGGTGCAGGGCCAGTGCCCAGACGAACGCTGAGTCGGTGCGCGCCTCCATCGACAGCAGGTCGACCGGGGGCAGCAGCGGGACGAGGGACGCCACCGTCTGCGGCCAGCCGGGGATCGCCCCGTTGTGGCTGAACAGCCAGCGGCCCGCGGCGAACGGCGCCGCCGCGGCCTCCGCGTCCGCGCCCGCCAGGGTCGCGTCCCGTACGGCGGCCAGCAGCGCGCCGGCGCGCACCACCCGGGCCAGGTCGGCGAAGGACTGGTCGGCCCAGATCGGCCCGGCCCGCCGGTAGCGGGCCGGCTGCGGATCCTCCGGGGCGTACCAACCCACTCCGAAACCGTCGGCGTTGACCGTCCCGTACCGCTGCCGCCGGGGTGCCCACGACTGGCGGTACAGGGAGTGCCCGGGCTCCACGAGGAGCCGGCCGAGCGGCTCCTCGGGGCCCAGACACGCCAGATGACGGCACATCAGACGGTCTCCGCGGTACGGGCGGTGCGGAAGCCGGAGAAGATCTGCCGCCGGATCGGGTAGTCCCAGTTGCGGAACGTCCCCCGGCAGGCCACCTGGTCCACGGCGAACGAACCGCCGCGCAGCACCTTGTACTCGGGGCCGAAGAACACCTCCGAGTACTCCTTGTACGGGAAGGCGGAGAAGCCGGGGTAGGGGAGGAAGTCGCTGGACGTCCACTCCCAGACGTCGCCGATCAACTGCCGTACGCCGAGCGGCGACTCGCCCTCCGGGTAGCTGCCCGCCGGGGCGGGGCGCAGATGCCGCTGGCCGAGGTTGGCGTGCGCCGGGGCCGGTTCGGCGTCGCCCCACGGGTAGCGCCGGGACCGGTTCTCGCCGGGGTGGTGCCGGGCGGCCTTCTCCCACTCGGCCTCGGTGGGCAGCCGGCGGCCGGCCCAGCGGGCGTAGGCGTCCGCCTCGTACCAGCTCACGTGCAGCACCGGCTCCTCGGGCGGCACGACCTCCGTGACCCCGAACCGGCGCCGCAGCCACTGGCCGCCCTCACGGTGCCAGAAGTGCGGGGCGACGATCGAGTGCTGCCGGATGTGCGCCCAGCCCTCGGGCGTCCACCAGCGCTCGGTCTCGTAGCCGCCTTCCTCGATGAACGCCAGGTACGCGCCGTTGGTCACCGGGGTGGTGTCGATCCAGTAGGACGCCACCTCCCGCCGGTGCGCGGGGCGTTCGTTGTCCAGCGCCCACGGCTCGGTGGAGGTGCCCATGGTGAACGGGCCGCCGGGGACCAGGACTTCGGCCGGGCCGGTGAACGGCGGCGCCGGGTCGGGGTCCGGGGCGGTCAGGGCCTGCGGGCCCGTGCGGAGCTGATGGGTGATCAGCATCGTCTCGTCGTGCTGCTGTTCGTGCTGGGCGATCATCCCGAAGGCGAACCCCGCCTCGGTCAGCCTGGTGCCGCCGCTGAACGCCGAGCCCTCCAGCAGGTCCAGGGCCCGCCCGCGCACCTCCGCCGCATAGCGCCGGGCCTCGGCGGGCGGCAGCAGCGGCAGCGTGGGCCGTTCGGAACGCGGGTGCTCGAAGGCGTCGTAGAGGCTGTCGATCTCGGGGCGCATCGCCTCCCGGCCGCCGACGTTGCGCAGCAGCCAGAGTTCCTCCTGGTTGCCGATGTGCGCCAGGTCCCAGACCAGCGGGGACATCAGCGGGGAGTGCTGGGCGGTGAGGTCGGGCTCCTCCACGCAGCTGGTCAGGAGCGTGGTGCGGTCCCGGGCCGTGATCAGGGACTTCAGGGCCCGGTCCCGCAGGGTCTCGATGTCGATGTCGGTCTCGGGGGCGGTCATGCGGGGATGTCCTTCCCGTGGGCGCGGCCCGATGTGCCGTGCAGGGGGTCCAGCAGGTCGTCGGCCGGGCAGCGGCCCTGGAGGACGTACCGGTCGTGGTACGCCGCCACGGCGGCCACGACCTCGGGGGTCGCGCCCAGCCGGGGCAGGGCCTCCAGTGCCGCCGCGAAACAGGCGACGGCGGCCTCGTGCAGTTCCGGGTCGCCGAGCCCGGTCCGGGCCGCGTCGATCCACAGCGGATTGTGCGGGGCCGACCGCGGCCGCGCACGCTCGGTCAGCGGTTTCACCGTCCGGTACGCGGTCTCGGCGGCCTCCGGGTCGTCGAACAGCGCCGTCGTCACCGCGAGCGGCACGATCCAGCCGTCGTCGCCGGGCTGCGCGTCGATCATCCGCAGCTCCAGATGACCACGCGGCCGGACCGGCGGGAACAGCGTGGTGAGGTGGTAGGCGAGATCAGCCCTGGTGGGCGACCCCGACCGGGTCCACTCCCGGAAGGTGAGCCCCTCGGGCACCTCCCAGGGGCCGCTGTCCCGCCGTACGCACATCACCGGGGCGTCCAGCACGTGCCGGGCCCAGGACGTGCGCGGGTCGCCGGCCAGCGGGGGCGCTCCCGCGCGGCCCGCGCCGATCTCCATCCACAGCAGCTGCCGGGTGGAGACCCAGCCGGTGGGACGGCCTCCCACCAGGGGGGAGTTCGCGAAGGCGGCCACCAGGACCGGGCCCAGCTGGTGGGCCAGCCACCAGCGGCGCGTGTGTCCCAGCGGGCCGGGCTCCTCCTGGCCGGCGTCCAGGCAGACCTGCACGGAGGCCGAGGCGCACATCATGTGCCGGCCGGCCGGGCCGGTCCGGTCCAGGCAGGCCTCCATCGCGTCGTAGCGCGGCTCGCGCAGGAAGCGGCGGGGCGGGTGCCAGGGATCGTGGCCGGCGCCGACGAGACCGAGACCCAGCTCGGCCAGGACCGCCCGTACGGCGTCCAGATCATCGGAGACGGTGCCGATGCACTCCATCAGGGAGGCGGCGGGCGGCGAGCTCAGCTCCAGCTGACCGCCGGGTTCGACGGTGAGCGCCGACCCCAGGGGCACCGGGCGCAGTGCGGCGTAGGCCGCTTCGAGTCGTTCGGGTGTCACGGGGAGCTGCGGTCGCCGCAGCTCGTGGACCAGCCATTCCACTTCCACCCCGACCGTGCGGGGTGGACCTGTCTTGAAGCAGATGCCCTTGACCAGGGCCTCCACCTCGGCTTCGGTGACAGCGGTGCGGTCGTCCGAGAAGTCGGTCTTCACCGAGCCGTCGGTACAGTCGCCGCCGTCGGATATCGAGTCGGACATGTCGGGATCCTCCTGAGATTCCACCATGCCGCCGGCCCGGCCGTGGAGGGGTCCGGGACGGCTACGTCCGTTACACCCAAGACCTTCGCGCCGATTCGCACAAGGGCACCTATCGGGACGTTCTAGATCGGTAACCTCTGCTTCCTCGCACGTTCCGGAACCGTTTCGGGCGCACGAAACTCCGTTGCACCGCATCACCAGCATCACCCAGGATGCGTACATGAGCACGACGGGGGAGGCCGCACAGGCCGCGGTCATGGCGCCCACGGGGGTGGCGCCATGAGCGCGCGCCTGCGCGGAATCGCCCAGGAGACGGAACGGATCGTGGCGGCGGGGGCCTATCGGACCCCCGACGGCCGGGAGGTCCTGCTGGCGGCCGACATCGCGGCCGCACAGGCCGGGACGCGGATCCACGGTCCGGAACCGGTGCCGGTTCCGGCGACCGCTCCGGTGCGGACGGTCGTCGAGGTCACCGGCGAGAGCAGCCTGGAGGCCGCCCGCCGGCTGGCCGACGCCCCGGTCGCGGTCCTGAACTTCGCCTCGGCCCGAAACCCGGGCGGCGGCTATCTGAACGGCGCCCAGGCGCAGGAGGAGGCCCTGTGCCGCGCCTCCGCGCTCTACGCCTGCCAGTTGCACGCCAGAGCCTTCTACGACCACCACCGCGCCCACCGCGACCCGTTCTACTCGGACCGGGTGATCCACTCCCCGGCCGTCCCGGTCTTCCGTGACGACCGCGGCCGCCTCCTCACGGAGCCCTACCGCGCCGGATTCCTCACGTCCGCCGCGCCCAACGCGGGCGTGATACGCCGTACGACGCCGGAACGCACCGTTGAACTGCCGGGCGCCCTCGGCGCCCGGGCCGGGCGGGTCCTGGAGGTGGCCGCCGCGCACGGCTACCGGCGGCTGGTCCTCGGCGCCTGGGGCTGCGGGGTCTTCCAGAACGACCCCCGGCAGGTCGCGGGGGCCTTCCAGGGGCTGCTGGGCCCCGGCGGACCGTTCGCCCGGACCTTCGAGCACGTGGTGTTCGGGGTCCTGGACCGTACGCCGGGATCGGTGGTCCGGGCGGCCTTCACGGAGGTGTTCCGGGAAGCCGCCCTCGACGCCTAGGGTCTGTCCGGCGGATCAGGTCGCAGGAGAACAACGGCACATCATCAGTGCCGGTGAGCGGGGCCTGGTGCGTCCGACTGCAAGGCGGAGGAGGGCGGCAACGCGGTGGGGGCACCCCCGGCCGAAGGCTGGGGGACGTTGACA
>NZ_JBICZJ010000014.1:0-280206 GCF_043201895.1 Streptomyces sp. NPDC048254
ATGTTCGGCCGTGCCAGCCTCGATCTCCTCCGCAAACGTGTCCTGCTCGCGCGGTGACGCCTTCCGCACTGGATCACAAGATCGTCGACAGAACCCTGACCTTCACGTTCACACAGTCGATGAACACGACCGGGTAGACGCTGTCCAGCGGACGGTTCTGCCATTCCGCCATGCCGGCCATCACGCTGTCGGTGATCGTGGAGATCGTGGACTTGGAGATCTCCGCGCCATACACCTCGGCGAGATGCGCGGAGATCTCCCCATGCGTGAGTCCTTTCGCCGACAGCGACAGGACCATCTCGTCCACCCCGCCCAGACGCCGCTGACGCTTCCTGACCAGCTGCGGCTCGAACGACCCGGCCCGGTCCCGCGGCACAGCGATCTCGACCGGCCCCGACTCGGTGATCACCGTCTTGGACCGGTGCCCGTTGCGGTAGTTCTCCCTACCGCCCTCGGCCCGCTCACCGGGCTCATGGCCCAGATGATCAGTGAGCTCGCCCTCCAGCGCGGATTCCAGCACCCGCTTGGTCAGCTGTTGCAGGAGGCCACCCTCCCCGGTGAGCTTCACGCCACCGGCCTGAGCCCGGGCAACCAACTCGGCGACCAGCCCGTCATCCACGGCGCTCGTCCCACTCACAGTGGCCTTCCCGGCCTCGGTGTCACTCGTCACGTCAGTCATCAACTGTCGCTTCCAGCTCGGGAGTTACACCACTCACCGTACAGACCCGAGCATCGCTGACCTGCCCTGGCCCAGACCCTGCGCTACCACAGACTGGCTGTGTCAGTTTCTGGGGGAGTCGTTTCGTCGTGACTTCGGGAGTCGTTTCTCGGGGAGCGGCGTGATCAATGTCAGTGACTTTTAGTGTCGCTCGGGTGCTGTGGAGCCGCCCGCCTGGTCACGATGAGAACCGGAACATCCCGTTGGGCGGGCAGCGCGCCGCCGAGGCCCGACACGGCCTGCGCCGACCTGCGATTCACGTGCTCGGGAACAGGGGCCCGCCCGCCATGAGGCCGCCGTCGACCACGAGAATGTGCCCGGTGACGTAGCTCGCCTTGTCCGAACCCAGGTACTGGACAGCCTCGGCGATCTCCTCCGGGGTGCCTGCCCGGTGCATAGGCAGCACCGAATCGACCGCGTCACGCGCCGTGTCGTCGCCGGTGAACCGCTCGTACATAGCGGTCCGGGTGTAGCCAGGCGCGACCGCATTGACCCGGATACCGTGGGCGGCGCCTTCGAGTGCGGCCGCCTTGGTGATGCCGACGACGGCGTGCTTGCTGCCGACGTACAAGGTCACCCCGGGGTAACCCATCATGCCCAAGGTGGAGCTGACGTTGATGATGCTGCCGCCGCCCTGTTCCCCCATGACCCGGAACTCGTGCTTCAAGCACAGCAGCGTTCCCTTGACATTGGTATCGAAGGTGGCCTGGTAAGCCTCGTCGGTCACCTCGGTGACAGGGCCGGGTGTTCCTTCCGTGCCGGCGTTGTTGACAGCGACATCGATCCGCCCGAACCGCGCGACCGCACGGTCGACGAGGTCCTTCGCATCGGCGTCGAAACGGACGTCGGCACGCACGAACTCCGCCGGGGCGCCGAGGCCGGCCAGCTCCCCGGCAAACTGCTCACCCACGTCCTCATGGCGGCCGGAGACCACAAGGTTCGCGCCTTGACGTGCGTAAGCCAAGGCGGTGGCGCGGCCGATACCGGTGAGCGCGCCCGTGATGAGTACGACGGGATCAGACACGTCGAGGGTCCTTCCTGCAACCACCCAGGTGAACGACGGGCAAGCGGTTCGGAACCCGCACGACACTGGGTTCCTCTTCGGGCCGGGGCATATCCACCGGTACGCCCACACGGAAGGTGTCCCAGGCGGACGACAGCCGCATCGGACCCGAGCGCCTATCCATCGAACGGCGGCACTCGATGGCCCGTATGGCCTAGCGACGGCAGCCGGGACAGACGACTCGAGAGCGGTCACGCAGGCGGGAGGCGAACGCCGCAAGCCCCCTGGTGACATCAAAACAAGCTGACATCGCAAACTCGCTCAGCCAGTGACTCCCACGGTCACATCGAAACGACTTCCGCGGTCACGTACAAAGCCAACAGACAGGCATTCGGACAGTTCCAATACCCGACGTCACCATTAGCCCCAGTCGCAGATCTGCAGCTGCAGTCCCTGCTGGCCGAGCCCGCAGCGGACGTGACTGGCATCGCCGGGCTGACGCAGGAGCGGATGACCGCGCTCTTCGCGCGGATCGCCTGCGAGAGCGAGGGTGTCCAGGATTTGGACGACCGGATGGAGGTCACGTGAACCGGCGGGGCCGGTCGGCCGCGCTGCCCAATGCGCCGCACCACCGCCCCGTGGTCCGCGAACCGGGCGGCCTCGTCGTCCGCCACCGCAGCGCGAAGGGCTCGGTGGCCGACTACGACTTCAGCACCCTGCCGCTGGCACCGGCCATGCAGCGCTCCTGGGCTGCGCTGTTCGCCGCCAGATGCGCCCCTGGCGGCGGCTGGAATTCGCTGTCCGCGAGCCGGTCGACCTGGAAGGAACTGCGGGCCTTCGCCCGGTTCCTCGCCGCCCAGGATCAGCCGCCGACGGATGTCGACGAGCTGACAGTGGCGGTCTGGAACGCCTGGCGGATCAGCCGCCCGCGAAGCGCATCGGGCCGGTCTCAGATCTTCATGATTGCCGGTTTCCTGCGGCCGGATTCACGTCTTCCCCAGCCGGTCCGTGAGGCCATGGCCAAGCGTGTTCCGCGAGTCGAGAAGGCGGAGACGGCGTTCACTCCGGACGAATTGCGGCAGCTTCGCCTCGCCGCCCAGCGGATGTTCCGCTCCGCTTGTCTGCGCATTCGCGAGAACACGGAGCTGCTGCACCGGTGGCTGGCTGGCGCCGTGGAGCCCGGCACTCGTCAGTGGCTCATCGGCGAGGCCCTGGACTGTCTGGCTCGGACCGGTGACGTTCCCCAGTACGTGGGATCTGACGGACGTCGCCGCGGGGTGGTCTCGCGCTATGTGTTCGCTTTGGGTGGCGAGAACGCCGCGGCCACCTGGGAACGGCTCTTTCTGAACCGCATGGAGGCGGTCGCTCTGGCGGTGCTGCTGGTGACCGACCACGGGCTGAACGCCACCACTGTGTCCGAGCTGCCCGTTCCCCGTGCGACCCCCGACTCGGGCGAGGGCGCCTTCCCGGTCTATCGGATCGAGCTGGAAAAGCGCCGCCGTGGTGCCGACCGGCATTTCGAGACCAGGAACATCACTGACTTCGGCGCCGACTCGCCCGGACGCCTGATCACCCAGGCTTTGGAGGCGACGGCCTATGCCCGCGCCTTGGTGGCCGAACACGCTCCCGGCCTGGACCGGTTGCTGCTCTGGCGCACGAACAGGCCCTGCCAGGGGAAGAGAGACGACGAACTTCGGGTCGGCGTGATCGGCGTCGGTCTGCACCACACGGCACCCTACGTCTGGGGACAGCAGGTGGGACTGGCCGGTTCGCCCATGCGGCGTCTACGCAAAACGGTCAACGTCCCGCACAGGCGCGAGCCCGGGCAGAACACCCAGGACACCCACGACAGCGTCTACGTGCTGTCCGAGCCTCAGGCCCAGCAGGCCGCCGCCGATGTGATCGCCGACGGCATCACCGACGCCCTCGACCACGCTCGCCGCACCCTGCGGGCGCGGCTCAGTGATGCGGCCCAGCCCGGCGACTTGGAGACGGTCACCGCGGCGTGCACCGACTACCACCACAGCCCGTTCACGGGCAGTGGCTCCGGCTGCCGGGCCTCGTTCCTGCTCTGCACCGCCTGCCCGAACGCCCGTGTCACTCCGATCCACCATCCCCGGCTCGCGCATCTCCACCAGGGCATCGAAGGTCTGCGGACCGTCCTGGACCCGGCGGTCTGGTCTGCCGACTGGGGCAATGCCCACGCCCGTCTGGACGATCTGCAGAATCGGCTCGGTCCGCACGTTTGGCGCGAGGCGCTTTCCCGAGTCACGGCCGCCGACCGCGAGGCCATCGAGCAACTCCTGAACGGACATTACGACCTGTGACCCTGCCCATCGCCGTGTCGCTTGTGCCGTCTCCGGAGACGGCGAGCATCCGGTCCGACCGTGTCGTCGCCGAGTACACCGGACCCATCGCCCGCTACGACGCCCCCGTGTGGCCGCTGGACCCGCTGATCGCCAACCCCACCAGCAGACGAAGAATCTGCTGGGACGAACGCGCACCACACCCAGGCGCAGCGCTTTGTCCGTGCCCGCAGAGCCGAGCGGCAAGGCCGGTCGGCCTATCAGTCAGGTCGCCTACCGCGGAAAGGCCCTGAGTCAATCAGCCCCAAGATGTCCGAGTTCAACGGAGTGTAGTCAGCACCAAGTCAGCACGGGAGGGGTGAGCACAGGTGATGACGTGGGCTTTTAGTCAGCACCAAACCAGCACGGGAGTCAGCACCGCACCATCAAATCACCCTGAACTGCGCGTCCCGGACGGCACTTGATTTGACCACCATCGCTCCCCTGAACCGCCTTTCCACGAGCCGGCATGGTGGCCGCACGCATAGCGAACCCTCGAACTATGTTGCCCCGCCACATGTGCGCCTGACCTGCGGATTCCTACGGTGTGGCGACACGCAAACGTCCCCGTCACACCCCAGGAAGTGGTGCCGATGTCGTCGCCCGCAGCCGCTCCACCAGCCCCCGCCAGCCTCAAGCGCATCGTCGCCGCGTCCCTCATCGGCACCACTATCGAGTGGTACGACTTCTTCCTGTACGGCTCTGCGGCCGCCCTCGTCTTCAACAAGCTGTTCTTTCCCGGCTCGGACCCTCTCGTCGGCACACTGCTGTCGTTCCTGACCTACGCCGTCGGGTTCGCCGCCCGGCCGCTCGGAGCGCTGGTGTTCGGGCACTACGGAGACCGCCTCGGACGCAAGCGGCTGCTGGTGCTGAGTCTGCTGCTGATGGGTGGTGCGACCTTCGCCATCGGACTGCTGCCGACGCATGCGACGGTCGGCAGCGCCGCACCCGTGCTGCTGACCCTCCTGCGGCTGGTGCAGGGGTTCGCGCTCGGCGGTGAGTGGGGCGGCGCCGTCCTGCTGGTGTCCGAGCACGGGGACGCGCGCCGGCGCGGGTTCTGGGCGTCGTGGCCGCAGACCGGCGCGCCGGCCGGGCAGTTGCTCGCGACCGGTGTGCTCTCGCTGCTCACCGCCGTGCTGTCGGACGACGCCTTCGTGGGCTGGGGCTGGCGAATCCCGTTCCTGCTCTCCGGTGTCCTGGTCGTCGTCGGTCTGTGGGTGCGCCTCTCCGTCGACGAATCGCCCGTGTTCCGGGAGGCGTTGGCGCGGTCCGAGGCCCGGCGGAGTGCCGGGACTCCCGAACTGCCGCCGCTCGTCTCGGTGTTGCGGCACCACTGGCGCGATGTGCTGGTGGCGATGGGCGCCCGGATGGCGGAGAACATCAGCTACTACGTCATCACCGCCTTCATCCTCGTGTACGCCACCACGTCCGCCGACGTCTCCAAGCAGACCGCCCTGAACGCCGTGCTCATCGGCTCCGCCGTGCACTTCGCCGTGATCCCGGCGTGGGGCGCGCTCTCCGACCGGGTCGGACGGCGGCCCGTCTATCTGCTGGGCGCGGCCGGGATCGGGCTGTGGATGTTCCCGTTCTTCGCCCTGGTGGACACCGGGCGGTTCGGTTATCTGGTGCTGGCGGTGACCGTCGGTCTGGTGCTGCACGGCGCCATGTACGCGCCCCAGGCCGCCTTCTTCTCCGAGATGTTCGCGACCCGGATGCGCTACTCCGGCGCCTCCGTCGGCGCCCAGTTCGCCTCCGTCGCCGCCGGGGCACCGGCCCCGCTGATCGCCACCGCGCTCCTGTCGGCCTACGGCAGCTCGACCCCGATCGCCCTGTATGTGATCGCGGCCTGCCTGCTCACCCTGGTCGCGGTGGCCGCGGCGAAGGAGACCCGGCGGCGCGACCTGGCCGACGACGGCACCGGGACCGTCACGGCGAGCAGCAGGGCCGACGCACACACCGGGTGAGCGTGCGCCGCTGGTCCCCGGGGATCAGCGGTGCTCCGGTGGCGCCCCCAACCGGTGCAGGCGCAACGCAAGTTGGATCTCCAGGACGCGTGCGGGGCTCTGCCAGTCGTCGCCGAGGAGGCGGGCCACCCGCTCCAGCCGCTGGGCCACCGTGTTCACATGGACATGGAGATCGTCCTTCGTACGGGCCGGGCTCATCCCGGAGGCGAAGTAGGCGTCGAGGGTGCGCAGCAGTTCCGTGCCGCGCCGTGCGTCGTACGCGACGACCGGGCCGATGGTGCGTTCGACGAATCCGGTGACGTCCCGTTCGCCGGCGAGGAGCAGGCCGAGGAAACCGAAGTCCTCGGCGGCGGCGCCGTCCCCGCCCCGGCCGAGGACGTGGAGCGCGTCGACGCAGCGGCGGCCCTCGGCATAGCCGGCGCCCACGGTGTCGGGCCGGACGGCGAGGTCGGCGACGGGCGCGGAGGCACCGACGGTCACCGGCTGGTGGACGGCGGTGCCGAGCCGGCGGGCGGTGTGCCGCGCCACATCGGCGGCGGTGTCACCGGGGTCCAGGGGCAGCAGCAGGACGGTGCCGCCGTCACGGGCCGCGGCCAGGCCGTGCCGGGTGGTGGCGAGGTGGGAGGCGGCCGACCAGAGCCGGCGGCGGGCAGCCGCCTCCTCCTCGGCACTGGCCGCCGGGCCGTCCAGCCGGGCGGCGAGCACGACATGGGTGGCGTCGAGGTCGGCGTGCAACCGGGCGGCGCGGTCGCGCAGTTGGCGCGGATCGCGGTCGCGCGCGTCGAGGAGGTCGTCCAACAGCTCGCCGCGCACCCGCTGTTCGGCCTCGGCGGCGGAGCGGCGGGCCAGCAGGAGCAGCGAGGTGACCATCGCGGCGCGTTCCAGGGTGCGCTGGTCGACGGGGTCGAAGCCGGGGCGGCCGCGCAGTACCAGCGCGCCGAGCAGTTCGCCACCGGCGGCGACCGCGGCGATCCAGTCGTCGCCGTGCCGGACCGCGTGCCCTTCCGTGCGCGAGGTCGCCAGCGAGCGGGCGTCAGCGGTGTCGGTGAACTCCACGGTGCCGCCGAGGACTTGGGAGACGGCGGCGGCCACGTCATGGACTCCGCCGCCGCGCAGCACGAGTTCGGCGAGCCGGTCGTGGACGTCCGAGGCCCGTTCGATGACCGCGCTGCGGTCCTTGATGATCTCGTTGGCCCGCTCCAGGCCGGCCATGGCCGCACGGGTCTCCGTGAGCAGGTTCGCCCCGTCGATGGCGGCCGCGGCCAGCGCGGCGAAGGAGCCGAGCAGTGCGATCTGCTCCCGTTCGAAGACGCGCGCCCGCCGGTCAGCCGCGAACAGCACGCCGATGACCTGCGGCCCCAGCATGAGCGGCACCCCGAGGATGGCGACCAGGCCCTCGTCGCGCACCCCGGCATCGATGGTGAGGGTGTGCTGGAAGCGGTCGTCCCTGAAGTAGTCGTCGGTGACGTAGGGCCGCGCGGTCTGTGCGACGAGCCCGCCGAGCCCCTCCCCCATACCGAGCCGCAGCTGCTGGAAGCGGGCCGCGACGGAGCCTTCGGTGACCCGCATGTAGGTGTCGCCGCGGGCCGGGTCGTTGAGGCTCAGGTAGGCGACGTCCGTGCCGAGCAGGGAGCGGGCGCGCTGGACGATCGCCTGGAGTACGGCGTCCACGTCCCGCAGTCCCGCCAGGTCGTGCGCGGTCTCGAAGAGCGCGGACAGCTCCGCCTCGCGCCGCCGTCTGCCCTCCAGTTCGGTGCGGACCCGCAGCGCGAGGAGTCTGGCCCGCTCCAGTTCGGCGATCAGCTCGGGCGGCCGGCCTTCGGCACGGGCGACCAGCAGCGGCTGCTCGTAGGCCTCCGCCGAGGCGCCCCTGGCCAGCAGTTCGAGGTACGCCGGATCGGCGCCGGAGACCACCTCGGCACCCTCGGCGAGGGCGCCGACCGCTTCTGCCGGGGCCGGCCACCTGGCGGACTGCACTTGATTGCGCGACATGGTCACAGGATTCCGCATCGTCGCCGCGGTCCGTCGGGCCTGTGGAAAACTCGCGGACCGGTTGCCGCCCTGCCCTTCAGTGGGCTGTCCAGCCGCCGTCGAGCACGAGTGAGGTGCCCGTGACGAAGGACGCCTGGGGGCCGCAGAGATAGGCCACGGCCTCGGCGACCTCTTCCGGTTCGACGAGCCGTTTCACGGCGGTGTCCGTCAGGAGCACCTCGGACAGCACCCGTTCCTCGGGGATGCCGTGCGCCCGGGCCTGGTCGGCGAGCTGCTTCTCGACCAGCGGGGTGCGCACATAGCCGGGGTTCACACAGTTCGAGGTCACGCCATGGGGTGCGCCCTCAAGGGCGGCCGTCTTGGAGAGCCCCTCCAGACCGTGTTTGGCGGCCACATAGGCGGACTTGAAGGCGGAGGCGCGCAGTCCATGGACGGAGGACACATTGACGATCCGCCCCCAGCCCTGCCCGTACATATGTGGCAGCGCGCCCCGGATGAGCCGGAACGGGGCCTCCAGCATCACCGTCAGCACGGTGTGGAAGACGTCCGGCGGGAACTCCTCGATGGGGCGCACCAGTTGGATGCCGGCGTTGTTGACGAGGACGTCGGTGCCGGCGGCGGCGCGCTCGGCCGCGTCCAGGTCGGTGAGGTCGAGGACGTACGGCTCGACGCCGCCGCCGGCCGGGCCGACGACCCGTCCGGCTGCCTCCGTCAGTTCGGCCAGCCCGGCCGCGTCCCGGTCCACGGCTCTCACCTGGGCTCCGGCGGCCGCGAGGCGGAGCGCGCAGGCGCGGCCGATGCCCCCGGCGGCACCGGTGACCAGGGCGGTACGGCCCCGCAGGTCGAGGGCGGGCGGCTGGGGGCCAGGGAGGGCGCTGGGCGAGGTCATGATCCGACCCTAGGCGGCCCTCCCCCGGGACCACATAGGGTCAGCGCACATACTTCAGCTGAAAGCCGTAGCGTCGAACCATGTGGGTGCATCCGACATGGCCTGCTTGATCCGGAACACACCGAACTCGTTCAGCTCCGGCAGGGCGTCCACGCCGAACCAGGCCACCTCCAACGACTCGTCGTCGTTGACGCGGGCCTCGCCGCCGACGGCCCGGCAGCGGAAGGTGATGTCCATGTACTGGCAGACGTCACCGTTCGGGTAGGTGACGGGGTTCAGCGCCTGGACCAGGACCACCCGCTCGGCGACACAGCGCACCGCCGTCTCCTCGAAGACCTCCCGCACGGCGCAGGCCGCGGGCTGCTCCCCGGGATCCGGAATGCCACCGATGACCGACCACTTGCGGGTGTCGGTGCGGCGGCCCAGGAGCACTCTGCCCTCGTCGTCGAAGACGATGGCGGTGATCCCGGGCAGCCACAGCAGCTGGTGGCCGGCGGAGGCCCGGATCGCATGGATGAAGTCAGGAGTGGCCATGCGCCGACCCTAACCGCCCGGTTCCCCGGAACCGGCCGAAGCCACGGGGCGTACAGCGGGTGTACGGCTACGCGTCACCGGCGCGCCGGGAGCGCAGCCCCGACCCGATCGCCCAGCCGATCCCACCCGCCGCGACCAGCACCAACGCGATCTCGGGCAGGATGCCCAGCTTGGTCGCGGGGGTCTCGGAGGTGCGCAGCGGCACCTTCTGGACCAGGTAGGCGGGCACGAACATGCCGGTCTTCTGGGTGATCTTCCCGTCCGGCATGATGATCGCGCTGACGCCGCTGGTCACCGGCACGGTGACGGTCCGGCTGTGCTCGACGGCGCGGATCCGGGACATGGCGAGCTGCTGGTAGGTCATCTCGCTGCGGTCGAACGTGGCGTTGTTGCTCGGCACGGAGATCATCTCGGCTCCGTGCGTCACGGTGTCCCGCACGTCCCAGTCGAAGGCGGCCTCGTAGCAGGTGGCGAGGCCGACCTTCGTGCCGTCGATGTCGAACACACCGGGCTTGGAGCCCCGGCTGAAGTCCTGCCGGACCATGCTGGTCCAGTTCTTGTTGATGGCGCCGACCAGACCGCGCAGCGGGAGGTACTCGCCGAAGGGCTGGATCTGCCGCTTGTCGTACGTCGCCGTCGGGCCCTTGACCGGGTCCCACAGGATCTGCTCGTTGAGGAGCTTGCCGCCCCGTTCGACGACCCCGCCGACCGAGATGGGCACGCCCATCGCCGTGGCGGCCTCGTTGATCACGGCGGCCGCGTCGGCGTCGGCGAACGGGTCGACGTCGGAGGAGTTCTCCGGCCACAGCACGAAGTCCGGCTTGGCGACCTTGCCCGCCTTGACGTCGGCGGCCAGCTTGAGCGTCTCCTTCACGTGGTAGTCCAGCACGGCCTGCCGCTGGGCCGCGAATTCAAGGCCGGCCCGCGGCACATTGCCCTGGATGACCGCGACGGTGACCGAGCCGTCCTCCGCCTTGTCGCTCACCAGTGTCCGGGCGGCGATCGCGCCGACCACGGGGACGGCCACGCTCAGCAAGGCCGCGGCCGCCGCCCCGCGCCGGATCTCCCGCGTGCGGCGCCCCTCGCCGGCCAGGCGCACCACCTCGTACAGACCGAATCCGCACAGGACGACCGCGAAGCCGAGCACGGGGGTGCCGCCCACCGCGGCGAGCGGCAGGAAGACGCCCTCCGCCTGGCCGAAGGCGATCTTGCCCCAGGGGAAGCCGCTGAAGGGTACGCGCGCGCGTACCGCCTCACCGGCGATCCACACGGCGGCCGCCCACACCGGCCAGGCCGGCAGTCTGGACACGGCGGCGACGCCCACACCGACCAGGGCGACGAAGATCGCCTCGATGGCCACCAGCGCGAGCCACGGCCCGGGGCCGACCTCGACGCCGGTCCACACCAGCAGGGGCAGCAGGAAGCCGAGTCCGAAGAGATAGCCGAGGCCGAGGGCCGCCTTCCAGGTGCGGCCGCGCAGCACCCACCCGAATCCGGCGAAGGCGGGCAGGGCCAGCCACCACAGGGTGCGCGGCGGGAAGCTGACGTACAGCAGCACTCCGCAGAGCGCGGAGGCGGCGGCCGGGACCAGACGGCGCAGCAGCCGCAGGCCGCGTTCGCGGGGCGCGAGGGGCGGTGTGAGCTGGTCCGACTGGTCGACGGAAGTTGCGGTGGCGGTCACTCCGGGAGTGTACGGCGGCCGACTGTGCGGCCGACAGCACGGTCTCGGCATGCAGGAATCACACCGTTCCCGCTCAAGTCGTCCACAAAACGGGCATCACCGGTTACGGTGAGCCGAGGCGGGTGGCGGGGCCTGCCACAGGTCGGGGGACCGGGTACGGGGGGCGACGGTGGGGTCGACCGGGATGACGTCCGCTGTCGCGGCGGACGCGGACAACGACAGACGAAACGTTTCTGACGCGGTGGGCGTCGTGGTGCTCGGGGCGTGCGCCGTATGGCCGCTGCTCTCGGCGGCCGGGCGGGACGGACGGCCCGAGGGCGTACTGCTGGCGGTGCTCGCCGTGGCCGCGGGCTATGCCGCGGGCCGGATGTCGGGGTCGCTGTGGCCGGTGGCCGCGCCCTCCGTGGGCGGGCTGGCCGGGCTGGCCCTGGCGGTGGCGATGCCCGAGGTGACCGCGGGCCCTCAGTTCACGGCACCGCTCGGCCATGCCGGTGCCGTCGCGGCGCTGCTGGTCCTCGCGACGGGTGGCGTGTGCTGTGCCGCCTGGGCGACACCGGTTCCGGCGCTGCGGTTCGGGCTGCGGGCGCTGGCCGCCGCGATCGCGGTGACCGGGGCGGCCATGGGCTCGGCGATGGGGTGCGTGGCCAGTGCCGCTGTGCTGCTGTGCTCCCTGGCCGCCGGCCGGCTGCGCGGTCGGGGCCCGGGCATCGCCGGGCTGGCCCTGGCCGCCGCGCTGGTGACCGGCACGGTCTGGGCGGTCGCCGCGAACGTCCTGCCCACCGGCCTCACCACCGCCCTGTCGGGCCCCCTCACCGAGCGCCGCGTCCAGCTGTGGCGGGACGCCCTGCATCTCGCCCGGCGGAACAGCGCCCTGGGCGTCGGACCCGGGCGGTTCGGCGAGCTGAGCGGCACCGCGTCCGAGGCCCTGCTGCCCGACGGCAAGCCGCACTCCGCGCCGCTCCAGCAGGCCGCCGAACAGGGACTGGTCGGTGTCCTCCTGCTGGCCGCCGCGTTCTGCTGGATCCTCTACGCCCTGTGGCGCTCGACCCGCTCCACGCCGGTCGTGCTCACCGCGGGCGCGGCGCTCACGGCGCTGGCCGCGGTCGCCGCGGTCGGCGACGCGCTGAGTTTCACGACGGTGTCGGCGGGCGCGGGCCTGCTGGCGGGCCTGGCGACGGCCCGGCCATGGGTCGCGGGTGTCCCACAGGGTTGAGACCGACCAGAGCTGAAGGCACCCCTATATATGTCCCGCACCCATGTGTCCGAGCCACACAGCCCCGTCGGCCACCTCAGTGCGCGGTACCGGGTGTGATGGTCCGCAGGCGTTCCCTGATGACCCGGACCGCCGACTCGGCGTTGTCCACGGTGATCGTGAAGGTGTGGCCGTCCCACAGGCGCAGGACGATGCCCTCGCCGCGGCGGACGACGACGGCCGTGCCCTTCTCGGGCCGCCAGCGGTAGCCCCAGCCGCCCCAGTGACGCGGGGTGATCTGTGGGGTGAAGTCGGCGCCGACCACTTGGGAGAGCGGGATACGACGGCGCGGTACCCCTATATGGCCGCACCGGACCTCGAGGCACTCCTTGTCGAGCTTCAGGTCGACATGCACGAAGGCGAGGGTGCCGAAGAGGACCAGCAGCCCGGCGGCGATGCAGCCCACGACCGCCATCACCAGCGGGGCGATCCCCGAGGTCCAGGCGGAGTCCACGGCCAGTTCGACGCCGAGTGCCATGCAGGCGGCGCCGACCAGCGCCAGCAGCCACTGGACCCGGTTGGTGGCGCGCCCCGTCCAGACATCCGGCTGCGGGGAGTCCTTCTTGTCCAGGGAGCGGTCGTGGGGGTGGTCCCTCATATCTACGAGATTACTCAGGTTTCGCTGCGCGGGTACCGCGTTGCGGAGGGTGACTGCTCAGATCGGCGGTATTCGCGGCCCCGAGGGCTCACTGGGACGCGGCGGGGCTGGCCGTCCGCAGCAGGCGGGCCTCGGCGTAGCCGAGCGCGGCCTCGGGGAGCTCGCCCTCACGGCCGTTGAGCAGCACCGTCACCGTGCCGGTGGCGGGTGCGTCGGGGGCGGGCTGCGCACCGATCCGGCGCAGCGCCTGGGCCGCCACCGCCACGGCGGAGCCGTGCAGGACGACGGTTGCGGCACCGGGGGGCTGCACGGCGGCACGGATACGTTCCGCCAGAAGTTCGTAATGGGTGCAGCCCAGGACGACGGTCCTTACATCGTCGGGCGTGAGCTCGGCCGCGGCCCTCACGGCGGCGTCGACGGCCGCCTGGTCGGCGTGCTCCACGGCCTCGGCGAGGCCCCAGCAGGGCACCTCGGTGACCGGCACGCCGTCGGCGAACGACTCGATCAGGCCCCGCTGGTAGGCACTGCCGGTGGTCGCGGGGGTAGCCCAGATCGCGACCGGGCCGCCGGCCGCCACGGCCGGCTTGATCGCCGGGACGGTGCCGATGACGGGGATGCCGGGTTCCAGGCGGGCTCGCAGTGCGGGCAGGGAGTGCACGGTCGCCGTGTTGCAGCCGACGATCAGCGCGTCGGGGTGGCGGGCGGCCGCGGCCTCGGCGACCGCCAGGGCGCGCTCGGTGATGCCCTCGGGGGTGCGTGGCCCCCAGGGCATGCCCTCGGGGTCGAAGGAGAGGACGAGATCCGCGTCGGGGCGCAGCCGCCGTACCGCTGCGGTGGCCGCCAGCAGGCCGATTCCGGAGTCGATGAGCGCGATCTTCACCCGGCCACGATAGACGATGGGCCGTTGGGGAAGGTCCCATGGGGCAGACTGCGCGGGTGAGCGCCATCGTGTGGACCGCCGCCGTATCCCTCGCCGCCTGGCTGTGGCTGCTGCTCTGCCAGGGTTTCTTCTGGCGCACCGACGTCCGGCTGCCGCCCCGGCACGATCCCGGGGAGTGGCCGGATGTGTGCGTGGTCGTGCCGGCCCGGGACGAGGCGCCCGTACTGCCCCTGAGTCTGCCGTCGCTGCTGGCGCAGGACTATCCGGGGCGGGCGGAGGTGTTCCTGGTCGACGACGGCAGTACGGACGGCACCGGGGAGCTGGCCCGGGAGCTGGCCGCACGCCACGGGGGGCTGCCGCTGACGGTGACCTCGCCCGGCGAGCCGCCGGCGGGCTGGACGGGCAAGCTGTGGGCGGTACGGCACGGCATCTCTCTGGCACGCGCGCGTGGTCCCGAGTACCTGCTGCTGACGGACGCGGACATCGCACACGAGCCGGACAGCCTGCGGCTGCTGGTGGCGTCCGCGCGTACCGGGGGCTTCGACGTGGTCTCGCAGATGGCGCGGCTGCGGGTGGCGAGCCTGTGGGAGCGGCTCGTGGTCCCCGCGTTCGTCTACTTCTTCGCCCAGCTGTACCCGTTCCGCCGGATCGGCCGGAAGGGGTCGCGTACGGCGGCAGCGGCGGGCGGCTGTGTGCTGTTGCGCGCCGACACGGCGGAGAAGGCGCGCATCCCGGAGGCGATCCGGCACGCGGTGATCGACGACGTGGCGCTCGCCCGCGCGGTGAAGGGCTCCGGCGGGCACGTCTGGCTGGGGCTGGCGGACCGGGTGGACAGCGTGCGGCCCTATCCCCGGCTGCACGACCTGTGGCGCATGGTCTCCCGCAGTGCGTACGCGCAGCTGCGGCACAACCCGCTGCTGCTCCTCGGTACGGTCGCCGGTCTCGCACTGGTCTACCTGGTGCCCCCGGCGGCGGTGCTGGCGGGCGCGGTCACCGGCAGCCCGACGGCGGCGCTCGTCGGGGCGGCGGCCTGGCTGGTGATGACCGCGACGTACCTGCCGATGCTCCGCTACTACCGGCAGCCGCCGTGGCTCGCCCCCCTGCTGCCGTTCACCGCGTTCCTCTATCTCCTGATGACGGTCGACTCGGCGGTGCAGCACTACCGCGGGCGTGGGGCCGCCTGGAAGGGCCGTACGTACGCGCGTCCCGACACCGCGGCCGACGAGGGCTGACCGCCGCCCGTACTGTCACTTGCGGCCGGGCGTCCAGTTCATGCCCCAGCCGTAGGCGCGGTCGACGGTCCGCTGCGGGCTCACCCCGCGCTCCGGGACCAGATAACGCGCCTCACGCTGCACGATCAGGTCGCCGCCGGTGTTGGTGAGCAGGGCGAGCGCGCACACGGTCGAGGGGACTGTGCACTCGTCCAGGGAGAAGTCGATCGGGGCGCCGTGCTGGGGCTGGAGGGTGACGGTGGCGTGCAGGTCGGCGAAGGACCTGGCGCCCTGGTAGATCGTGACGAAGACCAGGATGCGCCGGAAGTCCTGTTTGTGGTCGAGGTTGACGGTGAGGTTCTCGCCGCTGGCCACCCCGCCGGTGCGGTCGTCGCCGTCGAGATGGATGTACGGCGGCCTGGCGAGCGAGCCGAAGGCGTTGCCCAGCGCCTGGACGACGCCCTTGCGGCCGTCGGCGAGTTCGTACAGGGCACACAGGTCGAGATCGAGGTCGGACCCGCCGTGCCGGCCGCCCCAGCCCGGGGACTGCTTGCGGACCTGCCAGTTGAGGTTGACGCGCAGCGAGCCCGAGGTGCCGCCCTGTTTGGCCAGGGAGACGGAGGGCGCCGCTTTGGTGAGCGTCACCTTGGACAGGCGCACCGGCGCGGGCGGCGGGACGGGCAGGCCGCCGGTGGTCGGCGCCGGGGGCTGCGGGAAGGGGAGACCGCCGGACGGCGGAGGCGTCGGGGCCGGCGCCTGCGGGGCGGCGAGGGGCGCGGTCACCGTGGGCGTGACCGGCGGGGCGGAGCGGGGCGTTGCCGGCGGTGCCGGCGATGCCGGCGATGCCGGACGCTGCGGCTCGTCCACCGTGATCCCGAAGTCGGTGGCGAGTCCTTCGAGCCCGCTGCTGTAGCCCTGTCCCACGGCACGGAATTTCCAGCCGCCCTGGCGCCGGTACAACTCACCCAGGACGAAAGCGGTTTCCACCGTGGCGCCGTTACTGTCGAACCGGGCGAGCTCATTCCCGTCGGCCGCGTCGCGGACCTCGATGTAGAGACCGGGGACCTGGCCGAACGTGCCGCCGTCGGCGGAGGCCGCCAGGACGATCTTCTCGATCGGGGCCTCCACGCGCGGGAGATCGACGAAAAGGGTGTCCGTGACCTGGCCGCCGGAGTGCCGTTTGCCTTCGTGGCGGACCGCGCCGGAGGCGTGCGCGGGCTGGTTGTAGAAGACGAAGTCGCCGTCGGAGCGCACTTTTCCGGCGACCAGCAGCAGCGCCGAGGCATCCGCGTCGGGGGTACCGGGGCCGGAGCGCCAGCCCAATTCGACACGTAGCGCCGTGGTCGGCACCGGTGTATTGGATCCTTTCGGCATTGTCATGTCCGCCCCCATCGCATGTCGGCATGCCGGGCACGCCCGGCGGTCCCAGATCATCCCTACCCGCACAACCTATTCCCGGGGACAGGGAAGTCCCATCTGCGGCACAGGAAGATCCCTGTCCAACCGCCGGTAACCAGCGCGGAACTCGGCCTTTACACGATCAGAACGTTGATTGCCGTCCTTTTTTGCCGAGTTCGCTCTGATTGGGGATCCGGCGTCACTGCCGACACGGAAAACAACCCTCTTATCGGTCTCCCCAACCAGCACATCGTGGGCTTAACTTATGTGCCATGACCTCCCCCCGCTCCACCTATGGCGGCGGCTACTACTCCGCCTCCTTCCCGGACACTCCGATCTACGACTCCCTCGTGGCCGAGCGGGGCACCCCGCAGATCGCCCCGATCCGGGTCCCCCCCGCCTACGACGCGCCCAGCAGCCTGAACCTGCCCGCGCTCCCGTCGGCGCTGCCCGCCCTCCCGGCGGGCCCCTCCCAGCCGGCCCCCGGCTACGGCTACCCGCAGATGCAGCAGCCCGCTCCGCTGCAGCAGGCGCCCACGGCGTACATCCCCCAGCAGGCGACGGCACCGCGCGGCTACCCCGGCCAGCAGCAGCCGCAGCCGCCGCGTCCGATGATGGGCGGCACCGGGTACGAGGCGATGCGCCCGGCGGCTCCGCGCCCCGCGCCGACGGCTCCGTACCAGGACCCGTACAACAACCAGCAACAGCAGCAGTACCGCGGCTACTGATCGGCATCCCCTGATGTCGGTGCCGCCCGGCACGATGGCGTCATGGGGATCGCCGAACTGCGGTCGACGCACGTTCACCCGGTCAGGACGCTCCGGGGCCTCTCGCCCCGGCAGGCCGTCGTGGAGCCCTGGAGGCCGACCGGTGACCGCCGCCGGGCTCTGATCGACGACGGGGGAAAGGTCGTCACCCGGCGCGCACAGCCGCGTCCCGCACCGGCCGCCGCCGAGCCGCTGTCCGGTGGCGGCATCCGCCTGCCCGCGCCCGGGCAGGCCCCGCCGGAGATGGCGGTCCCGGAACCGGTGGCCGCGAATGCCGGCGGGCGTCCATGGCACACAGGTCCATGGCACACAGGAGGAGGGGGTTCTCCCGGCCCGGCCACGCACGCATGGTGCGACGACCAGCTGGGAACCGACATCCGCCATGTCCGCATGGGTCCGGGACGGCCACGTCGTCCGGCGCGCCGAGGGCGAGCCCGACCTCCTCTTCGCCCCCGCCACCCGATCGACCCGGCCCACGCGCTGCCGGGCGAGACCATGCGCCTCTCCGCCGGCTGCCCCCTGCTGATCACCGCACAGGCTCCGCTCGCCGCCGGCGACTCCCTCATGGCGCGGGACGATCACGCCGCCGTGGACCCGCTCCCCGTCCACCTCCCCCGAGCTTGCTCCGACTTCGACTCGAGTGATCTCCGCCCCCGCGGGAACCCAAGGCAGCGGCCCGGTCGTTGGGGTCGTGAGAAGTTCCTGAGAGCCCTGGCCGGGGTGATTTCGCTCTCTCTTCGGCCGGGCTCGCGGGTGAACGGCTCGGGCGGGGGTTATCACGGAGCGGAAGGGGGTGGTGGACGGTGCGAGCGATCCGCGGCCTGTGGCGCTGGCGGCGCAATCCGCTGCGCCGCGCGACCGACCTGGTCGAAGCCTGGGTGGCCCTGGTGGCAGTGTCGTTGATCGTGGTGGCCGCGCCTTTGCTCGGCTCGCTCGTCGGCGCCGCCGCCCAGGACACCCTCCAGCGGTCCGTCCGGCAGCAGCACCACGACCGGCATCTGGTCACCGCCACCGTCGTACGGAAGCTGAGCGGTTCCCTGGTCGAGCCCGACCCGGACGCCACCAGCGCCCACGACACCCGCAGCCGCGTCCTCGCCGACTGGACCGCACCGGACGGCACCCGGCAGCACGGCGCGGCCCTGACGGTCCTCAAGTCACCGCACAAGGGCGACCACTTCGGCATCTGGACGGACGGGCACGGCCTGCTGACGGCCCGCCCGCTGGACTCGGCCACCGCGACGACCCACGCCGTGCTGGCCGGGTTCGGCGCGACCCTGCTCACCGCGGGTCTGGTCGAGAGCGCCAGGCGGATGATCGTCTGGCGTATGGTCCGGCGCAGATACGCACGTTGGGACCAGGCCTGGGACCGGGCGGGCCCGGACTGGGGCAAGGCCGGCACCGGCAGCTGAGGGCCTTCGCCTCTCTGGTCAGTGCACCACCTCGGCGCACGCTACGGTGGACCGGCCGAAGCGTATTCGGTATCGACCCGCGCGCGAGCGGACCGCAGGGGCCGGACATCCTCCGAGGTGGCCGGCCCGAAGGCGAGCAAGCGATCTGTACGACGAGGTGGGGGCTCAGCAACGCCATGGCACAGGGCACGGTCCAGGTGACGCACACCGGCACATCGAGGTGGCGGCGCCGCACGGGTGAGTACGCGTCGCTCGCCGCCGCCCTGGAGGCCGCCGCGGACGGCGACGTCCTGACGGTCGCACCCGGCACCTACCGGGAGAACCTCGTCGTCCAGCGCGCGGTGACGCTGCGCGGCCCGGAGGGCTCGCCCGGCTCGGTGCGCATCGCGCCCGTGGACGGGGTGCCGCTGACGGTGCGGGCCTCGGCGGTCGTACAGGACCTGCACGTCGAGGGCCAGGACGCGGCCGCGCCCGCGCTGCTCGTCGAGGAGGGCACGCCCGAGCTGCTGGACGTGCGGATCGTCACCCGCTCCGCCGCCGGCATCGAGGTGCGCGGCGGGGCGCGGCCGACGGTGCGGCGCTGCACCGTGGACAACCCGGCCGGCATCGGGATCGCCGTACTCGACGGCGGCGGTGGGGTGTTCGAGGAGTGCGAGGTCGTGGCGGCCGGTCAGGCGGGCGTGGCGGTGCGCGGCGGCGGCCACCCGCGGCTGGAGCGCTGCCGGATCCACCACGCCTCGGGCACGGGGGTGACGGCGATCGGCGAGAACTCCGCGCTGGAGGCCGTGGGTTGCGAGATCTACGAGGTGCGCGGCTCCGGCGTGCAGGTCACCGCGCGGGCCACGGCGCACCTCACCGACTGCGACGTGCACCGCACCACCGCCGACGGCGTGACGCTCGACACCGACGCGGTGCTCACCCTCGCCGACTGCCGTATCCACGACATCCCGGAGAACGCGGTCGACCTGCGTTCGCGCTCGGTGCTGACGCTGACGCGCACGACCGTGCGCCAGTTCGGGCGCAACGGGCTGTCGGTGTGGGACCCGGGCACCCGCGTGGACGCCAACCAGTGCGAGATCTTCGACAGCACGGGCGACTACCCGGCGGTGTGGGTGAGCGACGGCGCCACCGCCGTCCTGGACTCCTGCCGGGTGCACGACGTGCCGGACGCCCTGTTCGTGCTGGACCGCGGCTCCCGCGCGGACGTCGTCGACAGCGACCTCTCCCAGGTGCGCAACACGGCGGTGTCGGTGAGCGACGGGGCTACCGCGCAGCTGGACGACTGCCGGATCCGGGACGCGGCCACCGGTGCCTGGTTCCGCGACCACGGCAGCGGAGGCACCCTCAACAACTGCACGGTGGACGGCACCCAGACCGGAGTGATCGTCACCAAGGGCGCCGACCCCACCATCGAGCGCTGCACGGTGGACTCCCCGGCCGAGGCGGGCTTCTACGTGTCGGCGGGCGGCCGCGGCACCTTCCAGAACTGCCGGGTCACCGGCAGCGCCGGCTACGGGTTCCATGTGATCGACGGCTGCCGTACGACACTGCGCAAGTGCCGTACGGAACGGTGCGCGCGCGGGGGGTACGAGTTCGCGGACGGCGGCCCGGCCGCGGGCTCCGGCACCGGCCCGGTGGTGGAGGACTGCACCAGCGACGAGAGCGGCAGCCTGCGGCCGGCCGCGGCGCACGAGACGGCCGTACAGACCTCGTACCAGTCCCCCGGCCTGCTGGGCGCGATCCCCGGCCAGCGCAGCACCGAGCAGGAACCGCTCCTCACCCCGGCCGCGCCCGAGGAGCCGGCCCGCACCTCCCAGGCCGTGCTCGGTGAACTCGACGCGCTGGTCGGCCTGGAGAGCGTCAAGCGCGAGGTCCGTGCGCTGACCGACATGATCGAGGTCGGCCGGCGCCGCCAGCAGGCCGGTCTGAAGGCCGCCTCGGTCAAGCGGCACCTGGTGTTCACCGGCTCCCCCGGCACCGGCAAGACGACGGTCGCCCGGCTCTACGGCGAGATCCTCGCCTCCCTCGGGGTGCTGGAGAAGGGCCATCTGGTCGAGGTGTCCCGGGTCGACCTGGTCGGCGAGCACATCGGCTCCACCGCGATCCGCACCCAGGAGGCCTTCCAACGGGCGCACGGCGGTGTGCTGTTCATCGACGAGGCGTACGCGCTGTCGCCGGAGGACGCCGGGCGGGACTTCGGCAAGGAGGCCATCGACACGCTGGTGAAGCTGATGGAGGACCACCGGGACGCCGTGGTGGTGATCGTCGCGGGCTACACGGAGGAGATGGAGCGCTTCCTTTCGGTCAACCCCGGGGTGGCGTCCCGGTTCTCCCGGACCATCACCTTCAGCGACTACGGCCCGGACGAACTGCTGCGGATCGTGGAGCAGCAGGCGGACGAGCACGAGTACCGGCTGGCGCCGGGCGCCTCCGAGGCGCTGCGGACGTACTTCACGGTGCTCCCCAAGGGCCCCGCGTTCGGCAACGGCCGCACCGCCCGGCAGACCTTCGAGGCGATGGTCGAGCGGCATGCGAGCCGGGTCGCCCAGCTCGCCGACCCGACCACCGACGACCTCACCCTGCTGTACGCGGAGGACCTCCCCGAACTCGCCTGATCAGCCGCCCGGTTGCGGGCGCTGCCCGGGCAGTTCCGGGCGCAGTCGGGCCAGCAGTCGTTCCCGTTCCTCGGCGAAGACCGGGTCCGCCTGGTAGTCGGAGTGGCCCAGGATCGGGGCCGGGAGCGGGTGCCCCGGGGTGCGTCCGTAGGCGAGGGGGTCCTTCAGGGGGGTGTGGTCGACCGCCGGGCCGCCGTCGGCGCCGGGGATCCGTACGGGGCCGCCGATGGGGTCGGTGAGGCGGTAGAGGTTGCGCCAGCAGGCGACCTCGCGGTGCAGGAAGCCGAGTTCGGCCGGACCGAAGTGGGCGGGGAACCAGCGGCCGTAGAGGCGCTCCAGCGGGGAGCCGTACGTCAGCAGGGCGACGCGTTTGCGGACCGACGGGGTCAGCTGCCAGGCCGCCGCGGCCGCGAGGACGCTGCCCTGGGAGTGGCCGGAGATGACCAGCCGGCCGCCGGTGCCGCGGGTCCAGGTGTCCATGCGCCAGGTCAGGTCGGGGACCGCGCGCTCCGCGTAGCAGGGCGGGGCGAAGGGGTGGGCGGCGCGCGGCCAGAAGGTGCCGACGTCCCAGAGGATGCCGATGGTGCGCCGGGCCGAGGCGTCCTTGTAGGCGCGCCGACCCCAGGTGACGAAGAGTATGAAGCCGAGCCCGACCAGCCACGAGCCGAGCGCCTGGGAGGCCTGGGCCGCGCCGTGCACCAGCGCGTGGGTCCGGTCGGCGGCCGCGTCCGGTGTCTTCCCGGTGGCCAGCGCGCCCACCAGCGCTCCGGCGCCCAGCACCAGGGTGGCGGCGCAGAGCACGGCGACGACGAGCGGCGTCCGGTCGGTGAGGGCGGCCATGGCACGGACCCCGGCGATACGGCGGGTGCGTGCCGCGTCCTCCGGCTCGCCGGCGTGGTCGAGGCCGACGGCGGCGCGTTCGGCGTGGCCGAGCCGCGAGGTGCGCCAGGAGAGCCAGGCGACCGCGGCGAGCAGCACCACGAGGACGGGCGGGATCACCGAGGCCTGCCAGGTCAGCAGTACCGGCGGCCCGGCGAGGGAGGTTCCGGTGCCGTCCAGCCAGTCGGAGACCCGCTGGGCGATCCCGCCCGAGATCACCCCGCCCAGCGCGCAGGCGAGCAGCGCGACGGCCGGCCCGCCGAGACCGCGCATCGCGGCGCGCGGATCGGGGAGCCGGCGGTGCAGGTCGTGGGCGACGACCCCGAGGACGATCACCAGCACGCCCTGGGCCAGGACCAGCCCGCCGAAGGCGGGGTCTCCGGCGAGCCGCCCCACGGAGCGCCATCCCGGCCGGGACCAGCCGGCGTACAGCGCGACGAGGACCAGCAGGGCGAGCGCGCCGAGCGGCAGGCGTCGTACCAGACGCCGGTCGAGCTCCTGGTCGAGGAGGTTCTCGCTGCGGCCCCGGCGGCAGACCACCCACACCGCGCCGACCGCCAGGGCTGCCAGCGCGGCGAACAGAAGCCACCCGGTGGCGTCGAGTACGGCGGGACCACCGGCCCGGCGGTCGAAGGCGGCCGCCGGTGCGAGGACCGCGGCGGCGACCGTGAGCAGCCCCGCCGCGGTGTGGGCGGCGCGCAGCCGGGCCACCAGCCGGCGTCCGTACCAGAAGCCGGGGCTGCCCAGGGAGGTGTGCCCGGGCTCGGCGTCGTGGGCCAGGGGCCGGGTGGACTCGTAGGCGCTCCAGGTGCGGTGCGAGAGGTACCAGAGCAGGCCGGTCAGCGCGGTGGGCACCAGGGCGGCCAGGGCGAGCCGGCGGCCGGGGGCGCTCCACCAGCCGCCGTCGGGGCCGGTGGGTGAGAGGAAACCGAGCCAGGAGTGCCGGCGGGCGCAGGCGGTGACGCCCGCGCACTGCCAGGCGGTCAGGTCCAGGGCGACCTCGCAGGCGGCGGCGACCAGCAGCACCGTCAGGGTGAGTCCGGCGAGCCGGACCAGCAGGCCGTAGAAGCGGACGGTGCGCGGCCGGTTCTGGGCGGCGGGGCGCATCCAGTGGGCGAGGTTGACGACCATGAACGGCAGGAGCAGCAGCCACAGGGCGCGGGAGGCGTTGCCGGAGGTGAGGTTGCACCAGACGTACGCCTCGGGCACCGGACGGTCGTGGTAGTCGCCGGGCCGGGACTCCGCGTCGACGTCCTCGGCGCGCCGGAAGACGGCGGCCGTGTCGTCGCCGGTGATCCGCACCGTGCGCGGATCACCGAGCATCTTCTCGGGCGTGCTGCCGCCGACACCGTGCACCAGCAGTTCCAGGTCGATCTCCGGTACGGCGGACCGCTCGACGGAGTCGGTCGCCCCGCCGGTGAGCCGCTGAACGGAACCGCCCTGCTCGGCCGTCGGCCGCCCGGCCGGACCGGCCGTCTGCACCACGAGCCGCCCGGCCGGATCGGTCGCCTCGGCCACGAACCGCCCGGCCGGATCGGTCGCCTCGGCCACGAACCGCCCGGCCGGATCGGTCCGCGGGGCACCGGGCGGCTGGGCGGGTGCGGTCTCCGTCGCCGCCGGCCGCTCCGCGAGGTCGCCGGCGGTACGTTCCTGCGCGCGTTCCACTCTTCTCGCACTTCCCCCGTGACGCGCCGATGGTCTGTGTCCGTGCGGGTCCCAGGATCTCCGATTCCGGTGTGACGCACACAACTCGCCACGGAATCTCCCCGTTGTGTGTGACACCCGGTGGCACACGTGGTGACCGAATGACATGTGCGCACCGACACAGGGAGTGGCGCAACCGGTGTGGTCCCGTGAAAGGATGGGGCGCCCTCGCACCGGAGCCGGGCGGAATGTCCTGGTCGGAGCCGGTACGCAGGGCGAGTCGGACGGCTTGAGGCGAGAGGACCGGAGCGTACGTGAGCGAGAACCAGAACCTCCTCGCGGAGCAGCGCCGCGCCCTGATCCTGGACGAGGTCCGGCGCCGGGGCGGCGTTCGGGTCAACGAACTGACCCGCAAGCTCGGTGTGTCGGACATGACCGTACGCCGGGACCTGGACGCGCTGGCCCGGCAGGGCATGCTGGAGAAGGTGCACGGCGGCGCGGTGCCGGTGGTCGAGGCGAGCACGCACGAGCCGGGGTTCGAGGCCAAGTCGGGACTGGAACTGACCGCCAAGGAGGACATCGCCCGGGCCGCCGCGGAGCTGGTCGTACCGGGCACGGCGATCGCCCTGTCCGGCGGTACGACGACGTACGCGCTGGCCCATCAGCTCCTGGAGGTTCCCGATCTGACCGTGGTGACGAACTCGGTGCGGGTCGCGGACGTCTTCCACGCGGCACAGCGGGTCTCCGGGCAGCGGCAGGGCGCGGCGACCGTCGTCCTGACCGGCGGGGTGCGCACCCCGTCCGACTCGCTGGTCGGCCCGGTCGCGGACCAGGCGATCGGAGCGCTCCACTTCGACCTGCTGTTCCTCGGTGTGCACGGCATATCGGTGGAGGCCGGCCTGTCCACGCCGAACCTCGCGGAGGCGGAGACCAACCGCCGCCTGGTGCAGTCGGCACGGCGGGTCGTGGTGGTCGCCGACCACACCAAGTGGGGCACGGTGGGCCTGAGTTCGTTCGCCAAGCTGGAGCAGGTCGACACACTGGTCACGGACGCCGGGCTGCCGGCCGCGGCGCGTGCGGAGATCTCCGAACACCTGCGCCGCCTGGTGGTGGCGGGCGAAACCGACTGAGGGCACAGACAGCTGACGGGGCGTCAGCTACCTTTTCGGGACAGCGTCTCACGAGGAGGTCGGCCCGGTGGCTCACCAACTGCGCCCGGTGGGGCTCGACTTCGTCGAGACCGCGCCCGTACGGCTCGTGTTCGGGCGGGAGATGACGGCGGCGCCGGAGGCGGTCTTCCGGGCCCTGGCGGAGGACGTGCCGGGCTGGTCGCAGTGGATGACAGGGGTGAAGTCGGCTCGCCCGACGGAGCACGGCCGCCAGGTACGGCTCCAGGGCGGCGTCCGCTTCGAGGAGACGGTGATCGCGTCGACGTCGCCCGAGGTGTACGCCTACCGCGTGGACACGGCGAACGTACCGGGCGCGGGGGCCTGGGTGGAGGAGTGGCACCTCACCCCCTACGGCGCCGGAACCCGGGTACGGATGACGTTCGCCCTGGACGGTACGGCGCTGTTCCGTGCGGTGTGCCGGCTGGCGGCACCGGGCATGGGCCGGGCGATCCGCGAGGGGCTAGGAGCCTTGGACGCCGGACTGTGAACCCCGTCGGCCGCAGCACCCCTTCAGGGGCTCTGGGGGTACCCCCGGCCGAAGGCTGGGGGAGGAACTGCGCGGCCGGCCACGGGCGAGCCGCACCCTCGAACCTAGTCCGACCAGACCCCGGTGGCCAGCAGGGACTCGATGGCAGCCGCATAGGGAGCGATGTCCAGCCGCTGCTCCTCCAGCCAGGAATCCGAGTAGTACTTGTCGAGATACCGGTCCCCCGGATCGCACAGCAGCGTCACCACGCTCCCCGTGCGCCCCGCCGCCACCATCTCGGACACGATCTTCAGCGCACTCCACAGCCCGGTCCCGGTGGAACCGCCCGCCTTCCGCCCGATCGCCCGCTCCAGCGCCCGCACCGCCGCCACGCTCGCCGCGTCCGGCACCTTCATCATCCGGTCGATGGCCCCGGGCACGAAACTGGGCTCCATCCGCGGCCGGCCGATGCCCTCGATCCGGGACCCGCAGTCGCAGGTGACGTCCGGATCGCCGGTGGTCCAGCCCTCGAAGAAGCAGGAGTTCTCGGGGTCGGCGACACAGATCCGGGTATCGCGCTGGGTGTAGTGGACATAGCGCGCGAGGGTCGCGGACGTACCGCCGGTCCCCGCCGTGGCGACGATCCACGCCGGCTCCGGGAACCGCTCCAACTCCAGCTGGCGGAAGATGGATTCGGCGATGTTGTTGTTGCCGCGCCAGTCCGTGGCCCGTTCGGCGTAGGTGAACTGGTCCATGTAGTGGCCGCCGCTCTCCACCGCGAGGCCCGCGGACTCCTCGTACATCTTCCGGGGATCGTCCACGAAATGGCACCGCCCGCCGTGGAATTCGATGAGCCGGCACTTCTCGGAGCTGGTGGTACGCGGCATGACGGCGATGAAGGGCACGCCGATCAGCTTGGCGAAGTACGCCTCGGAGACCGCCGTCGAGCCGCTGGACGCCTCGATCACGGGACGGCCCGGCCGGATCCAGCCATTGCACAGACCGTAGAGGAAGAGCGAGCGGGCCAGCCGGTGCTTGAGGCTTCCTGTCGGATGGGTCGACTCGTCCTTGAGGTAGAGGTCGATGCCCCACGCCTCGGGCAGCGGGAAACGCAGCAGATGGGTGTCCGCCGAGCGGTTCGCGTCCGCCTGAACCTTGCGGACGGCTTCTTTGAGCCAGTCACGGTACCCGGTGTCGCTGTGGTCGACGTCGAGGGTGGCGCCGGTGCGGATCTGCGGGGTGGTGCTCACGGCGGGCTCCTTACGCTGGGCACCGACAGCGTCCGAGCGCGGCCGGCACACCGATCATAAACACCTTTCACACAGCTTCTCACCTGCATAAACGCATCTTTGAGCGCCTCAAAGACCCCCTGTGGAACGGTGGCTCGAATCCTTCGGGGGGCGCATTGCCGCGAGTGCTCCGGGCGCCCTCTGCCCGGCGGCCCGTGCGCACTGGTGCTCCTCGTCGAGGGCGGGCAGACTGCCACCGGACGGGACGAACGTCCCGAACGGGGGCGCACACTGGATCACGACACCAGCCGAAGCGCGCCGGCCGGGGCCACAAGCTTGCGGGCCGGTGACCTAGGTACTCGAAAAGGGGCGGGCAGGATGGCGGAGCCGGAGTTCACGGCGAAGGGCGTGCGGATCGACAAGCGGCTGCGTTCGCTCACCCGGGCCGGGCAGGTCCGGATAAGCGACGGCAGGCTGCAGCTGCTGACCAGCTACGGCAGCGAGATCGACAGCGCGCCCGTGCAGGCGGTACGGGCCTCGAAGCCATGGTTCGCGTCGGAGGACCGGGCCCTGGCCGACCTCAACGGCCAGCGTTACTCCCTCACCCTGGGCGAGCACGATCCGGCGCCGGGCGAGCCCGGGCCGCCCGCGGCGCGCCGCTTCATCGAGGCGGTACGGCGGGCCGCCGGGCGTGACCGCTGAATCACGGCGAGTTGCGGGACCGTACGTACTGGGTCACGCTTGTCTCACGTCACTCTGGGTTTACCGGCGATAACGCTGCGAACCAGCCCGCCGGCCACGACAGCAGGCGGCCCCATGGACGGCGGCACCCTGCTGGATCCGTTCTCCGTGTTCTTCCGGACCTCACGTCGGGGAGTCGCAGTCGTGATCGAACACCCAAGCAGACACTGCTCGGTGGAGCTCCAAGCCCTGCCCGCGCGGATCGGTCAGATCCGCAGAATCGTATCTGCACAGTTGCGCTACTGGCATCTGGACCCGTTGATAGACCGGGCCGCGCTCGGTGTGACGGAGTTGCTGACCAACGTCCACCGGCACGCCCAGCCCGACAAGAACTGCACCGTGGAGATCGAGCTCCAGCTCGACCGGCTCACGGTGTCGGTCCGTGACCACGATCCCCGTCTGCCAGTGGTCGAGGACGGGACGGACGTCGCGCCGATGGCCACCTGCGGCCGGGGCCTGGCGATGGTGGCCGCGGTCAGCGAGAGCTGGGGGGTACGGCCGCACGACGACGGCAAGGTCGTGTGGTTCACCCTGCCCGCGCCGACCGCGATGCCGAAGGCGGCCCGCCCGCAGCGCCGTACGGCCGAGCCGGCCACCCGGCATGTCGTCGCGGCGGGACCGGCGGCCACCGCTGCGCCCGCTCCCGGGCATGCCACCGCCGGCGTCGGCGCCACCGCGGAGGTCGGCGTCAGTGCCTCCGCTGCCGCGCTCCTGACCGCCGGTGCCTCCGCCGTCGTACCCGCGACCGCCGGCACCTCCACTGCCGTACCCGCGACCGCCGGTGCCCCTGACACCGCACGCGCTCCCGCCCGCTCGGCTGTCGCCAGTTGAGCGGGCGGTGAGTTTCCCTCCCAGGCGTTACTCCACGGCGATGGCCCGCAGCACGTCCAGGCGGGCCGCTCGCCGGGCCGGGCGCAGGCCCGCCAGGGCGCCCGCCGCCACGCCCACCAGCGCCACGACGATCAGCCGGGCGGGCGGGACGGCGAAGGCGAACGCCGTGTCGCTCGTGCCGTCCGAGGCCCTGACCAGGACCCAGCCGAGGAAGGCGCCGAGGCCGAGTCCGCCGGCCGTGCCGAAGGCGGCGACCAGGACCGACTCCCAGCGGACCATGGCCCGCAGTTGGCGGCGGGTCTGGCCGACGGCCCGCAACAGGCCCAGCTCCCGGGTGCGTTCGTGGATCGCGAGGGTCAGCGTGTTGGCGATGCCGAGCAGGGCGATGAGGACGGCGAGTGCGAGCAGCGCGTAGACCAGGGTGAGCATCATGTCGATGCCGCCGGCCGAGGACTGCGCGTACTCGTCCCGGGTCTGCACCTGCGGATTGCCGTACCGTTCGGCCGCCTTCGTCACCGCCGCCCTGCCCGTGGCCGCGCTCACCCCGGGCCTGAGGGTGACGGCCACCAGCGTGTCGGAGTCCTGGATGCGGTGCGGGGCCCAGGCGGCACGGGTGATGACGTAGTCACCGGCGAGTTCGGACTGCCCGTAGACCGCGCGGACGGTGAAGTCCTGCTCCTTGCCGTCGGTGAAGGTGAGCCGGGCGGTGTCACCGGTGTGCAGGTGCTGCCGGTCGGCCTCCGTCCGGGTGACGGCGATGCCGTCGGCGCCGAGCCGGGTGAGTGAGCCCTGGACGGTGCCGAGGTCGAAGGTGCGGGCGAGGGCGGCGGGGTCGGTGACCGTCAGTGCCCGTCCCCTGCCGTCCACTTCGGCGACCCCGCGGCCGAGTCCGACGGCGGTGTCCACCTCCGGGAGCTGTTGGAGCACCGGGGCCAGGCGGGGGCTGAGTCCGCTGCCGCCCGCGCCGAAGGACGGGTTGCTGACGGCGAGGTCGCCGGCGAAGGACCGGGAGACGGTCTGGTCCATGGTCGCCTTCAGAGACGCGCCGAACACGGTGAACAGCGAGACGACGGCCACACCGATCATCAGGGCGCTCGCGGTGGCGGCGGTCCGTTTGGGGCTGCGCAGCGCGTTGCGGCGGGCCAGCGCGCCGGTCACTCCGCGCAGCCGGCCGAGGGGGCCGCCGAGCAGCCGTACGGCCGTGGTGGCGGCGACCGGGCCCAGGATCACGAAGGAGACCAGGGCCAGCAGCGCGCCGAGTCCCGCGAGCCAGAGGGACGGAGAGACCAGGACGCCGGTGAGGGCGAGGGCGACGGCCAGGGCGCCCAGGCCGGCTCCGACGACCGCACGGAGGCCGGACGCGCCCGAGGAGTCGACGGCGGTCTCGCGCAGGGCGGCCAGCGGGGCGGTGCGTCCGGCGCGCACGGCGGGCAGCAGCGCGGAGCCCAGGCAGACGACGACACCGACCGCGAGCGGGAGGGCCATCGAGAGCGCCTTGACCACCAAGTCGCCGTCGGGGAAGGGGAACCCGATCGCCGGGAAGAGCGCCTGCAGCCCGGCGGCGATCCCGATGCCGCCCGCGAGCCCGGCGGCCGACGCCACGGCGGCCACGGCGCTGGCCTCCGTCAGGGTCGCCGCGGTCACCTGGCGGCGGGAGGCGCCGAGGGCGCGCAACAGGGCGTTCTCCCGGGTGCGTTGGGCGACCACGATGGCGAAGGTGTTGTGGATGGAGAAGGTCGCGACCAGCAGGGCGATCCCGGAGAAGACGAGCAGGAGGGTCGTGAAAATGGTCAGGAACTGGCTGGAGATCATGTCGGTGTTCTCCTGGGCCGACTCCTGGCCGGTGACCGCCTCGACTCCCTGGGGCAGCACGGGAGTCAGCCGGTCGACCAGCTCCTGCTGACCGACCCCGGGTCCGGCCCGTACCAGGATGCCCGCCGCCTCGCCGGGCCTGGCGGTGAGGTACTTCTCGGCGTCGGGCCGTGTCATGCCGGTGAAGGTCACCTGGGCCATGCCGTCCTCGCCGCCGAAGGTCGCGAGGCCGACGATCGTCACCTTGACGGGATCGGGGGTGCGCAGGACGGTCGTGTCGCCGATCTTCAGGCCGCCCTTCTTCGCGGCACCTCGGTTGACCACGACCTCCCCGGACCGGGCGGGGGCACGGCCCTCGGCGATCCGGTAGGAGTTGAACCCCGGGTCGCTGATCCAGTTGCCGGCCAGGGTGGGCGGGCCCTTGCCGCCGATGGGTTCGCCGTCGGCGCCGACCAGTTGGCCGGCGCCCTGGATGTCCGGGGCGGCGGCCGCGACGCCGGGCACCTGCTCGACGGTCCGCACCAGGGAGGTGGGCACGGGCTGTCGTACGCCCTGGGCCTCGCCCGGTGTGGTGATGGCGTCGGCGCCGCGCACCACGGCGTCCGTGCCCCGGGTGGCCTCGCCGAACATCGAGTCGAAACCGGCGCGCAGGGTGTCACCCATGACCAGGGTCCCGGCCAGGAAGGCGACCCCCAGGAAGACGGCGAGGAAGGTACCGGCGAACCGGCGGCGGTGGGCGCGCAGCGAGGACAGGCTCAGTCGTACGGACGTGTTCATGACCGCACCTCGAGGGCCTTCATCCGGTCCAGGACGGTGTCGGCGGTCGGGGACTCCATGCGGTCGACCAGGCGCCCGTCGGCGAGGAAGACGACCTCGTCGGCGTGGGCGGCGGCCACCGGGTCATGGGTGACCATGACGACCGTGCGGCTCGTCCGCCGTACCGCGTCGCCGAGCAGGCCGAGGACCTCGGCGCCGGAGCGGGAGTCGAGGTTGCCGGTGGGCTCGTCGGCGAAGACGACCTCCGGACGGCCGGCGAACGCCCGTGCCACGGCGACGCGTTGCTGCTGGCCGCCGGAGAGTTCGGAGGGGCGGTGGTGCAGCCGGTCGCGCAGCCCGACGACCTCGACGAGCGCGTCGATCCACTCCGGGTCGCCGCGCCCGCCGGCCAGGTCCAACGGCAGGGTGATGTTCTCCGCGACGGTCAGCGTCGGCACCAGGTTGAACGCCTGGAAGACGAAGCCGATCCGGTCGCGGCGCAGCAGGGTCAGCCGCCGGTCGTCGAGCGAGCCCAGCTCGGTGTCGCCGATCCAGGCGGTGCCCGAGGTGAGGGTGTCGAGGCCGGCCGCGCAGTGCATCAGGGTCGACTTGCCGGAGCCCGACGGGCCCATGATGGCGGTGAAGCGTCCTGCCGGGAACGCCACGTCCACGCCGTCCAGGGCGCGTACGGCGGTGTCGCCGGCGCCGTAGGTCTTCACGGCGCCCACGACGCGGGCCGCGGCCCGCACTTCGGTGGTCGTGGTCATGCCGCGCCGCCCTTGCCGATGCGGCCGAACTGCTCCTCCAGGACGGACAGCCGCCGCCAGTACTCGTCCTCGTCGATCTCGCCGGAGGCGAAGCACCGGCCGAGGACGGCGAGCGGCGAGTCGCCGGCCGGGCGTCCGGCGTCCATCGGGCGCCAGGGGCCGCCGCGCCCGCGCCACGCGGTGCGGCGCAGGACGGTGACGACGCCGATCACGACGGCCGCCCAGATCAGCGGGAAGAACAGGATCCACGGGCCGGGCCCGCCGTCCCAGTTCGCCAGGGTCTGCATCTCGGTTCAACTCCCTTGCCGGAAAGTCACGGTGTGTTGCATCGAGACTGGCTCCGGGGAGGGGTCCGGGTCGTCGTGCGGCCGGCGGCAGTCGCCGTACCTCCCGGGGAGTACGCGGCGGGGGCCGGGCTGCTCCCGCCAGGGCTGGCGTTCTGTAACTACTAGTATGTACAGTGACTGTATGAGCACGTCGGAGCGTCTGATCGAGTCCACCCGTGAGCTGCTCTGGGAGCGCGGTTACGTCGGCACGAGCCCCAAGGCCATCCTGGAGCGCGCCGGGGCCGGCCAGGGCAGCATGTACCACCACTTCAAGGGCAAGCCGGACCTGGCCCTGGCCGCGATCCGGCGGACCGCCGAGGAGTTGCTGGCCTCCGCCGAGGGTGTACTCACCGGGCCGGGCACGCCGTACGAGCGGATCGAGGCGTATCTGCGGCGGGAGCGCGATGTGCTGCGCGGCTGCCCGGTCGGGCGGCTGACCATGGACCCGGACATCGTCGCGAGCGACGAACTGCGGGCGCCCGTCGACGAGACCCTCGACCGGATCCAGGAGCTGATCGCCGGGATCGTCGAAGAGGGCAAGGAGCAGGGGCAGTTCGCACCGCAGGTGGACGGCGAGGAGATCGCGGCGACGGTCCTCGCGACCGTGCAGGGCGGGTACGTCCTCGCCCGTGCCTCGGGCTCGCCCGCCGCGTTCGACGCCGGTGTGCGCGGACTGCTGTCGCTGCTGAGGAGCTGACGTACCCGCGGACGTGTCCACCGCCGACCACCGCACCGCCCGAGCGCTGAAGAGAGGCTTCCGCCATGCACGCCCTGCAGTACGAACTGACCCTGCCCGCCGACTACGACATGGGCATCGTCCGTGACCGGGTGGCCCGCGTCGGGCATCTGCTCGACGACTGGGACGGCCTCGGCTTCAAGACGTACCTGCTGCGCGAGCGCGGTGTGCACGGCTCACCAATCAACCAGTACGCGCCCTTCTACCTCTGGAACACCCTGGAGGGCATGAACCGCTTCCTGTGGGGAGGCGCCTTCCAGGGGCTCGTGAACGACTTCGGGCGGCCCGAGGCACGGCAGTGGTCGGGCCTGGCGTACGAGGAGGGCGGCGCGGCCGGTGCGCGGGCGGCCTTCGCGGTCCGGCGGCGGGAGCCGGTGCCGGCCGGGGCCGAGCTGTCCGGGCTGATGACGGACGTGGTGCGGGAGACCCGGCGGGTCGCGGGCGAGGACGGCGCCGTGCTGGCGGCGGCCGCCGTGGACACGGCCCGCTGGGAGCTGGTCCACTTCTCGCTCTGGGCGCACGACGCCCCGAAGGCCGAGGGGGACGTCTTCCAGGTGCTGCACCTGTCGGAGCCCGGCCGGGACCGGCTGCCGCGCGGGCGGCAGTGGTGAGCACCGTCCGTACGGTCCTCGGCGACGTGCGGCCCGAGGACCTGGGCGTGTGCGACGCGCACGACCACCTCTTCCTCCGCAGTCCCGGGCTCCCCGGCCGGGAGCTGGACGACGCGACCGCCGCGCTGGCGGAGCTGTCGGCGTTCCGGGCGGCGGGCGGGGCCAGCGTCGTGCAGTGGACGCCGTACGGGATGGGCCGGCGGGCCGCCGACCTGCCCCTGCTGTCCCGTACCACCGGGGTGCATCTGGTCTGCGCGACGGGACTGCACCAAGCGGCCCATTACCGGCCGGAGTTGCTCGACGGGCTGGGCGGGCGGCTCGCCGGCCTCTTCGTCGCCGAGCTGACCGAGGGCATCGGCACATCCGGGGTGCGGGCCGGTCTGATCAAGGTGGCGGGCGGGTTCCACGCCCTCGACGCACACGCCCGCCGGACGATGACCGCGGCGGCCGAGGCCCACCACGCGACGGGCGCGCCGATCGCCGTGCACCTGGAGCTGGGCACCGGCGCGCTCGACGTACTGGACCTGCTGTGCGGGGAGTTGGACGTCCCCGGCGACCGGGTGATCCTCGGCCACCTCAACCGCTCCCCCGACCTCCTCGTCCAGCGGCAGGCTGCCGCCTCTGGCTGCTGGCTGGCCTTCGACGGGCCGTCCCGCGCCCACCACGCCACCGACTGGCGGATGCCGGAGGCCGTCCGGGCCCTGGCCGAGGCCGGCTTCGGAGACCGGCTGCTGCTCGGCGGGGACACCGTGGTGGCGGGGGCGCGGTCGGTGGACGGCGGGCCCGGGATGCCGTACCTGCTGCGGCGGACACGGCCGCGGCTGGAGGAGGAACTGGGTGCGGAGCAGGTACGCCGGATCCTCGTCGACAACCCGGCCCGGGCCTTCGCCGTCGGCTGGCGCTGAGCGCTCCGCTGGAAGTGCCGTGCTTGGCACCCCCAGCGCCCCTTCGGGGCACGGCCGAACCGCAGCGGACGTCACCAGCCCTGCTCAGCCCACCGAGATGTCGACCGACGGCCGGAGTTTCGCGGCGGCGGACAGGGCCTCGTGGGCCGGGTGGGTGTCGAAGGTGGCCAACAGGGTCTGTTCGGCGGGGAGTTCGGCATTCGGGTAGGCGATCTGCTCGAAGGACGCCTGGAAGCGGGGGCCCCAGCGGCGGGTGCCGAGGCGGGCCGTGCGGGAGCAGTTGTCGACCATGTACGCCACGTCCCGGGCGTGCATGTAGGGCAGCAGCGAGTCGACCGCCTCGATGACGGACTCGTTGACGATCTCGGACCAGGGGTGGCCGCGCTCGGCGAACTCGTCGATCTGCGCCATCATCGTGGCGACGAACACACCGGCGGTGAACGGCTCGACGGACAGCTCCCGTTCGCCCCGCCGGGCGCGGACCCGCTCCCCCGCCGCCCACATCGGCGAACCGCCGATCCGGCTCATCTCCCGCTTCCCGAGCCGCCGTTCGGCCAGGATGACACTGCGCAGCTCGGTGCCGTCGGCCACCTCGTCGTAGATCTCGGCGACGAGTTCACGGGCCGGCCCGTACGTCGCCGTGTACGCGCGGTCGAAGACCTCGCGCCCGGCGGCGTCGAGGTCCTCGCGGACGGCCCGGAGCCCGGCCCGGGAGATCGTCCGGGCGATCGGCCCGGTCACGTTCTCGCAGGACCGTTCGTAGGCCGTCACCTCGTCGTCCCCGGCCAGCCGGTAGTGGCTGTACAGGCTCTCCACGATGCCGTGCACGGCACCGAGCAGGATGGCGCGTTCGCCGACGATGTCGGAGCGGTACTCGCTCGCCAGCGTGGTACGGAAGGTGTACGGCGCGCCGAGCGCGACCGACCAGCCGAGGGCGAGGTCGGTGGCCCGGCCGTCCGGGTCGGCGTGCACGGCGAAACTGCTGTTGATCCCGGCGCCGTTGATCTCGGAGCCCTGTTCGTAGAGGCGGCGCACGGAGTCGCCCATGCCCTTGGGGCAGACGGCGATCACACCGTGCCCGGCGGGGAAGTCACCGCCGGTCTCCCGCAGATGGCCGAGCAGGAAGCCGTGCGAGAGCCCGATCACCGCGCCGGGCTTGAGCACGGCGAAGATATCCTCGTGGTGGGCGGCGAGCGCCGCGTCGGCGATCAGCAGCAGGAGCAGGTCGCTGTCGGCGGCGACGGCGAGCCAGTCGCCGAGGGTGCCGTCCTCCTCGGTGAAACCGTGCGCGCGGGCGTCGGCGGCCGAGGCGGAGCCGGGGCGCAGCCCCACCGCGACCGTGATGTCCGTACCGGCGAGGGAGTCACGCAGATTGCGCGCCTGGGCGCGGCCCTGGGGCCCCCAGCCGAGGACGCCGATCCTGCCGACCCCGGCGAACGCCTGGGGCAGCAGAGGGAAGAGGTGCCGGCCGCCGCGCAGGATGGTCTCCGTGCCGCCGGGCACGTCCATGGTTTCGAGTGCGAAGACACCGGAGGTGTAAGTGTTCGTCAGGGTCATGGTCGAGTTGTAGGGTCCGGGCGAGCATTGCGGCAAGCGCAACTTTCGCAGCGTACCGTTGCGGATCATGAAAGGACCTGGTCACAGGCGTGCGGGACGATCACCGCGAGCTGCGGCTCTTCCTCCATCTGACGCAGTCGCTGAACTTCGGGCGGACCAGCCTGGACTGCCATGTCAGCCCGGCGACACTCACCAGGACCGTGCAGCGGCTGGAGGCCGACCTGGGCCACCGGCTGTTCGACCGGGGCCCGCGCGGGGTGTCCCTGACCGCCGAGGGCCACCGCTTCCGCGAATACGCCGTACAGGCAATGGAGTTGTGGCAGGCCTACCGCGACGAGCACCCCGACCCGGCCGAACTCGTCGGCAGGCTGACGGTGTTCGCCACCGTGACCGCCTGCCAGGCCCTGCTGCCCGACCTGCTGGCGCCGTTCCGGGCCGCACATCCCCAGGTGCGGCTCGATCTGCGCACCGGGGACGCGGCGGCCGCGCTGGCCCGGCTCGACGAGGGCGAGGCCGACGTGGCCGTCGCGGGGATCCCGGCGCGGCTGCCGGAATCACTGGTCAGCCGGACGGTCACGGTCACCGACCTGGTTCTGGTCACCGCGCGCGACCGCCCGGATCCGGGCCTCGACGGCCCGTTCGTCCTGCCCCACCGCGGCCTGGTGCGCGAGGCGGTCGACCGCTGGTTCCGCGCGCGGGGCGGCCCCGCGCACATCGCCTGCGAACCGGAGGGCCACGAAGCCCTGTTGGCCCTGGTCGCCCTGGGCTGCGGTACGGGTGTGGTGCCGCGGCTGGTGCTGGACCATAGCGCGGTTCGGAAGCGGCTGGCGGTGGTCCCGGCCGCTCCGGCGCCGGAGCGGTTCCCGATCGGGCTGTGCGTACGGCGGTCCGATCTGCGGCAGCCCCTGGTGGCGGCGCTGTGGAGCCTCACGGCTCAGTGGTAGGCCGTCACCGCAATGCCCCCAGCGGATCGTCCAGCACCGGCTGCCAGGCCAACTCGGCGGCTCCCACCAGGCTGTTGTGGCTCAGCGTGCACGGCAGGATCGGTACGCCACCGCTCTGGCCCCACAGGCTGCGGTCGGCGACGACGGCACGCAGCCGCTCGGGGTCGGCGTCCAGCAGGGTGCGGTGCAGACCGCCGAGGATGATGCGGTCGGGGTTCAGGATGTTGACCAGGCCGGCCAGGCCCAGGCCGAGGCGGTCGATCAGGGCCTCGGCGGCCCTGCGCACGGCCGGGTCGGTGTAGTGGTCGCGGACCAGGTCCTCGGCCTGCCGGAGCAGCGACACCTCGGGGCCGGGTTCGCGGCCCGCCTCGACGAGCAGCGCCAGCGGATCCGCCTCGACGTCCAGGCAGCCCCGGCTGCCGCAGTGGCAGGGGCGGCCCTCGGGGTTGACGGTGAGGTGGCCGACCTCCAGGGCCAGCCCCGAACTCCCCGTGTGCAGACGGCCGTCGAGGACCAGCGCGCCGCCGACGCCCCGGTGCCCGGTGGCCACGCACAGCAGATCGCGGGCGCCCCGGCCCGCGCCGTGCCGGTGCTCGGCGAGCGCGGCGAGGTTCACGTCGTTGCCCGCGAAGGCCGGCCCGGTGATCCCGGCCGCGCGCACGCACTCCGCGAAGATCCGGCGCACCGGCGCGCCCACCGGCCAGGCCAGGTGGAGTGGGTTGAGGGCGAGGCCCTCCGGTTCGGCGACGGCGGACGGCACGGCGAGACCGGCGCCGACACAGCGCAGGCCGGTGCTGCGCAGCAGGTCGGCGCCCGCCTCCACCACTGAGCCGAGCACCTTCGCCGGGTCGGCGTCGACGGCCTCGCAGCCCGGGGCGGTGGCGACGATCCGGCCGCCCAGGCCGACCAGCGCGGCACGGAAGCCGTCGGCGTGGACCTGTGCGGCGAGGGCGACGGGACCGTGCTCGGCGACCTCGAGGCGGTGCGAGGGGCGGCCCTGCGAACCGGCCGCGGCGCCGGGGTGCGCGTCGACCGTGATCAGGCCGAGCGCCTCCAGCTCGGCGGCGACGGCACCGGCCGTGGCCCGGGTGACGCCGAGTTCCGCGGTGAGTACGGCGCGGGTGGGGGCGCGGCCGGTGTGCACGAGTTCCAGTGCGGGGCCGAGTGCACCGCGTCCTCGGTCCAACCGGGGTTTCGAGGTTCCGTTCCCCGTCACGCCGGGGGCCGCCTTTCCGCTCATGAGAGGGAGTCTGCCATGATCCGTAGTCCTGAACGGTGCCGGTGCGTTGTGGCTGGTCGCGCCCACGCGGCGGAGCCGCATGTCGACACAGTCCCGCGCCCCTTCGGGGGCGCTTCAGCCGGGGCGCGTCACAGTCCACTGACCCTCAGCGTGACGTTCAGGCGGCCGGTCAGGCCCAGCTCCGCCGGTCCCGTGCCCGGGTACACCCTCGGCACCCCGTGATAGGCGAGCCGCGACTCTCCCCCGAAGACGAACAGGTCGCCCGAGCGCAGTTCCACGTCCGTGTACGGCTTCGCCCTGGTCTCCGTGTTGCCGAAGCGGAACAGGCAGGTGTCCCCCAGGCTCAGCGACACCACCGGCGCGTCCGACTTCTCGTCGGCGTCCCGGTGCATGCCCATCCTCGCGTCGGCGTCGTAGAAATTGATCAGTGCGATGTCGTACGACAATCCGCCCACCGCCGGTGGGCCCAGCGCGTCGGTCACCGCGCGGCGGGCCAGTTCGTCGAGCCAGGCCGGGAAGGGCTTGACGGGGCTGCGGTCGCCGTCGACGACGGTGCGGGCGTAGGCGTACGGGTACCAGTGCCAGCCCAGGCAGACCTGGCGGGCGGTCATGGTGCCGCCTTGCGGAGTGCGGACCGTGCGCAGTCCGGCGGGTGGCCGGGCCCACTGCCGGCAGGCGTCCAGCAGCTCACGCTGCCGCCCCGCGCTCAGCCAGCCGGGGACGTGCACGGCGCCCGGCGCGACCTGGGCGCACGCCCTCGGGAACAACTCGTCCTCCATGCCCCCATCCTGCCCGACCGGGTCTGAGCTGCGGCTCCGCTAGCCTGGACGCACGATGAGCGACCGTATGACGACTGCGTGGGGCGAGTGCGAGCTGTCCCGCTTCCCCGAGGATCCGAGCGACCGGCTGCGTGCCTGGGACGCCTCCGACGCGTATCTGCTGAGGCATCTGGCCGAGGAACGGACCGGGCTGTCCGGCACGGTCGTGGTCCTCGGCGACCGCTGGGGCGCGCTGGTCACCGCGCTGGCGGAACACCGGCCGACGCAGATCACCGACTCGTACCTGAGCCAGGAGGCGACCCGGGCGAACCTGGCGCGCGCGGGTGTCGAGACGGGTGCGGTGCAGCTGCTCACCACCCAGGACCCGCCGCCGGAGCGGGTGGACGTGCTGCTGGTGCGGGTGCCGAAGAGCCTGGCGCTGCTGGAGGACCAGCTGCTGAGGCTGGCGCCCGCCGTGCACGCGGACACGGTCGTGATCGGCACCGGCATGGTGAAGGAGATCCACACGTCGACGCTGCGGCTGTTCGAGCGGATCATCGGCCCGACCCGCACCTCGCTGGCCGAGCAGAAGGCCCGGCTGATCCACTGCGTCCCGGACCCGTCGCTTCGGCGGCCGGTGAATCCGTGGCCGTACAGCTACGAGCTCCCGGACGGGATCGGCACGGTCTCCGGGCGTACGGTCGTCAATCACGCGGGGGTTTTCTGCGCGGACCGGCTCGACATCGGTACCCGGTTCTTCCTGCGGCATCTGCCCGAGGGCGGGCGCCGGATCGTGGACCTGGGGTGCGGCAACGGGGTCGTCGGGACGGCGGTGGCGCTGGCCGATCCGACGGCCGAGGTGCTGTTCGTCGACGAGTCGTTCCAGGCGGTGGCCTCGGCGGAGGCCACCTACAAGGCCAACGGGGTGCCCGGGCACGCCGAGTTCCGGGTCGGGGACGGGCTGGCCGGGGTGGCGGCCGGGAGCGTGGACGTGGTGCTGAACAACCCGCCGTTCCACTCCCACCAGGCGACCACCGACGCCACGGCATGGCGGATGTTCACCGGGGCGAAGCAGGCGCTGCGACCGGGCGGCGAGCTTTGGGTGGTGGGCAACCGCCACCTGGGCTATCACGTGAAGCTGCGCCGACTGTTCGGCAACAGCCAACTGGTGGCGAGCGACCCGAAGTTCGTGGTGCTGAAGGCGGTCAAGCGGGGGTAGTGCCCAGGACGCCGATGATCCTCGTGACCTCCCGGGCCATCGCCTCCCTGCCGACGCTGAGGTACTTGCGGGAGTCGACCGCCTCGGGGTGGTCCGCGAGGAAGCGGCGGATCGCGGCGGTCATCGCCATGTTGAGCGCCGTGCCGACGTTGACCTTGGCGATGCCGCCGGCGACCGCAGCGACCAGGCCGTCGTCCGGGACTCCGGAGGAGCCGTGCAGGACGAGCGGTACGGGCACGGCGGCGGACAGGCGGGTGAGGAGGCCGTGGTCGAGGGCCGCGGTGCGGGTGGTCATGGCGTGCGCGCTGCCGATGGCCACGGCCAACGCGTCGACACCGGTGCCGGCGACGAAGGCCCGGGCCTCCCCGGGATCGGTGCGGGCGCCGGGCGCGTGCGCGTCCACCGGCGGGCGGCCGTCCTTGCCGCCGACCTCGCCCAACTCGGCCTCGATCCACAGGCCTTGGTTATGCGCCCAGTCGACGGCCGCGGCGGTCGCGGCGAGGTTCTCGGCGTACGGCAGCCGGGAGGCGTCGTACATCACGGAGCTGAAGCCGGCCCCGGGTGCCTGCCGGAGCAGCTTGTCGCTCTGGACGTGGTCGAGGTGCAACGCGACGGGCACGCGGGCGCGTTCGGCGGCGGCGGTGGCGGCGCGGGCGAGCGGGAGCAGCCGTCCGTAGCGGAACTTGACGGCGTTCTCGCTGACTTGGAGGACCACGGGCGATCCGGCCGCCTCGGCGCCGGTGACGACGGCCTCCACGTGCTCCAGGGTGATGACGTTGAACGCGGCGACGGCGGACCGGGCCCCGGCGGCCCGGGTCAGCAGCTCGCCGGTGGCTGCGAGGGGCACGGTCACGCCTCCCCGGACGGGTCGAGGATCACCGAGCGGGTGAGGTGGCGTGGCCGGTCGGGGTCGAGGCCCCGGGCGGCGGCGACGGCGACCGCGAGGCGCTGGGCGCGGACGAGTTCGGCGAGCGGGTCGAGGGTGCCCTCGATCCACGACCCTCCGGTGGCGCGGACCTGTTCGGCGAGTCCGGCGGGTGCCGGGCCGAGCGTCCAGGTGGCCGTGGAGCGGGTGGTGATGCTGATCGGGCCGTGCCGGTACTCCATCGCCGGGTAGGCCTCGGTCCAGGACAGCGAGGCCTCGCGCATCTTCAGCCCGGCCTCGTTGGCGAGTCCGACGGTCCAGCCGCGCCCCAGGAAGGTGAACTGTGTGCACTCGACGAGCCCTGTCGGCAAGGGAGTCGAGAGCGCGCTGCGGGCGTCGGCGACCACCGCGTCGGTGTGCAGGCCGAGGTGGGCGCGCAGCAGGGTGAGGGCGCTGGTCGCGAACCGGGTCTGGACGACGGAGCGTTCGTCGGCGAAGTCCAGGACGACGAGATCGTCGGCGGCCCGCGGCACGGGGGTGTCGGGGTCGGCGGTGATCGCGGCGGTGCGCACGCGCCCCTTCAACCGCCCCAGCAGTTCGAGTACTTCGGTGGTGGTACCGGACCGGGTCAGGGCGAGCACCCGGTCGTAGGAGCGCCCGTGCGGGAACTCCGAGGCGGGGAAGGCGTCCGTCTCGCCCTGCCCCGCGGACTCGCGCAGTGCGGCCGCCGCCTGGGCCATGAAGTACGAGGTGCCGCATCCGACGATCGCGACCCGTTCCCCCGCCGCCGGCAGCGCCCCCGCGTGCCGTCCGGCCTCCTCCGCGGCACGTGTCCAGCACTCGGGCTGGCTGTACAGCTCGTCCTCGACATGCGTCATGCCGCACCCTCCCCGGATTTGACTGTTCTTGCAAGATAGAGGCAGCTTTCAAGCACAATCAAGCATTCGGCCGAAGGCGGAGTGGGTTAGGGTCGCCGGGAGATCGAGGAACGGAGGCGGCGGATGTCGCGCGACGCCCGCTGGAAGGCGCTGCTTGAGCTGCTCGTCGAGCGCGGCCGGCTGGAGGTCGAGGAGGCGGCGGCCGAGCTGTCGGTGTCGGCGGCGACGATCCGCCGGGACCTCGACCAGCTCGCCGAGCAGCAGATGCTGGTGCGCACCCGGGGCGGGGCGGTGGTGCACGGGGTGTCGTACGAGCTGCCGTTGCGCTACAAGACCGCCCGGCGGGCCTCGGAGAAGCAGCGGATCGCCAAGGCGGTGGCCGAACTGGTCGCGCCGGGCGAGGCGGTGGGGCTGACCGGCGGGACGACCACCACGGAGGTGGCCCGCGCCCTGGCCGTGCGCGACGATCTCGCCACCGGCACGCCGGCGCTGACGGTCGTCACGAACGCGCTCAACATCGCCAACGAGCTGGCCGTGCGGCCCCAGTTCAAGATCGTGGTGACGGGCGGGGTGGCGCGCCCGCAGTCGTACGAGCTCATCGGGCCGCTCGCGGACGGTGTGCCGGGTCAGATCACCCTCGATGTGGCGGTGCTCGGAGTGGTCGCCTTCGACGTCGCGCACGGGGCCGCGGCCCATGACGAGGCGGAGGCGGCGATCAACCGGCTGCTGTGCGAGCGCGCCACCCGCGTGATCGTCGCCGCCGACTCCAGCAAGCTGGGCGGGCGGGCGTTCGCCCGGATCTGCGCGGCGGAGCTGGTGGACACGCTGGTGACGGACGCGGCGGCGGCGCCGGAGGCGGTACGCCCGTTCGAGGAGGCGGGGATCCGGGTCATGACCGTGTGACCGGTCGCGGAACCTGTCGGACACCGCCGGTGCCCGCGCTGGGTCACATACCGCTGGTGTCCGCGCTGACGAAGCCCGCGCCCCGCTGGTCGTTGCAGCCGAACACGGGCCGGTCGGCCGGGTCGGGCCAGCTCTGGTGGGCCTGGAGGGCGACGCTCACCAGGGTCAGCAGCAGATCGACGTCGCTCGCGGCGTCGAGTCGTATCGTCACCCACTGCGAGCCCGGGACGATACGGATCGCCCCCGTGCTCTTGAGGTCCTTGGCGAAGTGCCGGATGGCATGGGTGGTGAGACGCAGGTCCACATCGCGCTCGGAGTGGAAGTGCGCGATCTCGCCCTGCGACGAACTCACGGCCTCCCCCAGACCACAGCTCGGTACCGCCTGGGTCAGGTCGGGCCAGGTCGCCAGTTGCGCAAGAGCGCGCGAGGCCAACGTCATGGGGCCATCATGGACCGCTCACTCTCCGGTAACCAACCAGCGAGCAGTTATTAACCGGGCTGTTGCCGGACTCTGTGCGAACGCAGACCCCTGGAACGAGTGAATATCCGCAGGATTTCAGCAGTTGGAGGGACGGAAGGTACCTATCGGACCTCTGGGACGGGCGTGGCCAACGTCACGTTTTACGCACGCCTGACGCCGGTCGCCGCGAACGCGTCGGCGGCCGCGAGGTCGAAGTCCCCGTGGTCGCTGCCGAGGCCCTGGGCGACCAGTGCCGCCACGGCGTTGCCGAGCACGACGGACTCCTGCGGGCTGCGGCCCAGCCCGATGCCGTAGACGAAGCCGGCGGAGAAGGCGTCGCCGCAGCCCGTGGTGTCCACCACGTCGATCTCGAAGGCGGGGACGGCCTCGGCGCCCTCCGCGGTGACCAGCAGCGCGCCGTCAACGCCGCGGGTGACCGCGACCAGCCCGGCCCCGGCACCGACCAGCTTCTTCGCGCCGGTCACCAGATCGTCCTCGCCGGAGAAGCCCAGCACCTGGTCGTCGTTGGGGAGGAGGTGGTCGACGTACGGCAGGGCCGCCGCGATCTGCTCGAAGCTCCCGAGCGCACCGGGCGCGAGGAGGTCCACGGAGGTCGTCACACCGTGCTCCTTGGCGAAGTGCAGGATGCGCGCGGCGGCCTCGACGCCGATCAACTCCGGTCCGCCGAGGTGGAGATGGCGGGCCTCGGCGAGAGCGTCCCAGGGCACGTCGTCGACGCCGTAGGTGATGTTGGCGCCGAGCAGATGGAGGGAGGGCCGGTCGCCGTTGGGGCGGATGGGCAGCACGCTCGCCGAGGTGGCGGTGTCGGAACGGCGGACGAGGAACCCGGTGTCGATACCGGCCTTGGCCAGCAGCTGCACGAGCATGTCGCCGGTCGCGTCGGCGCCGATGGCCCCGGCGCTCTGCACGGTGGCACCGAGCTTGGCCAGGCTGAGCGCGGTGCCACCGGCGGTCCCGGCGGCCGTCATCCTGATGTCCTCGACCAGCGTGGCGCCCTGTCCCTCGGGTATCGCGTCCACCGGCCGCACCAGCACGTCCAGCACATGCACGCCCATCGTGACGACCCTCATGGCTTGCCCTCCTCCAGGGATTGGGTGGTGCCGTAGTTGCGTGCGATCGCGGCCTCGATCACCGCGCGTTGCTGCTGCTCGTCGAGGACGCGGGGCGTTCCGATCGCCGCCGCGTGCTGGTAGACACCGCAGGCCCATTCGAGCAACAGGGCGTTCTCGACGGCCTGGTCGAGGGTCGCGCCGAGGGTGACCGACCCGTGGTTGGCCAGCAGTGCGGCGCTGCGGCCGTCGAGCGCGGTGAGGACCGACTCGGCGAGTTCCGGGGTGCCGAAGGTGGCGTACGGCGCCACCCGCACGGTGCCGCCGAGAGCGAGCAACTGATAGTGGATACAGGGCAGTTCGTCGAGCACACAGGAGAGGGCGGTGGCCATCGGCGCGTGGGTGTGGACGACCGCGCCGGCGCCGTGGCGCCGGTGGATCCCGAGATGCAGGTCGAGCTCGGAGGTGGGTCGCAGGGTCCCGGCGACGGCCTTTCCGTCGAGGTCAACCACTGTTACCTGGTCCGCGGTGAGTTGGGCGAGCACCGCCCCGGTCGCGGTGACCGCGACCCGGTCCCCCACCCGCACGCTGACGTTGCCCGCCGTGCCGATGAGCAGGCCCGCCGCTCCCAGCCGACGACAGGCATCCGCCACCGCGGCCCGCTCCTGGACCAGGGCGGAGCTTGAGTCCGTCATGGCCGCGACGGTAACGTAAACCTGAACCAAAGTCACGTTCAGATTCAGGAGCCGTGGGTGACCGAGCCGACCACCGAAGAGACCGGGGTCGTCCTGCGCCGGACACCCCAACAGGCCCGCAGCAAGGCCCGGTTGGCACGAGTACTGAAAGCCGCGGAGCGCGTTCTGGTCGCCGAGGGCGTGCAGGCGCTGACCACGACCCGGGTCGCGGCGGAGGCCAAGGTGTCGGTCGGCTCGCTGTACCAGTACCTGCCCGACCGGGACGCGATCATCGACGCGCTGGCGGCGACGTACTTCTCCCGGCTCGAAGAGGTGATGGACGACCTCGTCCGCACCGCGGCCGCCGAGCACTGGGACGACCCGGTGGGCGTGCTCATCGACGGCTTCGCCGCGCTCTACCGCGCCGAACACGGCTTCCGGGCCCTGTGGTTCGGCAACGGCCTGACCGACCGGACCCGCGAGGCGGACCGCGAGCACAAGCGCCGGATGGCCGACGGGGTGCGCCGGACCCTGCTCGCGCTCGGGGTCGTGGGCGACACGGAGGCGCTCGGCCGGGCCTGCCAGGCCGCCGTCCTCGCCGCCGACGCCCTCGCCCAGGAGGCCTTCCGCCGCGACCCCGAGGGCGACACGGCCCTCCTCGACGACGCGAAGCTGATGCTGCGCGGCTACCTGGCGGCGATCACGGAACACCACGGGACCGCCTGAACGGGTACGACCGACGGGGCACGCCGGCCACACCCGAAGGCCGGCCGTACCCGAAGGCCGGCCGTACCCGAAGAGAAGGCCTAGCTCGCCGGCGAACCCTTGGCGGGGCCGGCGGCGCACAGGGCGTGGTCGACGAGGGTGCCCGTGGCACGGTTGAGGGCGGCCAGGTCCGGCGGTGCGGTCGTGGTGGTGAGCGAGATCGTCACCGCGCGCCTGCCGTCCGCGCTCACCGCGGGACGGGTGTTGACGCCCGCCCCGTCGCCCTCGTGGGCGTAGTAGAAACCGCCACAGGAGAGCGGGATCTTGCGCAGCCCGAGCCCGTAGGTGCCCTCGGGCATCTCCGCCACGTCCTCCGGGTCGTCGGTCCGCTCGACGGTCTGCCGCATCTCGCGCCACTGCGCGGCGGGCAGCAGTTTCCCGCCCGCCAGCGCCCGGAAGAAGGTGTTCAGGTCGGCGGTGGTGCTCACCACACCGGAGTCCGCGGTGTGCTGGAGACTGTGCTCGGTGACGTCGAGACGCCTGCCGTCGGCGCCGGTCAGATACACGTTCACATGCGGGTCGGGCAGCCGCGGATCAAGCCCGGGCACGGAGGTGTCCCGCAGTCCCAGCCGGGCGATCACCCGGCGCTCGACCAGTTCGTCCCAGGGCGCGCCGCCGGCCTTCTCCGCGATCATCCCGGCCAGCAGGTAGTTGGTGTTGGAGTACGCCCACCGAGTGGCCCCGCCCGGCTGGGGCACGAAGGCCGGCGGGTGCTTCGTCGCCACCGCCACCAGGTCGGCGGCGGGCGTGGTGTCGTAGCGGTTCTCGTCGAAGTGGTTGATCAGCCGGTCCTGGATCTCCGGGTCGTCGACGTAGTCGTACAGGCCGCTGGTCTGGCGGAGCAGGTCGCGGACGGTGATCCGGCCGCCGTCGTTGCCGTTGCCCGCGACGACCCCCGGCAGCCAGTGCTCCACGGTGTCGTCCAGCGACAGCCGCTTCTCCGCCGCGAGTTGCAGGACCACGGTCGCCACGAACGTCTTCGTCGTGCTCGCCGCCCGGAAGTGCGCGTTCCACGGGATCGGGGCCGGGGAGCCGGCGGTCCGGGTGCCGATGCGCGCCATGAGCGGTGCGCCGTCCGGTCCGTCGACCCTGGCCAGCACGTTCACGTCGCCGCCCCCGGCCTTCCGCACCGCCGCCAGGTCCCGCCGGAGCGGGTCCTCGCCGTAGGAGTGCCCCGGCACCGGGTGCCCGGCGGTGGCGGCGGTCGCGGCCGTGGGTGCCGCCAGCGCGAGCAGCGCTGCGGTCAGTACGGCGGCCCTGGTCTTCCTCGACGGCGGCATCTTCATGGTCGAATCCCCCGGTGCTGTGGGTCCTGTGCGGTGGCGATCACCAGCCAACCGGATCCGCGAGCGCCTGAGGATGGGGCTGTCCTCCGAATGAGGGGTGTACATAGCCCCCGTAGGAGCCGCTCCCGCATGGCACCGGAACCGGTCACCCGGAACACGGCGGCCGCCACAACGACCGACGCTCCCCTTGCGGCACTCCGGCACACCCTCCTACGCTGATTTTGTGCCGCTAATAAACAAAACCCGTTCGCACACCGTCGTGCCGGGAAGCACCGCCGCCCTCACCCGCCTCCGTGTCGCCATCACCGCGCTCTTCGCCGTGGACGGCTTCGTCTTCGCCGGCTGGGTGGTCCGGATCCCCGACATCAAGCACCAGACCCATGCCTCGGTCGGCGCGCTGGGGCTCGCGCTGCTCGGCGTCTCGGCCGGCGCCGTGATCACCATGACCCTCACGGGCCGGCTCTGCCGCCGGTACGGCAGCCACCCGGTGACGCTGGTCTGCGCGACCCTGCTCGCACTGAGCGTCGCGCTGCCCCCGCTCACCCACTCGGTGGCGGCACTCGGCGCCGTACTGCTCGTGTTCGGCGCCGCTTACGGCGGTCTGAACGTCGCCTTCAACAGCGCGGCCGTCGACCTGATCGCCGCTCTGGGCCGCCCGATCATGCCGAGTTTCCATGCGTCGTTCAGCCTGGGCGGCATGATCGGGGCGGGGCTGGGCGGCCTGGTCGCCGGCTCTCTCTCCCCCACCCGCCACCTGCTCGCCCTCACCGTGATCGGCCTGCTGGTCACGGCCGCCACCGCTCCGACGCTACTGCGGTACGACACCCCGGTGCCCCGCGCCGAGCGGCACACCGACGCCGCCCCGCGCCGCCTGGACACCCGTACCCGCCGCATGGTGATCGTCTTCGGCCTGATCGCCCTGTGCACGGCGTACGGCGAGGGGGCGATGGCCGACTGGGGCGCGCTCCATCTCCGGCAGGACCTGGATGCCTCGCCAGGTCTCGCGGCGGCCGGTTACACGTGTTTCGCGCTGGCCATGACGGTCGGCAGGGCCAGCGGAACGAGGCTGCTGGAGCGGCTCGGACGGTCCAGGACCGTGGTCTTCGGCGGCGGGACGGCTGCGGCCGGCATGCTCCTCGGTTCCCTCGCCCCCTGGACCTGGGCGACGCTGCTCGGCTTCGCGATCACGGGGCTGGGGCTGGCCAACCTGTTCCCGGTGGCGGTGGAACGAGCGGGTGCGCTGGCCGGTCCGTCGGGCGTCGCCACGGCGTCCACGTTCGGGTACGGCGGCATGCTGCTGGGGCCGCCGGCGATCGGTTTCATCGCTGACTGGACGTCACTGTCGACGGCGCTGACGAGCGTGGCGGTACTGGCGGGGATCGCCACGCTGATCGGCGCGACGAGCAAGTGACGGACCGGGGACGCCGGGCTGTCGTGGTGAGGCGCCCGCTCCTCAGTCCAGCAGGCCCGGTTCCCATACCGATTCCAGCAGGCCGGACAGTCGCGCCGTGTCGGCTGCCGTCCAGCCCGGTGGCTGCGTGATCTCCACCCACGCGGAAGTCGGCATCGTGCCGTAGCGGTGGCCGAATCCGTCCGGCACGCTGTCCGCGCCGGCCAGGTCGCAGGCCACCTGCCAGAACGTGAGCAGCGGGTACCAGCGCATCGCCGGTGAGACGTCCCGGGCGCGCGGACGCTCCAGCCAGTCCGGCTGGTGGAAGGCGAGCCCGGGTGACCACCAGACGACCGGGTCGGAGCCGTTCTGGAGGTAGACCGCGCGGGGCTCTCCCCAGGGCGCAGGCGGGATGCCGTAGTCCGCCGGCACCTGCGCGAAGCGCACCTGCGCACCGTCGTCGACCACCGGCCGCCACTCGGTGCTGCCCGGCCGCCGTTCCGCGGTGACCCTCTTCCACAGGGGGTTGTCGTAGGTCGGCCCGACGAACAGCGCGCCGTCGGTCTTCGCGGTGAGCGTGGCCAGGGAGCCGTCGAGGGCGGACTCCATGGAGAAGGAGCCGAGGCTCTCGCCGTAGACGAGGAGCTGGGGGCGGGAGTCCGCCGGGAGGGTCCGCCACTTGGCGTAGACGGCGTCGAAGAGGGCGCGCCCGGTGTCGGCGGCCTCGTCCTCGGTGAGCGCGGAGACCCAGCTGGGCAGGTAGGAGTACTGCATGGCGACCTCGGCGGTGTCGCCGCCCCACATGTACTCCAGGGGTTTGCTGCCCTGGTCGTTGATCCAGCCGGTGCCGGTGGTGCCCAGCACCGCGAGGATCTTCCGGGAGAAGCCGCCGGTGCGTTCGAGTTCGCGTACGGCGAGGGCGGCGCGTTCGTCGAGGGTGTCGGCCGTGCGCAGGCCCACGTAGACGCGTACCGGGTCCTTGGCCGGCCGGCCGGTGAAGGCGGTGATGTCGGCGCGGGTGGTGGCCCTGCCGACGAAGTCGCGGCCCCGGGCGCCGAGGGTGTCCCAGTGGGCGGCGGACCGGGGAGTGCCGGAGAGGGTGGGCAGGCCGGGCTGGTGGACGCCCTCGGTGGTGCCCTGGTCGGCGAGGGACGCACCGCTCTCGATCGCGTCCAGCGCCCCGCGCAGCAGGAAGCCCTGGACGACGCCGACGATCACGAACACGACGACGGCGACCCCGGTGGCGTACGCGACCGGGCGCGGGACGTGGACGCCGAGCGGGCGGGCGACGAGGCGGGTGCCGAGCCGTACCGTACGGCCGATCAGGAGCAGTGCCGTGCCGACGATCACGGCGACGACCGGGACCAGCGCCCACTGCCACCAGACCACCTGCGGGGGCAGGTTGACCGCGCGCCGGACCTCGCCCTGCCAGTGGACGCTCCAGGCGGTGACGGCGACGACCGCGGCCGTCCCGAGGGCCCCGAGGGCCGCCCAGAGGATCCTGCGGACGCGCGGACGGATCCGGAAGCCGGCCCAGCGGAGCAGCAACCGGGCGAGTGTCTCCAGTAGTGCGCCGACGGCGTATCCGACGACCGCCGAGACGCCGGCGACGAGTCCCTGGAGCCACCAGGCACGCGGGAGCAGGGACGGGGTGAGGGACAGGCAGTAGCACAGGACCGCCACGGCGGTTCCGCACCAGCACGGCCGCCGCCGCACCACCCGGTCGGAGCCCGCGTGCCGGCGCACCCGTTCCGTCATCCGCCGGGTCCAGTCCCTCGTACGATTCAGAGTCCTGCCCGCAACACCCACTTGGCCACCTCGGCACCACGATCGGCCACCGCGCCCACCGCCGCATCCGGGCGATCCCCGGGGCCATCCCCTTGGGTGACAAAAGATGCAGGGCATCCGGGGATGTCCCATCGTGGTGGGCATGGCGCAGGCCCAGACGACCGAGAGCCCCCGCTCCTCGCCGCCTGTGGCCAAGCTGTACCTGCCCACGCCGACCGCGATGGTGGTCGGTGCGACGGTCGGCGCCGGGGTGTTCTCGCTGCCGCGCCGGTTCGCCGAGGAGACCGGTGTCGCGGGCGCGCTGATCGCCTGGGTGATCGCGGGCACCGGCATGCTGATTCTACTGGGGGCTGATCATGTCCACCGTGGGCGCGGTGTGGCCGGGATCCTTGCTCCGGCGCTCGGCCGGATCAGTCTCCGAGACCTCCGGAAGGTGCACCGTGAGCCGTCAAGCCCCCACCGACCGGGCCGCGTTCGGCGTCCACTCCGAGGTGGGCAGCCCGCACAGGGTCCTGGTCTGCGCGCCGGGGCCGGCTCACCGCAGGCTCACCCCGGCCGACTCCGTCGACAAGATCCGTGAACGGGACGTGGACGTGGTCGAGTTACAGGTCATCACAATCGTCGGCGCCGAACTGGGCCGGGGGCGCGGCGGCGGGCACTGCATGACCTGCCCGCCGCCGCGCGACCCGGTCGAGTTCTGACACGCCCCGGCCCGGACCCGGAGATGCCGGTCTCCCGGCTCCCCACCCGGGCCGCGCTGGTGGCGGCGGTGACCGTGCTGGTGGCGGCCAACCTGCTGGACAACCGCTGGGCCCGGTCCTGGATCCTGCTGACCGCGGTCGTCGCCTCGGCTGCCCTGGTGGCGCTGCTGTTCTGCGCCGGGGGCGACTGGGCCGAGCTGGGGCTGGGCCGGAACACGCTGGCGGACGGGGTGCGTTGGGCGGTCGCCCTGATCGGGATCGTCGCGGCGGTCTATCTGTGCGGGGCGCTTCTCCCGGTCACCCGGGGATTGTTCGCGGACCAGCGGACCAACGCGCTGAGCGGTGCGGAGATCGCCTTCAAGGCGCTGGTCGCGGTACCCGTGGGGACCGTGCTGCTGGAGGAGATCGCCTTCCGCGGGGTGCTGTTCGCGCTGCTGCGCCGGCTGCGCACGGCCACGACGGCCGCTGTGCTGTCCTCCGTCCTGTTCGGCCTCTGGCACATCCTGCCCTCGCTGAACCTCAACAAGGAAAAGCCGACGCTGGGTTCGCTCTTCGGGCACTCGGCCGCCGGCGCGGTCCTGGTGGACATCGGGGCCGTGCTGTTCACCGCCGTGGCGGGCTGTCTGCTGTGCTGGCTGCGCGACCGCAGCGGCTCCCTGCTGGCGCCGATGGCCCTGCACTGGGCGGTCAACGCGCTGGGCTACGCGGTGGGATTCCTGCTGCGCTAGGGGCTGCCGCACGGGGGCCCGCGCCGCGGACACGGCACACACCGGGGCCGCAGCGCCGACACGGCAGACACCGGGGCCGCAGTGCCGACACGGCACACACCGGGGCCTGCCGCACTGACCTGGCACACGCCGGGGCCTGCCGCACTGGTACGGCACACGCCGGGACTTCGGCGCTCACACAGCACACGGCCGGGCCCGCAGCGCCGATATGGCAGGCACCGGGGCGGGCCGCGCCGGCGCACGCCGTATCGAGGCCTGCCGCGCTGGCGCGTGCCATGTCGAGGCCTGCCGCGCCAGGCGCACGCCGTATCGAGGCCTGCCGCCCCGGCGCGTGCCATGTCGAGGCCTGCCGCGCCAGGCGCACGCCGTATCGAGGCCTGCCGCGCTGCCGCGTGCCGTATCGGGCAGACTCGCGGCATGGAGACTGCCGAGTATCTTCAGATCCTGGACCGGGAGGGCCGGTCGCTGGCCGCGGCCGCCGTGGTGGCGGGCCTCGACGCCGAGGTGCCGACCTGCCCGGACTGGCGGGTGCGCGACCTGCTGCGGCACACGGGCACCATCCACCGGTGGGCCGCCGGTGTCGTCGCCGACGCCCATCCCGGACCCCGGCCCATCCCCGACCCGCCCGACCTCGACGGCGCCGAACTGACCACGTGGTTCCAGGACGGCCACCGCGACCTCGTCGACACCCTGGCCGGTGCGCCGCGGAACGTGACGTGCTGGACCTTCCACCCCGCCCCCGTCCCCTCACCGCTCACCTTCTGGCTGCGCCGGCAGGCCCATGAGACGACCGTCCACCGGTACGACGCCGAGGCCGCCCGGGGCGGGCCGGCGTCCCCGATCGCGGCGGACTTCGCGGTCGACGGCATCGACGAACTGCTGCGCGGCTTCCACGCCCGCTCCCGCAGCCGGGTCCGCTCCGAATACCCGCGGGTGCTCCAGGTGCGCGCCGCGGACCGGGACGCGGTCTGGACCGTACGGCTGTCGGAGCAGCCGCCCGTCACGGAACTCGGCGCGCTCTCTGAGGCGATGGCCGAACTCTCCGGTCCTGCCGACGAGTTGTACCTGGCGCTGTGGAACCGGGTACCGGTGCCGAAGGTGATCGGCGACCCGGAACTGGCCGATCTGTGGCGTACCAGGTCCGGGATCTGACCGCCGGTCCTAGCCGGCCAGCATCCGGGTGAGCACCGCGCGCTGCACCGGCAGCACCTCGCCGTGCAGCGCGCGTCCCTTGCCCGTGAGCGCCACCCGCACACCACGCCGGTCCTCCGGGCACATGGCCCGCTCGACCAGGCCGTCCTTCTCCAGCCGGGCTACCAGCCGGGACAGCGCGCTCTGGCTGAGGTGTACCCGCTCGGCGATCTCCTGGACGCGGTAGCTGCAACCGCCGTCGGCCGTCGGACCGTCGGAGAGCAGGTCGAGGACCTCGAAGTCACTGGCGCACAGCCCGTGGCCGTGCAGGGCGCGGTCGAGTTCGCACTGGGTCCGGGCGTGCAGGGCCAGCATGTCCCGCCACTGCTCCACGAGTGCCTGCTCGGGCTTCTTCGCCGCCATCTCCGCACCGTAGCAGAGAAACGAGATTGTTGCATCGTAATTAAATGCGCTTGCATTCGATGCATGCGCATGTAGTGTCTGTGGGCATGACCTCTCCGCTCACCGCCCCTGCTCCCGAGGGACGCTGGACTCCCCGCCTCTGGGGCACCCTGCTGGTGCTCTGCGCCGCGATGTTCCTGGACGCCCTGGACGTCTCGATGGTCGGCGTCGCGCTGCCGTCGATCGGCTCCGACCTGCACCTGTCGACCTCGACGCTGCAATGGATCGTCAGCGGCTACATCCTGGGCTACGGCGGCCTGTTGCTGCTCGGCGGCCGGACCGCCGACCTGCTGGGCCGCCGCCAGGTGTTCCTCGTGGCCCTCGGCGTCTTCGCACTCGCCTCGCTGCTCGGCGGCCTGGTCGACTCGGGCCCGCTGCTGATCGCCAGCCGCTTCATCAAGGGCCTGAGCGCGGCCTTCACCGCTCCGGCCGGCCTCTCGATCATCACGACCACGTTCCCGGAGGGCCCGCTGCGCAACCGCGCCCTCGCCATCTACACCACCTGCGCGGCCACCGGCTTCTCCATGGGCCTGGTGCTGTCCGGCCTGCTCACCGAGGCCAGCTGGCGCCTCACCATGCTGCTGCCCGCGCCCATCGCCCTGATCGCGCTGGTCGCCGGGCTCAGGCTGCTGCCGCGCAGCGCCCGCGAACGCGACCACAACGGCTACGACATCCCCGGCGCGGTCCTCGGTACCGCCTCCATGCTGCTCCTGGTGTTCACCGTGGTGGAGGCCCCGCAGGTGGGCTGGGCATCGGCCCGCACCCTGCTGTCCTTCCTCGCGGTCGCGGTCCTGCTGACCGTCTTCGTCCGGGTCGAACGCCGCTCCCCCGGCCCGCTCATCCGGCTCGGCGTGCTGCGCTCGGGCAACCAGGTCCGCGCCCAGCTCGGCGCGGTCGCCTTCTTCGGCTCCTACGTCGGCTTCCAGTTCCTGACCACCCTGTACATGCAGTCCCTGCTCGGCTGGTCGGCGCTGCACACCGCCCTGGCCTTCCTGCCCGCGGGCGCGCTCGTGGCGGTGTCCTCGACCAAGGTCGGTGCCATAGTGGACCGCTTCGGCACCCCGCGGCTGATCGCGGCGGGCTTCGCGTTCATGGTCCTCGGATACGCCCTGTTCCTGCGCGTCGACCTGGACCCGGTGTACGCGGCGGTGATCCTGCCGTCGATGCTGCTGATCGGCGCGGCCTGCGCGCTGGTCTTCCCCTCGCTCAACATCCAGGCCACCAACGGGGTCGACGACCACGAGCAGGGCATGGTCTCCGGGCTCCTCAACACTTCGGTGCAGGTGGGCGGCGCGATCTTCCTGGCGATCGTGACGGCCGTGGTCACCGCGGGCGCCCCGGCGCATGCGACCCCGCAGGCGATGCTCGACAGCTACCGCCCCGGCTTCATGGTGGTCGCGGGCGTGGCCCTCGCCGGACTGCTGATCACGCTGACGGGGCTGCGCCGTCGCAGCGGCAGCGGCGGACCGTCGGTCGTCGTCGCCAAGTCCGCCGACGTGCGGGAGGCGGAAGGGGAGCGCGTGCCGGTTCGCGACTAGCGGGTGCACGTCGCGGTCCGCTGTTCGTACCGGTCAGGGGTGCCGCACGCCTTCGGGTGTGCGGCACCCCTCGTTGCATGGCCGGCGACGGTGTGGCACTCACTCCCAGACCACGACATTGCGGCGCACCGGCACCGTCGAGGTGCCGGTGGCGAAGAGTTCGGGTGAATGGGCGCGGATGCGTTCGATGTCGTTGAAGACGGCACGCAGGTGCGAGCGCATGGCGGCCCGGGCGAGCGGGACGTCACCGCCGACGACCGCCGCGAAGATCTCGTGGTGCTGTTCGGCGAAGACGGCCGGGGACTCGTTCTCGTGCAGGCCGAGACGGCGGGCCCGGTCCAGGTGCCCCTTGGCCGCCGCGACGGTGGTCCACACGTTGCCGTGCCCGCTGAGCCGCATCAGGCCCTGGTGGAAAGCCTCGTCCAGGGCGAAGAACTCCTCCAGGCCGAGCCCGGCACCGCGCTGGCGCTCCAGGTTGTCCCGCAGTTCTCCGACGACGTCGGCGTCGAGCCGCTCGGGCAGGTCCTCCAGGGCGGCGAGTTCCACCGCCTCCCGCAGGAACTGCGCGTCGGCCACCTGCGCCGGGTCCACCCGGGACACGAACGACCCGACCTTCGGGAAGACCTGCACCAGCCCCTCCTGGGCCAGCATGATCAGGCTCTCCCGCACCGGGGTGCGGCTGACGCCCAGGGACGCGGCGATCTCGTTCTCCGACAGCGCGGCGCCCGGGGCGAGTTCAAGGGCCAGGACCATCTGACGCAGCTTCAGGTAGATGTCGCGCCGACTCGTCCGTCGCCCGTTCGATTGAGCCATGTACACATCCTACGTAGCGCTTCCGTCGCCCGTAGCAGCGGAAAGGGTATTGCCCACCTGTACGACAGATGCTTGTATACAAGTACTGCACGACAGGATGGGAGCCGTAAGTGAGCAAGATCGAACGGGCCGAGGTGCTCATCGCCTCACCGGGACGGACGTTCGTCACGCTGCGCATCACCACCTCGGACGGGGTGACCGGACTCGGCGACGCCACGCTCAACGGACGTGAGCTGGCCGTCGCGAGCTATCTGCGCGACCACGTGGTCCCGCTGCTGATCGGCCGTGACCCGGCACGCATCGAGGACATGTGGCAGTACCTCTACAAGGGCGCCTACTGGCGGCGCGGACCTGTGACGATGACCGCGATCTCCGCCGTCGACACCGCCCTGTGGGACATCAAGGGCAAGGTCGCCGGACTGCCCGTCTACCAGCTCCTCGGCGGCCGCTCCCGCGACGGCGTGCTGGTCTACTCGCACGCCAGCGGCACCGACGTGCCCTCGCTCCTCGACGACGTCGAGCGCTATCTGGAGCTGGGCTACAAGGCCGTACGCGCGCAGGCCGCCGTGCCCGGCGTCGGAGGGACGTACGGCGTGCGCAAGGGCGCCGTCTACGAGCCCGCCGCGACCGACCTGCCCGAGGAGCAACCGTGGGACACCGAGGCCTACCTCGGCTTCGCGCCCACCTACCTGGAGGCCGTGCGGGAACGCTTCGGCTTCGGCTTCCACCTCCTGCACGACGTGCACCACCGGCTGACCCCGATCGAGGCGGCCCGGTTCGGCAAGAGCGTCGAGGGCTGCCGGCTGTTCTGGATGGAGGATCCGACCCCGGCCGAGAACCAGGAGTCCTTCCGGCTCATCCGCGAGCACACGACGACGCCGATCGCGGTCGGCGAGGTCATGAACTCGATCTGGGACGTCCAGCACCTGATCAGCGCGCAGCTCATCGACTACGTCCGCACGACCGTCGTGCACGCGGGCGGGATCACCCATCTGCGCCGGATCTTCGACCTCGCCGCGCTCCACCAGGTACGCACCGGCTCGCACGGAGCGACCGACCTGTCCCCCGTCAGCATGGCCGCCGCCGTCCACCTGGACATCGCCGTGCCCAACTTCGGCATCCAGGAGTACATGGGCCACCCCGCCGAGACCGCCGAGGTGTTCCGCACGGGCGTCACCTACGCCGACGGCATGCTCCGGCCGAGCGAGGAGCCGGGCCTCGGCGTCGCGTACGACGACAAGGCCGCCGAGCGCTTCCCCTACCAGCGGCGCTATCTCCCGGTGGCGCGCCGCCTCGACGGTTCGGTGCACGACTGGTGAGCGCCTCGCTGAACCGTACGACGCTCTCCCGGCTCCCCGCCGCGCTGCGGCCCGCGGTCGATCCGGCCGAACTGCGCACCCGTGTCGTCCACTTCGGCCTCGGCGCCTTCCACCGGGCCCACCAGGCCGTCTACACCGAGCAGGCCGCCGCCCGCTCCGGCGAGCCCTGGGGCATCACCGCCATCGCGCCGCGCTCGGCCCAGACCGTCTCCGCCCTGCGCGACCAGGACTGCCTGTACTCGCTCACCGAACGCCGGCCGGAGGGCAACCGCACCCGCGTCGTCGGTTCGGTGGTCGGCGCGCTGGCCATGGGCCCCGACGCGAAGGCCGTCGACACCCTGCTCGCCGACCCCGAGGTGACCGTGGTGACCCTGACGGTGACCGAGAAGGGCTACCACCGGTCGCCACGGACGGGCGGACTGGACACCGCGGCCGCGCCCGTCGCCGCCGATCTCCGGGCCGGGCCCGACGACCGCCTCACCACGGTGGTCGGCCGGCTCGCCGCAGGCCTCGCGGCGCGGATGCGCGCGGGCGCGCCCCCGATCACCGTCGCGTCCTGCGACAACATGGCGGACAACGGCGCCGCGCTGGCCCGGGTCGTCCACGACTTCGTGCGGGCGTCCGCCTGGCCGGATCGTTCGAAGGTCCTGGACCGGATGGCCGGCGCCGTCGCCTTTCCCGCGACGGTCGTGGACCGTATCGTGCCCGCGACCGACGAGGCCGACCGGGCGTCCGCCGACGCCGCGCTCGGGGTGCGGGATGCCCTGCCGGTGACGGCGGAACCGTACCGGCAGTGGGTGCTGCAGGATTCCTTCGCCGCACCCCGACCGCCCTGGGAACGGGACGGCGCCCTGTTCGTACCGGACGTGACGCCCTATCAGCTCACCAAGCTGCGCCTGCTGAACGGCTCCCACTCCGCGCTCGCCCACCTGGGCGCGGCAGCGGGGCTGACCACGGTCGCCGAGGCCATGGCGGCGGACTGGGGCGAACGCCTGGTACGGACGCTGTGCGCGGAGGTCGCCCCCACGCTCCCCGCCGGCGGCCCCGATCCGGCCGCCTACGCCGACGACCTCGTCGTACGTTTCCGCAATCCCGCGATGCGCCACCTGCTGCGGCAGATCGGCTCCGACGCGTCGCTGAAGGTCACGGAACGCTGGCTGCCCGCCCTGCGCACCCTGCGCGCGGCAGGCAGGAACGCACCCGTTCTCGAACTCGCCCTCGCCGCCTGGGCGTTCGGCACCAGCCGCAACGACGCGCCGGCCGATCCCGCGTCCGCTTCACTCGCCACCTGCTGGGGACCGGCGATCCGCCCCGCCGACTCGGTACGTGCGCTGCTGCACGTCCTCGGCGCGGCGGATCTGGCGGACGACGACGCGCTCACCGCGGCCGTCGCGGACCGGCTCCCCGCCCTGCGGGCCGGACACATCGAGATCTGAGACCCACACCCCCGCGCCCCCACGCCCCCTAGCTCCGCTTCAGTCCCCTTACGTCACCTTCCGTCCCCGAACAACGGAGTTCACGATGAAGGACAGCGTCATAGCCGCTCAGCAGACGCAGCCGGCCGACCGCACCGCCGGCGACCTGGCCCGGGCCGCCGTCTCCGGCTGGCTCGGCACGGCCATGGAGTTCATGGACTTCCAGCTCTACTCGCTGGCCGCCGCGATCGTCTTCAACAAGATCTTCTTCCCGGACGTCAGCCCCGCCATCGGGCTCATCGCCGCCATGGCCACATACGGCGTCGGATACGTCGCCCGGCTGGCCGGCGCCGTCTACTTCGGGCGGATGGGCGACCGGATCGGCCGCAAGAAGGTGCTGTACATCACCATCCTGCTGATGGGCGCCTCCACCACGCTCATCGGCGCCCTGCCGACCTACGCCGCCATCGGCATCCTCGCACCGGTACTGCTGGTGGTGCTGCGGCTGGTCCAGGGCTTCGGGGCCGGGGCCGAGATCGCCGGCGCGACGGTGCTGCTGGCCGAGTACGCGCCCGCGAAACGGCGCGGTCTGATCTCCTCGCTGGTCTCGCTCGGCACCAACTCCGGCACGCTCGCCGCCTCCGGGCTGTGGGCGGTCCTGCTGAGCGTGCTCAGCGAGGAGCAACTGCTGTCCTGGGGCTGGCGGCTGCCCTTCCTGCTGAGCTTCGTGCTGATGCTGTTCGCGTTCTGGCTGCGCCGCGGCCTCAAGGAGAGCCCGGTCTTCGAGGAGCGGGCCGACGTGGTGGACGGGGTGGCGCTGGCCAAGGACGAGGTCGAGTCCGTGATCGCCCGGGCCGACGAGCAGGAGGGCAGTGTGCTGGCCGCCGGCATCCGGCAGCGCAAGGGCAGGGCGTTCTTCCTCGCGCTGGGGCTGCGCTTCGGGCAGGCGGGCAACTCCGGGCTGGTGCAGACGTTCCTGGTCGGCTACATCGCCACCAACCTGGCGGTGGGCCGGTCGGTCCCGACGGACGCGATCGTCTACGGCTCGCTGCTCGGCTTCGCCACCGTGCCGCTCGTCGGCCTGCTCGGCGACCGCTTCGGGCGCCGCGCCCTCTACCTCACGCTCACCGCGCTGACGGTCGTGATCGCCTTCCCGGTGATGCTCCTCATCACTTCCGGCTCGACGCCCGGCGTGATGCTCGGCATGGTCCTCGGGCTGAACGTCGGCGTCCTCGGCCTGTTCTCGCTGGAGAGCGTCACGATGGCCGAACTCTTCGGCGCCCGCACCCGGTTCACGCAGCTCGCCCTCGCCAAGGAGATCGGCGGCATCCTGGCGACCGCGATCGGCCCGGTCCTCGCGGCGAGCCTCACGGCCGTCACCGGAAGCTGGTGGCCCATCGCCGCGATGCTCGTCGTCTACTCGCTCATCACCTTCGTCAGCGCGTTGCTCGCGCCCGAGACCCGCGGACGTGACCTGGTCCGCCTGGAGGACGCCGTATGAACACCCTGGTGGCAGCCGACCGGATGCGCGCCGTCGTCGTGCACGGCCCCGGCGACCTGCGCATCGACGAACGGGAGCGGCCGGTGCCCGGCCCGGGCGAGGTGCTGCTGGCGCTGGAGTGGGGCGGGATCTGCGGGTCCGACATCGCCTACTGGAAGAAGGGGACGTCCGGCACCGCCGCACTCACCCACCCGCTGGTGCTCGGGCACGAGTTCGCGGGCCGGATCGCCGGACTCGGCGACGGGGTCACCGGCCTCACCGAGGGGCAGCCGGTCACCGTCCACCCGGCCCAGCTCGTCGGCGACCACGCCCTTCCCGAACGCATCGCCGGGCGCACCAACCTCCACCCGCGCGTCCGTTACTTCGGCTCGGCGGCCTTCGATCCGCACACCGACGGCGGTTTCAGCGAGTACCGGACGGTGCCCGCGGCGCAGATCCGGCCGCTCCCGGACGGTGTCGACACCCAACAGGGCGCCCTCGCCGAACCGTTGGCCGTCGCCCTGCACGCCGTCGGCCGGGCGCCCGGGCTGCGCGGCCGTACGGTCCTGGTCAACGGCTGCGGGCCGATCGGCTCTCTGGTCGTCGCCGCCGCCCGGCACCGCGGCGCGGGCACGGTCCTCGCGGCGGACCTGGCCCCGTCGTCCTTGCGCGTCGCCCGCGCGATGGGCGCCGACGAGACCGTCGACCTCTCCCGCGGCGAAGCACTGCCCGAGGACGTCGACGTGGTCTTCGAGGCGTCCGGCGCCCCGGCCGCGCTCGGGCCGGTGCTGCGGGCCACGGCCCGGGGCGGCACCCTCGTCCAGGTCGGCAACCTGCCCGGTACGGCCGTACCCGCCGCCCTCGGCGACCTGGTGACCCGGGAGATCACCTGGATCGGCTCGTACCGCTTCGTGGAGGAGATCGACGACGCGCTGCGCGCCCTGCGGGACGGCCTGGACGTCACCCCGCTGATCACCCACCGTTTCCCGCTGGACCGGGCCGAGGAGGCACTCGCCGTCGCCGCCGACCCGGCGAGCGGCAGCAGCAAGGTCATGCTGCGGCTCGCGGCCGACTCCTGACGCCCACCCCTCTCCTGGAGCAACCGTGTCCCCTGACCGTCAAGACCAGCCGGCCGACGTCGTGTGCGTCGGTGAGACCATGGCCGTCCTCAGCCCGCCGGACGCCCGTCCGCTCGCCGGCCAGTCCGCACTCGGCCTCGGCATCGGCGGCGCCGAGTCCAACGTCGCCTGCGGACTGGCCGGCCTCGGGCATCGCGCGGCCTGGCTGAGCCGCGTCGGCGACGATCCGTTCGGCCGCCGTATCCTCGCGGAACTCGGCGCGCGGGGCGTGGACGTGAGCGCCGTACAGACCGATCCCGACCGGCCGACCGGCGTCTACTTCAAGGACCCCGGCCCGGACGGCACCCGCACGCACTACTACCGGCGCGGATCGGCCGCGACCCGGATGGGACCGGAACTCGCTGCCCACCCCGCGCTCCACCGGGCCCGCGTCCTGCACCTGTCGGGCGTCGCCGCCGCCCTCTCCGACAGCTGTGTCCGGCTCCTGGAGGCGCTGCTGGCCGGCCCGCGCGGACCGCTCGTGTCCTTCGACGTGAACCACCGGCCCGCGCTCTGGCGCGACGGCGACGCCGCACGCGATCTGCTGGCCCTGGCCCGCGCCGCCGACATCGTGTTCGTCGGACGCGACGAGGCCGAAGCCCTGTGGGGGACGGCCCGTCCGGACGACATCGCCGCCCTCCTCGCCCCGGCGCCGCTCGTCGTCGTCAAGGACGCGGAGCACGGTGCGACCTCGTACGCCGAGGGGAAGCGCACGTTCGTGCCGTCGCTGCCGACCAAGGTGGTCGAACCCGTCGGCGCGGGGGACGCATTCGCGGCCGGCTACCTGGCCGGCGTCCTGGAGGACCGCGACGAACGCTCCCGGCTGCGTCTGGGCCATCTCGCGGCCGCCGCGGCCCTGCGCACCAGGGACGACGTGCCGGCCATGCCGCCGCGCACGGAGACCGACCGTTTCCTCGCCCTGGACGACGACGCCTGGGCCGCCGCGGCACCCCGCTGAACCACGACGCCTGGGCCGCCGCACCCCGCTGAACCACACCGAAGGAGAACTCCCGCCCATGAAGACCGACTTCCTCCCCCAGCTGTCGAAGGACCGGGTGATCGCGGTGGTCCGCGCGCCGGAGATCCCCGACGCGGCCGCGCTGTGCGCGGCGCTGCGGGCCGGCGGCATCCGCTGGATCGAGTTCACGCGCACCACGCCCTCCCTCGCCGCCCATCTGCGCCGGGCGGTCGCCGACGACGCCGACGGCATCGGGGCGGGCACGGTGATGACCGCCGCGCAGGCCGCGGAACTGATCGACGCGGGCGCCCGCTACCTCGTCACCCCCGGCTGCCGCCCCGAGGTCGTCGAGGTGGCCGCGGCGGCGGACGTGCCGGTCGTGCTGGGGGCCCTGACACCGACGGAGGTCGGGCAGGCGCTCGACCTGGGCGCCGACGCGGTGAAGATCTTCCCGGCGCGCGCCTTCGGCCCCGGCTACCTGCGCGACCTGGCCGGCCCCTTCCCGGACGTGCCGCTGGTCGCCTCGGGCGGCGTCGACGCGGGCAACGCGGCCGGTTTCCTGGCCGCGGGCGCCCGTGCGGTGTGCGCCGGTTCGCAGGTCGTGCCGCCCGCCGTGGTGGCCGCCGGCGACTGGCCGGAGATCACCCGCCGGGCCCGGGACTTCACCGAGGCGCTGACCGGGCGTTAGAGCTCCGGTCCCCGGGATCTCCTGGCCGGGTGCCCGACGATGTGCCCGCCTCCCCCTTGTCCCCGTCAGCCCAGCCAGCCCGGCCGTACCAGCCCCGACTCATAGGCCAGGACGACCAGTTGGGCCCGGTCGCGGGCGCCCAGCTTCACCATCGTGCGGCTCACATGGGTCTTTGCGGTGAGGGGACTGACCACCAGGCGGCGGGCGATCTCCTCGTTGGACAGTCCGATGCCGACCAGGGCCATCACCTCCCTTTCCCGCTCGGTGAGTTGGGCGAGGGAATCGGCGGCGGTCGGCTCCTTGGAACGGGCCGCGAACTCCGCGATCAGCCGCCGCGTCACACCCGGCGACAGCAGTGCGTCCCCGCCCACCACCGCCCGGACCGCGCGTACGAGTTCCTCCGGCTCGGTGTCCTTGACCAGGAACCCGGAGGCGCCGGAGCGGATCGCCTCGAAGACGTACTCGTCCAGTTCGAACGTCGTCAGCATCACCACCTTGACGTCCGTCAGCTCCTTCTCCCCGGTGATACGGCGGGTCGCGGCCAGGCCGTCGAGATGCGGCATGCGGATGTCCATCAGGACGACATCGGGGCGCAGTTCGCGCACCCTGCGCAGCGCCTCCTCGCCGTCCGCCGCCTCCCCGGCCACCTCGATGTCCGGCTGCGCGTCGAGCAGCGCCCGGAAACCGGCCCGCACCAGCGACTGGTCGTCGGCGAGCAGTACCCGGATCATCGGTCCTCCCGGTCGGTCATGGGCAGTACGGAGTCGGCCGCGGGCGGCGCGGCATCGGCCGAGGGTGGCATGACGTCGGTCGCGGGCGGCGCGATGTCGGCCGAGGGCGGCGCGGCATCGGTCAGAGGCAGCACGGCCAGCACCCGGAAACCGCCGTCGGCGCGCGGTCCCGCCTCGATCGTGCCACCCAGCGCGGCCGCCCGTTCCCGCATCCCGGCCAGCCCGTTCCCGCTGCCGCCCGCGTCCGCGCCGGTCGCGGGACCGTCGTCGTCGATCCGCAGCCGCAGTTCCCCGCCCCCGTGGTCGAGCCGTACGCGCGCGTGCCGTGAACCCGAGTGCCGTACGACATTGGTGAGTGCCTCCTGCACGATCCGGAAGGCGGCCAGGTCGGCGCCGGGCGGCAGCCGCGGCGGCTCCCCCTCCACCGCCACGGTGAGCCCGGCGCTCGCCGCCTGTTCGACCAGTTCCGGCAGCCGCCCGAGGCCGGGAGCGGGCGCGCGCGGCGCGTCTCCCGGCGCGCGCAGGGTGTCGAGCACCTGACGGACCTCGCCGAGCGCCTCCTTGCTGGCGGCCTTGATGGTCGTGAGCGCGGACCGGGCCTGCTCGGGGTCGGAGTCCAGCAGCGCGAGGCCCATGGCCGCCTGGACGTTGATGACCGAGATGCTGTGCGCCAGCACGTCGTGCAGCTCGCGGGCGATCCGCAGTCGTTCCGCGTCCGCCCGCCGCCGGGCCGCCTGGGCGCGGTCGGCCCGCTCCCGCGCCCACTGCTCGCGCCGCAGCCGGACCAGCTCGGCCACCGAGACGATGATCAGCACCCAGGTGGCGATGATCACCTCCTGGCCGGGATTCGCCCCCGTGCCACCCGGTGGTGGCAGCCAGCGGTAGAGCCAGAGCGAGATCAGCAGGTGGCCACCCCACAGCATCCCGACGGCCGCCCAGGCTGCCCGGCGGCGCCCGGCGACCACGGCGCTGAAGCAGGCCATGGCGACGGCCGCGAAGACCGGCCCGTACGGGTATCCGGCCGCGAGGTAGATGAGGGCGAGCCCCGCCGTGCCGAACACGACGGGCACCGGGTGCCGGTGCCGCCACAGCAGCAGCGCGCAGGCGGCGAGGAGCAGCAGGCGTGCGTAGACGTCGAGGGGTTCGCGGTGCGGCTGCTGGTGGGCGGCGAAGTTCGAGCCCACCAGCACGAGCACGGTGAGCGGGACGGTGGTGCGCCACGGCAGCCGGCCGCGCGACGGCTCGTCCGCGCCGTCGTCGGCGCGCTGCCACCACGGGGGCCCGTAGCGCCACCAGTGCGCGGGGCCGCGCACCCATACCCGCTGCTCGTCCATGTCCGCCACGCTAGACGGCGCCGGCCCGCGCGAGCGTCAGCCCGGCGAGGTGATCACGCGTACTCCCCGCGAAGTAGGCCGCCGGGCGCGGTGCGACACGGTGCAGCGCAGGGAGTGGGGTGCAGGGGGTGCGGTTGGGTGCGGCGGGGTGGGGTGGGGTGGGGTGGGGTCAGCGGCCGGATGCCAGTTCCGCCACCTCGGCGTCGAACAGCCGCTCCGGGTCGAAGCCCATGCCCGCGAACTGCCCGGCGAGTTCGAGGGAGAGCACACCGTGCATCCGGGTCCAGAACGCCAGCGCCCGGCGCAGCACCCCAGGCGACGCGGGGTGGCCGTCGGCCCACTGGCGGTGCTGGGCGAGATGCGCGGTGAAGCCGGCGGAGACGGGCGCCTCGGGCTCGGCCGCCGCGCAGACGTCGAGCAGCGCGGCCATGATCTCGCGGGCGATGGCGGTGATGTCGTCGGGCGCGTGATATCCGGGCACCGGCGTGCCGTAGACGAGGAAGTACCGCTGAGGATCGTCGAGCGCCCAGCGGCGCAGGGCGCGCGCGAGGCCTTCGACGCCGTCCCGGGAATCGGCCGCGGCCCGGAAGGTGTCGGCCAGGCTGCGGTAGGCGTCCCGGATCAACTCGGTGATCAGCTCGTCCCGGCTGCCGAAGTAGCGGTAGAGGGCGGGGCCGCTCATGCCCAGTTCCTTCGCGATCGCGTTCAGGGACAGGCCCGACGCGCCGGACTTGGCGATCTGCTCCCAGGCGCGCGCCTTGATGTCGGCCCGCACCTGGCTCCGGTACCGCTCGCGAGGGCTCACCGCATCTGCCGCCATGACCTGCACGCTCCTCTCACTGCTGACGTCTCAGTCTCCCGGTGCCCGGGTGCCCGGGTGCCCGGGCGTCCCGGGCGTCCCGAGCGCTTCAGGTTTCCGGGTTTCCGAGCCTCTGGCCTTGCCCCTGACCTTGCCTCTGGCCTTCAGGGCTGTTTCGACCGTTTCAACCTATCACTTTCGATATGAGCTCTAACGAAAGTTAGCACCCCCGGGTCGCGAGAGCTTGACACTAACGCGAGCGCCAGTCATGTTAGTTATAGCTTCTAACGCACGCGAGTGCCTCTTTCGCTTGCGACTGCGTCCACAGGGAGATCGTCATGGAGGTCGTCATGGAAACCGCAGGAACCGCCGCACCCAAGGGCACCGCAGCCGGTACCCAGCTCGTCGAGGTCGTCCTGCCGGGCGTCGTGGAGCCCGAAGGGCTGCAGATCCGCCGCGGCGAGATACCGGTCCCGGGCGCCGGCCAGATCGTCGTGCGCATGGAGGCCACCGGCGTCTCCTTCGCGGAGCAGCAGATGCGCCGCGGCCGCTACTACGACCAGCCGCCGTTCCCCTTCGTCCCGGGCTACGACCTGGTCGGCACGGTGCTCACGGCCGGCGAGGGAGTCGCGCCCGGGCTCGTCGGCAAGCGGGTGGCGTCCCTGGTCAAGGTGGGCGGCTGGGCCAGTCACGTCGTGCTCGACGCGGCCGACGCCGTGGAGGTGCCGGCCGGTGTCGGCGCGGCGGAGGCCGAGACGCTGGTCGTCAACGGCATCACCGCCTGGCAGATGCTCCACCGCAAGGCCAGGGTGCGGCAGGGCGGGACGATCCTGGTGCACGGCGCCAACGGCGGGGTCGGCACGGTCCTCGTCCAGCTCGCGCGTGCGGCGGGCCTGCACGTCATCGGCACCGCCTCCGCCCGTCACCACGACGCGCTGCGGGACCTGGGCGTCACCCCGGTCGACTACCGCACCGAGGACGTCCCGGCCCGGGTCCGTGAACTGGCCCCAGGCGGCGTCGACGCCGTCTTCGACCACCTCGGTGGCCGCAGCGTCATCGACTCCTGGCAGCTCCTCGCCCCGGGCGGCACCCTGGTCGCCTACGGCAGCGCCACCACCCGGGACGACTCGGGCTCCAAGCAGTTGCCCGTCCTCAAGATCCTCGGCCGGGTGTGGCTGTGGAACGCGCTGCCCAACGGCCGGCACGCGGACTTCTTCAACGTCTGGGCGGGGCGCGCCCTCGGCAAGGACCGCTTCCGGGCCCGGCTGAGCGCCGACCTCACCCAGGTGTTCGAGTCCCTCCAACGCGGCGAGGTCACCGCCCGCATCGCCGCCCGGCTGCCCCTCACCCATGCCGCCGAGGCCCTGCGGCTCGCCGAGTCCGGGACGGTCGCCGGCAAGGTCGTGCTCGTCCCGGAGGACGGCGCCGACACATCGGCCGCCCAGGCACAGTGATAATCGTCAGCACCGCGGCAACCGTCGGCACAATGACGCCCGCCGGCTCAGCAACAGCCCTTCGCGAACGCCCCGTCGTCCGCGAAGGCGGGCCCGGGTCGAGGCAACGGCTCAAACGTCCCCTGGCCCACCGGAGGCCGCTACGGGAAGACCAGACCCACCCCATGGGCGAGTTGAGCGGCCGCATGCCGGAAGAACCGGTCTCGGTCCTCCACGACCCCCTTGAACTGGCCGAACAGTTCGAACCCGACCAGCCCGAAGAGCTGCGCCCACGCCGCGGCCATGGCGACGGCCACCTCCGGCGGGAGGCCCGGCACGAGCTCGTCGGCCATCCGGCGGGCCTCGGGCGCGAGCTCGGCCGGCACGGGGGTACGCGCCAGACCCCGTTGCTCGAACGCGTCGACCAGGATGCCGATCAGGACGAGGGCGACCCGGGCGGCCGGCTGGATGGTCGTGTCCGGGGCCGCGTAGCCGGGCACCGGCGAGCCGTAGATCAGCGCGTACTCGTGCGGATGCGCCAGCGCCCAGCCGCGTACCGCCTCGCACACGGTGACCCAGCGCCGCGCCGGGACGGCGCCGGCGGCCAGGGCGGTGGCGTGCGCGGCCTCGGCGGCCTCGCCGAGGGAGTCGTAGGCGTCGATGATCAGCGCGGTGAGCAGGTCGTCCCGGCTGGGGAAATAGCGGTAGAGCGCCGAGGAGACCATGCCGAGTTCGCGTGCGACGGCCCGCAGCGACAGCTTGGCCGCACCCTCGGCCGCGAGCTGTCTGCGCGCCTCGTCCTTGATGGCCGCGGTGACTTCCATCCTGGCTCGCGCGCGGGCGCCCTGTGCGGTGGTCATGGAAAGCAGTCTGCCACGCGCAGAGCGGTGCACACAGTTCGGAGCAGCGCACTCGAAATAGAGCACCGAACTCCTTTCGGTGCGCCGATCCCAAACAAGTGCGCCGCACAAAAAGGAGAGCACCGCTCTTGCTTTGGATCGCCGATCTCCCCCACACTGGAGTCAAGCGAGAGCACCGCTCTCCCAAACTGTGGGGGTCACCATGTCGACACACGTCCAGAAGCCCGGCTGGTTCACCGTCAACATCTTCAACCGGACCGTGTCCTGGCTCACCGGACGCGGCATCAGCATCTGGGGCTCCCGCGTCCTCGCCGTCCGCGGACGCAAGAGCGGGGAGTGGCGCACCACCCCCGTGAACCTGCTGACGGTGGACGGGCAGCAGTATCTGCTCGCGCCGCGCGGCCACGTCCAGTGGACCCACAACATGCGCGCAGCCGGCGGCGGCGAACTGCGGCTCGGCAAGAACGTGGACGTCTTCACCGCCACCGAGGTCGCCGACGACGACAAGGTCGAGCTGCTGCGGGCCTACCTGAAGCGCTGGAAGGCCGAGGTCGGCGTCTTCTTCAACGGGGTCGGCCCCGACTCGCCCGACACCGACCTGCGTCGCATCGCCCCCGACCACCCGGTCTTCCGAATCGCCGTCACGAAGTGACCGAACCCTCCGTGTCGGCGCCGTCCGCGCCGTCCGCGCCGTCCGGGCCGTCCACATCGTCCCCGTCCGCCCCGGCGGCCTTCTCCGCGGCCACCGGTTCCGGAGCCAGTGTGGTGAGGGCACGCTGGGCGAGCGGGTGGGAGCGGACGAGTTCGCCGAGCGAGGTCCGGCCCTGGGTGATCTCCTTGAACGCGCGCCAGGCCGGGCGGAAGCCGGTCAGGGCCGCGTGGAACAGGCCGGGCCTGCGCTCGAACACCGCGAGCATCCGCTTGCCGACGCTCATCTCGACGCCGAGGCCCGCCTTGACGGCGAAGGCGTAGTTCAGCGCCTGACGGCGGGTGTCCACGGCGTCGTGGGCCTCGGCGATCCGCACCGCCCACTCCCCCGCGAGCCGCCCCGAGCGCAGTGCGAAGGAGATGCCCTCGCGGGTCCACGGCTCAAGGAGGCCGGCCGCGTCACCACACACGAGCACCCGGCCGCGCGACAGCGGCGAGTCGTCGGCGCGGCAGCGGGTCAGGTGGCCGGAGGAGATGCTCGGTTCGAAGCCGGCGAGGCCGAGCCGGGCGACGAAGTCCTCCAAGTACCGTTTGGTGGCGGCGCCTTCGCCGCGCGCCGAGATCACGCCGACGGTCAGGGTGTCGCCCTTGGGGAAGACCCAGCCGTAACTGCCCGGCATCGGGCCCCAGTCGATGAGGACCCGTCCCTTCCAGTCCTCGGCGACCGTCTCCGGCACCGGGATCTCCGCCTCCAGGCCGAGGTCCACCTGGTCGACCTTCACGCCGACATGGGCGCCTATCCGGCTGGCGCTGCCGTCGGCGCCGACCACCGCGCGGGCCAGCAGGGTCTCGCCGCCCTGGAGGACGACGGCGACCGTGCGCCGGTCGGGAACGGCCGAGCCGTGCTGTTCGACGCGCTGCACGGCGGCGCCCGTGCGCAGTTCGGCGCCCGCCTTCTGGGCGTGCTCGACCAGCTGCTGGTCGAACTCGGGCCGGTTGATCAGCCCGAACATCATCTGCTTGGAGCGGCGGGTGCGGGTGAACCGTCCGTTGTTGGAGAAGGTGACCGCGTGCACCCGGTCCTTGAGGGGCAGCTCGAAGCCGGGCGGGAGCGCGTCGCGCGAGGGTCCGATGATGCCGCCGCCGCAGGTCTTGTAGCGGGGCAGCTCGGCTTTCTCCAGCAACAGCACGCGCCGTCCCGCGACCGCCGCCGCATAGGCCGCCGATGCCCCCGCGGGTCCCGCGCCCACCACGACGACGTCCCACACCCGCTGCACGTCGTCCGCCGAGGAATTCTCACCGCTCACGATGGTCCGCTGCTCCGATCAAGCCGTAGAAGCCGTAAGTGCTGTAGTTGCCGTAAGTGCCAAATGCCGTATCAAGCCGTAGGTGCCGTATCGACCCGTGGGTCAGGCCCTGTCCGTCCGTAGCCGGGCACCTACCACCTGTCCCCCCGCATCCTACGGCGGAGATCGCCGCAGGCCGCTGTGGGAGGATCGGTGTACTCACCAGTTCAACGTCGCACCCACGAGGAGCGTGCCCATGTCGTCCAATCCGGTCGCCGAGACCGTCGCCGCCCTGCTGCCCAGGGCGAGGGCGGAGCTCGCCGAGCTGGTGGCCTTCAAGTCGGTGGCGGACTTCGCCCAGTTCCCGAGGAGCGAGAGCGAGGGCGCCGCGAACTGGGTCGCCGACGCGCTGCGCGCCGAGGACTTCGTGGACGTCGCCGTACTGGACACCCCGGACGGCACGCAGTCGGTGTACGGCTACCTGCCTGGGCCGGAAGGTGCCAAAACGGTCCTGCTGTACGCGCACTACGATGTGCAGCCGCCGCTGGACGAGGCCGCCTGGACCTCCCCGCCGTTCGAGCTGACCGAGCGGGACGGCCGCTGGTACGGGCGCGGTGCCGCCGACTGCAAGGGCGGCGTGATCATGCACCTGCTGGCGCTGCGTGCACTGAAGGCGAACGGCGGCGTCCCGGTCAACGTCAAGGTGATCGCCGAGGGTTCCGAGGAGATGGGCACCGGCGGCCTGGAGCAGTACGCCGAGCAGCACCCCGACCTGCTTACGGCGGACACGATCGTCATCGGCGACACGGGCAACTTCCGGGTCGGCCTGCCGACGGTGACCACGACCCTGCGCGGCATGGCCATGATCCGGGTCCAGATCGACACGCTTCAGGGCAATCTGCACTCCGGGCAGTTCGGCGGTGCCGCCCCGGACGCGCTGGCCGCGCTGATCCGGGTGCTGGACTCGCTGCGCGCCGAGGACGGTTCGACGACGGTCGAAGGGCTCGCGCCGGAGTCGGGCTGGGCGGGGCTGGAGTACGAGGAGGAGCAGTTCCGCAAGGACGCCAAGGTGCTGGACGGCGTCGGGCTGATCGGTGACGGCTCGGTCGCGGACCGCGTCTGGGCGCGTCCGGCGGTCACGGTGCTCGGCATCGACTGTCCGCCCGTGGTCGGCGCGACCCCGTCGGTGCAGGCGAGCGCCCGTGCCCTGGTCAGCCTGCGGGTGCCGCCGGGCGTGGACGCGGCCGAGGCGAGCAAGCTGCTCCAGGCCCATGTGGAGGCGCACACGCCGTGGGGTGCCCGGGTGCGGACGGAGACGGTCGGCCAGGGGCAGCCGTTCCGCGCCGACACCACCAGCCCGGCGTACCAGGCGATGGCCGACGCGATGGCGGTCGCCTACCCGGGCGAGACGATGCAGTACGCCGGTCAGGGCGGCTCCATCCCGCTGTGCAACACCCTGGCGAGCCTCTACCCGCACGCCGAGATCCTGCTGATCGGTCTGAGCGAGCCGGAGGCGCAGATCCACGCGGTCAACGAGAGCGTGTCTCCCGAGGAACTGGAGCGCCTGTCGGTGGCCGAGGCGCTGTTCCTGCGGAACTACGCGGCGGGCTGAACCGCTCTGCCGACGGCAGAGGGCCCTCGTCCGCGGACGGGGGCCCTCCTACGGTCGGGGCATGGACGTCATCGAACTGCTCCCCCGGCTGCACCTGCTGCGCTTCCCGGTCGGCCAGGCCTACCTCTGGCACGACCCGGACGCCGGCGCCTCGACGCTGATCGACGCCGGCCCGCCCGGCTCGGGCCGGCCCATCGCCGACGCGCTCACCGCGCTGGGCCGGTCCCCTTCGTCGGTACGCCGGATCGTCCTCACCCATTTCCACGAGGATCACGTCGGCGGGGCGGCGGAGTTCGCCGCCCTGAGCGGAGCCGAAGTGCTGGCCCACCGCCTGGACGCACCGGTGATCCGGGGTGAGATCCCGGGCCCGCCGCCGGTGTTCGAGGAGTGGGAGCAGCCGATCCGGGCCGAGGTCGCGAAACTGCTGCCGGCCGGCGAGCCGGTCCCCCCGGACGAGGTGACGGAGTTGTCCGACGGTGACGTCCTGGACTTCGGCGGCGGCGCCCGGGTCGTCCACGCCCCAGGCCACACCGACGGCAGCATCGCGCTCCATCTCCCCGCGCACGGTGTGCTGTTCACCGGGGACGCGGTGGCGGTGTCCCCGGTCACCGGTTCGGTGATCCTCGGGGTGTTCAACCTCGACCGGGCCCGGGCCGTCGCGTCCTTCGGGCGGCTGGCCGATCTGGACGCGGAGGTGGCTTGTTTCGGCCATGGTGATCCGGTGACCGCGAAGGCATCCCGGGTGCTGCGGAAATCCGCGGACACCTACGGGCCGCCGCGCTGACCATGGGGACATGGCCGACACCGCGTGCCGTATCGCCGCCCACGCCGACGTCGCTGCCTCGGCGGACGGTCGGAGGACGTCAACCGACCGGGATGCCGGCCTCCAGATAGAGCGCGGCACCGCGCTCGCGGGCCCGCAGCGCCCAGCGCAGCCGTTCGTAGCGCACCGGGGGCAGCATCTCGGCGGCCTCCTGTTCGGTGACGAAGCGCCAGCCGCGCAGTTCGGGTCCCGGCAGTACCAGCCGTCCGGCCTCGGCGGAGTCCAGCCGACCGCCGTCGAAGAGCAGCCGCAGGCCTCCGTAGCGGGGCGGTACGGGCTGCTCCCAGTCGACGACCAGCAGCCTCGGCACCTTCTCCAGCCGGATCCCGGTCTCCTCCTCGACCTCACGCACGCCCGCCTGCGCAGGGGCCTCGCCGGGCTCGACGACACCGCCGGGGAACTCCCAGCCGGCCTTGTAGGTGGGGTCGACCAGCAGGACGCGGTCCGCCTCGTCGAAGAGGAGCACCCCGGCCGCGAGGGTCTCGGCGGTGGGTTCCGGGGTCTGCACGATGGCGCAGACGGGCGCGGTGCCGGTGCCGACGGCGTCGGCGATGTACACGGCCGTCTCGTACGGAGTGAGGGCGCTGGTGTCGACGAGATGGGCGTCGGCGCCGATCCAGGAGGCGAGGGCGGCGCGGTAGGGCTCGATCTGCTCGTACGACCACTGCCGGACGCGTATCTCGCCGTCGGGCAGGTCGGGCGGGATCTCCCGCCCGGCTATTCGCTCGCGCAGGATCGTTTCGGCCGGGGTGAGGCACAGGTGCCGGACGGTGATCCGGCGGGCGGCGAGGCCCCCGAAGATCTCGTCGCGGTACTCCTGGCGCAGCAACGTCATGGGAACCACCAGGGTCCCGCCCAGCTCGGCCAGCATGGCGGCCGCCGTGTCGATCACCAGTCGTCGCCAGATCGGCAGGTCCTGGAAGTCGCCGACCTCGGCGAGGTGCTTGGCCGGTAGCAGGTGTGTCAGTGCCCCGCCGATGATCTCGGGGTCGAAGAGCGTGCTGTTCGGGATCAGTTCGATCAGTTCACGTGCGGTGGTGCTCTTGCCCGCACCGAACGCGCCGTTGACCCAGACGATCACGGACTTCCCCCTCTTCTGTTGGCCCCCTGAGGCTTGCCCGCTCCACACTGCCACGGAAACCAGTTCCCGTTGAGGGCGCGCAGAACGGAGTGCCGGTGCTCCCTCGCGGAACACCGGCACCGTCGTTCGCTCCAGCCCCGCCGGGCTACTCCTGGCCCAGGAAATCCCGATCGGTCTGGAAGCTGTCCGCGCCCACGAGATGGCCGACGTGCTCCAGAGTGTTCGAGACGTGCAGGTCGTCGAGCGGGCCGTCGTCGGCGGCGTGCGACGGGGTGATGGCGGCCACGACGAATCCGGTGGCCAGGGTGGCGATGGCGAGCATGCTGCGCTTCTTCATGCCCGTTTCAACTGCGCGGGCGGCCCGGGGTCACGGGCGGACCCACGAGGGGAGCAACGCGGCACGTCGGCACGGAAACCGGGCTGCCTGGAGGATCGCGGCGCGGCTGACGTCGGGAAGCCCGAACCGCCGCCCGCACAGAAAGCCGTACGCCATGACCAGCCCCCGACCGACGCCGGCATGGCGCGCCCGCCCGCCCGTGCAGCCGATCTTCCACCCGGTGCGGCCCTGCGCCATCGTCGCGCCAGGACATCGGATGTCCGGGCCAGGTCCCCACAGGTCGGACCCAGACATCCCACAGTCTCTCTCGGCGTCGCCAATCAACACAACCCAACGGACAGGACAGCGCTTCGGCCCCAACCAGCCTTGCAACCAGGCCAATAGTGAACCCGGAGCAACCTTCACCGCTTCCCTTCCAACACAGCCCAACAGCTCCTACCATAAGCGCGCACCGATGACGCCCACATCCCGTCATCCCACCTTTCGCGAGTCGAGGAGCGTAACGATGCGTCACCCTCACACCCGCACAACCCGCCGAAGAGTGGTCGGAGCACTGACCGCGGCACTGCTGTGTACGGCGGGCCTCGCCGCACCCGCGGCCGCCGGCGGGTCATCCGGCTCGCCCGCCCCCGCCGACGGTCTCGCCCTCACCCCGCCGATGGGCTTCAACAACTGGAACTCCACGCACTGCGGCACGGACTTCGACGAGGCGATGGTCGAGGGCATCGCGGACCTCTTCGTGGCGAAGGGCCTGAAGGACGCCGGCTACCGGTACGTCAACCTCGACGACTGCTGGGCCCTGCCGAGCCGCGACGCGGACGGCAAGCTGGTCCCGGACCCGGCCCGGTTCCCGCACGGCATCAAGGCGGTCGCCGACTACGTGCACGCCAAGGGCCTCAAGCTCGGCATCTACACCAGCGCGGGCACCAAGACCTGCAACGACGCGGGCTTCCCGGGCGCCCTCGGCCATGAGTACAGCGACGCCCAGCAGTTCGCCGACTGGGGTGTCGACTATCTCAAGTACGACAACTGCAACAACCAGGGCGTCGACGCCAAGCAGCGCTACCTCACCATGCGGGACGCGCTGAAGGCGACCGGGCGGCCCATCGTCTACAGCATCTGCGAATGGGGCGAGAACAAGCCCTGGGAGTGGGCTTCGGACGTGGGCCAGCTGTGGCGTACCACCGGGGACATCAGCGACAGCTGGGGCTCGATGGTGTCGATCCTGAAGCAGAACCTGCCGCTCGCGCCCTACGCGGGCCCCGGGCACTGGAACGACCCGGACATGCTGGAGGTCGGCAACGGCGGCATGACCGACACCGAGTACCGCTCGCACTTCTCGATGTGGTCGATGATGGCCGCCCCGCTGCTCATCGGCACCGACCTGCGCAAGGCCTCCCCGGCGACCTTCGACATCCTGGACAACAGGGAGGTCATCGCCGTCGACCAGGACCCGCTCGGCAAGCAGGGCACGGTGGTCTCCTCGGCCGGCGGACGCTGGGTCGTCGCCAAGGAGATGCAGGACGGCAGCCGCGCGGTCGCCCTCTTCAACGAGTCCGGCTCCCCCCAGCGCATCGCGACCACCGCACAGGCGGTCGGCCTCCCGAACGCGCCCGCCTACACCCTGCGCGACCTGTGGCGGCACCGGAGCTACAACACCGCGGGCGCCCTCTCCGCGGTCGTCCCGGCGCACGGCACCGTCCTGGTCCGGGTCGCCACCGACCGGCGCTGGGCGGCCAACCCGCCGGCCGTCGAACTCGGTCTGAACGGAAGCCGGTTCATCGAGCCGGGCAGCACAGCCGCGCTCACCACGTCCGTCACCGACCTCGGCCGCACGACGGCCCGCAAGGTCTCCGTGTCGCTCACCGGCCCGCACGGCTGGACCGTCACCCCGACCTCGCCGACCAGGACCGCGGCACTGCCGACGGGCCGTGCCCTGCGCACCGGCTGGAAGGTGACCGCTCCCGCCGGGACACCGAAGGGGTCCTACGACCTCGGGCTCCGGGCGAGCTACCGGTCGCCGGCCGGAGTGCGCGCCGAGAGCACGATGACGATCACGATGACCGTCGCGGACCCGCCGCCCGCCGGAAGCTCCTATCTCAGCGACCTTCCCTGGCTGTCGGCCGACAACGGCTGGGGACCCGTGGAGCGCGACACCAGCAACGGGGAGACCGCCGCGGGCGACGGGCATCCGATCACCGTCGGCGGGGTGGTGTACGCCAAGGGGCTCGGCACCCATGCCCAGAGCCAGGTCGACTACTACACCGGCAAGGCGTGCGAGAAGGTCACCGCCGAGGTCGGCGTGGACGACGAGGAAGGCGCCGCCGGGAGCGTCTCCTTCGAGGTCTGGGCGGACGGCACGAAGGTCGCCTCGACCGGCGTACTGACCACGGACATGGCGGCCCAGCCGCTCACCGCCGACGTCACCGGCGCCGAGGTGGTCAGCCTCGTCGTCACCGCCGGCGGGAACGGCATCACCTCCGACCACGGCGACTGGGCGGACGCGCGGATCACCTGCTGACGTCCCGCGCGTCGCACGTTCCCGACCGGCCGTTCCCCGACCGGCCCGGTCGGCCGGACCTGAACCCCGGCCGACCGGGCCTGAACGTTACTGCTCAAACACGCGGCTGCCTCAGACCCCCGCCGCCGTCGCGTCCGTGCCCATCTGTGCCAGCGCGGCCGCCGCTGCGCCCACCAGGCCCGCGTCCGTGCCCATCTGGGCCGGCACGACCGTCAGGCGCTGTACGAAGGAGAGGGTCGCGTAGTCGGTGAGGGCCTTGCGCAGGGGCGTGAAGAGGATGTCCCCCGCCTTGCCCACCCCGCCGCCGATCACCGCGATGTCGATCTCGACCAGGGTCGCGGTGGCCGCGATCCCGGCCGCCAGCGCCTGCGCGGCCCGCTCGAAGGACGCCACCGCGACCGGGTCGCCGGTCCGGGCCGCGGCCGCGACCGCCGCCGCCGAGGTGTCGCCGTCGGGACCCGGCTGCCAGCCGCCCTCCAGCGCGCGCCGGGCGATGTTGGGCCCGCTCGCGATGCGTTCCACGCAGCCGCGCGATCCGCAGGGGCAGGGGTCCCCGTCGAGGTCGACGCTGATGTGCCCGATGTGGCCCGCGTTGCCGGTCGGCCCGGGGTGCAGCCTGCCGCCGAGCACCAGGCCGCCGCCGACACCCGTCGACACCACCATGCACAGCGCGTTGTCGTGGCCGCGGGCCGCGCCCTGCCAGTGTTCGGCGGCCGTGATGGCGACGCCGTCGCCGATCAGCTCGACCGGCAGCCCGCCGGCGGCCGCGCGCACCCGCTCCACGAGCGGGAAGTCCCGCCAGCCCGGCACGTTGACCGGGCTCACGGTGCCGGCGGAGGCGTCCACCGGGCCCGCGCTGCCGATCCCGAGCGAGCCGGCCCTTCCCCACAGGGGTGAAGCGGCGAGTTCGCCGACCACCTCCTCGACGGCCCCCATGACCGTCTCGCCGTCCTGCTGGGCGGGCGTCGCGCGCTGGGCGCGCGCCTGGATCCGTCCGTGGCGGTCCACCAGTGCGCCGGCGATCTTGGTGCCGCCGATGTCGAGGGCCGCCACGAGGTCGGTGTGCATCAGAGTCAGATCTCCCCGTCAACCATGAGTAACCGAGTGAAAGGCAGCCGTCCAGCGGTGGGGGCGCGGGCCGGAGATTGCGGTGGACAGTCTCCCTCGCATCTGACAACGTTGTCCAGGCTCTATGCTCGACGCCACATCCTCATACAAACCCATGGACCTGTGCATCCCCCGTGGACAACAGGAATCCCACCGTGGACGACAGGACAGGACGCCGCATCGTGCCCGAGACCTCCCGCCGCGCAGACCGTCTTCCCGGCTCCCGTTACGGGACCCGGCCGACGATGAAGGACGTGGCTGCGCGCGCCGGTGTCGGTCTCAAGACGGTGTCCCGGGTGGTCAACGGCGAGCCCGGGGTGACCCCGGACACCGAGCGCCGGGTCCAGGAGGCGATCGACGCGCTCGGCTTCCGCCGCAACGACAGCGCGCGGGTGCTGCGCAAGGGCCGTACCGCGAGCATCGGGCTCGTCCTGGAGGACCTCGCCGACCCGTTCTACGGCCCGCTCAGCCGTGCCGTCGAGGAGGTGGCCCGGGCCCATGGCGCGCTGCTGATCAACGGGTCCAGCGCCGAGGACCCGGACCGGGAGCAGGAGTTGGCGCTCGCGCTGTGCGCGCGGCGGGTGGACGGTCTGGTGGTGATCCCGGCCGGGGACGACCACCGCTACCTGGAGCCGGAGATCAGAGCAGGCGTGGCCACGGTGTTCGTGGACCGCCCGGCCGGGAGGATCGACGCCGACGTGGTCCTGTCCGACAACTACGGCGGGGCCCGCGACGGGGTCGCCCATCTGATCGCCCACGGCCACCAGCGGATCGGCTTCATCGGCGACATGCCCCGCATCCACACGGCGGCCGAGCGGCTGCGCGGTTACCGGGCCGCGATGGAGGACGCCGGGATATCCGTCGAGCCGGCGTGGACCTCCCTCGGCATGACGGACCCGGAGCGGGTGCGCCGGGCCGCCGAGGAGATGCTGTCCGGGCCCGCCCCGGTCACCGCGATCTTCACGGGCAACAACCGGGTGACCGTCACCGTGATCCGGCTCCTCGCCGAGCGGACCCGCCCGGTCGCGCTCGTCGGCTTCGACGACATCGAGCTGGCCGATCTGCTGCACCCGGGCCTCACGGTCGTCGCCCAGGACGCGGCCCTGCTCGGCCGTACGGCCGCCGAGCGGCTCTTCCGTCAGCTGGACGGAACTCTCCTGGCACCCGAGCGCATCGAGCTGCCGACCCGGCTGGTCACCCGCGGCTCGGGCGAGCTGCCGCCTTCGGAGTGAGCTCGGGCATGACCGGCCGTACGCTCACGGAACTGGGCCTCGACCAGGCACCGCGCGACCATCCGCTGACCTACCCCGGCATCTGGCCCGCGGACTCCGGACTCCTCGACGGCGACCGGCTGGTGCCGCTGGACCGGCTGGTGCACGACGACGGCCGGGTACCGGTGCTCGCGGTCGGCTCCAACGCCTCTCCCGCCCAACTCCAGCACAAGATGGCCGAGTCCGGGGTGTCCGGGCCGATCCCCATGGTGCGCACCCGGGTGACCGGGCTCGACGTGGGCGTCTCCGCGCACGTCAGCCGGCTCGGCTACGTCTCGGCGTCCCCGGTCCGATCCCCCGCGACGGTACGGGAGTTGTTCGTCGTCTGGCTGGACCGGCACCAGCTGGAGGTGATCGACGCGAGCGAGGGCGTACCGCTGCCGGGCGGCAACTTCGGCCGGGCCTGGCTGCCCGTCCCGGACGTACGCGTCGACCTGGCGGACGGCACGACACTGAACGGCGTGCACGCCTACGTCAACCGGCACGGCGTCCTGCACGACGGCACCGGCATCCCTCGCCGCCACCCCGGCGAGCGTGCCCTCCTCACCGGACTCCTCGCGGAATCAGGCGAGTTGAGGAGTCTGTTCGGTGCCACGCCCGAGGAGTTCTGTGCCCGTGCGCGGGCCGACGCCGACCTGTGCCGGCGGGGCACCCGGCTGTTCGCCGAGCGGCAGTGGGCGGTCGCGTCGGGCCTGGAGCGGTACCTCCGCGCTCGGCGGACGGAAAGTCCGGGGACCGGCTCGCCGTTGTCGCCGCCCTTGAATTAGACGTCTGACGTTGGTTCACCTGCCGTGGACTCCCGGCGGCCCGGATACGCCGGCCGCTACTTGCCTGAGGCCGTCAGATCGCCGCGCCGGGGTGCCGCGAACCCCTCCAGATCGGCGCGGGTCAGCCCGGTCAGCCGGGCCACCTCGGCGATGTCGAGGGCGCCGCAGTCCAGGCCGCGCAGCAGATACCCGCCGAGGGCCTTGGCGGTGGCGGGCTCGTCCATGACGTCACCGCCGGCGCGGTTGGCGTACCGGGCGAGCCGGGCGGCGGCCTGCTCGAAGCCCTCGCGGTAGAAGGCGAACACGGCCGCGTACCGGGTCGGGATGTGGCCGGGGTGCATGTCCCAGCCCTGGTAGTAGGCGCGGGCCAGGGCGCGCCGGGTGAGTCCGTAGTGCAGCCGCCAGGCGTCGTGCACCTTCGCGGTGGGGCCGACCGGCAGCACGTTGGTGGACCCGTCCGACACGCGTACGCCGGTACCGGCGGCCGCGACCTGCATGACCGCCTTGGCGTGGTCGGCGGCCGGGTGGTCGCTGGCCTGGTAGGCGGCGGAGACGCCGAGGCAGGCGCTGTAGTCGAAGGTGCCGTAGTGCAGTCCGGTGGCGCGGCCCTCGGCGGCCTGGATCATCCGGGCGACGGTGGCGGTGCCGTCGGTGGCGAGGATGGACTGGCTGGTCTCGATCTGGATCTCGAAGCCGATCCGGCCCGCCTCCAGGCCGTGCGCCTTCTCGAAGGCCTCCAGGAGCCGGGCCATCGCGGTGACCTGCTCGGGGTAGGTCACCTTCGGCAGGGTCAGCACCAGGCCCCCGGGCAGCCCGCCGGCCGCCATCAGCCCGGTGAGGAAGATGTCGAGGGTGCGGATGCCCCGGTCGCGCACCGCGGCCTCCATGCACTTCATCCGGATGCCCATGTACGGCGCCGCCGTCCCTTCGGCATACGCCTCGGCGATCAGCCGCGCCGCCCGGGCCGCCGCCTCGTCCTCCTCGGCGTCGGGGCGGGGGCCGTAGCCGTCCTCGAAGTCGACGCGCAGGTCCTCGATCGGCTCGCGCTCCAGTTTGGCGCGGACCCGGGAGTGAACGGGCTCGGCGAGTTCGTCGGACAGGCCGAGGACGGCGGCGAAGGAGGCGGCGTCGGGGGCGTGTTCGTCGAGGGCGGCGAGGGCCCGGTCGCCCCAGGAGCGGACGGTGTCCGCGGCGAAGGCGTCGCCGGGGACGTACACGGTGTGGACGGGCTGGCGAGTGCCGGGGTCGCCCGGGTAGCGGCGCTCCAGTTCGGCGTCGACCGGCGCGAGGGAAGCGCTGATCTCCTCGCTGACGGCGCCCGCGAGACTCGTCGCCACCTTCTGCTGCTGGCCCTGGCCCATCCCACACCCTCCTGTTTTCCACTGTACGGAATCAACAATCCGTTGAATGAAGTTATCCGGGTGCCTTCGGGATGGTCAACACCATGTCCACCGTGCGACACGCCCCCAACTGGGCATGTTCACGCTCGACTCACACCTGGGTAGCACACTCTCTGCGCAGGACTCGCCTTACGCACGCCTCGTCCGGCCGTCGCCACCGAAGGAGCCCCCGTGCCGAACCAGCGCCGAGTCACCCGCCGCCTGGGACTGAAGGTCCTGCTGGCCGCGGCGGTCACCGTGCCCCTCTCCAGTGCCGCGATCTCCGCCTCGTCCGCCTCCTCCAGGCCGTCCGCCACTCTGCGGGCCGGGCGGGCGGCTCCTTCGGCTCCGCCGCGGCGCGCGCCCCGGCTCAACGTCATGACCTTCAACCTGCGGTACGCCAGCACCGCCGAGCCCAACAGCTGGGCCGACCGCCGGCCCGTGATGCGCGAACTGCTGCACCGCGCGCACCCCCAGGTCATCGGCACCCAGGAAGGCCTCTACCAGCAGCTGCGCGACATCGACACCGACCTCGGACCGCACTACGACTGGATCGGCACCGGCCGCCAGGGCGGCAGCCGGGACGAGTCCACGGCGATCTACTACGACATCCGGCGGCTGGCCCCTCTGGAGCACTACACCTTCTGGCTCTCCGACACCCCGGAGGTCATCCGCTCCAACACCTGGAACGCCGCCTTCCCCCGCATCGTCACCTGGATCCGCTTCCGCGATCTCGCCGACGACGGCCGGGAGTTCTACGTCGCCAACACCCACTTCGACCAGAAGAGCCAGTACGCCCGCGAGCGCAGTGCGACCCTGCTCACCCAGCGGATCGCGGAGTTCGACCCCGCGCTGCCGGTCGTGGTGACCGGCGACTTCAACGCCGCCGCGCACAAGAACCCGGCCTACGACACCCTGGTGGACTCGGGGCTCGTGGACACCTGGGAGGCGGCCGAGCGGCGCGGCACCCTGTACGGCACCTTCCACGGCTACCACCGGCTCAAGCAGGACGGCGACCGTATCGACTGGATCCTGGCCTCGCCGGGTGTGACCACGCACCGGGCGACGATCGACACCTTCTCGATGCACGGCCAGTTCCCCAGCGACCATCTGCCCGTGCAGGCCTCCGTGAGCCTGCGCTGACACCACGAGGCCCCCGTGACCGGTGTCGGTCACGGGGGCCTCGGACAGCCTGGCGGTGATCAGCCCTTGCGGGTGTTGATCTCCTCGGTCAGCTGCGGGACGACGTCGAAGAGGTCGCCGACCACGCCGAAGTCGACCAGTTCGAAGATCGGGGCCTCGGCGTCCTTGTTGACCGCCACGATCGTCTTCGAGGTCTGCATGCCCGCGCGGTGCTGGATGGCGCCGGAGATGCCGTTGGCGATGTACAGCTGCGGGGAGACGGACTTGCCGGTCTGGCCGACCTGGTTGGTGTGCGGGTACCAGCCGGCGTCGACGGCGGCACGCGAGGCGCCCACGGCCGCGCCGAGGGAGTCGGCGAGCGCCTCGATGATCGCGAAGTTCTCGGCGCCGTTGACGCCGCGGCCGCCGGAGACCACGATCGCGGCCTCGGTCAGCTCCGGACGCCCGGTCGACTCACGCGGGGTCCGGCCGGTCACCTTGGTGCCGGTGGCCTTGTCGGAGAAGGTCACCGCGAGGGCCTCGACCGCACCGGCGGCCGGGGCGGCCTCCACGGCGGCGCTGTTGGGCTTGACCGTGATGACCGGGGTGCCCTTGGAGACGCGGGACTTGGTGGTGAAGGACGCGGCGAACACCGACTGGGTGGCCACCGGGCCCTCGTCGCCGGCCTCCAGGTCGGTGGCGTCGGTGATGATGCCCGAGCCGATGCGCAGCGCCAGACGCGCGGCGATCTCCTTGCCCTCGGCGGAGGAGGGGACCAGGACGGCGGCCGGGGACACGGCGTCGTAGGCGGCCTGCAGCGCGTCCACCTTCGGCACGACCAGGTAGTCGGCGTACTCGGACGCGTCGTGGGTGAGGACCTTCACCGCGCCGTGCTCGGCGAGGGCGGCGGCGGTGTCGGCGGCGCCGTTGCCGAGGGCCACGGCGACGGGCTCGCCGATCCGGCGGGCCAGGGTCAGAAGCTCCAGGGTGGGCTTGCGGACGGCACCGTCCACGTGGTCGACGTAGACGAGGACTTCAGCCATGGGAATGCTCTCCTGCTTGGATCAGTTGAGGGGCGGTCGGCGACTGCGGGGCTCAGATGAACTTCTGGCCCGCGAGGAACTCGGCGAGCTGCTTGCCGCCCTCGCCCTCGTCCTTGACGATCGTGCCGGCCGTGCGGGCCGGACGCTCGGTGGCGGTCTCGACCGCGCTCCAGGCACCCTCCAGACCGACTTCCTCGGCCTCGATGTCCAGGTCGGACAGGTCCCAGGACTCCACCGGCTTCTTCTTCGCGGCCATGATGCCCTTGAAGGACGGGTAACGCGCCTCACCCGACTGGTCGGTGACGGACACGACCGCCGGCAGGGAGGCCTCCAGCTGCTCGCTGGCGGCGTCGCCGTCACGACGGCCCTTCACGACACCGTCCTCAACGGAGACCTCGGAGAGCAGGGTGACCTGCGGGACACCCAGCCGCTCGGCCAGCAGGGCCGGGACCACACCGGCGGTGCCGTCGGTGGAGGCCATACCGGAGACCACCAGGTCGAAGCCGGCCTTCTCGATCGCCTTGGCCAGCACCAGCGAGGTGCCGATCACGTCGCTGCCGTGCAGGTCGTCGTCCTCGACGTGGATCGCCTTGTCCGCACCCATCGACAGCGCCTTGCGCAGCGCGTCCTTGGCGTCCTCCGGACCGACGGTCAGCACGGTGACCTCGACGTCGTCGTCGGAGTTCTCGGAGATCTGCAGCGCCTGTTCGACCGCGTACTCGTCCAGTTCGGAGAGCAGACCGTCCACGTCGTCACGGTCGACGGTCAGGTCATCGGCGAAGTGCCGGTCGCCAGTGGCGTCGGGCACGTACTTCACAGTGACAACGATCCTCAGGCTCACGCCGGCTCTCCTACTGCATCGTCTTTTCTGGGCTGCCTCTTGAAGGCAGCATAGGCGCCCCAAGCGGCTCATCCCGGTCGGGGCGGCCGCGCGCTCCGAACGGAATATTACTCGTCAGTACACCCAGTTCATTCCCGCTAAGCAAGCGCTTTGAACTGTGACCTTCGCAACGCAGCGTAACCGGAATCCGACGCGTCCGCAGGACGAGGGGTGCGTGATCAATCGCGCAGTCCGTTGAAACCACCCTGGTGGTACAGGAGCGGCCGGCCGGCGCGGGAGGGGTCTCCGACGACCACCTCGGCCAGCACGATGCGATGATCGCCGGCCGGTACCCGTGCGACGACCCGGCACACCAGCCAGACCAGCACGTCGTCGAGGACCGGGACTCCCGCATGGCCCTCGCGCCAACCTGTGGGCGCCCCGAACCGGTCGGCGCCGCTGCGCGCGAAGGTGGCCGCGAGCTCGGCCTGGTGCTCGCCGAGGATATGGACGCCGATGTGCTCGGCGGTGGATATCGCGGGCCAGCTGGAGGCGCCCGTGCCGACGCCGAAGGAGAGCATCGGCGGCTCGGCGGAAACGGAGGTGAGGGAGGTGGCGGTGAAACCGACCGGGCCGCCGGCACCGCGCGCGGTGATCACCGCGACTCCGGCGGCGTGCCGCCGGAAGGCGGAGCGGAGCAGGTCGGCAGAGGCGAGCCGGGAGGTGCCGAGGTCGGGCGTGGCCGTCATGGAGTTTTCCTTCTGGGGGAGGCGGCGTTCGGGTCCGGGGGTGTTCAGCGACCCGGACAGCGCGCGCTCGCGGTGCGGGCCAGGTCGACGTGGACCCGCCCGAAGAGAAGGAGTTCATGGGACATACGGTCAGGCTGACGATAGGTGGTACGCCCAGTCAAGTACGTTCCGGGATATGGGAGCTGCCTCACCGTCATCGGCATGTCCGTCAGACCGCCTCTCCCAGCGCGGCGATGACGTCCGCCTTCCGGGGCTGTCCGGTGGCCCGGCGCACCACCCGGCCGGCCGCGTCGAGGACCAGCACGGTGGGCGTCTTGAGGATCTCCAGTTCGCGCACCAGGTCCAGACGGGCCTCGGCGTCGATCTCTACATGGCTGACCCCGGGGACCATCGCGGCGACCTCGCCGAGCACCCGCCGGGTGGCCCGGCAGGGGGCGCAGAAGGCGCTGGAGAACTGCACCAGCGTTGCGCGCCCGCCTAGTTCGGCCCCGAGTTCGGCCGCTCCGAGCAGCTTGCCGTCGTCCCGCCCGCGCACTCGTACCCTCCCGCTCCGCCGCTTGTGCAGCACTCCGTAGACACTCGCCGCCGCGAGCACCGCCACGCACACCATCAGTCCGGTCATCACGGGCTCCAGCTTTCACGACGCCGCTCGCCACTTGGGCAAGCGTTCACGAGACTGCAAAGATTCCCGGCTCCCCTAGGGGCCTTCGGGGCGGAATCCTCGGTTCATGGACATCGACGCACGTGGGCCGCGATTCGCGGCGGCCGTGACGACGGTCGTACTGGCCGCCGCGCTGATCACCCGAAGCCCCTGGATCCTCGCCTGGCAGACGCTGGTGTTCGCGCTCGGCGCAGCCGCGGGCGTGAGCCGTTCGCCGTACGGCTGGGCATTCCGGACGGCGGTACGACCCCGGCTCGCTCCCCCTACGGAGTTCGAACCACCGGAACCCCCGCGATTCGCGCAGGCGGTGGGACTGGTGTTCGCGGGACTCGGTCTGGTCGGCTTCGCGTTGGGCCCCGGCTGGCTGGGGCTCGCGGCGACCGGGATCGCGCTCGCCGCGGCCTTCCTGAACGCGGCGTTCGGATACTGCCTGGGGTGCGAGATGTTCCTTCTCATCCGCCGAGTGGCGGTACGCGCAGAGTAAAGGCGGGTTAAAAATCCGAGGTGGATCATAGGCCGACGTGACGAGGATCTCGCCACTCCGGGGCACCAGGGCTGGCTCCCCGTCCGTTCTTCGGGCACGATCTGCGATACGCCGTAAACCTACGGCTCCGTAACTTTCCCGCCGGGAGCCCCTTTCCCAGGCAGAGCAGAAAGGGTCCGCCCCGCCCATGGCCGAGTTGGTCTACCGTCCCGTCATCGGTTTCGCCAAGACGCTGTTCAAGGTCTGGGACCTCAAGATCGACTGCCAGGGTTCCGAGAACATCCCGCGCTCGGGCGGCGCCGTGCTGGTGAGCAATCACATCAGCTACCTGGACTTCGTCTTCGACGGACTGGCCGCCATCCCGCAGAAGCGCCTGGTGCGCTTCATGGCGAAGGACTCGGTCTTCCGGCACCGGATCTCCGGTCCGCTGATGCGCGGGATGAAGCACATCCCGGTGGACCGCAAGCAGGGCGAGGCGGCGTACCAGCACGCGCTGGACTCGCTCAAGTCCGGTGAGATCGTGGGGGTCTTCCCGGAGGCCACGATCTCCCAGTCGTTCACGCTGAAGAGCTTCAAGTCGGGCGCCGCGCGCCTGGCCCAGGAGGCCGGCGTCCCGCTGATCCCGATGGCGCTGTGGGGCACACAGCGCCTGTGGACCAAGGGCCAGCCGCGCAACTTCAAGCGCAACCACCTCCCCATCACCATCCGGGTGGGCGAGCCGGTCGAGGCCCCGCGCGACCAGTACGCGGGCGCCATCACCCGCCGCCTGCGCGAGCGTGTCCAGGACCTGCTGGACGCGGCCCAGCGCGCCTACCCCGCCCGCCCGAAGGACACGGCGGACACCTGGTGGCTCCCGACCCATCTGGGCGGTACGGCGCCCACGCAGGAGCAGTTGAAGGCGGCCGAGGCGGTCTGAGCCTCAGCCCGCCGACTCGGGCGCCCGCACCTCGACACGCGCCCCGGGGCTGAACTTCGCCAGCAGCTCGGCGAGTTCGGCGCCCGCCGACTCGACCTCGGCCACCGGCATCGGGGCGAGGCTCTCCAGGAGGAAGACGGCCGAGGTCGTCCGCTCGGTCAGGCGGGTGCGGGGACCCTGGCGCCAGTTCCAGCGGCGGCAGGTGACGCCCGCCGCGTCGCACCACACGACCTCGCCGGCGTCCGGGTGCTCGACGGCCTCCTCGCCGCCCGCGACCGTCACGAAGTCCTCCTCGCCCGTGGCGCGCACGAGGCGCATCCCGCCCTGGATGAGGTCGAGGTCCTCGCCGCCGACGGGGGTCAGGTGGGCGACGCTGATGGCGTTGTAGAGGTCCACCAGCAGGTTGATGCGGGGCAGACCGCCGTCCGCGAGGGCTCGTTTGGCCAGCGCCTCGGCGGAGTTCCGGGTACGGGACGGCTTGGAGCCGAACGCCGTGTAGGCCGCACGCCAGGCCGCCATGTGCGGATCCTCGTGCGGGGCGCGCCCGTCGAGGCGTACCGCGAGCCGTCGGGCCGCGTCGTCGAGGAGGGCCGAACTCGCCTCGGTGCTGGGCCCGTTGACCAGTCCGTGGGCCTCGATCGCGAGGTGCGTGAAGCCGGGCGCGAGGGCGCGCACCTCGTCGGACACGGTGAGCGTGAGAGTCATCTGCCTTGCCTCAGAGTGCGGTGGGGAGCGTCTTCCACAGGTACGGGCGGTCGGGCGCCGCTTTCAGCGCGCCGAGCACGGCCGGGTGAGGTTCAGCGTACAGGACCGGATAGTCCACCTCATTGGACTCCGGGTCGGGGGTCCAGGCCAGCCGCTCGCCGTCGAGGGAGAACCGGGCGTCGACGCCGGGCTTGTTGCCGCGCGGGTCCTGCCGGTGCCAGGCCCCGTTGAAGCGGACGGCGACCAGTCCGTGCACGACGTGACCGGCTCCGTCGTCGTCCGCCAGCCGCTGGTAGCACAGGGCGGTGGGGATCTCCTCGGCGCGCAGCAGAGCGGCGAGGGCGTGGGCCTTGGCGTAGCAGATGCCGGTGCACTGCTCCAGCACGTCCGAGGCGCGCCAGGTGACCCGGGTATCGCCGGCATCGGCGGAGTGCGGGACGGTGTCCCGTACGAACTCGTACGCGGCCCGTGCATAGGCATACGAGTCCTCGGCTTCCGACGCCAGCCGGGCGGCCGACTCCCGGACCAGCGGATGATGGTGGTCGATGACCTCGTCAGCGGCCAAGTACGCGGACAGGTCGGCGGTGTTCTGGATCAGCTCCATGGGCGCAGAGCATAGAAATGCGATCAGCCCAGCGTCAATGACTTTTCAGGTGATCGCATATCTATGCAAAGAACCAGCGGTTCTGACTAGCGCGCCATCTCCTCCTTGAGCGCCGCCACGAACGCGTCCACGTCCTCCTCGGTCGTGTCGAAGGCGCACATCCAGCGCACTTCCCCGGCCGCCTCGTCCCAGAAGTAGAACCGGAAGCGCTTCTGCAGCCGCAGGCTCACGTCGTGCGGGAGCCGTGCGAAGACGCCGTTGGCCTGCACCGGGTAGAGGATCTCCACGCCGTGCACGGCCCGGATGCCCTCGGCGAGCCGCTGGGCCATCTCGTTGGCGTGCCGGGCATTGCGCAGCCACAGGTCCTTGGCCAGCAGCGCCTCCAACTGCACCGACACGAAACGCATCTTGGAGGCGAGCTGCATGGACAGCTTGCGCAGGTGCTTCATGTGGCTGACGGCGTCCTGGTTGATCACCACGACCGCCTCGCCGAACACGGCGCCGTTCTTGGTGCCGCCCAGGGAGAGGATGTCGACGCCGACGGCGTTGGTGAACGTGCGCATCGGGACGTCCAGGGAGGCCGCCGCGTTGGCTATCCGGGAGCCGTCCAGGTGCACCTTCATGCCGTGCCCGTGGGCGTGCTCGCAGATCGCGCGGATCTCGTCCGGCGTGTAGAGGGTGCCCAGCTCGGTGCTCTGGGTGATCGAGACGACCTGCGGCATCGCGCGGTGCTCGTCCTCCCAGCCGTACGCCTGCCGGTCGATGAGCTCCGGGGTGAGCTTGCCGTCGGGGGTGGGCACGGTGAGCAGCTTGAGGCCGCCCATCCGCTCGGGGGCGCCACCCTCGTCCACGTTGATGTGCGCGCTCTCGGCGCAGATCACCGCGCCCCAGCGGTCGGTGACCGCCTGGAGCGCGACGACGTTGGCACCGGTGCCGTTGAAGACCGGGAAGGCCTCCGCGGTAGCGCCGAAGTGGCCGCGGACGATCGGCTGGAGGTTCTCGGTGTACTCGTCCTCGCCGTACGCCACCTGGTGGCCGCCGTTGGCGAGGGCCAGGGCGGCCAGTACCTCGGGGTGGGCTCCGGCGTAGTTGTCACTGGCGAAACCGCGGACCTCCGGGTCGTGGTGGCGACGCGCGTCGGTCTTGGGAGGGTTCACGGCTGCTCGGTCAGCCACAGACGGTTTCCGTTCACTTCGGGTGCGGACCTGCTCCAGACGCCCTCGACGGCCTCGGCGAGGTCCGTGACGTCCGTGAAGCCCGCGAACTTCGCGTTGGGCCGCTCGGCGCGCATCGCGTCGTGCACCAACGCCTTCACCACCAGAATGGCAGCAGCGGAGGTCGGACCCGCCTCGCCCCCGGCCTTGCGGAAGCCGTCGGCCATGGCGAGCGTCCACGCCTCGGCGGCGGCCTTGGCGGCGGAGTATGCGGCGTTACCGGCGGTGGGCTTGGCCGCGCCGGCGGCGCTGATCAGCACGTACCGCCCGCGGTCGCTGCGCTGCAGGCCGTCGTAGAAGGCCAGGGAGGTGTGCTGGACCGTACGGATCAGCAGCTTCTCCAGCAGATCCCAGTCGGCCAGGTCGGTCTCGGCGAAGTTCGCGCTGCCGCGCCAGCCGCCGACCAGGTGGACGAGGCCGTCGATCCCGCCGTGGTCCTTCTCGATACGGTCGGCCCACGCCCGGGTCGAGTCCAGGTTGAGCAGGTCGACCGTCTCACCGGTGACCACGGCGCCGCCGCCCGCGTAGCGGGCCGCGTCCACGGCCTCCGCCAGGCGCTCGGGATTGTTGTCGGCGCCGACGACGGTCGCGCCCGCCGCGGCGAGTCTGACCAGGGTCGCGTGCCCGGCGGGTCCGCCCGCCCCGGCCACCGCGATCACCGCACCACTGAGAGACCCGTTGCCCGCCATGTGCTTCCCCTCTTGAGCAGTGTTCCGGAGACGGCCGCTCACGCGGCGACCGGCTCGGCGCTGTCCGCCGTGATGCCCTTGGTCTCGGCGATCACGTTCTTCAGTTTCTTGGACAACGCCTCGTAGAACATGCTCAGCGGAAACTCGTCCGGAAGCACGTCGTCCACGAGCTTGCGCGGCGGCAGCGTCAGGTCCAGGGCGTCCGGGCCCTTGGCCCACTTGGAGCCCGGGTGCGGGGCGAGGTAGGCGGCGACCAGCTCGTACCCGGCGAACCAGTGGACCAGCTTCGGGCGGTCGATGCCGTCCTTGTACAGCTTCTCGATCTCGGCGCACAGCTGGTTGGTGACCTGCGGGGCACGCTCCCAGTCGATGGCGAGCTTGTTGTCGGTCCAGCGGACCACGTCGTGCTTGTGCAGGTAGGCGAAGAGCAGCTGACCGCCGAGCCCGTCGTAGTTGCGGACCCGGTCGCCGGTGACCGGGAAGCGGAACATGCGGTCGAAGAGCACCGCGTACTGCACGTCACGGGCCTGCGGGACGCCGTCGGCCGCCAGCTTCACGGCCTCCTTGAAGGCGGTGAGGTCGCAGCGCAGCTCCTCCAGGCCGTACATCCAGAACGGCTGGCGCTGCTTGATCATGAACGGGTCGAACGGCAGGTCGCCGTGGCTGTGGGTGCGGTCGTGGACCATGTCCCACAGCACGAAGGCCTCCTCGCAGCGCTTCTGGTCGTGGACCATGGCGGCGATGTCCTCGGGGAGTTCCAGGCCGAGGAGGTCGACGGCCGCGTCGGTGACCCGGCGGAAGCGGGCGGCCTCGCGGTCGCAGAAGATACCGCCCCAGGAGAATCGTTCCGGCGCCTGGCGCACGGCGATGGTCTCGGGGAAGAGGACGGCGGAGTTGGTGTCGTAGCCGGCCGTGAAGTCCTCGAACGTGATGCCGCAGAACAGCGGGTTGTCGTACCGGGTGCGCTCCAGCTCGGCCAGCCAGTCGGGCCAGACCATCCGCAGCACGACCGCCTCCAGGTTGCGGTCCGGGTTGCCGTTCTGGGTGTACATCGGGAAGACGACCAGGTGCTGGAGGCCGTGTGCGCGGCTCGCGGCGGGCTGGAAGGCCAGCAGCGAGTCGAGGAAGTCGGGCACCTGGAAACCGCCGACCGCCCAGCGCCGCAGGTCGGTCACCAGGGCACGGTGATAGCCGGCGTCGTGCGGGAGCAGCGGGGACAGCTCCTCGACGGCCGCGATCACCTCGTCGACGGCCCGCTCGGCGTCGGCGCGGTCAGGGGCGCCCTCGGCTTCGAAGTCGATCGACCCGGCCTTGGACTGCCATGGCCGGATCCGCTCCACGCCATCCTTGAGCACGAGCCACGCCGGGTGCTCGACCACCCTGGTCACGGGAGGAACCTGCTCCTCCGAACGCACCTGCACAAGAATTTCCGTCATTACCCATCCTCCACGGGGGAACCTCGCGTATGGACACCGTATGCATACGGGCTTTCTCCCAGCAAGGGGGCCCTCAGGAAATTATCCTGCGACGCTGCACCTTCGCCGCGCTTTTTCCTGTGTGAAACCGTGAAGACGCTCACATTCACTGCGAGTGATGACGGGGAGTCAGCTCCGGGGCGACGTATGGTTCCGGCCGGTCAATACACGGCGGGACGCGCCCACCCCCGGGTGACCGCCGACAGGGGCACGAGCCAGACACCGCGCGCCCTGCGCACCAATCCCCCGTGTACGTACGGGTACATCGCGCCGGACGGCCATTAGGCTGCGCCCAGCCGCGTGGACAGCGACGTCCCGTCGTACGGTCCGCGCGCGTGCATCCCCCGCCGCCGTCGACGGAAGCGAGTTGAATCTTGAACTTCCTTACCATCGGTCACCGCGGAGTCATGGGCGTCGAGCCCGAGAACACCCTCCGTTCCTTCGTCGCCGCCCAGCAGGCCGGCCTCGACCTGATCGAACTCGATCTGCACCTCAGCAAGGACGGCGCCCTGGTCGTCATGCACGACGCGGAGGTGGACCGCACGACCGACGGCACCGGCCCGATCGCCGAGAAGACCCTGGAGGAGCTGCGCACCCTGGACGCGGGCCGCGGTGAGCGGGTGCCGGTGTTCGAGGAAGTCCTGGACGCGGTACGGACGCCGTTGCAGGCCGAGATCAAGGACGTGGCGGCGGCCCGCGCACTGGCCCAGCTGATGCAGCGACGGGACCTGGTGTCCCGGGTGGAGGTGTCCTCGTTCCATGACGAGGCCGTCGCCGAGATCGCCCGGCTGGTGCCGGGCGTGCGCACCGCGCTGATCGCCAGCCTCCCCCACTTTCGAACAGACTCAAGCGGGGGGACCCCCATCGGCCCCGACGTGGTGGAGCGGGCCCGGGAGGCGGGGGCGGCGACCCTCTGCCTCAACATCCGGCGGCTGACCCTGGAGGTCGTCGAGCACGCCCGCAAGGCGGACCTCAGGGTGATCGGCTGGGTGGTGAACACCCAGGACGACCTGCGGCTGGTGCGCGCCCTCCAGCTGGACGGCGCGACGACCGACTACCCGGAGATCAAACGCACCGCCCGCTTCACCGCGTGAGCCGTCAGACCAGTGGCTTGACCAACAGCTCGAACTGCAGGTCGGCACGTTGCGGAACACCGTAGCGCTCGTCGCCGTACGGGAACGGCGTCATCTTCCCCGTACGGCGGTAGCCGCGCCGCTCGTACCAGGCGATCAGGTCGTCGCGTACGGAGATCACCGTCATGTGCATCTCCGTGACGCCCCAGTCCTGCCGGGCCCGGCGCTCCGCCTCGGCGATGACGACCTTGCCGAGACCGGCGCCCTGGAGGTCGGGGCTGACCGCGAACATGCCGAAGTAGGCGTGGGTGCCCCGGTGTTCCAGCTGGCAGCAGGCGACGACCCGGCCCTCCCGCTCGACGACGAGCAGATTTCCGTCCGGGCCCTTGATGACTTCGAGGACGCCGGCCGGGTCGGTCCGCTGTCCCTCCAGAATGTCCGCCTCGGTGGTCCAGCCGGCCCGGCTGGTGTCACCCCGGTACGCCGACTCGATCAGCGCGACCAGCGTGTCCACGTCGGCGTCGGTGGAGTCGCGGAAGGTGAGTCCGGCGGCGGCGTTCTCCATGGGCGGGTGCTCCGATCTCGTGCAGGCTGAACCGCCCACGAGCCTAACGCCGCCACCCGCCCGCGGACGGACCGGCGGTCCCGGGGGCGGGGTGCCAGGGTGCCGGGACTGGGGGTGCCAGGGCTCGGGTGGCCGGGTGCTGGGTCCAGGCGCAGGGCTCCGGGTCCCTGGGCCCCTGGTCCCGGGTGCCGAGGCTCGAGTGACCGGGTGCCGGGTGCGGAGCTCCGGGTCCCGGGTGACCGCGTGCCGGGTCCCGGCGGGGCTCCGGGTTCCGGATCCAGGGCGCAGGGCTCCGGGTCCCTGGTCCCAGGTCCCTGGTCCCCGGTGCCGAGGCTCGGGTGACCAGGTGCCGGGTGCGGAGCTCCAGGTCCCGGGTGACCGGGTGCCGGGTCCCGGCGGGGCTCCGGGTGCCGGGTCCAGGCGCGGGGCTCCGGGTCCCTGGTCCCGGGTGCCGAGGCTCGAGTGACCAGGTGCCGGGTGCGGAGCTCCGGGTCCCGGGTGACCGGGTGCCGCGTGCGGGGTGTCGGTGGTGGGTGGCGCTACGCTCCGGTCGCATGGTGCACGTACTGAGCAGTCGTACCCTTGTCCACCCCACCGACCCCGAGCGCGCCCGCGCCTTCTACGGCGAGCAGCTCGGCCTCGCCGTCTACCGCGAGTTCGGCACCGGACCCGAGCGCGGCACGGTGTACTTCCTGGGTGGCGGCTTCCTGGAGGTCTCCGGGCGCGTGGACGCCCCCGCCTCCCCCGCCGTGCAGCTGTGGATGCAGGTCGCGGATGCCGGTGCGGCGCACGAGGAGCTGGCGGCGAAGGGGGTCGAGATCGTGCGTCCGCCGGTGAAGGAGCCGTGGGGCCTGGTCGAGATGTGGATCGCGGATCCGGACGGACTCAAAATTGTTATCGTGGAGGTTCCTGAAGACCACCCCATGCGACACCGGCCCGGCATCTGAACTGCGGAAACAACAAAGCCCCGCCCTCCCTGGCTCCGTGAGCGCCAGGCAGAGCGGGGCTTCGGCATCCGGACGACCTCCCGGCGTAGGGAGTAGATCCATGCCCGGATGCAGCGTCCGCGGCGCGGGGATCCATGGCCATAGACCCGCAGTGCGGACGTGGTGCGTGAAGCCCCGCTCACCGGCTCGGGGGGAACCAGTGAGCGGGGCCTGTGCCGCCCCGGGCAGTCCGCATGTGGGTACGGACTCCTCCGACGGGCGGTGCCTCGTCCCCATGGAGAACGCCGTCGGGGACGAGAAGCTGTGGGTGGGCACCCCGCCTGTCCGTCGACGTGGACAGGCGGGGCTCTCCCGGATACGGCGCAGCCCACCAAAGGAACCAAACTGCGCCTGGCCCCCTCGTTCACGGCCTTTGTGGATCTCAGCGCACCTCGAACGAGGTTCGGACGCTAGCGGGGGTCAGGCGGCTGCCAGCCTCACCCGGCACCCAACCCCCGCCGCGCCCTCCGCAGTCGACGCACAGGCGCCGGCCGCGGGTCTATGGGGTGGGCGACGCGCTCCACCGGTACTCGCCGTGGGGCTCACCGTCCACCAGGAGCTTCGCCACGTGGTCGCCATCCCCATGCGGCTCCAGGGCACACGCCACCGTGACGTCGCTCCAGTCGAGGCCCGTCTCCTGCTTCTCTTGGGCGATGAAGGAGTTGGGAAGGACCTTCAGCTCTCCGCAGACGTGCGTGAGCGCCTCGACGTCGTCCTCCGTCAGCCGTGGCGTCACCCGGAATCCCTTGGACGTGACGAGGCGGAACCGGTCGTGGGTGGGGTGCTTCCTCACGTGCGCCTTCGCCCAAGCCACGTAGTCTATCGGCTCCCCGTCCGGATCACGGTCCTGAATGGCCATGCAGTTGGCACATTCGGCCCACTCGCGCGGCCTGGTGTCGTCCAGCTGCCGTTGCGACGGGATGACGGGGAATGGGTCTATGTACGTCCTCATGGCGCCACCTCGTCGACCTGGTGGCGGTTCATCAGGATCCGGAGGTCGATTGCCTCCGATGGGTTGTAGCGCTCACTGTGCGGGTCACTGGCGGCGTTGATCTGTATCTGAAGCGAGTCGCACACTGCACATCCCGGCTCGGGGGTCGGGGGACGGTCAAACGTCGGATCCATGAGTTGGATCGGGGTGTCTCTGAGCACCGTTTCCATCGCCACGCCTGCACCTCCGCCACCGGGATTCTGTGCTTCGACGGTAGGCGCGCGAGGGAGCGCAGTTCCATGGAGTTCTACGAAGTTCTACGCAACTTCAGTCGAGGGAGTCAATGGCCGACGAGATGAGCCCGCGGGCATGTGATCCGTATACCGCGAGGGTGGTCATTTCCTCGAAGGCATGGGCGTACATCGCCAACTCCCCGGGGGCTGTCACAGTGATGCCGGCCGTGAGGAGTTCGACGGATACGCGCTCCTCGTCGAACAACGTGAACGTCTCTAGCGTCCACATAGTCCGCTCGCGTCCGGCGGGGATGATGCCGAAGGAGACGGCAGGCAGCGCCATGACGGAGAGGAGATATCCCAACTGCCCTGCCATGACTACGGAGTTGCCCACGACGTGCCGGAGTACCGACTCCTCCATCAAGAGGGCGAACCGTCGGTGTCCGTCGCGGATGATGTGCGACCGATCGACTCGTGCGGCGGCAGCCTCGTCGACGTCCTCCGGTGTCCCGTGCACGCGCGCGATGTTCCCGAGCAGTGCGGCGGCGTACTCGTACGTCTGGACGAAGCCAGGGACGACGCTGGAGCTGTAGACGCGGAACGTGCGCGTCTGCTCGTACAGCGGAATACGCGACTCCTGGAGGCGCCTCAGGCCGCTCCGCTGGACACGGCGCCACTCCAGGTACATCGAGTCGGCTGTCCGGTTGGCTGCCAGGAGATCCGGGATCCTGTCTTCGGCCCCGCAGGCGACGCACCATGCCCGGATGTCTTCGTCAGACGGAGGCGTTGTCGCGCTCTGTAGACGCGACACCTTCGAGGGCAGCCATCCCGCGCGGGCCGCGACCTCCCTACCCGTCAGGCCGGCGTCACGCCGGATCTCACGGAGCTTCTCCGCGATGGCACGGCGCGCCTCGTCGAGGGCAGCAGACGGGTAGGGAGATTGCATGGTCGGGTGGCGCTCAGATCCTGAAGTCCGCGTGAGGGATGGCCCGCTCCCACACGGCCTCGAACGCCTCAGCGTGGCGCTTGACGACGTCGGGCGCGTCCTCCATGACGTGACCGACGAACCGGCCGTCGCCAGAGAAGAGGCCATAGCGGATCAACCGACCGTCGAAGATCCAGAGGTCGTTGCCAGGCAGCAGCAAGTCAGATGCCAGGCGTCGAGGGAGCCACCTGACGTCTTCGCCTGCCGCAAGGTTCTGCGGCGTGCACGAGTGCTCGTACCGGATGTACTCGCTCACCGGCTCCGATACGACGCGCGCGCGGCGCACGACTACGCCACGGCCCACAGCGTCCGATACGACGTCGTGGAAGGAGTTCCACCACGTCGACCGATCGTCGAGGACGTACCCGCGCCCCGCGCGCCAGGCCGCAAAATCCTCGTCCTCCTCGACGACTCCGTAGGCGTCACGGGTCTCCAGGTGGACTGCGGAGGATCGGCAGCCGGCGAGCAGCTCAGCGAACGGGGGAACGTTCTGCGGCATCGAGCGCCTCCCTGATCTGCTGCGCCATGCGAAGGGGCAGCCTGACGACTGCCTCCGTGTCGGGGATCGGCCCCGTGGCAAGGCATTGTGCCTGAAGTGCCACGTCAGCCTTCCATCCCTGAACGACGAGCTCTTGCTTGTCCTCGTCGAGCCACACCGTCGGGCAGTTGTCTCCGTTGGTCTCGGGGTCTTTCCCGAAGAACCGTAGCGGCATGATGACCTCCGTTGTCACGTAGGTTGCGCAAGGTTCTACGACCAGCACGCCTACGGGGAGGCAGCGTCAAGGGTGCCTAGAGCCAACCCGCGTGCCGCATCCGACGTCGCCACAGCCGGCCGTGTTCGGCCGTGCAGTACCGGCGCACCCTCCCCGCGCCCTCCGTCTGCGTCAGCGGGGCGCCACAGTGAAGGCAACCGTCGTTGGTCTGGCCCTTGATCGTCTTCGTACAGTCCATCGGTACTCCTCCGAAAGTCAGGTGTTCCGTCGGCCCTGACGGCCGACGGAACGAGAAAGGGCCGGTCCCATGGCGGAACCGGCCCTGATGTGTGCGTGCTGGTGTGCTTACACGTAGCGGCCGGAGGTGATGGCCGTGGCGTTCTGTTCCTCACGGACGATGACGCGGTGGTCAACGAATTCCGTGATTTCCTGCGTTCCGAAGTAGGCGTGACTCTCGACGGTGATGTTCGGCGCCGACGTCCCGCCGCTCTTCGCTGCGCGCAGATCTTCCCATTGGCGGCTCGTGAACACCGGCTCCGGGGAGCCCGTTCCGTTGGCGACGAGGGACAGACCAGGGGGCAGATAGCCGCCCTCGTCGTACCAGTGGGGCGAGCGGCTGAGCCACTTCGACCACGCTGCCGCGGGAGACCCGTAGTCGGCACGGCCCTTGATGTAGCCGAGCCCCCACTTGATCTGTGTGGCAGCGTTCGTGCGCCAGTCAGGGCCCCCACTGGCCATCTTCCCCGCCGTCGGTGCCTGAGGGATGCCGTAGGCGCCCGACGAGGCGTTCCGGGCGTTCCACCGCCATCCTGACTCGCCGTTCCACAGGGAGATCAGCGGGGCCATCTGATCGGGTCCCCAGCCGAACGCTGGCAGCATCGCGCGGGCGATGCTCTGCGCCTGCTTTGCGGAGGCGCCGTGCGCTCCGAGGTCGCCCAGTCCGCTGACGTCAGCGGAGCCATCGCCCGTCACGGCACCGACGATCTTGTCTCGAAGGCCGTCGGCCATCTTGACGGGAAGCTTCGCCAGGGCCTTGCCCATGGGCGCACTGCCCACGCCCTTCGACACGGCGTCGAGCACAGGCTTGACGATCCGGACGGCATCCGGATCGTGCCGGCGGAGGTGCCGGCCGACCACCCGATGCGGTACCGGCCGGGGATCTGAGGGCGCGCCCGGGTCCGATGGCCGCTGTCAGTGGCGGGGTCTAGCGTCGGAGGAGAGATCCCCCCGGGAGGAGCGGCCATGGAGTTCGACAAGCCGGTGACGGGCGGTCCCTGCTGGACGGAGCTGGGGACCGACGATCTGGAGAGCGCCAAGCGCTTCTACGCGGAACTGTTCGGCTGGCGTCCGGAGACGGATCCCCGGCAGGAGGCCGGCGGCTACACCGTGGCGCATCTCGGGGACGCGGCGGTCGCGGCCATGAGCCCGCTGTACCAGGAGTCCCAACCGGTCGCGTGGAACGTGTCGTTCGCGGTGACCGACGCGGACGCGACCGCGCGGCTGGTGGAGGAGGCCGGCGGCACGGTGGTCGTCGGCCCGATGGACATCTTCGACGTGGGCCGCTTCTCGGTCGCCCTCGACCCCACCGGCGCGGCCTTCCAGCTGTGGGAGGCGCGGGCCTTCCCCGGCGCCGGGCTGCTCAACGCGCCCGGTGCGCTGGGCTGGGTGGAGCTGGCGACCCGGGACACCGGCCGCGCCGGGAGCTTCTACGGCACCGTCTTCGGCTGGAGCGCCGAGTGCTCCGAGTGGTACACGGAGTTCGCCGTCGGCGGGCAGCGGTTCGGCGGGATGGCCGACATGGGCGACCGGTTCCCGCCCGAGGTGCCGCCGCACTGGCTGCCGTACTTCGCGGTCGAGGACGTGGACGCCACGGCCGAGGTGGCGGTCGCCGCGGGCGGTACCGTGCGGGCGGAGCCGATGACGGTGCCGGACGGCCCGCGTATCGCCGTACTGACCGATCCGCGGGGCGCGGTGTTCGGCGTCTTCCGGGCGGAGGAGAAGGGCTGAGCCGGGGATCACCCGGGCGATGTGCGGCGGCCGGCGGCCGGCGGCAGCGGATCGACGACCGACGCCGCAACCGTCGCCGTACCCTCCATGGCATCCCGCGCGCTCAGGCGCGCAACGCGCCCATCCTGCCCTCCAGTCGCCCCAGCAACTCGGCGAGCAGGCCGGCCAGTTCGCCCTGTCCGTCGGGGGCCAGGACGGACAGCACGGCCGTCTCGTAGGAGAGTTGCTCGGGCAGGATGCCGTCGACCAGGTCACGGCCCGCGTCGGTGAGCCGAAGGTGGGCGACCCGCCGGTCCCGGGCGTCGCCGCGCCGCTCGACCAGGCCCCGCTCGGTGAGCTGCTTGAGGCGTTTGGTGACGGCGGCGCCGGAGGAGAAGGTCTCCTTGGCCAGCTCGCTCGGGGTCAGTTCGTGGCCGGTGCGGCGCAGCGCGCCGAGCAGGTCGAACTCGGGGCGGCTGAGACCCGCCCGGCGCAGCGGGGCGTCCTCGGCCTGCTGGAGCAGGGCGGCGCAGCGGTTGATACGGCCGATGACCTCCATGGGCCCGGTGTCCAGCTGGGGATGGACGGCCCGCCACTGCCGGACGACGGCGGCGACCGTGTCGTCTCTGCCCGCGGCTCTGCCCGTCCCCCCGTCCGCGTCGCCGTCGGCCGCCGGTCGTCCGTTGGTCGCCGTCATGGCCGTACGTCCTCCGTAGTCCTCGTGCCGTCCCAGGAGTGCGGTCCCTGGCGTCGTACCGTCGCGGCGAGCGTACGGTGTCCGGCCTGCTCGGCGAGGACGACCCGCTCCTGGGGGAGTGCGCGCTGCCACCACTCGCCGGACGCGGCGTCGGCCGTGGCGCGCAGCTCGGCGAGGGCGGCGGACAGGCTGCGGCGGACGGTCTCCAGGGCGCGCGGGGCCGGGTGCGGCTCGGCCAGCAGCCGGGCGGCCTCCTCCCGGGCCCGCTCGACGGCGGTCAGGGCGTGTTCGATGCGGTCGCCGGCCCGCCGGTTGGTGACCACGACGGCGGCGGCGAAGCCGACCAGCGCGCCGACCAGGGTGTCCAGGACCCGCTCGGTGATCAGTTGCCCGGAGTCCTGGGTACGGGCGAACTCGGTGATGAGCAGCGCCATCGGGGTGACGCAGACGCTGCCGAGCCAGTAGTTGCGGCCGATCAGCGCCTCAGCGCCGAAGTTGAAGACGAGGCAGCTCAGCACCAGGACGGCCGGGTGCAGATGGGCGAGGGGCACGACGGCGGCGAAGACCAGGACGCCGAGGAGGTTGCCGACGACACGCTGGACTCCTCGGCTCCAGGTGAGCGTGGTGTTGGCCTGGTAGAGGGAGGCGGCGGTGACCAGCGCCCAGTAGGGGCGGCCGACACCGAGGGCCAGGGAGGCGTATCCGGCGAGGGCGCAGCCGAGCGCGGTGCGGGCGGCGAGCGGTGCGAGCGGGCCGAGCCGGTGCCACAGCGGGCGGTGCGGTACGGCGCGTTCGGCGTCGACGCCGAGGAGTTCGTCGTCGGCGCCGGCCACCCGTGGGACGCGTCCGGTGCCGCTCAGCTCGCGTGCCCAGCCGCGCAGCCGCTCGGGGTCGGCGTCGGCGGGGGCGGCGAGGGCGACCTCGGCGCGGACGACAAGGTGTTCGAGGGCGCGGCGGGTGCGGTCGGTGCGGGCGCCGGTGGCGAGCAGGGACTGCCAGGCGGCCTGTACGGCGGCCGCGGCGGCCCGGGCGCGGACGTGGCCCTCCCCGGCACCGCGGGTGTCGGCGTAGGCGGCGGTGGCGTTCAGGGCCTGGGCGGTGGCCCGGCGCTCCGGGCCGTACGGGCGCAGCAGCCCGGGTGCCATGCCGACCAGCCAGGCCCAGGCGCCCGCGAGCAGGGCCAGTCCGACATGGCCGGGCACCTGGCCGAGGGTCCCTGGGGCGAACAGGGAGGCGGAGCTGATGAAGGTGAGGACCACGTTCCCGGGCGGGCCGACCCGGGTGGCGTCGCACAGCACCTTCTGCACGGCGGCCATCAGGGCGCCGACGGTGACCAGGGCGACCGCGTTCGTGGTGAGCGAGGCGGCGAGCAGGGCCACGGCGAGACCGCCGGTCATGCCGAGGACGACCCGGGCCAGGGTGCGGGCGCGGGCGGGGTAGGGGCGGTTGTGGCCGTAGAGGGCGCACAGCGATCCGGCCATCGTGTACATCGCCAGGTCGAGGCGGCCGAGGGCCAGCAGGGTCAGGTTGGGCGGGGCGACCGCGGCGACCACGCTGAGGGCGGGCTTGAACCAGATGTCGGAGGGCCGGCCGAGGCGCAGCGCACCGGCGAGGGGCAGACGGCGGGTGGTGGGGGTCGCGGTGCTCATACCCATCAATTTAGCATGTGTTTTACTCGTAAAGCACATTCGAACATGCCGTCCGGCCGACCGTCCGCTACGGTCGAACAGACCCCTCGTCACCTGCTGTGCCCTGCCGAGTGCTCCCCGTGTACACCCTTGCGCTCGCGTGCGCGCCGTGCGGGCGGGGCATCGCATCCATCGATGCGACGTCGAGCGGGGAGGTGCGCGTGCACGGACCGGCTTCGCCCGGCTGGCTGCTGGTCGCGCTGTGCGCGGCGACCGGTGCCTACTGTCTGCTGCGGATGCGCAGCAGCGTCGAGGAACAGCGGCGCGCCGCGGGCGGCGAGGCGCTGATGGGGTTCGGCATGGCCGCGATGGCCGTGCCCGCGACCGTCTTCACCCCACCCGTCTGGACCTGGCCGCTGTACGCGGCGGTGTTCGGCGCGGCCGCGCTGCGCGCCCTGTGGAGCACCCGCGGCAGCGTGCACCATCTGCACCATCTGGTGGGGGCCACGGCGATGGTCTACATGGCGGTGGCGATGGCGGCCTCCCCGGCCGCCCACCACCACGGCGGTGCCGGAGTCCCGGCGGTGACCGGGCTGCTGCTCGTCTACTTCACCGGCTATGTCCTGCTGTCCGGGGCGCGGCTGGTGCCGGTCGCGGTGGCGGCGGCCGGGACCGGGCAGGCCGGCTGGCGCGACCGGCCCGAGCTGGCACGGGCGTGCCGGCTGTCGATGGGAATCGGGATGGTGGCCATGCTCCTGGCGCTGTGAGCGGGTGACGGCACTCGCGGCGCACACGTTGCTTGCGTCACTTTGGCGCAACGGCCGGTACCCCTGGGCGGTCCCCCGCTCATAGGGTGCTGGCCATGATGGTCCCCGTGGCACTGCTGCTGCTCGGCACCCTGACGGCCGTGGCCGGTCCCCGGCTGCTCGCCCGGGCCGACTGGACGGACCGGGAGCCGGTGGTCGCCCTGTGGGCGTGGCAGTGCGTGGTGGCGGCCGTGCTGCTGTGCTGTGCGCTGTCGATGACGCTGAGCGCGGCGGCGGCCTGGCAGGCGGCGCGGGGACAGCTGTTCGCGACCGCCCCGCGCGGGGTCGCGGACGCCTATCCGCTCGCCGCGACCGGTCCTTGGGCGGCGACGACCGCGGTGACGCTCGCCTGCGCCGGACTGTGGAGCGGGGCGATGCTGGTGCGCGAGATCGCCGGAGCGAGGGCTCGGCGCCGGCAGCGGCGGGCCGAACTCCTGCTCCGGTCGCCGCTGTTGCCCGGTGAGGAGCGGTCCGCCGACCGACTCGTGGTACTCGAGGGCGAGCGCCCGGACGCCTGGTGGCTGCCCGGTGCGGCGCCCCAACTCGTGGTGACCACGGCCGCGTTGCGCCGCCTGAAAGGGCGTCAGCTGGACGCGGTCCTCGCCCATGAGCGGGGGCACGCCCAGGCCCGGCACGACTGGCTGCTGCACTGTTCGGCGGCGCTGGCGGGCGGGTTTCCGCAGATCCCGGTGTTCGCCGCGTTCCGTGACGAGATGCACCGGCTGGTCGAACTGGCCGCGGACGACATGGCGTCCCGACGCCACGGCCGTCTCACCACCGCGCTCGCCCTGGTCGAACTCAACGAGGACCGGGGCGTGTTCGGCCCCGGCCCGGCCCCGCACGCCCATGTCCCGCAGCGCGTGAACCGGTTGCTCACCGCCCCGGACCGGCTCCCCGCCCGGCACCGGCTGCGGCTGACCGCGACCGCCGCCCTGGTCCCCGTGATCCCGGTGCTGGTGGCACTCGTACCGGGACTGCGCGCGCTCGGGTAAAGCCGTACCCATCAGGGAATTGCCCTTCGGGCAATGATTCGGCAAAGATCACGTCATGCGCCCCCCGCCCAGCGACCGTCCTGCTCCGCTTCTCGCGACCGCCGTCCTCGCCCTCTCCTCGGCGCTGCTGCTCGCCCTCGTCGCCGGCGAGTGGCCTCCCCTGGTCGCGCTGGACGAGGACATCGCCGACGCCACCCATCGCTGGGCCGTCGCCGACCACGGCACCACCCATGTGCTGCGCATCCTGACGGACTGGGTCTGGGACCCGCTGACCATGCGCCTGCTGTGCGCGGGTGTCGCGGTGTGGCTGGTGTGGCGGCACTCGGCGTGGTGGACCGCCCTCTGGCTGGCCCTGACCTGCGCGCTCGGCACGATCGCCCAGCAGTCCCTGAAGGCCGCCGTCGGCCGCCCGCGCCCCCAGTGGTCCGACCCGGTCGACTCCGCCCACTACGCCGCCTTCCCCTCCGGGCACACCATGACGGCCACCGTGGTCTGCGGCCTGCTGCTGTGGCTGCTGCACCGCTGCGGCACCGGCCGCGCGCTGCGGCGTACGGCCCTGATCGCGGCCGGCATCTCGGTCGTGGGCGTCGGCCTGACCCGGGTGTGGCTCGGCGTGCACTGGCCCTCGGACGTACTGGGCGGCTGGCTGCTCGGGGCCCTGGTGGTGGCGCTCGCGGTGGTGGCGTACGAGTGGGAGCGCGACGGCCGCGGACATCCTCACTAGTGGACGATCTCGTTCAGAACCGGACGGCCGGTGGCGGTGCCTACGATCACGTGGCGGCCTCGGGAGACTCCCGCGCAGCCGTCGAAGGAGGGGTACTTTGTCCAGCATTTCCAGACGGTCCATTCTCGGATACTCGGGGACGGCCGCGGCAGGCGCGGTGGTCGGCACAACGGCGCCGGCACAGCAGGCGGAGTCGGCGGAGGCGGCGGACACCACGGCCACGCAGTTCGGCGAGGGGACGCTCTTCAGCGGAACCACCAGCCTCGGTAACGCCGACTACTACCTGGAGATCAAGTTCAGCGTCAGCACGGCCGAGGCGCCGTCGGAGAACCAGATCAGTTCCCTGGAGATCGCCGATCTGCTCAACGACTTCGCCGCCACGCGAGGCTGGCCGCCCATCACATTCTGGGGCACACCGCCACAGGCCAAGCTGAACTGACCTGCCACGACGGCAGCCATACGCCGGACAGCACCCGGGATAGAGTCCACCGCATGGCTGCCGTGCTCTTCGACTTCTCCGGAACCCTCTTCCGTATCGAGTCCACCGAATCCTGGCTGCGGGCGGTGCTCGCCGAGTCCGAAGCGGGGCTCCCCGAGGCGGAGTTGACAGCCGCCGCACGGGCGCTGGAGGTGGCCGGGGCACAGCCCGGCGGGGCGAACCCGGTGGAGCTGCCCAAGGAACTGGCCGGGGTGTGGGCGGTACGCGACGAGAGCGCCGAGCAGCACCGGGCCGCCTACACCGGGCTGTCCCGCCGGGTGCCGCTGCCGGACCCGGCGCTGCACGACGCGCTGTACGAGCGGCACATGACCCCGGACGCCTGGACGCCGTACCCGGACACCGCCGAGGTGCTGCGCACACTGCGCGCGCAGGGGATCGGGGTCGGTGTGGTCAGCAACATCGGCTGGGACCTGCGCCCCGTCTTCCGCACCCACGGGCTCGACGCGTATGTGGACACGTACGTCCTGTCGTACGAACACGGTGTCCAGAAGCCGGACCCACGTCTCTTCGCGGTCGCCCTGGAGGCGCTCGGGGCCGCGCCCGCCGAGACGCTGATGGTCGGGGACAGCAGGCCCGCCGACGGCGGGGCTGCGGCGCTGGGCTGCCGGGTGCACTTCGTGGACCATCTGCCGGTGACCGAACGGCCGGACGCGCTGCTGCCGGTGCTCGACCTGGTGGGCGTGGCCCGCCGACCGGCCACGCCCACGCAGGTCTGACCTGTTCGCGCCGTCCGCCCGAGACGCTCCCCCGTGTCGCCCCGGACGGACGGCAGCCCTGAACAGGCCCCGCGCAGGGCGGTGCCCACTGCGTCGATTATAGTTGGCTGGCAGCCAGTCAACGCAGGAGTTCCAGCATGTCCCCTCGCAGCGCCTCGGTCAATGAAGAGTTGCGGAGGCGATCCCGGGAGCGGCTTCTGCAGGCCGCGGTCGAGCTGGTCGACGAGCACGGTTTCGAGGCCACCACCCTGGGTGCCATCGCCGATCGGGCCGGGTCCGCGCGCGGACTGGTGTCGTACTACTTCCCCGGCAAGCGCCAGCTGGTCCAGTCCGCCGTGCACCGGCTGATGCACCGCACGCTGGAGGAGGGGCTGGAGCGCGAGCCTCGCACGGAGGACGGCCGGGAGCGGCTGGCCCGTGCCATCGACGCCATCCTGGGTCTCACGCGCGACCGGCCGGTGCTGATGCGCCAGCACATGGCCGGCCTGCTCCAGGCGGAGGGCTTCGTGCAGTGCCCGGAGCAGCGCCGGCTGTCGGAACTGCTGGGCGACACCGTCGCCCGCTACGGCTCGCAGGACGTCACGGCCGACTACCCGATGCTGCGCGCCCTGCTGATGGGAGCGGTGTACGCGGCGCTGGTACCGGGGGTGCCGATGCCGATCCCGGTGCTGCGGGCGGAGCTGTTCGAGCGCTACGGGCTCGACTGGGAGCTGGGCGTGCCCCCGGAGTCCGCGCCCGCGACGCAGCCGCAGGACCTGTCCCGGTTCTTCGCCACGGAGGACCGGACCGGGTCCGAGTGACCGGCCCGGTCAGCGGCGCGCGTGCCGCGGTGTCAGAAAGCCCGCGTCGCGTGCCTGCGCGATGAGCCGGAGCGACCGCCGGCGGCTGTGCCCGGTCGCCCACATCACGGCGAGGACGGGGTCGACGCCCTTCTCCTGCGCGACCCGGTACTCCTGGGCGACCAGCCACCGCCCCTCGATGCCCCGCGGCCAGGCGGGCCTGGCACGCCCCGGACCGACGGCGTCCGCCGCACCTTCCGCACTGTCTTCGAGATCCTCCCCGGCGGGCTCCTCGTCCGCGTACGACTCCATCCCGCACGCCCTGAACAGCGGTTCCTCGATCCAGTCGGCGAGCATGGTCAGGTCGGCCAGCGACAGCGCGGGCCGCGCCTTGACGTCCTCGATCGACACCCGCCCCCCGGCCACCACGGCGAGCGCGTCGACCTGGGCGCCGTCCTCGAAGGCCAGCCTGACCTGGAACCACGACGTGGCCCCCGTGTGCTCCTGCACCTCCCAGGCGGGCGACACGGACACCGTGCCGTCCTCCGCACGCCGTTCAGACAGATTGAGAAAGGATGCTTCTAGCACACACGAAACGTAACCTCATGATCACACTCCATACGAACGGACACGCGTCCGCTTCACCCCAGCGGCCCCTGTCGAGGCGGCCACGGCGGTGGGATGCTGGGAGCACCAGCCCCTCGGGCAAGGAGTCCCCCGTGTTGCGTGTCGCCGTCGTCGGCTCCGGGCCGAGCGGGTGCTACACCGCCCAGAACCTCGTCCAGCTCGACCCCACAGTGGTCGTGGACGTCCTGGACCGGCTGCCGTGCCCGTACGGACTGGTGCGGTACGGAGTCGCCCCGGACCACGAGAAGATCAAGTCGCTGCAGGGCAATCTGCGCACGGTCCTCGAACACGAGCGGGTTCGGTTCCTCGGCGGGGTCCGGATCGGCGGCGGTCCCGGCGAACTCCCGGTGGAGCGGCTGCGCGAGCTGTACCACGCGGTGGTGTACTGCGTGGGCGCCGCCGGCGACCGGCGGCTCGGCATCCCGGGCGAGGAGTTGCCGGGCAGCTGGTCGGCGACCGAGTTCGTGTCCTGGTACAGCGCGCATCCGGACGCGATCGACGCCGGTTTCGTGCGCGACGCCCGCTCGGCGGTGGTCATCGGCGTCGGCAACGTCGCGGTGGACGTGGCCCGGATGCTGGCCCGGGGCCTGGCGGAGCTGAGCCCGACCGACATGCCGCAGGCGGCGCTGACCGCGCTGGCGGCGAGCCGGATAAGAGAGGTCCACGTGGTGGGCCGGCGCGGCCCGTCCCAGGCCCGCTTCACCACCAAGGAACTGCGCGAGCTGGGTGCCCTGCCGGACACCGAAGTCCGCGTGGATCCGGCCGAGTTGGCACTCGACCCGGCCTACGCCGACCCGTCCGCGCTGCCCGCCGCGCAGCGCCGCAACGTGGAGGTGCTGCGCGGCTGGGGCACGGCCGGCACCCGGGGTGCGGGGCGCCGTATCTGGCTGCGGTTCTTCCTGCGCCCGGTCGAACTGCTCGCGGACGGCGGACGGGTGAGCGCGGTGCGCTTCGAGCGGACCGAGCCGGACGAGCACGGCGGGGTGCGGGGCACCGGGCGGTACGAGACCATCGACGCGCAGTTGGTGCTGCGTTCGGTGGGCTATCGCGGAGTACCGCTGGCCGGGCTCCCGTTCGACCCGGGGACCGGCACGGTGCCGCACGCGGCGGGCCGGGTCCTGCACGATCCGGCCGGAGCGCCGGGCGACTACGTGGCCGGCTGGATCAAACGCGGCCCGACCGGCGTCATCGGCACCAACCGCCCCGACGCCAAGGAGACGGTGACCTCCCTCCTGGCGGACGCGCCCGTGCTGCTCGGCAGGGCGGTGCCGGAGGATCCGGTCACGGCGCTGCGCGCGCTGGGCATCGAGCCGGTCGCGTGGTCGGGCTGGCAGGCGATCGAGCGGGCGGAGGCGGCGCTCGGCGCCCGGCTCGGCCGCAGCGTGGTCAAACTGGCGGACTGGGACACGCTGCTGACGGCGGCGCGGTCGGGGGCGTAGCGGAGTCGACCGCGACCAGGTGGGCAGGACACGTATCGGCAACACCGCGGAAATCAACAAACTGTTCAATCCGCTTACGGTCTGGTCCTGACCGGATGTCGTCCCCCGCCGCCGCTCTGGAGTCCCCGTGTCCACCACCGCCGCCCCCGTCCCCTCCTCCGTCCATCCCGTCGACGAGGTCCCACCCGTACGGCAGCTGGCCGCCTTCGGCCTGCAGCATGTGCTCGCGATGTACGCGGGTGCCGTCGCCGTCCCGCTGATCGTGGGCGGTGCGATGCAGCTGTCGCCCGCCGACCTGGCGTATCTGATCACCGCCGACCTGCTGGTGTGCGGGGTCGCGACGCTCATCCAGTGCATCGGCTTCTGGCGCTTCGGTGTCCGGCTGCCGATCATGCAGGGCTGCACGTTCGCGGCGGTGTCGCCGATGGTCCTCATCGGTACGACGGGCGGCGGGCTGCCCGCGATCTACGGCTCGGTGATCGTCGCGGGTCTGGCGATCATGCTGCTGGCCCCGGTCTTCGGAAAGCTGCTGCGCTTCTTCCCGCCGCTGGTCACCGGCACGGTGATCCTGATCATCGGGGTCTCGCTGCTGCCGGTCGCGGGCAACTGGGCGGCGGGCGGCGCCGGTGCGAAGGACTTCGGGGAGCCGAAGAACCTGGCGCTGGCGGCCTTCGTGCTCGCGGTGGTGATAGGCGTGCAGCGGTTCGCTCCCGCCTACCTCGCCCGGATCGCGGTCCTGATCGGCATCGCGGTGGGCCTGGCCGTGGCGGTGCCCTTCGGGTTCACGGACTTCGGCGGGGTCGGGAACGCGGACTGGCTGGGCATCAGCACCCCGTTCCACTTCGGGACGCCGACGTTCCGGGCGTCCGCGATCGTCTCCATGCTGGTGGTGGCCCTGGTCACCATGACGGAGACGACCGGTGACCTGATCGCGGTGGGCGAGATGACCGGCCGCAAGGTCGAGCCGGGCTCCCTCGCCGACGGTCTGCGCGCCGACGGCCTCTCGACCGTCCTGGGCGGTGTCTTCAACACGTTCCCGTACACGGCGTTCGCCCAGAACGTGGGGCTGGTCGGCATGACCCGGGTGCGCAGCCGCTGGGTGGTCGCGGCGGCCGGCGGCATCCTGGTCCTGCTCGGCCTGCTGCCCAAGCTGGGCGCGGTGGTCGCGGCCGTACCGGCTCCGGTGCTCGGCGGTGCGGGCCTGGTGATGTTCGGGACGGTCGCGGCGAGCGGCCTGCGCACGCTCGCGGCCGTCGACTTCGACGGCAACAACAACCTGACCGTGGTGGCCGTCTCGGTGGCGGTCGGGGTGCTGCCGGTGGGGGTGCCGACGGTCTACGAGAAGTTCCCCGACTGGTTCCAGACGGTGATGAACAGCGGTATCAGCGCGGGCTGTCTGACGGCGATCGTCCTGAACCTGCTCTTCAACCACCTGCCGGCGAAGGCGGGTCCGGCCCCGGAGGGCGTGCCGACCGGTACCGAACCCGTCTGATCACCTCGCGTCACCTCGCGCCGAAGAGCCTCGTCGGCACCGCGCCCGCCAGAGCCCCGTACCCGGCCGGGTTGAGGTGCAGCCAGTCCCCCACCTGGAGGTCGGCCCGCAGCCGGCTCGGATCGGCCGGATCCCGTACCACCCGGTCGAAGTCGATCACGGCGTCGAAATGGCCGCGGATCCAGGCGTTGACCCGCTGCCGGGCCGCCTCGCGTACGCCCGCCCCGTCGTCGTACGCGTTGCCGCCGAAGGGCAGCAGGGTGGCGCCGTAGACCCGGATGCCCTGGGCGTGGGCGCGGACCACGATCTGCTGGTAGGCGGCGATCAGGTCGTCGGCGACGGCGCGCTGGGCGTCCGGGGTGGCGGCGGCGGTGCCGATGTCGTTGACGCCCTCGAAGACGATCAGCCAGGAGACCCCGCTGCGGGACAGGACGTCCCGGTCGAGGCGGGCCAGGACATTGGGGCCGAGCCCGTCGTTGAGCACACGGTTGCCGCCGGCCGCCTGGTTGAGGACCGCGATGTCCGAGGTGGCCGGGCGGGTCTGGAGGCGGTCGAAGAACTGGTCGGGCCAGCGGTCGTTGCCGTTGGTCGTGGATCCCCGGCCGTCGGTGAGCGAGTCACCGAGTACGGCCACGGCCCTGGTCGCGGCCGGCGCCGTCACCTCGACGTCGCTCAGCAGATACCAGTGGTCGGCCGAGGCGGCGCCGCTCAGGTCCGGGTCCCGGGTGTGGTCGCCGTTGACGAGGTACGACGTGGTGCGCGAACCCGGGTGCGAGGTGAGCGCCAGATCGGGCTGGCCCTGCGCGGTGTAGGCGGTGACGGTGAGGTTGGATCCGGGGGCCAGCTCGAAGTCGACGGGATCGGAGACGACCTGGGCGCCGACGGGGACGACGGTCGCGGTACGGCCCGCGAACGTCACCGGGTGGAGGCTGCCGGGCACGATCGCGCCGGCCCCCGCCCGCCCGTCCTTCGGGAGCGCCACGGTCACCGAGGTGAGCGGGAGCGGGGTGTCGCCGTAGGCGTTGGAGAAGCGCAGCCGCAGCCGATGGCCGCCGGTGGTGACGCGCACGGTCTGGCGCAGAGTGGTGTCGGCCAGCACCGACCGCTCCCCCGTGAACGGCGCGGGCGGCAGATTGCCGGCCTCGGTGAGCTGCGGCATGCCGGTCCAGGCGTTCACCCAGTGGCTGCCCCGGTCCGGCTGCGCGCCGGCCGGCCGGGGACCGCGGACCAGCGCGGTGACGGCCGTGGCGGTCACGACCAGGGCGAGAGCGAGGACGCAGGCGCTGAGGAGCGTGGCGAGCGGCGTTCTGCTGGGCTGCGGCTTCACGGGGGCCTTCCTGACGAGGGACGGCGGCGGGGCCGTCGTCAACTGACCGTGCAGGTGGTGCCGTTGAGGGTGTACGCGGTGGAGGCCAGGCAGCAGCGGCGACGGCAGCGCGCCCTTTCTGAGCGCGGCTCGATGCGGCGTCGCGCGGGGATCCTCAGGCATCGTGGCATGGACACGGCCACCATGGAAGCGCTCCCACATGACTTCGGGGGCGAGGTCCGAACGAACGAACGGAAGCGGGCCGGACGGGACGTACTGCAAGTACGCGAGCTCGGACATCACCTACAGGTGAGGCCGGGCGGCGGGGCCGTCACCCCGTAGCGGAGGCGGCGGCCCCGTCGACAGGCCTCGGTCACGCGCAACCGCACTGCCAGGCACCTCCCCGAACCGGGCGCCGACTCGCCGACACAGGAGCCCGAAGAGTGCCCTTCCCAGCTGCCGCCGCCCACCTTCATCGAAATCGACCCGCCCGAACACGACCGAATCCGGCGCTTGCTGACGCGGAACTTCGGCCCGCCCCACCACCCCGGTCGCATCGACAGCATGCTTGCGGACATGTTCGAGATCGTGACGAGCGAGATCGACGACTTCGCAGGGAAAGACCGGTCGGGCTCGTCACAGGTCGACATCGTCGACGACTTCGCCTATCCGTTCCCGGTCACGGTGATCTGCGGGCTGCTGGGAGTGCCCCGCGAGGACGAAACGCGCTTCCGGGCGTTGTCCGACGCAGTCGTCAAGGCCGCCGACCCGACCACGGGAGGGTTCGCGGAGCGGCGGCGCCGACGCGCTGAGGCCCGCGCCGACCTCGGTCAGTACTTCGCCCAGCTTCTCGACGCCCGCCACGGCCGACGGAGCGACGACCTGCTGTCCGGGCTGATCGGCGGTGACGGTGCAGAGGCGCCGATGCCACGGGAAGAGGTGCTGAGCAACGCCGCCCTGCTGCTGACCGCCGGCCACGAGACGACCGTCAACCTCATCACCAACGGCAGGCTCACCCTCCTGCGGCACCCCGAGGTGCTCGACCGGCTGCGCCGCGGCGACGAACCCGATCTGGCCGCCCGCGTGGTCGAGGAGCTCCTCCGCTACGAACCACCGGTGCACTTTCTGTCCAACACCCGGAACACCGTCGACGACATCGAGGTCGCCGGCACCACCATCCCGAAGGGCACACCGGTCACACTCGTACTGGCGGCCGGCAGCCGCGACCCGGACTTCGTCCCGGACCCCGACCGCTTCGATCCGGACCGCGAACACAACGAGCACCTCGGCTTCGGCGGCGGCGTCCACTACTGCTTCGGTGCCCCACTGGCCCGTCCCGAGGCGCAGATCGCGCTCACCCAGCTGGCACGCCGACTCGACAACCCGCGGCTCGTCGCCGACCCGCCGCCCTACCGCACGAGTCCGGGCCTGCGCGGCCCCCGTCACCTGCTGATCGAGATCGACGGCGTCAACCCCGCACCGCACCCGGCAGACCACACTCCGCCGTACGCCCACACCCGGCCCTCACGATGAACGGGTGCTGCCAGCCCCCACCGACCGTGACCAGCCACAGTGCCCAGGCCGCCCCGTACTGCTCACTCTCCACCAACGCGACGAGTGCCCGTCGAACGCGTCAGGGAGGGCGCAAGCCGGGGCGCACAACATCCGGTCGGGATCCGGTCCTGCGAGACGGCCAAGGGCCGGACGTCGTATTCCGGAGAGGTCAGTCGGCCAGGTCTCCCGCAGACTCGCCCAGTTCCGCCCGATAGGCGGCGTACGCGGTGCGCAGTTCGTCGCCCGGCCAGTGGGCGGGCAGGAGTTCCGGTGGCAGGACCGGGTCGGTCAGCAGGTGGCGTACGGCCGCCGCGAAGAGCGTGAAGCGGTCGGCCGGGCGGGGGGATTCGGCCGCGTGGGCCAGCAAGGCGCGGGCGGTGGTCGCCCAGGCGGTCAACGGCCAGAGCTGGGCGGCCAGTTCGGGGGCAGGACGGGACGGGCGGGCCGTGCAGGGCTCGGCGATCTCCAGCACGTCGCCGGGGAGGGGTCTGGCGAGGTTCGCCGGGCGGAGCCAGACGCCCTCGCGGAGTTCGGCCAGGCGCAGGGAGGTCAGGCGGGTGCGCAGGTCCGCGCGTTGGGCGGGGCCGCGGCCCGTGGTCGTGATGATCAGCATCTCCCAGTCGCCGTGCCACGCGCGCGTGCGGGGCCGTACCGCCTCGTCCTGGCGGCGCTGGCGGGCCAGGAGCCGGTCACTGAGGCTGTAGACGGCTTCCTCGGTGCGGCGCAGGTCGCCGGCCGCCGTCATCCGGCTGAGCGCGGCCCGGAGCGCGGAGCCGCCGACCCCGAACGGCTCCACGAGGCGGATCAGGTCCTTCACCGGCAGCCGCGGCGGATGCGTGCCCAGCAGCAGGCTCAGCACGACCGACCGGGCGGACAGCGGCCGCAGGTCGGCGCCGGCGGGCTCGGCGGACACGTTCATGCGCATGGTCACGTACTGTACGTGCGGCTTGATATTGCAACATTGCTACAGCCGTAGGAAGAGTGCAACATGGAGGCATGGACTCGACCGCCGCGCTTCCGCAGCCGCAGTACGCCACGCACGACGTCACCAATCAGGCGCCGCCGCTCACCCCCTACGACGCCTCCGACGACCCGGCCCTCCTCGAGGGGCTGCGCCGGGAGGGCGCCGAGTGGGCCGAGCAGGGGATCCGGCGGCTCGGGGCGCGGGCCGGGAGCGCGGAGGCGCAGGAGTGGGGCGAGCTGGCCAACCGGCACGAGCCGGAGCTGCGCAGCCACGACCGGTACGGCAACCGGATCGACGAGGTCGACTTCCATCCCAGCTGGCACCATCTGATGCGGACGGCGGTGGCCGAGGGGCTGGCGGGGGCGGCCTGGGCGGACGACCGGCCCGGCGCCCATGTCGCGCGGACGGCCGGCGGACTGGTGTGGGGACACACCGAATCCGGCCACGGTTGCCCCACCTCGATGACCTATGCGGCCGTCCCCGCGCTGCGCGCCACGCCGGAGCTGGCCAAGGTGTACGAACCGCTGCTGACCAGCCGGGAGTACGACCCGGAGCTGCGGGTGCCGACCGAGAAGCCGGGGCTGCTCGCCGGGATGGGGATGACCGAGAAGCAGGGCGGCTCCGACGTACGGACCAACACCACGGCGGCCACGCCCACCGCCGAGCCGGGCGTCTACACCCTGCGCGGGCACAAGTGGTTCACGTCGGCGCCGATGTGCGACGTCTTCCTGGTGCTGGCGCAGGCAGCCCCTGTCAAAGGACAAGGGGGTCTGTCCTGCTTCCTCGTGCCGCGCGTGCTGCCGGACGGCAGCCGTAACGCGTTCCGCATCCATCGGCTCAAGGACAAGCTCGGCAACCGGTCGAACGCGTCCTCCGAGCCGGAGTTCGACGGAACGGTGGCCTGGCTCGTCGGGGATGAGGGGCGGGGTGTGAAGACCATCATCGAGATGGTCAACTGCACCCGGCTGGACTGTGTGATGAACTCCGCGACCCTGATGCGCAAGACGCTCGTGGAGGCCGGTCATCATGTGCGCCACCGCAGCGCGTTCGGCGCGCGGCTCGTCGACCAGCCGCTGATGCGCAACGTTCTGGCCGACCTGGCGCTGGAGTCGGAGGCCGCGACCACGCTCACGCTGCGGCTGGCCGGAGCCGCCGACCGCGCGGTGCGCGGGGACGGACAGGAGCGGGCCTTCCGGCGGATCGCGACCGCCGTCGGCAAGTACTGGGTCACCAAGCGCGGCCCGGCCTTCACGGCCGAGGCCCTGGAGTGCCTGGGCGGCAACGGGTACGTCGAGGACTCCGGGATGCCCCGCCACTACCGCGAGGCGCCCCTGCTGTCGATCTGGGAGGGCTCCGGCAACGTCAACGCGCTCGACGTGCTGCGGGCGCTCGCCCGCGAACCCGGCGCCGCCGACGCCCTGTTCGGGGAACTCGCCCACGCGCGCGGGGCGGACGCCCGGCTGGACGCCACCGTGATCCGGCTCAAGACCGAATTGGCGGAAACCGATCAGGTGGGTGCCCGCCGGCTGGTCGAGCGGATGGCGCTCGCCCTCCAGGCCTCCCTGCTGGTCCGGTACGCCCCGACCGCCGTCGCGGACGCCTTCTGCGCGACCCGGCTCGGCGGCGACTGGGGGCACGCGTTCGGCACACTGCCCGCCGGGACCGGGCTCGACGCGATCCTGGAGCGGGCGCTGCCTGGCCGGAACTGATCCCTCCACGGCTGCCGTTGGCCGGTGACCGTCGACGGATCGCACACAGTCGTCGTCCGATTCCGCATCGTTGTCAGTGCCGTGGTGCAGACTCCTGATCAGGTGGTACTCGCCCGGGGAGGACAACGTGTTCACGGGGATCGACGAGGTCGACTGGGCCTCGCTGCGGCACGCGTACGGCAGCGCGGAGGACGTGCCCGGTCTGCTGCGCGGACTGGCCTCGGCGGACGCGGCCGAACGGGAGGTCGCGCTCGACGGGATGTACGGCTCGGTGCACCACCAGGGGAACGTGTACGACTCGACGCTCGCCTGCGTCCCGTTCCTCTTCGCGCTCGCTTCCCGCGCGGAGGTGCCGGACCGGGGCGCCATAGTCGAACTGCTGGTCAGCATCGGGGCGGAGAGCACCGGTCCGCCCGCCCAGGCCGCGGTGCGCGCGGGTGCCGAGGCTTTCGTGCCGCTGGCCGACGACCCGTGCCCCGGGGTGCGGCGGGCGGCCACGGGGGCGCTGGTGCGATTCCTCGACGAACCCGCGCGGGTGCTGGAGCTGCTGCGCCGGCGGATCGCGGTGGAGCGCGACGAGCAGGTGCTGCCGACCCTGGCCGCGGCCCTCGGCCTGTTCGTACGGCGCCATCCCGCCGAGGCGGCCGGGGCGGTGGAGCTGCTGGCCGCGCAGAGCGGGCCGCCGTGCTCCCCGGGGATGCGGCTCGCCGCGCTCGGTCAGCTGGCCCTCGGCGCGCCGGAGCGGCTGCCCGCCGATCTGGTGCCGACGGCGGTCCGGTTGCTCCGGGAGCGGTCCGGGCGGCGCGCCACGGGTCCCGACCGGGCGGACCCGGACACGCTCGTCGGCCGGATACGGCGGCTGCGGCCGTCGGACGAGGAGGGCTCGTATCTGCTGCGCACCCTCCACCGGGCGCTGGACGACCGGGTGGCCGACCGGATCGCCCTGCTCGTGGGCCAGTTGGGCAGTCCGGACGCGATGGACCGGTGCAACGCGGTGCGGATGTCGGCCGGGCTGTTCCGGGAGTGGCGGGCCGATTTCAGCGCGCCCGTCTCGCTGCTCGGCGCCCAACTAAAGCCTCTGGAGGACCAGTTGCGTGACGCGGCCGTCTCGGTGCTCACGGAGCTGTTCGGGCTGGCCGCACCCGCCGCCGACGAGCTGCACGCGCTGGTGACCGCGCGGCCCGACCTGTGGGTGCACACCTGGGAGCGCGGCAGACCCTCGCTGGGCGGCCCGCTCAAGGCGCTGGCCAGAAGCGGTGACCGGCGCGCGGTCCCGGTCCTGGGGCAGTTGCTGGCGGGCCCGGTGGTGCCCACCGGCCTGGGCTTCGAGGTGGTCCATCTGGGCCCGGCGGCGGCTCCGCTCGCCCCCGCGCTGCGGCACCGGCTCGGCCAGGTCCCGCTGGATTCCCCCGAGGCCGCCGAACTGGCCGCTCCGCTGCTGGCGGCGGTCACCGCCCTGAAGGACCCGGCGGCGGTACCGGAGGTGCTGCGGCTGCTGCGCGGCGCACCGGACGGGCTCGGGGCGCGGGAGGCCCTCGTCGGGCAGGCGGTGCGGGCACTCGACGCCCTGGGTACGGCGGCCCGGGCGGCGGCGCCGGTCCTGCGGGGGCTCCTCGGCACCCGGCACGCGGCGCAGGCGGCGGGGGCCCTGTGGTCGGCGGAGGGCGACGCGGATGCCGTACTCCCCTCGCTGTTGCGGGAGTTGACGCACGGTCGCGGCCGCAGTGCCCGGACGGCGGCCGAGCAGCTGGGGCGGCTCGGGGCCGCCGCGCGGGACGCACTGCCCGGGCTGCGCGTACTGGCCGGATCCGGGCGGGTGTGGGAGCGGACCGCGGCGGCGCAGGCGTGGTGGCGGATCGACGGGGATCCGGATCCCGTGCTGCCGGTGCTGCGGGCCGCCTGGTCGGAGAATCCGTACGCCCGCGGCGCGATCGCCGAGTGCCTGGCCGCGATGGGCCCGGCGGGCGCACCGCTGCGCGACCTGCTGACCACCGAACTCGCCACCGCCCGACGGCACACGGCACGGCCGGGCGGATACGGCAGCCACGACATCGCCCAGGACGAGCGGCTGCTCGCCAACTGCCGGAGGGCGCTGGCGAGTCAGTGACCTCGGGGAAACCCCAGGGGGGCGGACGAGGGCCTAGCCGGTCGTCCGGCCCCACTGCGGCCCGAGCCGCGACCACTCCGCGTCCCAGCGGTCCATCCGCCGCCGCTCCAGCCGGCCGCGCACCACGAGCCCGGCGACGAAGGGGACGGCGGCGGTGCTCAGCCCGACCAGACCGCCGATCAGCGCGGAGCGGAGATGAGCCTCGGACGCGGTGGGGGGACGGGTGACGAGATGCCCCTGGAGGTCCGTCCAGACGGTGACCGGAGTGCCGACCTCGCTGCCGGCCGCGACCCGGGCCTGGCCGGTGTGCGCGGAGCCGTCGGCGACGGTCCAGCCCACCCTCGCCCAGACCCGTTCACGGCCGGAGGACTCGGACTTCGGCCCGGACCCTCCTGGGGCCTTGTCCATGACATGGGCCACGACCGGGTGCCATTCGGCGCGCTCGCGGGCCAGGCCGTCCTCGACCGACCGGGCCGCCGCGAGCCCGCCGAGCACCCCGGCCAGCAAGGTGAACAGCCAGGCGCCGAGCAGCACCCAGGCCTCCAGTGTGTCGGCGCGACGCTTCAGCGGGTTGCGCCGCCAGCGCCACAGCCAGACCTTCGGACCACGGAACGCCTTCAAAGGCATCCTCCTCACGCGCGCACGGACAGCCCGGACCGCCCTCCCATACGGGAGAGGCCGCCCCGTTGCTCACGGCGAACCTCCGAGTCGACGGTCGCACGACTGACCCCGCTCGCGCAGGCGTCTTCCGGAACGAGTTCCGTCACCCTGTTCGACCGGACCGCCCCGGCGGCTCTGACCTGCGAACACGAACGGTCCGGAGGCCGCTGTCAGTGGTGGGGCGCAGACTGGCCGACATCCGCGGGCCGGCTGGTCGCCGAACAGGCGGTGGCCGCGCCCGAACTGACGCGGCCGCCAGTGTCCGTGCGGGTCGGTCAGGTGGTCCGGGGCGTGCCGACCGGACCCGGATAACGTTGTCGGCCGGTCATGACGCGGCGTTGAGCAGGTCGAGGGCGCTCTGCTGACGGGCGGCGTCCACCTGGTCGAGCGGGCCGTACCAGCGCAGCCCGTACTGGTCGAGGGCGTTGCGGTCGCTCCCGTGGGCGCGGTCCGCCTGGCGTTCGAGGTAGGCGGTGTACGGGTGGTCCGGGAGCACGGAGTTGAGCCTGGCGAGGCCGCGCACGTGGGCACCCTTGAAGGACGGGCCGTCGCCTCCGCAGTCGCCGCTCTCGCACGGATCGCGCAGGATGCCGTCGGAGGTGTGGAGCAGGGAGGTCGTGGTGGCGGCGTCGGCGATCTGCCGTGCACTGGTGAGCAGTCCGCCGTCGCCCGTGGCACGGTACAGCTCGGCCAGGGCACCGAGGAGGACGCCCTGGTTGTACGACCAGACGGCCTGGCCGTTGTTGCCGCAGGTGGACAGGTCGATGCCGTCGTTGACCAGGTGCGAGCCGTTGATCATGCCGCTGCCCTGGAACCAGCTCCACCCGGCCCGGGCCCGGCCGAGGTACGTCGTGTCGCCGGGGACGCGGTTGTGCAGGGCGGCGTTGAGCTGGATGTAGAGGGAGTTGGCGATCGCGTTCTTGTAGGTCTTCGCCGTGCTCCACCACACTCCGCTGCCGCAGGTGCCGTCCCAGTAGGCGGCCATGTGGTCGGCGTCCGCGCGGGCCGTGTTCAGATAGCGGCTGTCGCCGGTCAGGTCGTACGCGGCCACCCAGGCCAGGCCCCACCACCCGGTGTCGTCGATGTAGTCGTTGCGGAACTGCCCACCCTGCGCGTTGATGTTCAGGTCGTAGGTGCGGGCGACGGCGTACCGGTAACTGCCCATGCCCGTCACGCGGATGTTGTCGATGACCGCGGTCAGGGCGTTCGCGGAGTTCCACCAGCCGGTGGTGTCGAACAGGCCGGTTCCGTAGTCGTAGAAGGTCATCAGGCCGGTGGCCGCCGCGGTGCGCGGCTCGCCCGCGTTCCAGGTGGTGCGGGCCCAGGGAGTGCAGGCGATCTCGGCGCGGTCCCCGGCCTTTCCGCAGGCGCGCAGGGCGCCGACGCCGAGGTTGTTCCAGTCGTCGACGTTGTACATGAGCGTGCGCCAGCCCCGCTGGCCGGCGGGCACGCTGGTGTCCCCGAGTTTGCTGCCCGAGCTCCAGGTGCGGCCGCCGTCGAAGGAGCGGTCGAGCCACACCTCGTCGCCCGGGTTGCCGTTGTCGATGGACGCCCAGCCCATGGCGTCGGCGTCGTCGAAGTGCAGGACGACGGACCGTGAGTAGATGCTCGCCGTGACCGGTGTGCGGTCGCCCGGGGAGAGGGCGGGGTCACGGGTGTCGCAGTACGTGTTGCAGATGGTGCCGGCGGCGGACGCCGGGGGTGCGAGGGGGACGAGGACGGCGAGCAGCGCCGGGGCGAGTGCGGCCGCGGCTCGGGGAAGGCGGCGACTTCTTGGTCTCTGTTGGGGGGTCATGGGACCTGCCTGCTCTGGCGATGGATGTGTGAGAGCGCTCCCAGAAGGTAGGAAAGAGCCGCGGGTGCGTCAACGTCGCGCGCGGGTGCGGACGTTGGATCGCCCCGGGCGCTAGCGGACCCCCGCCAGGACTTCCGCGGCGGCCACTCCGGAGGCGGCGGTGGCACCGTGGGTGAAGATCTGGGCGGCCGCGGGGACGGGGGCGCCGGGCAGGCCCATCTCCACGACGATCGCGTCGGGACGAGCGGCGACGATCTCGGCGAGGGCGCGCGCCATCCATCCGTGCCGGGAGGCGTCCCTGACGACCACGACCAGGGGGCGGCCCACGGCGGGCGTCAGGGCATGCGTCTCCAGGGTGGCGGCATGTGACCGCAGGTCCTCGTGGCGCACCCGGACGGACGTCGTTCCGGGCAGTCGCTCGACCAGCGGGGCGGCCACGCCCCAGGGGGTCTCCTTGCCGATGGCCAGGTTGGTGGTGGGCACCAGCTCCACCACGTGCGGTGCGGCGGACAGGGGGACCGTGTCCTGCACGGCGCCGGTCAGCCGGATGGCCCGGCGGGCGGCCGCGAAGCCGATGCGGCTGCCGTTCGTGTCGGCGGGGCCGGCCGGGCTCAGGCCTGCCGACCAGGCCGCGAACTCCCGCACGCGACCGCTCGCCTCGGCGAGCCGCGCCTCGGTGAGGTCCCCGGAGGCGACGGCGTCGACCAGGGCGTCGGCGAGCAGGCCGACGGTGGCCTCCTCGGCGTTCTCGCCGCCGACGCAGACGGCGTCGGCACCGGCGGCGACGGCTCGCACCGTGGCCCCGCCGATGCCGTAGCGTTCGGCGACGGCGCCCATCTCGATGGCGTCGGTGACGACCATGCCGTCGAACCCGAGCTCCTGACGGAGCAGTCCGTCCAGGATCCGCCGACTGAGGGTGGCGGGCAGGTCGGTGTCGTAGGCGGGCACGAGCAGGTGACCGGTCATCACCGCGCGTACACCGGCCTCCAGGGCGGCGCGGAACGGCGGCAGGGCCTGGGCGGCGATCTGTTCGCGGTCGGCGCCGTAGGTGGGCAGGCCATGGTGGGAGTCGACGGCTACGTCGCCGTGGCCGGGGAAGTGCTTGGCGCAGGCGGCGACCCCGGCCGACTGGAGACCCCGGATCCATGCGCCGGTGTGCCGGGACACCACCTTCGGGTCGACGCCGAAGGACCTGACGCCGATGATCGGGTTGTCGGGGTTGGAGTTGACGTCGGCGCTGGGCGCGTAGTCGAGGCTGATGCCGGCGGCGCGCAGCTGACGGCCCAGGTCGGCGGCGACGGCCTCGGTGAGGTCGGTGTCGTCGACGGTGCCGAGGGCGAAGTTGCCGGGCCGGGTGGAGCCGGTCGCGGACTCGATCCGGGTGACGTCGCCGGCCTCCTCGTCGATCGCGATGACCAACTCGGGGTTCTCCGCGCGTAGTCGACCGGTCAGCCGGGCGACCTGGTCGATCGAGACGATGTTCCGGGCGAAGAGCACGACCGAGGCCAGCCCGTCACCGATGTCGCGCAGCACCCAGTCCGGCGCGTCGGTGCCCACGAACCCCGGCTGCAGAACGGAGAGCGCAAGCCGTCGCAAGTCCTTGCCGTGTGTGCTGGAGACCATCGAGTGTGCCCTTCCGTTGGTACAGACCAATGAGTCTCCGCTCAGGCTAACCACCCGTGTCAAGGGGGTCCGATTTCCGCCTTCTTGACGAAAACACGCCCTCAACTGCCATGTTTGACATGACGAGTTGGTCTAGTCCAAGTTAGGGCTGCGCGAGTTCGAACCGAGGCTGGTGTGTCACGTGGTGCAGTGATCCTGCGGGAACGACCACCGCCCTCGCTCCGCGCATCTGGTGACCCGGTCGGGGTCGCCGCCACCTGAGATCGAGGTCTGGAGCACCGCATGCCCACGACTGACCGTTATCTCCATCGAGCCCCGTCGAACCTCCCCTACTTCAGTTCGGACGGCGAGAACTATCTCGCCCAGACACCCCTGCGGGACCTGCAGAAGACCCGCCCCCTCCGAGTCCTCTCCGAGGAGGACTTCGCCTTCTGGCAGACCTACGGATACGTCGTGGTGAAGGAGGCGATCCCCGGCTCGTCGGCCCGCCGGCTGCTGGACTTCGCCTGGGAGTTCCAGGGTCTCGACCCCGATCGTCCGGAGACCTGGTACGAGGACCGCGCCTACCGCTCGGACCTGGACCGGGAACTGCACATCTACGGCTTCGTCGAGGCCTACCACCACCAGCTCCTGTGGGACAGCCGCCAGACGCAGCGCGTCTACGACGCCTTCGTCGACGTGTGGGACTGCGAAGAGCTGTGGGTCACGCTCGACCGGCTCAACCTGAACCCGCCGAACATCAGGAACCGCGACCGGGCGCTGATCCCGAGCACACAGGAGGGGTTCGACATCGAGCTCCACTGGGATGTCGACACCACCCTCGGGGTGCTGCCGCAGCGGGTCCAGGGGATCATCGCCCTGACCGACACCCGGCCGGAACTCGGCGGATTCCAGTGCTGCCCCGAGCTGTTCAAGCGGTTCGACCAGTGGAAGGCGTTCCAGCCGGACGACCGCGACCCGATCCGGCCCAGGATCGACCGTACGGAGTTCCCCGTGGTCCGGCCGGAACTCGAGGCCGGCGATCTGCTGATCTTCAACGGCCTGCTGGCGCACGGCGTGGCGCCCAACACCTCCGACGGGGCGGTGCGGGCAGCCCAGTACCTCTCGATGATGCCGGCGCTGGAGTCCCACGAGACGCTCAGGCGCTCCCGCGTCGAGTCATGGCACACGCTCGGTACGCCGGACTGGAACGGGACGCTGCTCGGCGACGCCATCCGCCACGAGTCCCTGCGGTATGGCAGGGCCGACCTCACCGATCTGGGGTCGAAGCTGCTGGGCCGCACCTCCTGGAGCGGAGCGGACCCCTACGAGCCGGTCGAGCCGGTCAAGTCGGTCGCGGAAGAGATACCGGCCGGAGAAGAGACATGCGCCGAATCTGTCTGACGCTGCCCACCAACCGACCGTGCTCCGCGACGATCGCCGCCGTTGCCGAGGAAGCGGCCTACGCGGCCGAGCACTTCGACACCGAGGTGCACCTGCTGATCCTGGACTCCTGCACGGCACCGGTCCGTGCGGAACACGCCGAGGCCGTGCGCCGCGTCCCGGGCGATCCGCGGATCGTCGTCCACCATCTCGACGAGGACCGGCAGCGGGACTTTCTCCGGCGGGCGATCGACCGGGCCGCGGTCATGAAGCCCGATCTGCTGCTGGACCTGATGCTCCCGGCCGGCGTCTCCTACGGAGCCTGCACCAACCGCGCGTTCCTCATCGCCGCCGCGCTCGGATGCGAGTCCGTCCACCGCAGGGACTCCGACAGCCGCTACCAGACGGTGAACGGAGACAACGTTTTCCCCGTCCATCACGAACTCCTGTCGCTCGGCAGGCGCGCGGCCGACGCCGCGCCCGAAGTCACCGAGAACGCACTGGCCGTCGGCCACATGAACAAGCGGGTCGCGATGGTCGGCAGCTCGTTCGTGGGCGAACTGTCCGTGGACATCGGCGAGATACTCCGGATCGACCCCGCCGTCTACCACGACGTGGTCGGTCTGTGGGCGCCCGCCCACTGGTCCGACGAGCAGCGGAGGCAACTCGTCGACGAGTCCTTCCGGGGCGCGGGCTCGGACGCGTTCACCACGGATCACTCCGTGCTGGCCCTGGTCGATCCCATGCGTGTGGACATGTGCAACATCAGCTTCCACGGAGTACACGAGCGCGTGCCGTTGCCGCCCGCGACCGACACGATCGGCAGCGACTACTTCCTGATCCACCTGGTCCACGACGCCGCACTGCCGGGCGTCCTGCACAACCGGAACATCGTCAATTTCTACACCGGTGAGCGCAGGACCGACTCCGGCCTGGTCGCGTACCAGCTGCGCTTCGTCAAGTTCCTGCTGTCCATGCTCTACTTCAACTTCATCTACGACGAGATGGCCCGCGCGGGTGGGCGGCTGCTCGACGACCAGGGGCAGGTGCGCGCGTCCGCCGTGGCCCGGCTGGCGCGGGAGAGCGCCCGGCTCGACCCGGGCGAGAACGTCCGGAGGCTGGACGTCCTCGACTCGGCCTACCGGAAACTGGGCGGCAGGTACGCCGAATTCGCCGACCTCCTGTGGCGGCGCCGCGAACGGCTCCTCGACGAAGCCCGCGGCGACATCGAGGACTTCGCCCTGCTGACGGAGGCGTGGGAGTCGCTGGTGCGTGCGGCGAGTCTCACCTCCGTACCCGCGACGCCCGGGCAGCAGCGGTGAGATCACCCGTGATCACCGTACTGGAAGGCGCCACCGAGGACCGGATCGTCTTCGACCTGACCGGGATCGAGGACGGCTACGACCGGCTGCGGCGTGAACTGCCCGGCGTCGACATCCGTTTCGCCCTGAAGGCCTGCCCGGTGGACGAGGTGCTCGGGTGCCTCGCCGGGAAGGGCGCCGGAGTCGACGCGGCAAGCCCCCGCGAACTGGAACAGGCGCTGCGCGTGGGCGTGCCGGTCGACCGGATGCACTACGGCAACACCGTCAAGTCGGACCGGGACATCGCCGACGCCCACCGGCTCGGGGTCCGGGACTTCGCCACCGACAGCCTGGAGGACATGGCGGCGATCGCGGTCCACGCTCCGGGAGCGCGGGTGTTCGTCAGGCTCGCGACCGGCGGTGAAGGGGCGCTGTGGGGGCTCAGCGACAAGTTCGGCTGCACGCCCGCGGACGCGGTGCGGATCCTCACGGCGGCGCGGGAGCAGGGGCTGATCCCCTCCGGGCTGTCCGTGCACGTCGGTTCCCAGCAGATGACGGCCGACGCCTGGCACAGTGCCGTCGAGCGCCTGGCGGACGTCCTGACCGCCCTGGGCCGGCGGGGGATCCTGCTGGACCATGTCAACCTCGGCGGCGGTCTGCCGGCCCTCGGATACCTCGACCGGTACGGCACGCCGCTGGACCCCCCGCTGGACAAGATCTTCACGGTGATCCGCGAGGGCATGCGCCACCTCAGGAAAGTCCACGGCGAACACCTCGCGTTCGTCATGGAGCCGGGCCGCCACCTCGTCGCCGACCACGGGGTCATCCGGGCCCATGTGGCCAGGCTGTCGAAGCGGCGGCGGCCCGACGGCGAGCCCCAGTACTGGCTCTACCTGAGCTGCGGCAAGTTCAACGGCCTGTACGAGATGGACGCGTTGCAGTACCGGCTCGTCTTCCCCACGCATAGTGACGCCGAGTCCGTCCCGGCCGTCGTCGCGGGTCCCACCTGCGACAGCGACGACGCCTACCCCCATGAGCACGGTCTCGTGCAGGTCCCCGCGGCCCTGTCGTCGGGCGATCCGGTCTGGGTGCTGTCCAGCGGCGCCTACGCGATCAGCTACACGACCCAGGGATTCAACGGCTTCGACCCGCTCCCCTACGTCTGCACGGGCGGGGGACGACCATGAGCGGCGACCACGTACGCATACGGCACATCACCGACGCCGACTGGGACACCATCGTCGCGCTGGAGTCCCGCGCCTACACGGCCCTCGGCCTGTCGGAGGGGCGCGCGGCGCTGCGGTCCCGGGCGGACGCCTCGCCGGACACCTGTTTCGTCCTGGACGTCGGCTCACGGCCGGCCGGATACCTGCTGGCACTGCCGTATCCGTCCTTCGGATATCCCGACCTCGCACGGACGGAGGCGCCCGCGCTCCCCGCGGGCTCCGCGGGCAATCTGCACCTGCACGACATCGTGGTCACGGAGCGTCTGCGCGGCAGGGGACTGGGCCAGCGCCTCCTGAACCACCTGACCCTGACCGCCGGTTCGCGCGGGTTCGAGCGGATCTCGCTGATCGCCGTCGGTCACAGCGAGCCGTTCTGGTCGGCGCGCGGATTCACCCCGTACCCGGGAATCTCCCCGGGCGGTTACGGCGCGAACGCCGTCTACATGTCCCGTCTCCATGACCGAGGCGACGGCCGAGTCGACCAAGCGAGTTGATGTGCGTGTTCCGTGTCCATGATCCCTTCCACCGCGCCCAGTTGGCCATCGCCGCGCTGTTCTGTTCGCTCGGTTTCCAGTACGCGACCTGGGCATCGCGGATTCCCGCCCTCAAGGCGGACCTCGGTCTGACCGCGGCCGAGGTGGGGGTGCTGCTGATGGCCGCGGGCATCGGCGCCGTGGCGTCGTTCCCGCTGGTGCCGGTGCTCACGAGAAGGCTGGGTTCGGCGCGGCTGGCGCTGCTGTCGGCCCTCTGTCTGACCGTGCTGCTCGTCGCACTGGCCGCGGCGCCGGACTATCCCGTCGCCCTGCTGGTGATGGTGGCCGACGGGGTGTTCGTGGGCTGTCTGAACGTGGCCATGAACGCGCAGGGAGCGGCCCTGGAGACCCGGTACGAGCGCAACGCCATGGCCAGACTGCACGCGACGTTCAGCGCCGGCTCCCTGCTCGCGGCCCTCCTCGCCTCCGGCATGAACGCGGTGACCTCGTCGGTGGCGGTGCACTTCGGTGTGGCCGCCGTGCTGCTCGTGCTGCTGGCCGCCGTGGCGCGCCCCGGGCTGCTCGACGAAGACGCGTCCGCCGCGACCGCGGCCGCTTCCGGCTCCGACTCCGACGCCTCCGCCTCCGCCGGCGAGAAGCCCGCCAAGGAGAGGAAGAGCGGCGGCTGGAGCCTGCCGTCCCGCATGACGCTCTGGATGTGCTGCGCCATGGCGTTCGGCACCGTGACCGAAGGCGCCATGAACGACTGGTCCGCTCTCTACCTGCGGGAAGTCGCCAACGCTTCAGCGGAGTTGGCACCGGCGGGCATCGCCGTGGTGTCGGGCATGATGGTGGTGGCCCGCCTCTTCGCCGACGGCTGGCGCACCCGCTGGGGCGACGGGCGGGTCGTCCTGTCGGGCAGCGCGCTGGCCGCCGCCGGGCTGGCCTTCGCCCTGGTGAGCGGGGGCGTGACGGCGGCCCTCATCGGGTTCGCCTGCGTCGGGCTGGGCTGTGCGGCCGTGACCCCGTGCGTCTACGTGGCCGCGGCGAAACAGGGCTCGGAGGCGCTGGCCCTGGTCGCCGCGACGGGCACGACGGGCCTGCTGGCCGGGCCACCGCTCATCGGGTTCGTGGCGAACTCGAGCAGCCTGGTGTGGGGGCTGGCGGTCGTCGCGGCAGCGGCGCTCGTGGTCACGCTGGCCAGTACGCAGATCCGCTGGACGCCGGCCGCCGGCCTGCCGGCAGCGGCTGACCAGCGGCTGCCCAGCGGCAGCTGACCGGCGGCGGCGTCATCGGGCGCCGCCTGCCGGGCCTGCTGCTCGACGGGCACCATGAGGCGGTCGCCCTCGTGGCGAAGTGCGGCATCCACGCGCACGCACGGCAGCAGGTCGGCGATGGCGCGGCTGGACAGACCCGCGGCGTACAACCGCTGCGGGAACTGGTGAGCGGCCCCTGGTCCTCTTAGTAACGCAGGGATCTGATGCTGACTCCGGACCCGGTGGTGATGGCCCCGATGACGCGGGTCCGGGCCGCCGCCGACGGACTGGCCACGCCGTCCATGGCGACGTACTACGCCCAGCGGGCGACGGCCGGGCTGATCGTGACCGAGGGGGTGCAGCCGAGTGTGGTCGGGCAGTCGCATCCGGGTACGCCAGGGCTGCACAGCGAGGCGCACGTCGCCTCGTGACCGCCGCCGTACACGCCAACGGCGGCCGGATCTTCGCCCAGATCATGCACAGCGGACGGGTCTCGCACCCCGACACGACGGGAACACGGCCGGTCGGTCCCTCGGCGGTCCCCGCCGTCGGCGAGGTGTTCACCCCGACGGGACCCCGGCCCGCGCCGACGCCCCGCGCCCTGGACACCGCCGAAGTACCCGCGCACGCCCGGTCGTACGCCGAGGCGGCCCGGTACGCCGTCGACGCCGGATTCGACGGAGTGGAACTGCACGGTGCCAACGGCTACCTGATCTCACAGTTCCTCTCCTCCAACGCCAACCTCCGCACGGACCGCTACGGCGGCTCGGTGACCAACCGAATCCGGTTCGCCGTCGAGGCGGTGGCCGCCACCGTCGAGGCGGTCGGCGGGGCCAGGACCGGCATCCGCCTCTCCCGGGCGGAACCTTCTGGGGCGTGGCGGAAGCCGATGTCCCCGAGCTCTACACCGCGCTCCTGACCGAGCTGCCCGCCTCGACCTGGCCTACGTCCACCTGACGTCCACCGCCCCCCGAAGACGTGCTCGTCGACCTGCGCCGTACCTGGCCGGGCGCTCTCGTCATGAACCCGGTGCTTCCCATGGGTCCCAAGCAGGCCGACCGGGCCGACGCCGACCACTGGCTCGGGCTGGGCGCCGAACTCATCAGCTTCGGCCGCGGGTTCATCGCCAACCCCGACCTGGTCGAGCGCCTGCGCACCGGTGTCCCGATCGCACCCGTCGACGAGGCCACGTACTACCAGGGGGGTGACGCCGGATACCTGACCTACCCGTCCTATCAGTTCACGGCCTGACGCCACCCGCTCGTCGGCGGGCGATGTGCCCGTCGGCAGCGTGCCCGTCGCAGGCGCCACGGCTCACGGCAGGCGCCAGTCCACGGGCTGGCCGCCCTGCCGCACCAGCAGGTCGTTGGCCCGGCTGAACGGGCGCGAGCCGAAGAACCCGCGGTCCGCCGACATCGGCGAGGGATGAGCGGACTCGATCGCAGGCAGGTCCCCGAGCAGCGGCCGCAGATTTCGCGCGTCACGTCCCCAGAGGATGGACACCAGCGGCTTGCCACGCGCCGCCAGCGCCCGGATGGCCTGCTCGGTGACCTCCTCCCAACCTTTGCCCCGGTGCGCCGCCGGACTGCGCGGAGCGGTCGTGAGTGCCCTGTTCAGCAAGAGCACCCCCTGCTGGGTCCAAGGGGTGAGGTCGCCGTTGGACGGCCTGGGCAGCCCCAGGTCGGTGTTCAGCTCGCGGAAGATGTTCTCCAGGCTGCCCGGCAGGGAGCGCACCTCGGGCGAGACCGCGAAACTCAGTCCGATGGCCATTCCGGGCGTGGGATACGGATCCTGGCCGACGATCAGGACACGAACGTCGTCGAAGGGCTGCTGGAAGGCCCGCAGGACATTCGCTCCGGACGGAAGGTAGGTCCGGCCGGCCGCTATCTCGGCCCGCAGGAAGTTCCCCATCGCGGCGATGCGTTCGGCCGCAGGTTCAAGAGCGTTCGCCCAGCCTGCTTCAACAAGTTCATGCAAGGGTCGTGGTGCCACAGCGCGTCACCCTACTGGCACACACCGAGGTTCCGCACAGTCAGGGAAGCCCGCACGCACGGACGCCGCCCTCGGCGCTACTCTTCCTCCTCATCAAGGTCATCGAGCCGGTCCAGCGGACCGTGCCGTCGGTCACCGGCGAGGAGGGGAGCCCGTTGCGTCCAGCGACCAAGCCGCTCCGCCAGCGGCGTCTGCCATGAGGTGTGTGCGATGAGCGGAGGGGGCGGCGAGGCGCACGGACCGGAGGATCTCGCCGCCGGCCCCCGGGGCTCCGGGAGCCTCGGGCCCGGGTTTCTCGCCGTCGACTCCGGGGGCTCCGGGCTGCGGGCCGTCGTGGGCGTGCCGGGGCGGGAGCCGTCGGCGCCGCGGGAGTCCCGGGAACCGGTGCGTACCGGGGCGCGGGGCATCGACCCCGGGCATCTGCTGGAGCAACTCCTGCCCATGGCACGGGCGTTGATCGGCGAGTACGGGCTGCACGGGGTGACGACGGTCGTCGTCGGCGCCACCGGTCTGGCCAGCCTCGGCGACGCCCTGCGGGCCGAACTGCCGGACGCGCTGGCCCGCGAGCTCGGCGTGCGGACGGTCGCCCTGGCCGCCGACGCCGTGACGGCGTACGTCGGCGCCCTGGGGCCGCGCCCGGGCGCGGTGATCGCCGCCGGTACGGGGCTGATCGCGATCGGCACCGATCTGACCGGGTGGCGGCGGGCAGACGGCTGGGGGCATCTGCTGGGCGACTGCGGCGGTGGCGCCTGGATCGGCCGGGCGGGGCTGGAGGCGGCACTGCGCGCCTTCGACGGGCGCGACGGCGGCTCGGCCGCGCTGCTGGCGTGTGCCGAGGAACGGTTCGGGCCGCCGGCCGGGCTGCCCGGGCAGCTCTACCCGCGCGCCGACCGGCCCGCCGTACTGGCCTCCTTCGCCCCGCAGGTCGCGGAGTGCGCCGCACACGATCCGGTCGCGACCGGGATCCTGCGCGCGGCGGCCCGGCACATGGCCGAGTCGGCCGTCGCCGTCTGCCCCACGGCCGGCGAGCCCCGAGTCGCCCTCACCGGCGGCCTGTCCAAGCTGGGCGACCCGCTTCTGGTACCGCTGGCCGAGGAGTTGTCCGCCCTGCTGCCGCGGGCACGGCAGGTTCCGGCGGACGGCGATCCGCTGCGCGGAGCGGTACGCGTCGCGAGTGACCTGGTCATCGGGCGGCTCACTCTGCCGGGTGATGAAAAGCTGCTCTCCGTAGTACATACAAAAGGCGATTGATCCCATTGGGACATGAAGTGTCCGACAGGTGACGTGATCACCCCTGAATCATGCGTAACTCATCAGACAAAACCGGACGGATACCGCTCACCTGCACCCTCCCCGAACAGGGGAGCCCAATAAGCCAGTAACATGCGTCGCCATGAGCTCCCCCACTGGGCCCGCGTCCGGCCTGCCAGTACGAATGCCGCGACCTCGCCAGCCCGGGCGGCACCGCCGACCCGAGCCGCTGGTGGCTCCCGAGGACGCGCCCGCGCTTGTCCTCGCGGTGCCGGGTACGCCCAGCGCGGCCACCCGCGGCCTCGCCGAGGAGGTCGTGAGCATCGCCCGCTCCGAGCTGCCCGGCCTGGACGCCCGGATCGGGTACCTCGACGGGGACGACGCGGAGTTCCCCACCCTCCAGTCGGTCCTCGCCCGTGCCGCCGAGGAGCGCGCCGCCCGCTACGAGCAGGCCGTCGCCGCCGGTGCCGAGGGCGTCAAGGCGCCCGACGGCCCGGTCGCGGTCGTGGTGCCGCTGCTGGCCGGCCCGGACAGCGCGCTGCTGCGCCAGGTCCGCCAGGCCGTCATGGAGAGCCGGGTCGCCGCCGATCTGACCGACGTCCTCGGCCCGCACCCGCTGCTCGCCGAGGCGCTGCACGTGCGTCTCTCGGAGGCCGGCCTGGCCCGCGCCGACCGTGCCCGTCTGTTCACCGTGGCGACCGCGGCCGACGGCATCATCCTCGCCTCTGTGGGCGGCGAGGAAGCCGTGCAGGCCGCCGGGATCACCGGCATGCTGCTCGCCGCGCGCCTGGCCGTGCCGGTGATGGCCGCGGCGCTGGACCAGGAGGGTTCGATCTCCTCCGTCGCGGAGCAGCTGCGGGGCTCGGGGTCGCAGCAGCTGGCGCTGGCGCCGTATCTGATCGGTCCCGAGATCGACGGGGGCCTGCTGACGGCGGCCGCCGAGGAGGCGGGGTGCGCCACGGCCGAGCCGCTGGGGCCGTATCCGGCGATCGGCAAGCTGGCGCTGGCCAAGTACACGACGGCGCTGGGGATCGCCCCCCAGCAGGCTCAGGGTGCGCCGGTGCGCTGAGGTCGGCGTGTGTGCCTTGACGGGTCCCTTCTCGGAAGGGGCCCGTCGGCCGTTTTCGGGGTGGTACGGAGGTTCTTCGACCGGCCGCCCGATGGGGCTGAGCGCGCCCACGCGGCGGAGCCGCACATCGGCACGGCCCCGCGCCCCTTACGGGGCGACTCAGTCGAAGACGATGCAGGACGCCGCCGGGATCTCCACCGAGCCGTCGTAGCGCGGTACGCCTGTCTCCTGGTCGACGGTGAACCAGGTGATGTCCCCGGAGCGTTCGTTCGCCGAGTACAGGAAGCCCCCGGACTCCGTGAGGGCCCGGGGCCAGTGGCCTCCGCACGGGACCGTCGCCGTCAGGTGCAGTTGGTCCTCGTCGACCGCGAACGTCGTCAGGACGTCCTCGCCCCGGGTCGCCGTCCAGACGAAGCGGCCGTCCGGTGACACGACGATGCCGGACGGGTAGGCGTCGCCGGCCGGGGCGCCGGGAAGTACCGGGGTCTCCGCCAGTGGCTTCAGGGCGCCGGTGTCGGCGTCCCAGCGGCAGACCGTGACGGTCGGGGTGAGTTCGTTGACCACGTAGGCGTACCGGCCGCCGGGATGGAAGGCCAGGTGGCGGGGGCCGGAGCCGGGGCGCAGGGCGAACTCGCGGCGGACGGCGAGGGTGCCGTCGTCCAGGGTGCAGACCCGTACCGAGTCGGTGCCGAGGTCGACGCTGACCGCCCAGCGGCCGGTGGGGTCCGGCTGCACCTGGTGGGCGTGCGGGCCGCGCTGACGGCGCTCGTGCGGGCCCGAGCCGCTGTGCCGCAGCACCCCGGAGGCGGCGCCGGCGAGGGTGCCGTCGGGGCGGATGGGGACGGCGCTGACGCTGCCGGAGCCGTAGTTGGCGGTCAGGACGTGACCGCCGAAGACGCTGAGGTGGGTGGGGCCGCTGGCGTCGACCGGGACCGGGGGTCCGGCGAGGCGTGGCTTGTCGTCGTGGACGTGGTACGCGGCCACCGCGCCGTCGGCGGTCTCGCTGACCGCGTACAGGGTGTGCCCGCCGGGGGCGAGCGCGAGATACGACGGGTCGGGGACGCCGTCGACGCTCTCCAGAAGGGCCAGGGCGCCGCTGTGCGGCTGGACCGCCGCCGTGACGACCCCGGGTCCGCCCGCCGCCGTGAACGACCCGATGAACGCCCTCCGCCGCCTGCCGCCGTCTGCCACCGGTGTCCCCTCTCGATACGAGCCGGTACGAGTCAGGCCGGCACGAGTCAGTCCGAGTCAGTCCGAGTCAGTCCGAGTCAGTCCGAGTCAGTCCGAGTCAGTCCGAGTCAGTCCGCATCAGTACGAGCCGGTCCGGGGCCGACGGTAGCAGTTTGCGGTCTAGACCAAGACGTCCGGGGCGGCGCGTCTCAGGCGCCGACCAGGGGTGAGCCCGAGGGGGTGCGCAACGGCTCGGCGAGTTCGGCAAGGGCGCGCTCCAGCCCGTGCAGATGGGCGAGAGCGGGTTCGGTGGGCGGTTCGGCGAGGCCGGTGATGTGTGCGGAGCCCCGGGTGAGCGCCTCCACGGCCGTCTCGACGCGCCAGCAGGCAGCGGCCAGCCGGGCGTCGTGGGAGGCCTCGGGATCGGCGGCGACGGCGACCAGGCCGCGGATCTCCCGGGCGCAGTCGTCCAGCAGGGCGAGGACCCGGCGGGCGCGGCGCTTGCGGCCGGGCATCGGGGTGAGCGGATGGACGAGGGGGGCGACCGAGAGCCGTACCCGGTCGAGCAGCTGCTCCAGTTCCGCCACCCGGGGTGCCGGGTCTGCGGTGGCGGATCCGGCGAGCCGGGCGGCGGCCTCGGCCGTGCAGGCGTGGACGCAGCGCAGGGCACGCTGGATCCAGGCGTCGGTGGTGAGGTGGGTGGTGACCGGCAGCACGAACAGCACGGCGAGTCCGGCGCCGAGCGCGCCCACCGCGGTCTCGGTGAGCCGGAGCGCGAGCAGGCCGGGGGTGAGGACGCCGAGGAGGCCGTAGAGCAGTTCGGCGAGCAGGGTCACGCAGAGCATCATCCAGGTGTAGGAGACGGCTGCCGAGTAGAAGATGCCGAAGACGGCGGCCGCGACCAGGACGGCGGTGGGGACGGGGGCGCCGTGCACGGGGACGGCGACGAGCAGGCCGAGCGCGATGCCGATGACCGTGCCGAGGACCCTGCGGAAGCCCCGGACCAGGGTCTCGCCGCGCGAGGCCGTGTTGACGAAGATCCACCAGGTGGCGCCGACCGCCCAGTACCAGCGCTGGCCCGACACCGCCTGGCCGACGACGAGCGCGAAACCCGCGCCCGCGGTCGCCTGGACCGCCTGCCGGGTGGTCACCCGGGCCAGGCCGGTGCCGGCGGGTGGGACGGGTACCGGCGCCGGGGGCAGCCGGCGCTCGTAGCACCACAGGCCGAAGCGGACGGCGGCCGCGCCGAGCGCGGAGAGCAGTACGGCCGCGTACAGCTCGGGGAGCTGTCCGGGCGTGGCGTGCAGGAACTGGGCGACGAAGTAGGTCATGAAGGCGAACACGCCGAGGCTGTGGCCGCGCGGTCCCCAGCGGCGCGCGTAGACTCCCGCGCCGACCACGGCCAGGAAGACCAGGTCCCGTGCGACGGGTATGTCGTGCAGCCCGGCCGCTGCGGCCAGCACAGGGAGCCCCACGGCGGGCAGCAGCGCGGTCGTGACGGCCTGCTCGCGCACGGTGGCGTCGGCGACCGTGAACAGGGCGAGCAGCGCGGTGAGCCCGCCGGTGACGGCGCCCGTGAGGGAGTGCCCGGCCAGCCCGCAGAGCACGACGGCGAGGCCGATGCCCAGCACGGCCCGCGCGGCGAAGCGCAGCCGCACCCGCCCCGGGTCCGGAGCCGTGAACACCCTCTTCAGCACTGCTTCCCCTCCCGTGGGACGGCACAGACGGACGGCCCAGATGGACGACACAGAAATGGCGCCGCGGGGATCCGCAGCGCCATCGACACCCACATGAGACCATCGCCGGGGTGACTGGCTCAAGTGTTTCCGATTTCACTGAGCCATCGGCCCACTTCTGACACTCGACACTGTCCGCCGGGGACACCAATGGCCCAGCTCAGCTCCGAACGGCCATGGGCCATTGGTACAGTCGCACACCATGACCGTGGACGAACTCGACACCCGCATCCTGCGGCTGCTGCTGGAGAAGCCGCGCACCAGCGTGCGGGAGTACGCCCGGATCCTCGGTGTCGCCCGGGGCACCCTGCAGGCCCGCCTGGACCGGCTGGAGCGGGACGGCGTGATCACCGGCGGCGGCCCCTCCCTCTCCCCCGCCGCACTCGGCCACCCGGTGCTGGCCTTCGTGCACATCGAGGTCACCCAGGGCCATCTCGACGAGGTGGGGGACGCGCTGGCCGCCGTGCCGGAGATCGTGGAGGCGTTCTCGATCACGGGCGGCGGGGATCTGCTGACCCGGGTGGTGGCGCGGGACAACGCGCACCTGGAGGACGTGATCCAGAAGCTGATCAGCCTGCCGGGCGTGGTGCGCACCCGCACGGAGGTGGCCCTGCGCGAACGCGTCCCGCACCGACTGCTGCCGCTGGTGGAGTCGATCGGCCGGACGGCACGCGGGTGACGGCATCCACGGCCTGAACTCCTACCTGTCAGTACGGTTGACGCTCCCGCACCTCTTCTCTATCTTCTGGAACCTTCCGGGCGGGTTACCGAACACCGTTCGAAATACCAGACGATACATACGAGGTGCACATGGCGCAGCCCGTCTCCCGAAGGACGCTCCTCCAGGTGACGGTTCTGGTCGCCGCCGCCGGCGGGACCGGTGTCGCGGTCGGCGGGCAGGCGGCCGCGGCGCAAGCGGCCTGGACGGTACGGCCGTTCGGGCTGGGGGATGTGGCGCTGGAGCCCGGACTGTTCGCGGAGAAGCGTGCGTTGATGCTCGATCACGCGCGGGGCTATGACGTGAACCGGCTGTTGCAGGTGTTCCGGGCCAACGCGGGGCTGGACACGGGCGGTGCGGTCGCGCCCGGTGGCTGGGAGGGGCTGGACGGGGAGGCCAACGGGAATCTGCGCGGGCACTACACCGGCCATTTCCTGACCATGCTGGCGCAGGCGTACGCGAGCACCGGTGAGGAGGTGTTCGGGACGAGGATCCGCACCATGGTGGGGGCGTTGGGCGAGGTGCGCGAGGCCCTGCGGCACGAGCCCTCCGTGCTGAGCGTGGCCGGGGTGCTCGGTGGGACCGCCGTGGCGAACGAGCGGGGGTCCTACCAGTACGTCGAGTTGCCGGCCGGTGTGCTCGGGAGCACCTCCGCCGTCACCCTGTCCGCGTGGGTGAGGCCTGCCCATGAGGACGCCTGGGCCCGGGTGCTGGACTTCGGCGACGACACCACCCGGTACCTCTACCTCGCCGCCCGCAACGCGAACGGGGTGCCACGGTTCGCGATCACCACCGGCGGGGCGGGCGCCGAGCAGGGGATCGACGGCACCGCCCCGCTGCCTCTCGACCGGTGGAGCCACCTCGCGGTGACGATCGCCGACGGCACCGGCACGCTGTACGTCAACGGCACGGCCGTGGCCCGCAACACGGCCATGTCCCTCACCCCCGCCGCCCTCGGCACCCTCGCCGACCACTGGCTCGGCCGTTCCCACTACCCCGCCGACCCCGTCTTCGCGGGTGCCTTCGGCAGCTTCGACGTGTGGTCACGGGCGTTGAGCGCCGCCGAGATAGCCGGGTCGCAGAGTGCACGGACCGGCGGTGACCTGGTCTCGTACGCCTTCGGCGAGACGTCGGGGTCGACGTTCGCGGACGCCTCGGGACGCGGCCTCGACGCCGCCCTGCGCCGGACCTGGGGCGGGCCCGGCCACCCCGGGTTCCTCGCGGCCTACCCGGAGACGCAGTTCATCGCGCTGGAGTCGATGACCGGCAGTGACTACACGAAGGTGTGGGCGCCGTACTACACCGCGCACAAGATCCTTCGAGGTCTGCTGGACGCCCACACCGCCACCGGTGACGAGCGGGCGCTGGATCTCGCGTCCGGCATGGGCGACTGGATGTACGCACGGCTGTCCGTGCTGCCCGCTGCCACGCTCCAGCGGATGTGGGGGATCTTCTCCAGCGGTGAGTTCGGCGGCATCGTCGAGGCGATCTGCGACCTGCACGAGCTCACCGGCAGCGCCGAACACCTCGCGCTGGCCCGGCTGTTCGACCTGGACGGCCTGATCGACGCCTGTGCCGCGAACACCGACACCCTGAACGGCCTGCACGCCAACCAGCACATCCCGGTCTTCACCGGGCTGGTCCGGCTGTACGACGCCACCGGCGAGGAGCGTTACCTGACCGCCGCGAAGAACTTCTGGGGCATGGTCGTACCGCACCGCATGTACGGCATCGGCGGTACCAGTACGACCGAGTTCTGGAAGGCGCGGGACGTGATCGCGGGGACCCTCAGCGCGACCACCGCGGAGAGCTGCTGCGCCTACAACATGCTGAAGCTGAGCCGGGCGTTGTTCTTCCACGAGCAGGATCCGGCGTATATGGACTACTACGAACGGGCCCTCTACAACCAGGTGCTCGGCTCGAAGCAGGACCGGGCCGATGCCGAGAAGCCGCTGGTCACGTACTTCATCGGGCTGACACCCGGGCACGTGCGGGACTACACGCCCAAGCAGGGCACCACCTGTTGCGAGGGCACGGGCATGGAGTCCGCGACCAAGTACCAGGACTCGGTGTACTTCGCGGCGGCCGACGGCAGCGCCCTGTACGTCAACCTCTACAGCCCGTCGACGCTGACCTGGGCCGAGAAGGGGATCACCGTCGGCCAGACCACCGGCTACCCGCGGGAGCAGGGCAGCACGCTCACCGTCGGCGGGAGCGGGCGGGCCTCCTTCGAACTGCGGCTGCGGGTGCCTGTGTGGGCGACGGCCGGGTTCCGGGTGACGGTCAACGGGCGTGCGGTGCCGGGTACTCCGGTACCGGGCAGCTACTTCGCCGTGCCCCACCGGACCTGGCGGCCCGGGGACACCGTGCGGGTGTCGGTCCCGTTCCGGCTGCGGGTGGAGAAGGCCCTCGACGACCCGTCGTTGCAGACCCTGTTCTACGGTCCCGTCCATCTGGTCGGCCGCAACCCGGCCACGGAGTACCTGGAGTTGGGGCTGTACCGGAACGCGGGGCTCTCCGGGGACCTGCTGCCGTCCCTGACCCCGGTGGCCGGCGCTCCGCTCCACTTCACCCTTGACGGGACCGCCGGGACCGAGTTCGCCCCCTTCCACGAGGGGACCGAGGACCCCACCCACGCCTACTTCCGGCGCTCGGAACCCACGGTGGTGTTCGGCGGCCTCGACTCGGGGGTCGCCAACCCGGCGCGGCCGGACGGCGGCTCGCTGCTGGACGAGGTCTGGGCCGGGGCGCCGTTCCACGACAAGGAGGCACTGGTGGCGCGGGTGCGGTCGGTCGTGGCCGCGTGGGTGGCGGCCGGGCTGCTGGCCGGGGCGGACGGGGACCGGGTTGTGGCTACGGCACGAAAGGCGTCGTACGCCCACTGAAATCACCCGGAAGGATCAGTACCGCCAGCCGTTCGCTCCGCCGGTCGTGCGACATCTGTGATGGCTGCATAGCGTGGCGGCATGACCACGACCTGGGCAAAGCCGCAGCGACCGGCCACCGAGGACCGGCGGTGGCGGGCGCTCGGGGTGTGTCTGGCAGCCGGATTCATCTCGCTGCTCGACACCTCCATCGTGAACGTGGCACTGCCCTCCATCGAGCACGGGCTCGGGGCGACGGAGGCAGCCCAGTCCTGGGTGGTCTCCGGCTACGCCCTGACCTTCGGGCTGGCGCTCGTGCCGGCCGGCCGGCTCGGTGACATGCGCGGCCGGCGTCAGGCCTTCCTCTTCGGGCTGGCCGCGTTCACGGTGGCGTCGGCGGCCTGCGGGCTCGCCGCGAGCCCCGACCGGCTGGTCGTGTTCCGGCTGATCCAGGGCGCGGCGGCGGGCATGGTGGCCCCGCAGACATCAGGCCTGATCCAGCAGATGTTCCAGGGCGCCGAGCGGGCCAAGGCCTTCGGGCTGCTCGGCAGTGTCATCGGTGTCTCCACGGCGGTGGGTCCGCTGGCGGGCGGTCTGATCATCGACGCGGTCGGTACGGGCGACGGCTGGCGCTGGGTGTTCTTCGTCAACCTGCCCATCGGGGTGGCCGCGTTCACGGCGGGGCTGCGGCTGCTGCCCCGGTTCCCCGCGGCGCCCGGCCGGCGCGAGGAGTTCGACCCCGTCGGGGTGGTGCTCCTCGGTGCCGGGGTGCTCGCGCTGATGCTGCCGCTGGTGCAGGAGCAGCAGTGGACCGGGCGGCTGAAGTGGGCGCTGGTGCCGGTGGGCGGAGTACTGCTGGGCCTGTTCTGGGCGTGGGAGCGGCGGCAGGGTCGGCTCGGACGGGCGCCCCTGGTCGATCTGGACCTGTTCTCACTGCGGTCCTTCACCCGAGGCGCGCTGATCAGCCTGACCTACTTCGCGGGCTTCACCACGGTCTTCTTCGTCCTCGCCCTGTTCCTGCAGAACGCGGCCGGATACAGCGCGCTGGCCTCCGGCCTCACGGTGCTGCCGTTCGCGATCGCGTCGGCGGTCGGTGCCGCCCTCGGGGGCCGGCTGGTGGTGCGGCACGGGCGCAAGCTGGTCGTCATCGGCCTCAGCGGGGTGGCGGTGGGGCTGCTCGGGATCGCCGCGGTGGTGTGGCTGGTGCCGTTGGAGAGCCTGGGGTGGGCCGCGGCGGTGCCGATGATCATCGGCGGGATCGGCTCCGGTCTCACGGTCTCCCCCAACACGACGCTCACCCTCACCCGCGTCCCGGTGAAGCGGGCCGGCGCGGCCGGCGGGGTGCTGCAGACCGGCCAGCGCGTCGGCTCGGCGGCCGGGATCGCCGTGGTGGGCTCCGTGTACTTCGCCCACCTCGCGAACCGCGGCCCGGCCACCGAGGCGCTCCAGCTGGGCCTGCTCACGTCCGTCGGGTTCATCCTGGTGGCGCTGTGCCTGGCGGTCGCCGACATGCGCGAGCGGTCGCGGGCACCAGAGAGCGACTGAGAGCGACTGAGCGCGCGACTGGGCCCAGGACGGCCCGGGCCAGGATCTTCTAGGCGGCCACCGCCTCCATCACCGAGAGCACGGTCGAGGTCGGCACGACCCTCGACAGCTTCAGACCCGCGGACTCGAACAACGTGGCGAACTCCGGCTCGGTGCGCTCCCGGCCCACCAGCGCCGCCATCAGCAGCAGGTCGAGCGCCTTGGCCTGGTGGGGTGCATTGCCCGGCGGGACCACCGCGTCGACGGCCAGGATCCGCCCGCCCGGCGCCAGGGCGGTGCGGCAGCGGTCGAGGAGGGCCACGCACTGTTCGTCCTCCCAGTCGTGCAGGATCCGCTTGAGCACGACGACGTCGCCCTTCGGCACGGCGGTGAAGAAGTCGCCGGCCTCGGTGCTCCAGCGTCCCGCGATCCCGGGCGTGTCCAGCCGGTGCCCGGCCAGGACGTGCGGCCGGTCGTACAGGACGCCGTGCAGACCGGGGTGGCGTTCGAGGACCGTCAGCAGGAAGCCGCCGTGCCCGCCGCCCGCGTCCACGACCGTCCCGCTGGGCGGGAAGTCGCAGGCGGTGGCGATGGGCTCGTTCTCGGCGTCGGACATCGCGGCCATACCGCAGTGGAAGACGTCCGCGGTGTCCTCGTCCTGCGCGAAGTAGTCCCAGAACGGCAGCCCGAAGAGGTGCTCGAACGCGGACGTGCCCTCGCTGACACAGCGGCTCAGGTCGGCGGTCGGCAGCCACATGCTGCGGTCGGTGTTCATGAGGACGGCCGAGCGCGCCGAGCAGGGGGCGTCGCTGCGCAGTGCGTCACCGGCGGAGGTGAGCCGGAAACGGCCGCTCGCGTCCTCCTCGAAGACACCGCGCGTGGCCAGCAGCCGGAGCACCCGGTAGAGGCTCCGTGCGTCGGTGCGGGTGGCCGCGGCCAGTTCGGCCGGCGTGCGGGGGCCGTCGGCCAGATGATCGGCCACTCCGACGACCGCGGCGGCACGCAGGGCCGCCGGGAACAGGTAGCCGAGCGATTCGTTGACGAGGAACGCGGACGAGGTACGGGGGTCGACGGCTTCGTCCGGGGCTACTTCGGGGCTCACGGGCGCCTCCAGCGCTGATCTCCGGGATGTCCGCAGGCATCCTGACATCGCGAGGGCCCGGGTTCGGGGAGGGTGATCGGGGCGCGCGGAAGCAGACCGGGAGCGGGCACGGGGCCCGACCTCGGCGGCCCTCATACGGCGTACGACCCGAGGCCGACGACCCGCGGGTCACGCCGGCTGACTGGCAACTCCTGGCCCACTGGCTCGCGACCCATGACCGGCTGACTCACGGCTCACCGCCCGCCGGATCGTGACTCCCGACCGGCTGACCCACGGCTCACCGCCCGCCGGATCGTGACTCCCGACCGGCTGACCCACGGCTCACCACCCGCCGGGTCGTGGCTCATGACCGGCTGACCCAGGCTTCATGGCCCACTGACTCGCGGCCCATGACCAGCCGACCCACGGTCTGTGCCCGCCACCTCATGTCACATCACTGGCTGACCCACGGCGCACCGCCCGCCGGGTCGTGGCTCATGACCGGCGGCGGGGTTTTCCGCGTTTCGCGGGCTTGGCGGACTGGGTGCGCTTGGGTCCGCCGGCCCGGCCCTGTGCGCCACGACCCGCCGCGGTCGCCTTCTGCGGCCGTTTCGGCTGCGCCCGCGCCCCCTGGGAGTCCTGGGGCGTCTGTTCGGCCTGGCGGCCGCGTGTGCTGTTGACCGTGCGGCCGCGGACGATGCCGATGAAGTCCTCGACCAGGTCCGTGGTGGCCTCCTCGGGCCAGGACAGGGCGATGGTCGACTGGGGGGCGTCGGTGAGCGGCCGGTAGGTGAGGTCCCGGCGGTGGTGGAGACGGGCCAGCGACTGCGGGACGACGAGGAGACCGACGCCCGCGGCGACCAGTTCGACGGCGTCCTCGGTGGTGGCCGGTCGCTCGAAGGCGGGCTCGCCGGGCGGCGCGTCCCAGTCGAAGACGTCGTCCAGAGGATGGAGGAGGACCTCGTCGGCGAGGTCGGCGAGGGTGACCTCCTCGGCCGCCGTGATCACGTGGTCCTTGGGCACGACGACCACCGTCGCCTCGGTGTAGAGGGGGATCGCGCTGAAGAACGTACGGTCCACCGGGAGCCGTACGAAACCGGCGTCCGCGTCACCCGCGCGCAGCATGTCGGACGCCTCGGCGGCCGTGACCTGGTGGAGTCTGAGGGGGATGTCGGGCAGGCGCTCGTTCCAGATGCGTACCCATTTGGCGGGCGTCACGCCGGGGACGTACGCGAGCCGGAACGACGGTGTTTCCTCCGAGCCTGTCACCTGGCCAGGTTAACCGGCCGGGAGCGGTGGCCCGCCATCGGCCGCGAGCGGCTGCCCCCGTCGGCCGGAGCCGGCGGCCTCGCATCCGCACTGGTCGGCGCTTTCGTACCCGGCCGATACCCTTGGCCTCATGAGTTCGCACCAGACCGCCCAGACGATGAAGCCCGCGACCGCGGCGAAGAAGCTGGGTGTGTACCTCCCCGCCACACCCGCCGCCTTCCAGGAGGGTGCCGTCTCGCGCGCCGAGCTGACCGAGCTCCAGGCCGACCCGCCCGAGTGGCTGCGCGAGCTGCGGGCCAACGGGCCGCATCCGCGTCCGGTGGTCGCGGAGCGGCTGGGCGTGTCCATCGCGGGGCTGGCACGTGCCGGAGTGACCGAGCCGCTCACCACCGAGCAGATCGAGGAGCTCAAGCGCGAGCTGCCCGAGTGGCTGAAGAAGGAGCGGGCCACACAGGCCGAGGTCCGCAAGGAGGGCGCACGGCTGAAGAACCTGAAGCGGGAGAAGGAGGCCGGGCAGGACTGACGTCCTCGCCCACGTCGCTTTCCCACGGCCCCGGTCCAGGCGTCTCCGCCCGGACCGGGGCCGTCCCCGTACCTTCCCGTGCACCTCCCGTCCGCCCTTGTCACCCCTGATGAGCCACGGTTTTCCTCCGCCGTTGTGGACCGCGGAGGGCGTTGTCAGTGGTCTCCCCTACAGTCGCCATCACTTGATCACTGCGGTGCGGGGAGGCACGCATGGGGTGGGTGACGGCCGGGGACTACGAAGTGGCCCTGGACGACGGGAAGGTGGTCTGCCGCAACGCGGCGGGGCGGCGGCTGAAGTCCGTGCCCGCGAAGCTGGCGGACGATCCGGCGGTGGTGGGACTGCGGCAGCTCGCCGAATGGCTGGAGCGGCACGAACGGCAGTGCCTGGCGGATGTGGAGCGGTGGTTGACCCGTTCGCTGCCGGTGCCCCTGGAGGTCCTCGCCCGCGTCTGGCCCGACCCCGCCTGGCAGGCGGCGCTGCGCGACCTGGTGGTCACCGGCGCCGACGGCTCGGTCGCCGGGTTCCTGCGGGACGCCGACGCCGAGCGCGGGCTCGGCCTGGTCGACCTCGACGGCGACACCGTGCGCATCGCTCCCGACCTGGTCCGGCTGCCGCACCCGGTGCTCCTCGAAGACCTGGAGGAGTTGCGGGAGTTCGCTGTCGAGCTGGGCGTCGAGCAGAAGGCCCAGCAGCTCTTCCGCGAGGTCTGGCACCGCCCTGCCGCCCTGGACGCGGAGGCCGCCCAGGTCGAGGAGTACGCGGGCGGGGTGTTCAAGGAACTGCGCTTCCTGCACGGCAGGGCCGCGCAGTTGGGGTACCGGGTGCGCGGCGGCCACGCGGTGTGCTCCGTGCTGGAGGAGGGCCGCGGGGTCGAGGCCCGGGTCTGGGTCGGCGACTTCGACGCCTACTACGAGACCGAGACCGGCCCGCTCGTGTGGACCGATCCGGCGGGCCGGACGCTGAAGCTGGGTCAGGTCGGCCCGGTCGCCTGGTCGGAGGGCATGCGCATGGCGGCGGCGCTGTACGCCGGGCGGGACATCGAGGACGAGGAGCGGGCGGCATGAGCACGTACGACGACACCACCACGGCCGCGCTGCTGGACGCCGGTGCGATCCTGCCGTCGGGCACCACCCGGCGCGAGGACGCCGACGTACTGACCGCCCGCACCTACACCCACCCCGCCCTGGACGACCGCCCGGTGGTGCGCCTGGTGCCGGGCACCCTGGGCGAGGCTGAGGACCTGGCCCTGGAGTTCCTCGGCCTCGCCCGGGAGCCCGAGGCTCCCGAGGTCGGTCAGGTGCGCCGGGAGACCCTGGGCTTCCCCGCCTGGGCGCTGGTCCACGACCCGGCCAACGGCCACCACGCGCTCGCCCTGGTCAAGGACGTCGAGCGGCTGGCCCGGCAGGCCAAGTCCAAGCCGGGCAACGCGAAGGAGGGCTTCGAGGCGCTCGGCGAGCGGCTGGGCCGCGCGGTCCCGCACTTCCTGCCGACCTTCTACGAGCAGGCCGCGCGGGTCTTCCTCCAGCACGAGAACACCACCTACGCGGCCGCTTTCTTCGGCAAGGCCCGCGAGGCCGAGCGGGTGCACGCCCTGGCCGTGGACGAGGAGCGGCAGCGGGCGGTGTTCCTGGAGTTCGCCTTCGCCGGAGCGCTCACGGTCAAGGCGCTCAAGGAGTACGTGAAGGACCTCGCCCGGCGGCTCGAACCTGCCACCGCCTGGGCGCAGTTCCGGCAGCTGACGGTGGAGCGCTGCGCGGCCGGGATGCCGCCGTACGCCTCGCTGCCGCAGGACGCGCGCGGGCTGGTCAAGGCGGCGGGGCTCGACCGGGTCGCCGAGGAGTGCGCCCTGGTCGCCGACCTGCTCGCCTCCCCGGCCGCCGTGCGGGCACCGGCGTCCTTCTGGAACGCCTACCGCAGCGTGCTGCCGGTCCTCGCCGGGCAGCGGCCCGAGGTCCGGGTGCGGCTGCTGGAGATCATGCCGGCCGGGCTGGGCCGGGAGGTGGCGGACGACGAGTTCTGGCTGGCGCTGCTGGCCGAGTGCGGGGCGGATCTGCTGCTCACCGACGACGGCGGGGCCGACGGGGACGTGGACGCTGCGGACTGGCTGAGCCGCTGGGCCCAGCACCGCAAGCACGGGTCGGCGCACTCGCACCGCTCCCCCGCGACACTGGCGCTGGTGGAGCGGATGGCGTCCCGGCTGCGGGCGGCCGGACGGCCCGTGGACCTCTTCACCGGGCGCTGGCATGCGGGGGCCGACCTCGATCTGCTGGACCTGTGCGTGGCGGAGGGCGTCGCGCTGGCCGTTCCGGACGCGGACACGCGTGTCCGTCTGCCGCTGGGCAGCTGGCTGCGCGACGAGCGGACCGGGCAGCGGGATCTGAAGGCCCTCGCGGCCGAATCCCGTTACCGGACCCTGCTGTTCGAGGCCGTCGAAGAGCTGGGCCGGGGTCAGGGGCCCGCGGTTCTGCCCCAGGTGGCCGCGCATCCGGTCCTCGGCGACGTCCTGCGGGAGTGGCTGCAGGAGGCGACCGCGGAGTTCGCCGCCGCGACCGGACTGCCCGGCGCCGACGCGAAGCTGGAGCGGCTGCGCCCCTTCCGGGCCGTGGTGCAGGACAGCCCGCTCGCCGTCCGACGGCTCACCGGGTACGACGTCGTCCCGGTCCTCGGCCGTACGCTCCGCGCCGGAATCCTGGACGAACTGGCCTGGCCCGCGCTGGAGGAGGCGCTGGAGCTGCTCGACTCCGAGGTGCGCAAGGACCAGGACAACGGGCTGTCGGTGACCGAGGCGTGGCCCGCGCTGATCCTGGCACGCGGTCACAAAGCGGTCGTGGTCGGCCCCGAGGGGGTGCTGCTCACCCACGACCTGCGGCTGCCGACGGACCTGGACCGCTGGCGGCGACCCCGGTTCCGTTACGTCGACGGCGAGTTGCTGGTGCTGTGGCGGGACGGTTCGAAGCAGCACGGCTACTGGTCGAACCGGCCATCCGAGGTGTTCCCGCTCGGCGGTGAGCAGATCCCCTCCTGGGGGCCGGCCATGGACGCGGCCCATGCCTCGATCCCGCTGCCCGGTGGCGGCCGGGCCACGGGCGGCCGCACCCTGCACGCCGGGGACACGGTCCTGCCGCCGAGCCGCCCGGTGCTGGGCGACGGCACGACCTACTGGCGTCAGGGCAGGCAGGGTCGGCAGTCGGTGTGGCTGGAGTACGACCCGGCGACCGGCGAGCACGGACGGGCCTCGCTGCCGGCGCTGCTGGCCTCGGCCGTCCGAGAGGACACCGCGCTGCTGCACGGCTCCTGCGAGGTGCTGCCGCTGCAACCCGGTCTTGAGCACAGCCCGTTCGGCACCGACGGCACGGTCCTCGGCCGGTGGGTGCGCACGGAGGGCGAGGGCACTGAGGCGCGGACCGTCGCCGGTACGCCGGACGGCCGGACGGCGACCCTGCGGGCGGACCGCAACGGCCGGGTTCCGGGGGTGCCGTTGGGCGCGCTGCGGCTGCCGGGCGGGGCCGAGCCGATCGCCGTGCAGATGTACCAGAGCATGGCCCTGCACGCGGGCGACGGCACCGAGCTCGGGCGGATGCCCTTCGGCGAGTCCGGCGGGGCGTACGCGGCCGGTACCCGGCTGGTACCGCCGGTCGCGTTCTGGCACGCGCTGCGCCCCCGCGACGAGCCGGGCTCGGACGTGCTGCGCGCGCTGACCGACGAGGCGGCCGGTGCGCTGATGCGGGCGACGGCGACGGCACTGGACGAGCGCCGGCAGGCGCTGGCCCGGGCCGGTCAGGACGACACGGCGAGGGCCGCGGTGCCGGCCGCCGACGACGTCGCCCTGGCCGCGGTGGCCCAGTCACTGCCCGGACTCACCGACCGGCGACTGCTGACCGGTGTCACCTCCCTCGTCCGGGCGGCGCTGCGGGTCGCCGAGTCGGCCGCGTCCCTGGCCACGCCCCCGAAGGAGCGGCCGCGACAGCCCCGGCAGCGGACAGACGGGATGTTCGCGGACTACTCCCCGGAGCACGGCGGGGACCGGACGCTGCACGACGCCGTCGCCGGAGTCGTGTCCCTGCAGAACGCATGGCAGAGCGGCTGGGCCGCGCTGCGCCAGATCCGCTCGGTGAACCACGTGCTGTCCGGCAGGCCCGCCGACGGCAAGCCGCTGCCGGGACACGAGCGGCTCGACGCCGTCGGCGACGGCTGGCTGAGCGACGAGCACACCGTCCCCGGCATCGGCGCGATCTGGCCGGCCGTCCTGGGCGCCCTGCGGCCGCTCGCCTACCGCGCCGCCTCACCGGCCCTCGCCGACGTCCAGCGCGAGCCGCTGCTCCTGCTGTTCGAGGCGCTGGCCGAGGGCCCGCTTCCCGGGCTCGGGACCACGCTCCGCGAGGTCATGCTGAGCGAACCGCACGACAAGCAGCAGCGAACCGGTCAGGTGCTGCGCCGGGACGGCCGTACGGTGGTGATACTCGGCTGCCAGAGCGTGGACGTCCGGCTGGACCAGGTCGAGTGGCTGGCCCTGGACCACGATCCGTCCGGGGCGTTCGGTGCCGTCGGGCACTTCACGCTGGTCCGGGAGACCCGGCACGACACCGGGATTCCGGCGGACCGGCTCGCGGCCCTGACCCGGCTGATCCGGGAGAAGGGCGCCGCGCCCTGGCGGCCCGAGGCTCCCGAGGCGCTGGTGGCCGCGACGCACGGCGGGCTCGGTCCGCTCCAGGCCACCGTGCTGCTGGCCGGCCATCCGCAGGCACCCGGCGCCGAGGGTCTCGCCACCATCGGTCTCAAGCCTCGCCAGCGCGGCTTCGGTGCCGAGCTGTTGAACTCACTGGGCCTGGACGAGCAGCGGGCGCTGCTCGGCGCGCTGCTGCCGGACGACCCGGCCGAGCTGTGGACGAGCGGCCCCGGCACGGCGGCCGCCGCCCGGCTCTGGGCCGAGCGCCTCGGTACCCTGGTGCGTCTGCCGGAGGACCTCAGCACCGATCTCGCCGGCATGGGCGTCGGTCACGCCGAGGCCGTGCTCAACCCCGCGCGGACCCCCTGGCTCACCCGTACCACGGTGTTCCGGCCCGACAAGGACGGCGACCTGACGGCCGCCGACCCGTCGGCGGTGCCCGGTTCGTATGCGCTGGCCGGGGCCGTGGAGAGCCTGGCGGCGCTCGCGTATCTGCTGCCGTACGGGCATCCGCTGCGGGCCGGGCTGACGGACGGGCTCACCGCGCTGCGCCGGCGGCTGGCCGACCCCGAACTCCTGCTCGACCTGGGCCTGGACTGGACGGAGAAGGGCGGCCCGACCTCCGTCCAGCTGCGCAAGGTCTTCGGCCTGCCCGAGTCCGGCGGCGCCGACGCCGACGGACTGACCCGGGCCGGTGACTCGCTGGTGCTGCGCCCCTGGTACTCGGAGACGGAGCACGTGATGGTCCGCCCGGCCACGCTGAGCGGACCGGACGACTCCGTCTTCGGGCTCCTGGAAGGACTGCTCGGCGAGGGGCGTACGCCCTGGCTGCGCGCCGTCCGGACGATCCTCGGCGACGACCTCGCCCGCGCCCTCGCGGCCGAGGGGCCCGCGGGGTACGCCCAGGACCCCACGGTCAGCGTGCCCACGCTGGTCACCGAGGTCGCTGCGGCCCACGGTCTCGGCGAGGACGCGGCGGCGCTCTACCTCCAGGTGCTGGCCCTGCCCGACCCGACCGACCGCAACTGCGCGCGCTGGACCGGCTGGAAACCCGCCCGGACGAAGAAGGCGCGCATCGAACTGGCGGCGAACGGCCCGGTCGTCGAGGCCAAGCGCCCGCGCGCCGGCCGCACTCTCTTCCTGCCCGGCGGCTGGCGCGACCTCAAGGCCCCGGCCCTGCCGGTGGAGACCTGGAAGGAAGCCCTGTACCCGGTCTCCGACGGCGACCGCACCCTGCCGCTGGTCCCGGTCCCGGAGCTGTTCGCCCGCGCCTGGGAGCGCGTACGGGCCGGGGACGCGCCCGCGTACGAGCAGCTGACCACGCGGGCCACCCGCGCCGGCCGCCGCCTATGACCCCGCTCCGCGCCGCCGCCCGCACGCGTACCGCAACCGGCACCACCACCCGTACCACCGCGAAGGACGACCACCGATGACCGCCAGTGCCGCTCCGCCCCGCCAGATCGTGCCGCCCGAGGACCGGTACGCCACCGAACTGGCCTTCCTCGCCGCCTACGACGCCGGACCCCGCCCGCCGGCCTGGCGGCTCACGCCCCGGGCCGTCGTCACCTTCGTCATGGGCAGCGGCGGCCAGGCGCTGCGGCTGCCCGACGGCGCCGAGGTACCGGCGGGAGTGCCGCGCCGGCTGGTCGTCGAGGTCAAGTTCGTCGGCGACCGGGCACTCGTCGAGCGCTGCGTGGTGACGCTCGCGGGTGAGCGGGGTCTGCTGCTGGTCGGCGAGCCCGGCACCGCCAAGTCGATGCTGTCCGAACTGCTGTCGGCCGCCGTGTGCGGCACCAGCGGGCTGGTCGTCCAGGGCACGGCGGGCACGACCGAGGACCAGCTCAAGTACGGCTGGAACTACGCCCTGTTGCTCGCCCAGGGCCCCAGCCGGCAGGCCCTCGTCCCGTCCCCGGTGCTGACCGCGATGTCCCGGGGCGCCGTCGCCCGCGTGGAGGAGGTGACCCGCTGTCTGCCCGAGGTCCAGGACTCCCTGGTGTCGTTGCTGTCCGAGCGGCGCATCGCGGTGCCCGAACTGGCGGGCACGGACGACGCGTTGGCGCATGCCGCGCCCGGCTTCACCCTCATCGCCACCGCCAACCTGCGGGACAAGGGCGTCTCGGAGATGTCCGCAGCGCTCAAGCGCCGCTTCAACTTCGAGACGGTGGGCCCGATTCCGGACCTGGACGCCGAGACCGCGCTGGTACGTGGCCAGGCCCGGGCGTCGGTGGAGCGGGCCGGGGCGCCCTTCCAGGTCGACGACGCGGTGCTCGAGGCCCTGGTCACCGCGTTCCGGGATCTGCGCGAGGGACGGTCGGCGGAGGGCTGGGAGGTGGAGCGTCCGTCCACGGTGATGAGCACGGCGGAGGCGGTGTCGGTGGCGGGCGCGCTGGCCCTGGCCGCGGCCTACTTCCCCGGGGACCGGGACGTCCTCGGCCTGCTCCCGGGTCATCTCCTGGGCGTCGTACGCAAGGACGATCCCGCCGACGCGGCCCGGCTGCGCGGCTACTGGGACGGACCGGTACGACGGCGCGCCGAACAGGGCTCGGCGACCTGGCGCACCCTGTGGGACCTGCGCACGGTCCTGGAGGCGTGACGTCGTGACCGACTCCCCCGAGGCGGCCCTCGCGGCCCTCACCGACCCTGCCGGGCCGTACCTGATCGGCGTACGGCACCACGCGCCGTCCCTGGCGGCGGCGGTGCCGACGCTGCTGGACGCGGCGAAGCCGGACGTGCTGCTCGTCGAACTGCCGGCCGAACTGCAGGAGTGGCTGCCGTGGCTGGCCCACGAGGACACCCGCGCCCCGGTGGCCCTCGCGGCGGCGCCGGCCGACGGCAGCGCCGGCCCGGCGTTCTATCCGTTCGCGGACTTCTCCCCGGAGCTGGCGGCGGTTCGGTGGGCCGCGCGGCGCGGGGTGCCGGTCGTGGCCTGCGATCTGCCGCTGGCGGACCGGGGATGGCGGGAGACGGAGACGGCGGCGCAGGGTCCGGGCCGGCTCTCGGGAGCCTTGCGTTCCCGGCTGACGGGCCGCCCGGGGGACGACCTCTGGGACCGGCTGGTGGAGGCGGCGGCGCCCGGTTCGCCACCGGAGGCACTGCGGCGGGCGGCGCTGCTGACGGGGTGGGCGTTGCGGGAGGAGTCAGCTGTTTCGCAGGTGGATCTGCGGCGGGAGGAGTGGATGCGTTCCCGGCTGGCCGAGGCGACGGCAGACGGTGAACGGGCCACCATGGTGGTGGGTGCCTTTCACACACCGGCTTTGGTAGCCGACCCAAGGGGCGCGGGGCTGCAGTCGATGTCCGGCTACCGCCGCGTGGGCGCGACCAGCCCCCACCCAGCCGCAGCCAAATGGACGACCTCCCTCATCCCCTACGCCTACGCCCTCCTGGACGAGCGCTCCGGTTACCCGGCCGGCATCCGCGACCCCGAATGGCAGCACATGGTCCTGGAGACGGCGGGCGATCCCCTTGCCCTGGAACACGCGTTGACCAGCGCGGCCGTCCGCATCTGCGCCGCACTCCGGCACCAGGGCCACCCCTCGGGCCCGGCCGACGCCCGGGAGATCACCCGCCTGGCCGGTGACCTCGCCCGCCTGCGCGGTCTGCCCGCGGCGGGCCGCGGTGAACTGGTCGAGGCGACACAGACCGTACTGGCCCAGGGCGAGCCCTACGGCCGGGGCCGAGCCGTCGCCCGGGCGATGGAGACCGTACTGGTCGGCACCCGCGTCGGCCGTCCCGCGCCGCAGGCGCCCCGCAGCGGTCTCACCCCGGCCGTCGAGGCCGAGCTCGCGGCACTCGGCCTGCCCGGCCCGGCGGACCGCGGCCCCGCCCGGGACCTTCGCCTGGACCCCCTCCGCTCGGACCTCGACCGCCGCCGTGAACTGCTGCTGCGCCGACTGACGTTGTGCTCGGTGCCCTACGCCGAGCACAGGCCGGTGAGCGGCACCGGCGGCGCCGACGCCCTCACCTCGCGCTGGGAGGTGCGCTGGACTCCGGCCACCGCGGCGATGCTGACGGCCGCCGGGGTCCGCGGGGTCACCCTCGTCCAGGCGGCCGAGGGCCTGCTGCGCGAGCGGAGCCGCAAGGAGCGCGAGGCGGACGGCCCCACGGCGGCGCAGGTGCTCGGCGGCCTGGAGCAGGCGGCCCACTGCGGTCTGCCCGGCCTGGTGGACGAGCGGCTCGGCGACACCGCCGCCGTGCTCCCGGACACCGGCACGCTGCCCGAACTCCTCAGCGGGCTGGCCCTGCTGGACCGGCTGCGGGCCGGTCATGTCGCCGGTCTCGACGGGGACGAGGACCGTACGGCGAGGGCGGTCGCCGTGGCCGAGCTGCTGACCGCGGCAGCGGTGCGCCAGGTGGACGGCCTCACCGGTTCCGAGGACCCGGCCGACGCCCACGCCCTGCTCGAACTCGCCCACCGTGCCGACCTGTTGGGCGGCATCCGGCTCGCCGACGCGCTGGCCTGGCTGGCCGCCGACGGCTCACCGTTGATGCGGGGTGCCGCCGGAGCCGTGCGCGTCCTGCTCGGCCAGGAGGACCCGGGGGCCTTCGGGGGCAGGGTCGCCTCCTGGGTGGACGGGGCCGTCGACGCCGAGTCACGGACCGCGCTCACCGCCCGGCTGACGGGGCTGCTGACGGCCGCCGGGCGGTTGCTGGAGGCGGCCGGACCTGCGTTGGAGCCCCTGGTCGGCCGGGTGTCGGAGCTGTCCGACCGGGACTTCCTCGACCGGCTGCCGGCCCTGCGCGGCGGTTTCGACGCGCTGAGCCCGGCCGACCGCGGCCGTCTGCTGGCCGGTGTGGAGGAGCGTCTCGGCACCGACCGGGTGGCTGACACCGGCACCATCGACCCGGCCGCGCTGGCCACCTGGACCCGCGCGGATCTCGCCGCCCGCGAAACCCTGCGCACGCTCGGCCTGTTGCCACCACCCCGGGAACGGGCGGCGCCCGAGCCGGCCGTCGCCGCCGCGCTCCCGGAGGACCACCGGCTGGCCCCCGCCGACCGCTGGCGCCTGCTGCTCGGCCGCCGCACCGATCAACTCCCCGGGCCGGCCCGCGCCTTGGCCACCGCACTGGACGAGTTGTACGGCAGCGGGCGCGGCGAGGGCAGCCGGGGCGACCTCGGCGGCGGGGGCGGCGGCCGTGAGGCGCCGTATCCCGGGGTGCGGGAGTGGTCGGAGGAACTGGCGGCGCTGTTCGGGCCGGGTGTCCGGGAGGAGGTACTGGCGGCGGCCGCCGCGACGGGCCGTCAGGACGTGCTGGCCGAGCTGGATCCGGACAGCGTGCGCCCCTCCGTGGACCTGCTGCGCTCGGTGCTGCGGCACGCGGGCGGGCTGCCGGAGGCCCGGCTGGCCGCGCTGCGCCCGCTGGTGCGGCGCCTGGTCGACGCGCTGACCAGGGAGCTGGCGACACGGCTGCGCCCCGCGCTGCACGGCACGGCGCTGCCGCGCCCCAGCAGGCGTCCGGGCGGCGGCCTCGACCTGCCCCGTACGCTGCGGGCCAATCTGGCCACGGCCCGCCGGGCGGCCGACGGCAGGGTCCAGGTGATCCCGGAGCACCCGGTCTTCCGGACCCGGGCCCGGCGCGCCGCCGACTGGCGGCTGGTCCTGGTCACCGATGTGTCGGGGTCCATGGAGGCGTCGACCGTCTGGGCGGCGCTCACGGCCTCGGTGCTGGCCGGTGTGCCCACCCTGTCCACGCATTTCCTGGCGTTCTCCACCAAGGTCATCGACCTCACCGACCATGTCGAGGATCCGCTGTCGCTGCTGCTGGAGGTCAGTGTGGGCGGTGGTACCCATATCGCGGCCGGGCTGCGGCACGCGCGTGAGCTGGTGACGGTGCCGTCCCGGACGCTCGTCGTCGTGATCAGCGACTTCGAGGAGGGCTATCCGGTCGGCGGGCTGCTCGCCGAGGTCAGGGCGCTGGTCGGGGCGGGCTGTCAGGTGCTGGGCTGCGCGAGCCTCGACGACTCGGGGCGGCCCCGGTACTCGACCGGGATCGCCGGACAGCTGGTGGCCGCCGGGATGCCGGTCGCCGCCCTCAGCCCCCTCGAACTCGCCCGCTGGGTAGGGGAGAAGATCGCATGAGCGTCGAACTGCCCGCGGTCGCCCCGGCGGTGACCGCCGAACTGGTCGCGGCTCTCTCGCCCCGGCTGCGCAAGCGGCTGGACGCGGGCATCGCCAAGCTGGCGGACCGCCCGGTCGGCCGGGACGGCGACACCGTGCGCATCACCGTCGACGACGAGGGCTCGGTGCTCGAACTGCACGCCCCCGAGGGCGTCGTGACCGACGTGACGGCCGTCCGCTGTGGCTGCCTGCTGGCCCCGGACTGCCTGCACCGGGCGGCGGCGGCCTCGGCGGCGCCGGTGGCCGACCCGGCCGCACCCGTGCCGACGGCCGACGCGGACGCGGCAGTGCCGGGAGTCGACGAAGCCGTGCCGGTACAGGGCGCCGGCTCGGTACTGGAGGCGCCGGTGGCCGACGTCTCCGAGACTGTCGGGAAGCAGGTGTCCGACTCGGCCGCACCAGAGACCCCCGCTCCCTCCTCCTCCGCCTCCGCCTCCGCCTCCGCCTCCGAGGAATCCGCGACACCCCCTCAACACGCCGCCGCCCAGGCGGTGTTCGCCGCCGCGGCCGCCGTGCTCGACGCCGGTACGGACGGTTCCGGCGCCGTGCTCCAGGCGGAGCTGCTGCGGGCCGCGCACGCCGTGCGCCTCGCGGGGCTCCCCCGGGCGGCCACGGCGGCGGTCTCCGTGGTCACCGCGTTGCGCGCGGCCCGTACGGCCGACCCGGCGTTCCGGCTCACCGAGCTCGTCGCCTCCCTGTCGGAGACCCTGTACGTGGGTTACCGCGTTCCGTTCGCGACGGGTCCGGACCTGACGGGGCTGCGCGGCACCGTACGGCAGCCGTACGCCCCGGACGGTTCGCTGCGGCTGTACGGCCTGTTCTCCGAGCCCGTGCTGACCGCGAGCGGCTACGCGGGTGCCGTCACCTGGACGGCCGACGCCGACGGCCGTCTGTACACGGTCTCGGACGTGGCTCCGGGCGGCGCGGGCCGGGCGGTGGGCGCCGCCGACCGTGCCGTACGCATCGGTGACACGGCGCTGACGCATCGCGAGCTGGCACGGGCGGGCCTCGCGGTGTCCGGGGCGACGGTGTCCCCGACCGGACGGCTGGGGGCGGGCGCGGGGGTACGGGCCGTGCGCGCGCCCGGTGCGGACTGGCGGGCCGAGCCGCTGGACCGGCTGTGGGCGGTGCCGGTGGCCGAACAGGTCGGGCGCGCCCTGCACGGCGGTCACGATCTGCTGTTCCTGGAGGTCACGCCGGCCGGCGTGGTGCGTGAGGCGGCCGGCGACGGTCTGCTGGCCGACTGTGGCGGCATGCCGCTGCGGCTGACGGCGGCGCACGACCATCCGGCGCTCCCGCACCGCGAGAACCTGCGGCTGCTGTCCGCCGCCCGGGGCAGCCGGCTGCGCGTGATCGCGCGTCTCGTGCCGGCCCCGCACGCCCGCGCGCAACTGCTCGCGGCCGAGCACCCGACGATCGCCGGGAGCCGTGTCGACCTGGGCCTGGACCGGCTCCAGCACGCGGATCTGCCGGCGCCGGCGCCGGCCACCGCCGTGCCCACGCCTGAGGAGGCGCCTCTGCACCTGTTGCGCCGCCGGGTCGAGCAGGCGGCTTCGGGCGGTCGGCGGGTGCTGGCCTTCCCGGGCGACGCGGCCGTGGACACCCGCCGTCTGTACGGGCACGGTCTCGCCACGGCCGGCGATATCCTCGACGAGTTGCTCGCCGCGGCGGCGGACCGCTCGCGCGACGTCTTCGGCCGCCTGCTTCCGGCGGACCCGGGCCGGTTCGCGCGGGCCTGGCTGACCGCGGCGCGCTACGCGGACGAAGTCGACCGTGCGCTGTGCGCCGCGGCCTGGGACGGGTGACCGGGCCGACGACCGGATGCGGGCCGCCACTCCCCCGTGCCGGCGGCCCGCACGACCGGAGTCGTCGAACCCGGTGTCGGTACCCGGTTGAAGCATGTGACAGCCGGCTGTCGCGTGGGTATGCGTACAACTGCGTAGGGGCAGGGGCAGAGAGGAACACGTGTTACACGGGCTGGACAGGGCCTACGAACGCCTCACCGGGCTGGCCGTGGCCGCGTTGCACGAGCGCGAGCCCGAACGACTGTGGCCACTGCTCGCCGACGCGCTGACCGACCTGTGCGGCGGCGAGACACTGATCTACAAGCTGGACGACTGGAACGAGGGCAACGGCACGCTCGGTATGTCGGCCGCTGCCGCCGCCGAGTTGGACCGGCTCGGCGGCGAGGCGCTGGGCGTGCTGCGCTCGGGCTACCCGTTCGCCCGCCACTACACGGCCGGCCTCGCGCGTACACCCGTCACGGCCCGGCGGCTCGCGGGCGAGGCCTGGCCGGCGAGCGAGACCGCGCGGGTCCTCGGCCGGGCCCTGGACCTGGACCAGGTCCTGGCGCTCCCGCTGCCGGGGACGGTCGCGCCGATCACCGGCTGCCTGGTCTACCGCTCCGGCGCGGACTTCACCGAGGACCACCTACGGACCGCCGAGCGCGCCCAGCCGCTGCTGGCCGCCGTCGAACAGCAGCGCCAACTGCTGGAGCAGTGGCGCCGGTTGGCCGCGACGGCCGGTGAGCCGGAGGAGCGGGCGGCGGACTGCGCGCTGACGCCCCGTGAACTCACCGTCCTGCTCCTGCTCACCGACGCCCTGACGGCGGACGCGATCGGCCGGCGCCTGGGCATCTCGGCCCGCACGGTGCACAAACACGTCGAGAACATCTACCGCAAACTGGGCACCCGCGACCGCCTCAGCACGGTCCTGCACGCCCAGCGCCTGGGCCTGGTGCCCACGCCCGACCGGTCAGCGGGCGGAAGGCCTTCGCCGGACCATGGGCGTGCGCCGGGCCATGTGCGTCCGCCGGTCCGCGGGCAGTCTCCGGACAGTGGGCGCCCGCAGGGCAGCGGCAGGCCGCCGGAGGATCACAACGGCCGGTAGTCCGAGAGCCATCCGGTGACCACCACGGCGGAGACCACGTCGCCGGAGGCCGCCCGGCCAAGCCACACCGACCAGGTTCCGTCGCCACCGGTGCAGAAGGAGACCAGGTCGCCGCCGGTCTTCTCGTCGGCGACCCGCAGGGTGCCGCTCCTGACCTCCTCGACGCCGTCGTCGCCGTCCCCGTCGAAGTGGCGCCGGAAGGCCGCGGACAGCGTGTCCCAGCCGGAGGCGTCGGCGAAGGAGCCCTGTGCCGCGTCGGTGCCGAATCCGTAGGCGTGGCCGTCCAGCAGCAGCCGGGGATCCTCGCCCTCCCCGAGTCCCAGCTCCCAGGTGACCGCCGGTTCGTCGGAGATCAGCAGTCGTATCAGGGGTTCTTCCGTCACGGGGAAGGGCTCGCCGTAGTAGTCGCCCTCGCCGACGAGCACGGCCGTCTGCAGGGGATATGCGCCGGGCGGGATGCCCTCGGTGAGTTCCCTGGGGGTGCCCGTCAGGGGGTCGGCGACCACCAGCCGGCCGCTGGGCACCCGGAGCGTGGTGATCTCCTCGACCCGGTCGACGGTCAGCTCGCCGCCCTCGTTCTCGGTGACGAAGGTGTCACAGGCGAACCGGTTGCCGGGCCGGAGGAGTTCCTGCACATCGAACTCCGGCCGATACGGCCGGGGCGCTCTCCACAGGGATGCCGGTGGCTCCTGTCCCTGGCCGGACTCGTCCGGATCGGCTGCCGGGGACTCGTCCTGGCCGTCGGCCGTACCGACCCCGAAGGCCTCCCGGGGAATCCACCACTGTGCTTCCGGCAGGTCCTGCCGGCCGTGCCGGGACGAGCCGGTGTCGCCCTGCTCCTCGACGATGTACTCGGCCTTCTCGCCGGGAGTCAGGTTCAGCGTGGTCCGCCAGGCGTCGCGGGCCCGGTCGGGCTGGTCCGGTGTGGCGTAGCGCCGCTCCACGACCTGCCGCAGGAACAGCCGGCCCGGTTCCAGCAGCCGCAGGTCGAACTCGCGGGTACGGCGCCCCGACTCGTCGTACATCCAGTGCCCGACATGGTGGTCGGACCAGGCCACGAGGTACACCGCCACGGGCTCGGTCCGTCCCGGCTCCCGGTGGATCACCACGTACGGTTCGCCCTCGTCGTCCCGCCGTCGTGCCCCCGCCGCCGAGAGCGGCCGGTACGGGCGGCGGGTCCCGGCGTCCCAGCCCTCCGCGTACGAGATGTCCACCGTGGTCATGTCCCCCACCCGTTCTGCCCTGATCCATCCGTACGACCGCTGTGGGAAAACCGTACCGACCGCCACTGACAACGCCGGGTCAAGGCGCCCGAGGGCCGCGATATTGCGTGGACGACGGCTCTGGCGACCCGGCAGAGTGGCCGCCCATGACGAGCAGTGAGCTGTGGAGCCGGGCCGAGGCAGACCGCTACGACGCGGAGGAGACCGAGATGACCTCGGCGGCCGTGCTCGGGCCGACCGTCGAGTTCCTCGCCGAACTCGCCGGCGGGGGGCGGGCGCTGGAGTTCGCCATCGGAACGGGCCGGGTCGGTGTTCCGCTCCGGGAGCGCGGGGTGCCCGTGGTGGGTATCGAGTTCTCCGAGCACATGGCGGCCGTGCTGCGCCGCAAGGTCGACGCCGAGACGCTGCCGGTGGTGGTCGGGGACATGGCGACGACCACCGTCCCCGGCGAGTTCTCCCTGGTCTATCTCGTCTACAACACGATCTCGAACCTGCTCACACAGGACGAGCAGGTCGAGTGCTTCCGCAACGCGGCCCGGCATCTGGCGCCCGGCGGCCGGTTCGTGATCGAGCTGGGGGTGCCGCCACTGCGGCTGCTGCCGCCCGGCCAGGTAGCGGTGCCGTTCGACGTCTCCGCGGGGCACATCGGTTTCGACACCTTCGACCTGGTCGGGCAGATCCTCGTCTCGCACCACCTCACCCGCGACGGCGAGGACGGCCGCTACCGCCGCGACGACTCCCGGCACCGCTACGCGTGGCCTGCCGAGCTGGACCTGATGGCCAGGATCGCGGGGCTCGAACCGGAGCGACGCGTCGCGGACTGGGACGGTTCCCCGTTCACCCAGGAGTCGCCGAAGCACATCTCCGTGTGGCACAGGCCGGCGTAGCCGGTGGAGCGCGGGGTCCGGCCGGCCCTGGGCTCGGCCGCGAGCATGGTGCGCGCCGTCACGACAGGTCGATGGGAGCGGGGTTCCACCGGTACCGCGCGTCGTCCTCGTCCTTGAGAAGAACTCCGGCCTGGGCCATCCGGTCGAGCAGGTCCACCAGCATGTCGCCCAGCGGATATCCGTCCATCCAGAACATCCGCTTCACCTTGGAGAACTTCTGGTCGCGCGGAAAGACGCCGAGGAAGACCCCGAGCCGAAACGCCGCGACGTCGTAGTCCAGCCAATCGGCCAGCACGTCCCTGAGTTCCGCGCTGTCTCCCACTGCGTTCTCCTCGTCCGTTCATCGAGCACCACGTGCCCAGGATCTCAGCAGCGGAAGTTCACCTCGTTCTCCGTGTCCGGTCGCCGGACGACCCGTACGAGCGGAGCCAGGTCGGGCTCCGACGCGGCGGCGTCGAGCGCCTCGCGCAGCGCCTCGTTGTTGGTCGGGCGGGCCGCTTCCAGCAGGGCGAGGCCCTCGTCGGAGACGTTGGTGTAGATGCCCCGCCGGTCGGTCGGGCACAGGTAGCGGGAGAGCAGACCCCGGTCCTCCAGGCGCGTGACGAGCCGGGTGGTGGCGCTCTGACTGAGGACGACGGCGTCGGCGACCTGCTTCATCTGCAGGTGGCCGCCGTCCCCGTCGTGCTGGCGGCTGAGGACGTCGAGCAGGGAGTACTCGCGCACGCTGAGGCCGTGCCCTGCCTGCAGGGCGCGCTCGACATGCGACTCGATCCTGCCGTGCAGCAGGGACAGCGCGCACCAGCCCTGAGCGAGGGCGGTGAGCGCGGGGTCGGTGGCGGTCATGTGGCACGTGTCCTTCCGTGAGGGCCCCGGAGCCCTTTCAGAGCCTCCCGAGAGCCCGGCGATGCGTACACCACTATACCGCGTTTGCATTTAACCCGCGTATGCAATTATTGTGGTCGCTCGTAAGGCGCTACCGCAACGTCCCCTCGGAAGGTTACTTCCATGCCTCTCGCGCTCCTGGCCCTCGCCATCGGGGCCTTCGGCATCGGCACCACCGAATTCGTCATCATGGGTCTGCTGCCCGATGTCGCCGCCGACTTCGGCGTCTCGGTGCCCACCGCCGGATTCCTTGTCACCGGCTACGCCCTCGGCGTCATGTTCGGCGCCCCGCTCATGACGGTCCTCGGCACCAAGATCTCCCGCAAGAACATGCTCATGCTGCTCATGGGCCTGTTCATCGTGGGCAACGTCATCTCGGCCGTCGCCCCCGTCTTCGCCGTCATGCTCCTCGGCCGTGTGGTCGCCTCACTGGCCCACGGCGCGTTCTTCGGCATCGGCTCCGTCGTCGCAGCCGAACTGGTCGCCCCCGAGAAGAAGGCCGGCGCCATCTCCATGATGTTCACCGGCCTGACCGTCGCCAACGTCGTCGGCGTGCCGCTCGGCACGTTCGTGGGGCAGAGCGCCGGCTGGCGCACCACCTTCTTCATCGTCGCCGCGCTCGGCGTCGTCGGTCTCGCCGGCATAGCCAGGCTGGTGCCCGACATGCCCAGGCCGGAGGGCGTACGTCTGCGCCACGAGGTGGCCGCGTTCAAGAACGTCCAGGTGCTGCTCGCCATGGCGATGACAGTGCTCGGCTTCGGCGGGGTCTTCGCGGCCATCACGTACATCGCGCCGATGATGACCGACGTCGCCGGTTACGCGGAGTCGTCCGTGACCTGGCTGCTCGTCCTGTTCGGCCTCGGCATGGTGGCCGGCAACCTGACCGGCGGAAAGCTCGCCGACCGCAGGCTGATGCCGATGCTCTTCACCGCGCTCGGCGGCCTGGCGGTGGTCCTGGCACTGTTCACCGCCGGTGCGCACAACAAGGTCACGGCCGCCGTCGCCGTGTTCCTCATCGGAGCCCTGGGCTTCGCCACGGTGCCGCCGCTGCAGAAGCGTGTACTGGACTACGCACACGGGGCACCGACCCTCGCCTCCGCCGTCAACATCGGTGCCTTCAACCTCGGCAACGCGCTGTCCGCCTGGCTCGGCGGCATCGTCATCGCCTCCGGCTTCGGCTACACCTCGCCCAACTGGGTCGGCGCGGTCCTCGCCGCCGCGGCCCTGGTCCTGGCCGCCGTCTCCAGCACCCTGGAGCGCCGTTCCCCCGAACGCCACTCGCCCGTCACCGCGCCGCCCCGGGCGCCGGCCGCGACGGAGCGGCCCGTAGCCGCGGACCGCTGACCGTGCGACCGCTCACCGCGCGCCACTGACCGCGCGCCGACGGCGCACAGCACAGACCATCGACTACGTACCCACAGACCATCCCCCCATCGCCCCCGTCACCATCGGCGATCAGCAAGACCGACAAGAACAAGGGAGAACATCGTGACCTCCATCCCCACCGTCACCCTCAACAACGGCGTCACCATGCCGCAGCTCGGCTTCGGCGTCTTCCAGGTCCCGGACGAGGAGACCACCGCCGCCGTCGCCGGCGCCCTGCGGACCGGCTACCGCAGCATCGACACGGCCGCGATCTACGGCAACGAGCGCGGCGTGGGCCAGGCGCTCGCCGACTCCGGCATCGCCCGCGACGAACTGTTCATCACCACCAAGCTGTGGAACTCCGACCAGGGCTACGACACCACGCTCGCCGCCTTCGACGCCTCCCTGGACAAGCTCGGCCTGGACCACGTCGACCTGTACCTCATCCACTGGCCGACCCCGGCCCGTGACCTGTACCTCGACACGTGGCGTGCGCTGGAGAAGCTGTACGCCGACGGGCGCACCCGCGCCATCGGCGTCTCCAACTTCCAGCCCGCGCACCTGGAGCGCCTGCTCGGTGCCGCCTCGGTCGTCCCGGCCGTGAACCAGATCGAGCTCCACCCGGGCCTCCAGCAGGCCGAACTGCGCGCTTACCACGCCCGGCACGGCATCGCCACCGAGGCCTGGAGCCCGCTCGCCCAGGGCGCCGTCCTCAAGGACGACGCGGTCACCACGATCGCCGCCGCGCACGGCAAGAGCCCGGCCCAGGTCGTCCTGCGCTGGCACCTGCAGATCGGCAACGTGGTCATTCCCAAGTCGGTCACCGAAAGCCGTATCCGCGAGAACTTCGACGTCTTCGACTTCGAGCTCGGCCCGCAGGAGATCGACGCGCTGACGGCGCTCGACCGCGGCATGCGCACGGGCCCGGACCCCGACACCCTCAACTAGCCGACCGGGGCCCACGCCCCACCGAGAACGACTCCTCCTTCGTACCCCCCACACGCAGTAACGCAGATTGAGGCACCACCATGAGCATCCGCTCCCTCCTGCCGGGCCGTATCGGCTTCGGCACCGCACCGCTCGGCAACATGTTCCGCGCCATCCCCGACGAAGAGGCCGCCGCCACCGTGCAGGCCGCCTGGGACCAGGGCATCCGCTACTTCGACACCGCACCCCTGTACGGTGCGGGCCTGGCGGAGATCAGGCTCGGCGACGTCCTCGCCGGCAAGCCGCGCGACGAGTACGTCCTGTCCACCAAGGTCGGCCGGGTCATCCTCGACGAGGTCGAGGACCCCGCGAGCCGTGAACTCGGCGAGAAGGGCGCGCTGTTCGAGCACGGCCGCCCCAACAAGATGGTCAACGACTACAGCGCCGACGCGACGCTGCGCTCCGTCGAGGACAGTCTCAAGCGCCTCAGGACGGACCGCCTCGACATCGTCTGGGTGCACGACATCGCCCAGGACTTCTACGGGGACGACTGGATCGGCATGTACGAGAGCGCCCGCACCGGTGCGTTCCGCACCCTGACCCGGCTGCGCGACGAGGGCGTCATCAAGGCCTGGGGCCTCGGCGTCAACAAGGTCGAGCCGCTGGAGATGACGCTGGACCTGGACGAGCCGCGCCCCGACGCGTTCCTGCTGGCCGGCCGCTACACGCTGCTCGACCACTCCCGCGCCCTCCAGCGCCTGCTGCCCGCCGCGGCCGAGCAGGACGTCGACATCGTCGTCGGCGGCCCCTACAGCTCCGGCATCCTCGCCGGCGGCAGCCACTTCGAGTACGCCGAGGCGCCCGCCCACATCGTCGACAAGGTCGGCCGGATCAAGGCGCTCGCGCAGCAGCACGGCATCGGCATCAAGTCCGCCGCCCTCCAGTTCGTGCTGGCCCACCCGGCCATCGCCGCGGTCATCCCCGGCGCGACCCGGCCCAGCCGTATCGCCGAGGACCTCGCCGCGCTCGTCCAGGACATCCCGTACGGCTTCTGGAAGGCCCTGCGCGAGCAGGAGATCATCGCGCACGACGCGCCGGTCCCCCTGAAGGACGCGTCATGACCGCCGCCCACGTCGCCCTCGACGTGCCGCAACCCGCCGACCGGGTCTGGCAGCTCATCGGCGGCTTCGGCTCCCTGCCCGACTGGCTGCCGTACATCACGGAGAGCCGGCTGAGCGAGGGCGGTCGGCTGCGCACGCTGACGAACGCCGAGGGCGGCGTCATCGTCGAACGCCTCGAAGCCTTCGACGAGGCAGCCCGCGGTTACACCTACTCGATCGTGCAGGCCCCCTTCCCCGTCACGGGCTACCGCTCCACGCTTCAGGTCGTCGACCGCGGCGGCGACGGATCCCGGGTGGAGTGGTCGGGCACCTTCACCCCGGACGGTGTCACCGACGCCGAGGCGACCGCGCTCTTCGAGGGCGTCTACCGGGACGGCCTGGCGGCCCTGGCGGAGACACTCGCCGCCTGACCGGTACGGGCCACAGCCGACGAGGGGGGCCGGGATCCCAGCGATCCCGGCCCCTCGGTCGTTTTCCATGGTGGAGCCGTCCCCCTATTGAGTGGCGCGTGCGCTGTGGTCCTGCCAGCATCTGCGGATGCTCACCCTTACCGATGATCTTGGCAACCTCTCCTACGTCGTCGCCGGCGACGGGCCGCCCGTCGTCCTCGTGCACGCCGGCGTCGCCGACCACCGTATGTGGGACGCGGTCGTGCCCGACCTGGCGAAACGGCACACCGTCATCCGGTACGACCTGCGCGGTTTCGGTGAATCCGCAGCACCGACCGGCCCGTTCAGCGAGACCGACGATCTGCGCCGTCTCCTGGACCACCTCGGCCACGAACGTGTCCGGCTCGTCGGCGCGTCCTGGGGCGGCCGCGTGGCCGTGAACTTCACCCTCGCCCACCCGGACCGGGTGCACTCCCTGGCGATCTTCTCCCCGCCGTGGCCGGGATACCACTGGTCCGCGGAAATGGTCGCGTACGACGAGGCGGAAACGGCGGCTCTGGCCACGGGCGACCTGGACGCCGCCGTCCGTGTCAACCTGGACATGTGGCTGCGCGGGCCGGCTCGACGTTGGGAAGACGTCCCCGCCGGACTGGCCGACCAACTCCGCGGCCCGCTGCGGACGTCGCTGGTGAACCAGGACGTTGTCGGGGAGCACTCCCAGGGCGCCGCGCCCGGCGACATCACCGCCATCTCGGTTCCCACCCTGGTCGGGATCGGCAAGCTCGACGTCGCCGACTTCCAGGACATCAGCCGGCGCTACGCCTCCGAGATCCCCGATGCCACCCTGGTCGAGTTCCCCACGGCTGCTCACCTCATCGCACTGGACGCGCCCTCCGAACTCACCGCGCAACTCGGCCCGTTCCTCGCCCGCTAGCGGACTTTCCAGCAGGCGCTCCGCTCATCCCAGGAAGCTCAGTCTCACCTGACGGTTGACATTGGAGATGTTGGTGTCGACCAGGCACACCGACTGCCAGGTCCCCAGTGCCAGCTGGCCGTCGATCACCGGAAGGGTGGCGTGCGGGGGCACGAGGGCCGGGAGGACGTGGTCGCGCCCGTGGCCGGGGCTGCCGTGCCGGTGCTGCCAGCGGTCGTCGGCGGGAAGCAGGGTGTGCAGGGTGGCCAGCAGGTCGTCGTCGCTGCCGGAGCCGGTCTCGATGACCGCGATCCCGGCCGTCGCGTGCGGCGTGAAGACGTTCAGCAGGCCGTCGCGGCCGGACGCGGCCTCGCGCAGAAAGGCCTCGCAGTCGGCGGTGAGGTCGACGACCCGCTCGCGGGTCCCGGTGGCGACCTGGAGCACTCGTGTGGTGAAGGCATCCGGCATTCCCCCATCCTCGCCCATCCTCGCCCGGTCGCCCGCCCCGCAGGGCCGCCGGTGCGGGCGGCCGGGCCGGGAAGATCCCCGGCCGGCCCCCTGTTGGTAGAAACGTGAACAACGTGCGCGAGGTCGAGGTAGTCGTCATCGGCGCTGGTCAGGCGGGTCTGTCCAGCGCCTATCACCTGCGGCGCACCGGTTTCGAGCCGGACCGCGACTTCGTGGTCCTGGACCGCTCCCCCGCTCCGGGCGGCGCCTGGCAGTTCCGGTGGCCGTCACTGACGTACGGCAAGGTCCACGGCATGCACGCGCTGCCGGGCATGGAGCTGACCGGGGCCGACCCGGCGCGGCCGTCCGCCGAGGTCATCGGTGAGTACTTCGCGGCCTACGAGCACACCTTCGACCTGCGGGTACGACGGCCCGTGAACGTCCGCGCGGTCCGCGGGGGCGAGGGCGGACGGCTGCTCGTGGAGACGGACGCCGGGGACTGGTCGGCGCAGGCGCTGATCAACGCCACCGGCACCTGGGAACGGCCGTTCTGGCCGCGTTACCCGGGCCAGGAGACCTTCCGCGGGCGGCAGTTGCACACCGCGCAGTACGCCGGGCCCGAGGAGTTCGCCGGGAAGAAGGTGGTGGTGGTCGGCGGCGGGGCCTCCGGCACCCAGCATCTCCTGGAACTCGCCCCGCACGCGGCCGCCACCACCTGGGTCACCCGGCGGCCGCCGGTCTTCCGTGAGGGTCCCTTCGACGAGGGCGCGGGCCGGGCCGCGGTGGCGCTGGTGGAGGAGCGGGTACGGCAGGGGCTGCCGCCGAGGAGCGTGGTCTCGGTGACCGGGCTGCCCCTCAACGATGCCATCCGGCAGGGCCTGAGGGACGGCGTCCTGGACCGGCAGCCGATGTTCGACCGCCTCACTCCGGACGGGATGGCATGGAAGGACGGCCGGCATGTCGACGCCGACGTCATCCTCTGGGCGACCGGTTTCCGCGCCGCCCTCGACCATCTGACGCCGCTGCGGCTGCGCGAGCCGGGCGGCGGGATCCGCGTCGAGGGGACCCGTTCGGTCGCGGATCCCCGGGTCCACCTCGTGGGGTACGGCCCCTCGGCCAGCACCATCGGCGCCAACCGCGCGGGCCGCGAAGCCGTCCGGGACATCAGACGGCTGCTCACCGGGAAGCCGGTCGCCGCGTGACGCGCGATGCGTGTCAGCTGGACGGCTGCGACACCTGCGGCGACTGCTGGGCCTTGTTCTTCCGCTCCGCGTTGAACTCGGTGACATTGCGCTGGTGTTCGGCGTAGTCGGCGGTGAACCGCGTGTCCCCGGGCTTGACCGTGACGAAGTACAGCCAGTTGCCCGGCGCCGGGTTCATCGCGGCGCGCATGGCGTCCTCACCCGGGTTGTCGATCGGGCTGGGCGGCAGGCCCATGCGCTGGTAGGAGTTGTACGGGTTCTCGATACGGGTGTCGCCCACCGTGGTGTCGAGGGTGCTGCGGTGGAGGCCGTAGTTGAGGGTGGAGTCCATCTGCAGCGGCATGCCGCTCTGCAGCCGGTTGAGGACGACCCGGGCCACCTTCCCCATGTCGGCCTTGTTCGCCGCCTCGGCCTGGACGATGCTGGCGATGGTCACCGCCTGGTAGACGTTCATCGCGTCGCGCTGCGCGCCGGCCGCGATCGGCGCCCCGCCGAACCTCTGGTTGGCGGTGTCGACCATGAACCGCAGCACGGACTGCGGGGTCGCGTCCTTCGCCAGGGGATAGGTGGCCGGGAAGAGATAGCCCTCCGGGTTGCCCTCGGCATCGCCCGGCAGCTTCAGGCCCGCGGTGCCGACGGCCCCCTTGGTGCTGCCGGCGGGGAGGGCGAGCGCCTTGTCGACGGCGTCGTAGATCTGGGACGCCCGCCAGCCCTCCGGGATGACCAGGGTGGCGGACCTGGCATCCGCGCCGTGGATCAGGGACAGCAGCGGCACCGTCACGGCGGCGCCCGCCACGACGATGCCGGCCACGCCGAGGAGGAGCCGGCCCCGGCGCGTCAGCCGGACCGCCTTCCGCCGCGTCGCCCCCGGCCGGATCGTGTTCCGCCGGACCGCGCTCCCTCGGGCCGCATTCCGTCGCGGAGTGTTCATCTGCATGCAGGAACGTTAGCCCGCATATCATCACAAACCCGACATATCGACAGCTTGTCGACCCCACATTGCCGACTTCGCGTCGGCGAGTTCACGTCGCCGGCTTCAGCTGGTCGGCGGAGTCGCCCACTGGCGCCCCCGGTCGCCCCGCCGCCGCCCCGGCCGTCTCGCCGTCTCCCACGGGGCCGCCTCGCCGGTTCCGGCCGGCTGCTCACCCGTCGCCTCCACCGCCTCCACCGTCTCCACCCGGGCGTCCCGGCGCACCAGCGCCGCATACCGTCCGTCGAGTTCCAGCAGTTCCTCGTGCGTACCGCGCTCGGCCACGTGACCGGAGTCGAGTACGACGATCTGGTCGGCGCCGCGGATGGTGGACAGCCGGTGGGCGATGGTGACGGTGGTCCGGTTGGCCGACAGGGCGTCGATGGCTTCCTGGACGGCGCGTTCGGTGCGGGTGTCCAGGGCGCTGGTCGCCTCGTCGAGGATGAGGACCGGCGGGTCGCGCAGGATGGTGCGGGCGATGGCCAGCCGCTGCTTCTCACCGCCGGAGAAGCGGTGCCCGCGTTCGCCGACGACGGTGTCGTAGCCGTCGGGAAGTGCGGCGATGTGGTCGTGGATCTGGGCGGCGCGCGCGGCCGCGTGGAGTTCCTCGTCGGTGGCGTCCGGCTTGGCGAAGCGCAGGTTGTCGGCCACCGAGGCGTGGAAGAGGTACGTCTCCTGGGAGACGACGCCGACCGTGCGGGCGAGGGTGTCGAAGTCGAGGTCCCGGACGTCGACGCCGTCCAGGGTGACCCGGCCGCCGGTGACGTCGTAGAGCCGGGGCACCAGGTAGCCGAGTGTGGACTTGCCGGCGCCGGTCGGGCCGACGATCGCCAGGCTGCCGCCGGCCGGGACGGTGAGGTCGATGCCATCCAGGACGGGGCCCACCTTGTCGTTGTGCCTGTCGTAGCGGAACTCGACCTTCTCGAAGCGCACCTCGCCCTTCACCCGGTCGAGGTGGACCGGCTCGTCCCGCTCGGTGATGTCGATGGGCAGGTCGAGGTACTCGAAGATGCGCTGGAAGAGGGCGAGCGAGGTCTGGATCTGGACGCCGGTCTGCAGCAGGCTCACGGCCGGGCGGAACAGGCCCTGCTGGAGGGAGACGAAGGCGACGATGGTGCCGAGCGAGATCTGCGGGCCGCCCACGTGGAGGGCCATGCCGGCGGTCCAGTAGATGACGGCGGGCATCGCGGCCATCACGATCGTGATCACGGCCATGCGCCAGCGGCCGGCCATGTTCGAGCGCACTTCCAGATCGACGAGCTGCTCGGACTCCTCCGAGAAGGAGGCGGTGAGCGAGTCGGCGCGGCCCATGGTCCGGCCGAGCAGGATGCCGCTGACGGAGAGCGACTCGGTGACCGTGGCGGCCATCGCGGCCATCTGCTTCTGGCGCTCGGTGGTGATCTTCTTGCGCTCGTTGCCGACCCGGCGGCTGATCCACACGAAGGCCGGGAGCAGGACCATCGAGACGATGGTGAGCCGCCAGTCGAGGGCGATCATCGCGACGATGGTGGCGACCACGCCGGTCAGGTTGGAGACCAGGGAGGTGGCCGTCGAGGTGACGGTGGCCTGCATGCCGCCGATGTCGTTGGCGATACGGGACTGCACCTCGCCGGTGCGGGTGCGGGTGAAGAAGGCGAGCGACATGCGCTGGAGGCGGCCGTAGACGGCGGTGCGCAGGTCGTGCATGACGCGCTGGCCGACGGTGGTGGATATCAGCGTCTGCAGGACGCCGAAGACGCTGGTGAGGACGGCGCTGAGGATCATGCCCAGCGCCAGCAGGCTGAGCAGTCCGGTGCGGCCCTGCGGGATCGCGGTGTCGAGGACCGCCTTCAGGAGGAAGGGCGTGGCGACCGAGACCAGCGAGGCGGCGCCGACCAGCAGGCCGACGATCGCGAGCCGACCGCGGTAGGGGCGGAAGAGGGTGAGGATGCGGCGCACCTGGCGGGGCTGTCCGGCCGATGTGCCGTCGGGGGTCCAGTTGATCTCGTCTCGGGGCATGGCTCCTACGGAGGGTGCGGGGTGTACGGACTCACGGAGCATAGCTCACTGTTACCTATACTCACAATGAACATAGTCCTGATATTGTTCCCGTATGAGCACCCCCGACTCCGACGGCCCGCTCGCCGAGCAGTTGCTACGCCTCACACGCCGGGTGTGGCGTATCCAGAAGCGCCATCTGCAGGCGCGCGATCTGGGCGTCACCCCGGCTCAGTCTCGGCTGTTGCGCACCCTCGCGCACTACGAGACACCCCCGCGCATGGCCGACCTCGCCGAACGGCTGGAGGTGGTGCCGCGCGCGGTGACCACGCTGGTCGACGGCCTGGAGGCGAGCGGCAAGGTGTGCCGGGTGCCGGATCCGACGAACCGTCGGGTGACCCGGATAGAGATCACCGACGACGGGCGCGAGACCCTGCGCGAGCTGCGGGCGGCGCGGAGATCCGCGGCCGAGGAGATCCTGGCCCCGCTGTCGGAGGAGCAGCGGGAGGTGCTGGGCGGCCTGCTGGACACGCTGGTCGACGGGCCGGAGGTCGCGAAGCGCTGCTGAGGCGTGAAGAAGCGGCTCCCCTCCGGCGTTCCGGCGGGGAGCCGCTCTGTTTCCGCGGGTCAGCGTTCGGACACGGACTCCTTGGCCGGCACCTGTGCGGGCACCTCGGCCTCGGTGACCGCGACCTCACCACCCAGCGCCTTCTTCGCCGTCTCGACGTCCAGCGCGCCCTCCCAGCGGGAGACGGCGAAGACGGCGACGCAGTTGCCGAGCAGGTTGGTGACGACGCGCATCGAGTCCATGATGCGGTCGACGCCGAGCAGCAGGGCGACCGCACCGGCCGGGATCGCCCCGAGCGAGGAGGCGGTCGCGGACAGCGCGAGGAAGGCCGAACCGGGGATGCCGGCCATGCCCTTGCTGGTGAGCATGAGCACCAGGACCACGGTGATCTGCTCGCTCAGGCTCAGGTCGACGCCCACGGCCTGGGCGATGAACAGGGTGCCGATGGAGAGGTAGAGCGAGGCACCGTCGAGGTTGAAGGAGTACCCGGTGGGCAGCACCAGGCCGACGGCGTCGTCGCGGGCGCCCGCCTTGCGCAGCTTCTGCATCACGCGCGGCAGCACGGACTCCGTGGAGGCGGTGCCCAGCGCGAGCAGCAGCTCCTCTCGGATGTAGCGGACGAACTTCCAGAGGCTGAGGCCGGTGAGCGCCTTCAGGGCGACCGCCAGCAGGGCGACGAAGAGTGCGGCGGCCGCGTAGCACAGGACGATCAGCTTGGCGTAGGTCTCGATGACACCGAGGCCGTACTGGCCGATCAGCACGGCCATCGCGCCGAAGACGGCGATCGGGGCCAGGCGCATCACGAAGCCGACGATCGCGAAGATGATCTCCTGGGCCTGCTCGATGGCCGGCAGCACCTGCGGCACCCTGGTCTGGCCGAGGTGGAGCAGGGCCGCCCCCACCAGGCAGGCCAGCACGAGCACCTGAAGCAGCGAGTTCTCTGCGAAGGCGCCTATGAAACTGGTGGGCAGGGCATCGAGAATGAAGTCTGTCGTCGACGGCAGCGAGCCGCCGCCCGTCTTCGCGTCGACCGCCTTGGCGCTCAGCGTGGCCGGGTCGACGTGCATCCCCGAGCCGGGCTGGACGACGTTGGCGGCGACCAGGCCGATGACCAGGGCGAGCGTGCTCGCCACCTCGAACCAGATCAGGGCCTTGAGCCCGATCCGCCCGAAGGCCTTCAGGTCACCGGCCTTGGCGATGCCGACGACGACCACGCAGAACACCAGCGGGGAGATGATCGTCTTGATGAGCCGGGTGAAACCGTCGCCGAGCGGCTGAAGGTCCGAGGCGAAGCCGGGCCACAGCTTCCCGACGACGATTCCGAGCACGAGCGCGCAGGCGACCTGCGCGAAGAGAGAGGTACGCAGCATGCGTGCGACGCGTCGCGGCAGGGACGGTACGGACTGCGGCACGGGCACTCCTAGTGGGGGTTTCGACGCGCGGAAGCCGAGCGGGACTTCCGCGACGGCAGGACTTCTGCCATACGGAAAGCGGTTTCCGTGTCGATCACTCTGGAGGTCTTCTTGATCCCGTCCGAGACCACCGTGTATCAGCCGTGTAAATCACGCGCCTGGTGACGCAGCGCACACCACTCGGCTCAGCAGCGGCTGCGATCCTCCGTCAGCACCCCCTGTTCGGTGGCCAGCGAACGGTCGTAGCACCCGCCGGAGCCGTACCGCCGGTAGCGCTCGCTCGACGTGCCGACCGCGTGCCGCTGGTCGCGCGGCACGTCGAGGGTGTACGTCGCGTCACCGCGGTAGGTGTCGTCCAGCCGCGACCTGCCGCCCCCGGGCCGGGTGACCGCCGCCCGGTCGCCGAGGGCGAGTTCGGTGCGCAGCCGGTTGTCCGCGCCGATGGTGATGGCACCGTTCATCGTGTACGTCCGGTGGGTGCGGGTCGTCCGGGGCGCCCCGCCCGCCTTCACGGTGACGTTCTGGTCGTCGGTCCAGACGGCGTCGAGCGCGTCCGTCGTCTCGCCGTCGTTCCAGCGGTGCGCCGAGGTGTTGGCCAGCGTCCGGCTGACGGTGGTGGTCACCCGGCCGTGCGAGGTGTCGACGTATCCGGAGACGGTGAGCCGGTGTCCGGCGTCGGTGTCGACCCGGTACTCCCCCGAACCCGGTGTGTAGACCGAGGAGTTCACGGGGTCGGAGGACTTGACCGCGGTGAGCTTGCCGGTGACGTGGGCGCGATGCGCGTCCTGCCACACCAGCACGTTCACGGGGGCGCTCCAGCCGGCCTGCCCCTCGGGCAACCCGGCGACGGAGACCTCGACCTGGTGCGGACGGCCGTCGTTGAGGAGCCCGGCGAACGGCGTCAGGTCGTATTCGATCGGCTTGACGTCGAAGGCGCGGGGGCCCGGAACGACGTACCAGAGGAAGGGGTTGGACCAGCCGCCGGTCCACACGTTCGGGAACGGCGCGGCTATTCCGGCCAGTTGGCCGTCGACCTTGATCTGCACCTCCCGGTAGGGCCCCTTGTCCGCCTTGCAGGAGTACGACGCCGGGTCGGCGACCGTCAGGTACCAGAACTCCTCGCAGCCGCCGCCGGATCCGGTGGCGTACACCTCGGCGACGATGCGCTCGCTGTTGCGCGGGGTGGTGAGGGTGGTGCCGCCGTCCAGGGTCAGCACCTGGTCGGGGACCGTGACCTCGGGGCGTCCCGCGTAGAAGGTGAGCGTGACCTTGACGTCGATGACGCCGGTGTACGTGTCGTCGACGACGTTGCCGATGAGCATCTCGACGTCCTGCGCGCCGCGGAAGGTGTCGCTGTAGCGGGTGACGTCCTTCTCCACGTGCCACTCGATGCCGTCCGGCGAGGGCTCGGGGGTGGAGGTGCGCAGCACCTCGACGCCTCCGACGTGCAGATAGCCGAGCCGGTCGTACTGACGGCCCTTCACCTTGCCGTCGAGCCGCAGCACCACCTTGCTCCAGCGGTCGCCGCAGCCCTGGGGCGGCGCATAGGTGCCCCGGTACGGCGTGAAGTCGCGGAACTGGGCCTCGGCCAGGGTGACTTGGCAGGACTTGGCACCCTTGGGCACGGACACCGGCGGGGCCGCGGTCACCGGGTCGTGCCAGTCGGTGCCGAACTCGGCCGGGACGTCGGCGGCCACGGCGGCGGGGGCACCCGTGCCGAGGAGCGCGCTCGCCAGGAGGGTCACCCCGGCAAGCCCAGCAAACATGGACATGATGATCCGTCTTCTCATGGCCGGTGTTCTACGGGGAGTTGGCCACCCTCCGCAATGAGGAGACCGGCCGACCGCTTCACGACCCGCCCGGACGCACACCATCAGAACATATGATGCTATAGGCGGATCTTGCTGACACAGTGCTCCCATGGAGATCACGACCGCTCGCGTCCGCCGCATGGCCCTCGCCCTCGCCCTCGGCGGTGCCGCCGCCCTCACCTGCGACGCCGCGCTCGACGGCCGCCCGCACCGGGGCCACGACTCCCCCGCCCCCGGCCCCTGGGCCGCCGCCTCCGACCCGGCCCCGGCGCCCGGCGCTCCGGGCATCGGTGACCCGCTGATGCCGCTGGACGGCAACGGCGGCTACACGGTGCACCGTTACACGCTCGACTTCGACTGGCAGGCGCCCAGGACGCCGTTCGAAGCCGGAGCCACCATCAGCGCCACCGCCACCCAGGCCCTGTCCCGCTTCGACCTGGACTTCGCGGGCAACACCCTGCACAAGGTCACCGTCGACGGCGCACCGGCCACCGCCGTACGCGACGGCGACGAACTCGTCGTCACGCCCGCGCGGCCGATCCCGCGCGGCCGCGCCTTCGCCGTCCGCGTCACCTACACCGCCGACCCCACCCAGCGCCGGCGGCGCGGCGACGCGATCCGCGAGTACGGCTGGGTGCCCACCGCCGACGGCACCCTGCTCTGTGCTCAGCCCGACGGCGCCAAGCTGGTCTTCCCGGTGGACGACCACCCCAGCCTGCGGGCGCCGGTCACCTTCCGCATCACCACCCCCGCGGGGCTCCGCGCGGTGGCCAACGGCCGGCTGGTCGAACGCGTCCGGCGGCCCGGTGGACGCGTGCGCTGGACGTACGACTCCGAGGAGCCCATCGCGGCCCAGCTGATCCAGATGGCGATCGGGAGGTTCACGGTCGTCGACCGCACGGGCCCGCGCGGACTGCCCGTCCGGGACGTGGTGCCGGACGGCCTGGTCGCGGACACCGAGGCCGACCGCGCGCTCACCCCGGAACACCTCGCCTGGCTGGAACGGCGGCTCGGCCCGTACCCGTTCCGCCGCTACGGCGTACTGGTCGGGGACACCGATCTGCCGGTGGCACTGGAGACGCAGTCGCTGTCCCTCGTACCCAGGGACGACCTGCTGGGCGACCGGGTCGACGCCGAACGCAACCTCGTCCACGAGCTGACCCACCACTGGACGGGGGACAGCGTCGCCATCCGGCGGTGGTCCGACCTGTGGCTGAGTGAGGGTCATGCCCGGTTCTACGAGCGGCTGTACTCCGCCGAGCACGGGGGCGTGAGCATGGAGGACGCCATGCGTGCGGCCTACGAGCAGCACGACCAGTGGCGGCACGACGACGGGGCGCCCGCCGAGCCGACGGAGCCGACGCTGTTCAAGGTGATGCGGTACGACGGCTCGGCGCTGGTGCTGTACGCCCTGCGGGAGAAGGTCGGTGACGAAACGTTCGACCGGATCGAGCGCACCTGGGTGACCAGGTACCGGGGCCGCGCGGCCGGCACCAAGGACTTCGTCGCGCTCGCCTCCGAGGTCGCGGGCGAGGATCTGACGCCGTTTCTGACGCCCTGGCTGTACGGGCCGGACACCCCGCCCATGCCCGGCCGTCCCGACTGGCAGGTGGACCCGGTCGAGGACTGAGCCCGGGACGGTGGGCGGCCGCCCCCGGACGCCGATCCGCTGCCGCCGACCGGGTGGCCTCTGCCGGACCGCTGGTCCACCCGGTTGACGTTCGGCGCGCCGTGCCGCGCCGGACACGGAAACGTACGAGGGGTGACGTTAAGGGCGATCCCTTCGCCCTGGTTGCGACGAGCGTGGTTGGAGACCCTCAGCAAGCGGTTGGAGACCCTCCGGTATGAGAAGAACTGTCGCCCCACGTGTGCCCGGCGCCCTGCGGACCTGCCGGCTGACGGCCTGTCTGCTCGCGACGGCCGCGCTGCTGCCACCGCTGCTGATCCTCCCGGCGTCGGGCGCCGACGAGGCGGAGGACCAGCGCCTGCAGAACGCCTTCGCCGATGCCGCCCGCGAGTTCCACGTGCCGCGCAGTGTGCTCCTGAGCGTGTCCTACATGCAGTCGCGCTGGGACTCCCACCCGGGCACCCCCAGCGTCGCGGGCGGCTACGGGCCGATGCACCTGGTGGAGACCGGCGGCGGCCACGCCCCCGCACCGGCCGCCGCACCGGCGGGGCCGGACGGCCGTAAGAACAGCTCCCTCGCGGGGACGGGGTCCGCCTCGGGCGGGCACGCCGTGCAGCCGGCGGACCTGGAACGCGCCGCCCGGCTGATCAAGGCCCCGCCCACGGAGCTGCGGACGGACGCCGTCGCCAACGTACGCGGCGGCGCGGCCCTGCTGGCCGCCGCGCAACGGCATCTCGGCAAGCCGCTCAGCGAGGACCCGGAGGACTGGTGGCAGGCGGTGGAACGTTTCCCCGGCACCCGTGACGTCACTTCGGCCACGACCTACGCCGACGACGTCTTCGCCCTGATCCGCCGGGGGGCACACCGGACCACCGCCGAGGGCCAGGAGGTCACGCTCCCCGCCTCCCCCGGCGTCCGCGCGCACCCCGGCCCGCAGGTCCCGCACCGGCCCAAGGAGGTCGAGTGCCCTCGGGAGCTGTCCTGTGACTGGCTCGCCGCGCCCTACGAGGAGATCGACGAGGACGGCGACTACGGCAACCACGACCTGGCCGACCGGCCCCGGGACCAGAAGATCGAGTACATCGTCATCCACGACACCGAGTCGACGCTGCCGAACATGTTCAAGACCGTGCAGGACCCGACCGAGGCGTCCTGGCACTACTCGATCCGCTCCAGCGACGGCCACGTCACCCAGCACGTCCGGACGAAGGACGAGGCCTGGCACTCCGGCAGCAAGTTCGTCAACGGCCGTTCGATCGGCATCGAGCACGAAGGGTTCCTCACCCACCCCGGCACCTGGTACACGGAGCAGATGTACCGGTCCTCGGCCCGCCTGGTGCGCTTCCTGGCGAAGAAGTACGGCGTCCCGCTCGACCGGCAGCACATCTTCGGCCATGACAACGTGCCGGCCCCGACCGGCGACAGCATCCCCGAGATGCACGAGGACCCCGGCCCCTTCTGGGACTGGCAGCACTACTTCGACCTGCTCGGCGCGCCCCTGAAGGCCACCGCCGGACCGGACAGCGACATGGTGATGATCCTGCCGGACTACGCCACCCACAAGCCGCGGTACACCGGGTGCGAGGGCGACGGGAAGCGGTGCCAGCCGCACGGCTCCAGCGCCGTCCGCCTCCACACCGAGCCGGCCGACAACGCTCCGCTGATCCAGGACCCGGGCCGCAGGCCGGACGGCGACGAGTCCACCGAGGACGTCAGCGACCTCGGTTCGCGCGTCTCCACCGGCCAGACCTTCGCCGTCGCCGACCGCAGCGGCGAGTGGACGGCGATCTGGTTCCAGGGCAACAAGGCCTGGTTCAAGAACCCCAAGGACCACCCGACGGCCGTCGGCGCGAGCGGCCGGATGGTGACACCCAAAGAGGGCCTGGACGAGATCCCGGTGTACGGGCGTGCCCTGCCGGAGGAGGAGGCTTACCCGGAGGACATGGAGGAGGAGACCGACTCGCCGCTCCCGTACAGCCTCCGGGCGGGCCAGCGTTATGTGACACAGTCCGGCGTCGACAGTTCCTATGTCGACAGATCGACCTTCTCCGGCACGCCCCAGCCCGTGGTACTGGGCCAGGAGAGGTACTACGAGATCCAGTTCGGCCACCGGCTCGCCTACGTCCGGGCCAACGACGTGGACCTGGTGCACGCGAACACCGGCTCGGCGGGGGCGCCTGAGCAGCAGCCCGGCCCGGCCGGCCAGTGACCCCGCGCGGCACCCGGGGCCTCGTCAGGCCAGCAGGTCCGCCCGGTCCCCCATCACCACGACGGGATCGCGGTCCGGGTCGAGCGTGCGGAGCAGGAACCGCATGGCCTCCCCGGAGAGGCTGACGCAGGCCGAGGTGCCGCTGCCGTGGTCGAGGTGCAGCCAGATGCCGCCGCCCCGCTCGGCACCCCAGGGGCGGGTGACGTCGTGCGGCGGTGCGCCCCGCGGCCGGTTGTAGTCGATGGCGATGACGTAGTCGAAGTCGTGCTGGTGCGCCGAGTCCCAGTAGTACGGGGGCGCGTAGGCATCCACGTCGTGGGCGTAGGTGAGGCGGGTGCCCGGGTCGGGGAGCACACCGCCCGCGTCGGTGACGGTGAACACGCCGACCGGGCTGCGCCCGTCGCCCGTGTGGTGGTCGGTGCTCCAGCCGTTGCGCCCGTTATGGGCGGGCCAACTGCCCACCGGGCGCCAGCCGTCGCCCCGCAGGCTGTACAGCACGACCGTGGCGTCGGCCGAGTCCTCGCTCTCGCCGTACACGGGCCAGGACCTGGCTGGAGTCGGCGGGGATCTCCGCGTGCAGCCGCCCGACGCCGGGCAGCACCCTCGGGTCGCCGACGGGGACGGCGGGCCTCGGCTGCGCGGCCCGGCCCGCCCCGGCGGCTCTGCCCGGCGCCCCCGGTACACCGTTCTTCGCGCCGCCGCCGCTCTCCGATCCCCCGCAGGCGCTCAGGGTCATCAGGGCGGCTCCGAGGGCCATCGCCGTCACGGCGGTCGCGCACCGAACGCTCTTGATCTGCACCCGCACAACCTGGCATCAGATATGCACCCGTTACCTGAATTTCCAGACATGGTCCGGGTGTTGGGCGCCAAGTCCTGGCCGGAAGACGGCGGATTCTGCCGAGCGTCCAGGAAAACCGTTTGATTTCGACCACGCTCCGACGCGAACCTTTCACGGCTTGTCGCCACCTTCCCCCGACACGAGCTGCTGGGACGTCATGCACATTCAAGATCTTCCGTATTCCGATCCGGGCGTGCCGGACGCACGTTCGGGTCCTCGCTTCCTGTGGTGGCTCGGGCGGAATCAGCTGGGTGGCCAGCTCAAGGCGCTGGCCTGGGGACTGCTGCACTTCGTGGCCGTCTCCGCGCTCCCCTTCTGCGTGGGGCTCGCCGTCCAGGCCGTCGTCGACCGCTCCGGCACCCGGCTGGCGCTGACGGGCGGTCTGCTCGTGCTGTGCGGCGCGGCGATCGCCGTCGGCGACACCTTCCTGCACCGGGCCGCCGTCACCAACTGGATCACCGCGGCCGCCCGTGTCCAGCAGCTGCTCGCCCGCAAGGCCACCCAGCTGGGCTCGGCGCTGACCCGGCGGGTGGCGGCCGGCGAGGTGGTCGCCGTCTCCACCGGCGACGTCGAGAAGATCGGCTGGTTCGTCGAGGCGGTCTCCCGGTTCACCGCGGCCGCGCTGACGGTCGTCGTGGTCGGCGTGGGGCTGCTCTTCTACCAGCCCGCGCTCGGCTGGGTGGTCGCCGCGGGGCTGCCGCTGGTGGCGCTGGCCGTGCTGCCGCTGCTGCCCCGGGCGACCCGGCGCGCCGACTTCCAGCGCGCGAAGGCCGGCCGGGCCACCGAGCTGGCCTCGGACACCGTGGCGGGGCTGCGCGTGCTGCGCGGCATCGGCGGCGAGGACCTCTTCCTCGACCGTTACCGCCGTGCCTCCCAGGAGGTACGGCGGGCCGCCGTACGCAGCGCCCGGATGTGGTCCCTGATCGCCGCGATCCAGGTGCTGGTGCCGGGGCTGCTGCTGATCGCGGTGGTCTGGCACGGCGTCCACCTCGCCCGGCAGGGCCGTGTCACCGTCGGCGAACTGGTCACCGTCTACAGCTCGGTCATGATCCTCAACTACCCGTTGCAGCACTTCACCGAGATCGCCATGGCGTACTCCTTCTCGCGCCCCTCGGCGAAACGGGCCGCCCGGGTGCTCTCCCTGGAACGGGCCACCGACACCGGCGGCTCGCGCGCGGACGCGGTGCCGGACGGCGACCTGTACGACCCGGACACCGGTCTGCTGGCGCCCGCGGGCCGGCTGACCGCCGTGGTCTGCGGCGACCCCGACGCGGCCGGCCACCTCGCCGAACGGCTGGGCGGCCACCCCGCCGAGGCCGCCACCTCGGTGCTGCTCGGCGGCGTAGCGCTCGACGAACTGCCTCTGGAGACCGCCCGCACCGCGGTGCTCGTCCAGGACAAGGATCCGGTGCTGCTTTCCGGTTCGCTGCGCGAACTGCTCGACGTGCCGGCCTCCGGCGCCGTGCGGGCCGAGGAGGCGCTGGCCGCCGCCCAGTGCGCGGACGTCCTGGAGGCCCTGGTCCAGGGCTCGTTGGACGTCACCGACCCGCTGGACGCACGGATCACCGAACGGGGCCGCTCCCTGTCGGGCGGCCAGCGCCAGCGGCTCGCGCTGGCCCGGTCACTGATCACCGACCCCGAGGTGCTCGTCCTGGACGAGCCGACCTCCGCCGTCGACTCGCACACCGAGGCGCGGATCGCGGAGGGCATCCGCGAGGTGCGGTCCGGCCGTACGACCGTGCTGTTCACCTCCTCGCCGCTGCTGCTCGACCGGGCCGACCGGGTCGTCCTCGTCCACGAGGGCGAGGTCGGGGCGGTCGGCCTGCACCGCGAACTGGTGCGCACCGAGCCCCGGTACCGGGCGATGGTGACCCGGGAGACGGACGACGAAGCCGCCCTCCGGAACACGAGGGACGAAGACGGCACGCTGCGAGGCGGCACGCCCGACGAGAAAGAAGCCGCGCTGCTGGACGGCGCGCTGGAAGAGATCGAGGAAAGCGCATGATCGGCGTCGCACCACCGGCGTACGACCCGGCGGCCCCGACGACGGCCACCACCCTGCCCGTCGGCGCCACCTCGACCGTGCGCGCCTACGTGGCCGAACTGTTCCGCCGGCATCGCGGAGCCTTCTCCGTGCTCATCATGGTCAACACGGTGGCCGTGATCGCCTCCATGGCCGGCCCGTACCTGCTCGGCGGACTGATCGAGCGGGTGTCGGACGGTGCCCGTGAACTCCACCTGGGCCTGACCATCGGCCTGTTCGCGCTCGCGCTCGCCGTCCAGGCCGTCTTCGTGCGCGAGGTACGGCTGCGCGGCGCCGTGCTCGGCGAGCGGATGCTGGCCGACCTGCGCGAGGACTTCCTCGTCCGGTCCGTCGGGCTGCCGCCGGGCGTCCTGGAGCGGGCGGGCACGGGCGATCTGCTGTCCCGGATCACCACCGACATCGACCGGCTCGCCAACGCCATGCGGGAGGCCGTGCCGCAGCTGTCGATCGGCATCGTGTGGGTGGTGCTGTTGCTCGGCGGGCTCGTGGTCACGGCGCCGCCGCTGGCCGCCGCCGTGCTGCTCGCCCTGCCGATCCTGGTGATCGTCTGCCGCTGGTACTTCAGGCGGGCGCCCTCCGGCTACCGCTCCGAGGCCGCCGGGTACGCGTCCGTGGCCGCCGCCCTCGCGGAGTCCGTGGACGCCGGGCACACCATCGAGGCGCACCGGCTCGGCGCCCGGCGCATCGCCCTGTCGGACCGCCGGGTCAAGGAGTGGACGGCATGGGAGCGCTACACGCTGTGGCTGCGGTCGGTGCTGTTCCCGGCCATGAACGCCACCCACACCACCGTGCTGGGCTCGGTGCTGATGATCGGCGGCATCCTCGTCATCGACGGCCGCCTCGACGTGGGCCAGCTGACCACGGGCGCGCTCATCGCCCAGATGCTCGTCGAGCCGGTGAACCTGATCCTGCGCTGGTACGACGAGGTCCAGGTCGCCCAGGTGTCGCTGGCCCGGCTGGTCGGCGTCCGGGACATCGAGCCGGACGCCGGTGACGCCTCGCTGGCCCCCGACGGCCGGGAGGTGCACGCGGACGAGGTCCGCTTCGGCTACCTGCAAGGCGTCGACGTGCTGCGCAAGGTCTCCCTGGAGGTCGCGCCCGGCACCCGGCTCGCGCTGGTCGGCCCCTCGGGCGCGGGCAAGTCCACCCTGGGCCGGCTGCTCGCCGGGATCTACGCGCCCCGCGACGGCCGGATCACCCTCGGCGGCGCCGAGCTGTCCCGGATGACCGCCGAACGGGTCCGCTCCCATGTCGCCCTCGTCAACCAGGAGCACCACGTCTTCGTGGGCTCCCTGCGCGACAACCTGCTGCTCGCCCGGACCGGCGCCGAGGACGCCGAGCTGTGGGCGGCCCTGGGCGCGGTCGACGCGGACGGCTGGGCGCGGGCCCTGGAGCAGGGCCTGGACACCGAGGTCGGCTCCGGCGGCCTCACGCTGACCCCGGCGCAGGCCCAGCAGATCGCGCTGGCCCGGCTGGTGCTGGCCGACCCGCACACCCTGGTCCTGGACGAGGCGACCTCGCTCCTCGACCCGCGCGCGGCCCGCCATCTGGAGCGGTCCCTGGCCCGGGTCCTCGACGGCCGCACCGTGGTCGCCATCGCGCACCGGCTGCACACCGCCCATGACGCGGATGTCATCGCCGTGGTCGAGAACGGCCGGATCAGCGAGCTCGGCAGCCACGACGAGCTGGTGACGGCCGACGGCGCCTACGCGGCGCTGTGGCGGTCGTGGCACGGGTGACCGGCCGTGGCACGGGGTATGCGCCGCAGGTCGCGCCCCGTGCCGTTGCGCGGGTACGAGCAGGGGTGGAAGGCTGGAGAGCGGCACCGGTTCGGGGACGGGCCGGGAACCGCAGGGTTCGCGGCGCGTGAGGCCCGTGCCGAGCGTGCCGGCGGCCCGCCCCTCGGACCGCCGCCTCACCCCCTGGAGGTAGCCGTGACCACCGCCGACGGATGGGGGGACGACGTCTACCAGCCCGACGGATCCGAGACCCGCGAGGACACGGGCCTGCTCGACGTGGAGGACACGCTGGAGTCCGACGGCGTCAGCGATCCCCTGGACCGGGGCTGGTCCCCGCCCGAGCGGCCGTGGGCCGTGGAGCACACCGGGGTGACCGCGGCGGAGGGCCACCGGGGCGAGACCCTGGACCAGCGGCTCGCCGAGGAGCTGCCCGATCCGGCCGCCCCCGACGGCGACGGCATCGGCGACTGCCAGGGCAGCGACGGCGAACTCCTGGACAACGAGGTCGGCGATCTGCGCTCCGGCCGCCTCGTGGCACCCGACGAGGGGGCGCACGAGGACGACGAGAACGGTCTCGTCGCCACCGACGTCGGCATCGACGGCGCCGGGGCCTCCGCCGAGGAGGCCGCGATGCACATCGTCGACGAGGACACCGCCTACGGCTGACGCCGGAGCCCCCTGCCCGACCGCCTTGTTCGCCTTGTTCGAGGAGCCGCCATGCAGCAGGACAAGCACCCCGACTACCACCCCGTGGTCTTCCGCGACCGCGCCGCCGGATACGCCTTCCTGACCCGGTCCACCGCGACCAGCGACCAGACCATCGACTGGGACGACGGCCAGACCTACCCGGTGGTCGACGTGGAGATCTCCTCGGAGAGCCACCCCTTCTACACCGGGAAGGCCCGCACGGTGGACACCGAGGGCCGTGTCGCCGCGTTCGAACGGCGCTACGGGGGTGGCTCGGGGCAGACCGGCTGACCCTGGAGCCCCTGGAGCCCCTGGAGCCCCTGGAGCCCCTGCGGTCAGATCACGTTCAGGGCGGCCGCGCAGCCTATGCCGCCCAGCACCATGAACACGGGCATCAGCACCTTGAGCTCGACCCAGCTGCCCGCGCGGAACCGCATCACCTTCGGCGGGCCCAGCGGGTACCAGCGCTTGCGGCCGATCGGGATGGGCCACAGGATCGGGCAGCCGGAGACGGTCAGCGCGTCCCCGATGTCGTGCACCAGCGCCCCCAGCACCACCGGCAGCCCCAGCCACAGGTACTCCTGGCCGGGCTGGGTGAACAGCCAGTCCGAGCCGTTGCCCGGCTTGTCCAGGACGCCCGCCAGGATCCAGGCGCTGGTCCCCGCGAGCAGCCACACCAGTATGTCGCTGCTGGAGCCGCGGGCGGCCCGCCACAGCAGGCCCTCGATCGCCAGCACCATGTGCGCGAAGAGGATCGCGAGCACCGCCCAGCGGCCGCCGAGGATCGCCGCGGCGGAACAGCCCCCGCCGATCAGCACCGCCCACACCCAGGTGTGGGTCAGCGTGCGGTGGCCGCCGTTGCGGCGCGGGTCGCCCGGCTTCCGGGTCGCCTTGTAGACGGCGTAGGAGAGCTTGTCGACGATCTCGCAGACCCAGCGGGACAGCGGTCCGAAGGCGCGTGAGATGGTGGCGGCCTTGTGGTCGAGGTCCGGGGCGAGCGCGGCGCCGGCGCAGATCAGTGCCCCGACCAGGAGCACCGGCCAGGGCATCCCGTGCCCGGCCGCGGCGGCCGCGGCTCCGACGCCGAGCCAGGCTGCGGCTCCCGACAGTGAGTGTGCTGGTCCCATCATGGCCGCTGTGCGCCCCATTCCTCGTATGCCGCTGTCCAGTTGACCGGGTGCGATGACGCTCCGTCGGCGACACAGCATAGGGGTCTTGATCTTCCGGCTCGCAGCCGATTCCCCCCTCGGCGGTCGGGCCAGGCAAGATGGGTGCGTGACCCTCATCGATCGACTGCCGCCGACCGCCGACCCCGACGCCCTGTACGAAGCCTTCGAGTCCTGGGCTCAGGAGCGCGGTCTCACGCTCTACCCCCACCAGGAGGAGGCGCTGATCGAGGCGGTCTCCGGGGCGAACGTGATCGTGTCGACGCCGACCGGCTCCGGCAAGAGCATGATCGCCGCGGGCGCGCACTTCGCCGCCCTGGCCCGGGACGAGGTCACCTTCTACACGGCGCCGATCAAGGCGCTGGTGTCGGAGAAGTTCTTCGAGCTGTGCAAGATCTTCGGCACCGAGAACGTCGGCATGCTCACCGGCGACGCCTCCGTGAACTCCGACGCGCCCGTCATCTGCTGCACCGCCGAGGTGCTCGCGTCCATCGCCCTGCGCGACGGCAAGCAGGCGGACGTCGGCCAGGTCGTCATGGACGAGTTCCACTTCTACGCCGAGGGCGACCGCGGCTGGGCCTGGCAGATCCCGCTCCTCGAACTGCCACAGGCGCAGTTCATCCTGATGTCCGCCACCCTCGGCGACGTCTCCTTCTTCGAGCAGGACCTCGCTCGCCGCACCGGCCGCCCCACGTCGGTCGTCCGATCCGCGACCCGTCCGGTGCCGCTCTCCTACGAGTACAAGTTCACCCCGCTCACCGAGACGCTCACCGAACTGCTGGAGAGCAGGCAGGCGCCGGTGTACATCGTGCACTTCACCCAGGCGCAGGCGGTGGAGCGGGCGCAGGCGCTGATGAGCATCAACATGTGCTCGAAGGAGGAGAAGGAGCAGATCGCCGGGCTGATCGGCAACTTCCGCTTCACCACCAAGTTCGGCCAGAACCTCTCCCGTTACGTCCGGCACGGCATCGGCGTGCACCACGCCGGCATGCTCCCCAAGTACCGGCGCCTGGTGGAGAAGCTCGCGCAGGCCGGTCTGCTGAAGGTCATCTGCGGCACCGACACCCTGGGCGTGGGCGTCAACGTGCCCATCCGCACGGTGTTGTTCACCGCTCTCACCAAGTACGACGGCAACCGGGTGCGTACCCTGCGGGCCCGGGAGTTCCACCAGATCGCCGGCCGCGCGGGCCGGGCCGGCTTCGACACGGCCGGACTGGTGGTCGCGCAGGCGCCCGAGCACGTCATCGAGAACGAGAAGGCGCTGGCGAAGGCGGGCGACGACCCGAAGAAGCGGCGCAAGGTGGTGCGCAAGAAGGCGCCGGAGGGCTTCGTCGCCTGGACGGAGACCACGTTCGAGAAGCTGATCGCGTCCGAGCCGGAGCCGCTGACGTCGCGTTTCCGGGTGACGCACACCATGCTGCTGTCGGTGATCGCCCGTCCGGGCAACGCCTTCGAGGCGATGCGTCATCTGCTGGAGGACAACCACGAGCCGCGCAGGCAGCAGCTGCGGCACATCCGCCGGGCGATCGCCATCTACCGCTCGCTCCTCGACGGCGGCATCGTCGAGAAGCTGGACGAGCCGGACGCCACCGGCCGTATCGTCCGCCTCACGGTCGACCTCCAGCAGGACTTCGCGCTCAACCAGCCGCTGTCCACTTTCGCCCTCGCCGCGTTCGAACTCCTCGACCCCGAATCGCCGTCCTACGCCCTCGACATGGTGTCCGTCGTCGAGTCCACCCTGGACGACCCGAGGCAGATCCTGGTCGCCCAGCTGAACAAGGCGAAGGGCGAGGCGGTGGCCGCGATGAAGGCGGACGGCGTCGAGTACGAGGAGCGCATGGAGCGCCTCCAGGACGTCACCTACCCGAAGCCCCTGGAAGAGCTGCTCTTCCACGCCTACGACACCTACCGCAAGAGCCACCCCTGGGTCGGCGACCATCCGCTGTCGCCCAAGTCGGTCATCCGGGACATGTACGAACGGGCGATGTCCTTCACGGAGTTGGTGTCCTTCTACGAGCTGGCCCGCACCGAGGGCATCGTGCTGCGCTACCTGGCGAGCGCGTACAAGACGCTGGACCACAACATCCCCGACGACCTCAAGTCCGAGGACCTGCAGGACCTGATCGAGTGGCTGGGCGAGATGGTCCGCCAGGTCGACTCCAGTCTGCTGGACGAGTGGGAGCAGCTCGCAAATCCGGAGGAGATGACGGCCGAGGAGGCCCAGGAGAAGGCCGACGAGGTCAAGCCGGTCACCGCCAACGCGCGCGCCTTCCGGGTCCTGGTCCGCAACGCGATGTTCCGCCGCGTGGAGCTGGCCGCCCTCGACCACGTCGACGAACTGGGCGAGATGGACGCGGAGTCGGGCTGGGACGCCGAGGCCTGGGGCGAGGCCATGGACAAGTACTGGGACGAGTACGAGGACCTGGGCACCGGCCCCGACGCCCGCGGCCCCAAGCTGCTCGTGATCCAGGAGGAGCCGCAGAACGCGCTGTGGCGTGTCCGGCAGATCTTCGACGACCCGAACGACGACCACGACTGGGGCATCAGCGCGGAGGTCGACCTGACGGCCTCCGACGCCGAGGGCCGCGCGGTCGTCCGCGTCACCGATGTCGGCCAGCTCTGACCACAGGAGAATCCCACCCATGACGAACCCGGCCGAGAGACTGGTCGACCTGCTCGACCTGGAGCAGATCGAGGTCAACATCTTCCGTGGCCGCAGTCCCCAGGAGTCCATCCAGCGGGTCTTCGGCGGCCAGGTGGCGGGGCAGGCGCTGGTCGCCGCCGGCCGCACCACGGAGGGCGACCGCCCGGTGCACTCGCTGCACGCGTACTTCCTGCGCCCGGGCCGGCCAGGTGTGCCGATCGTGTACCAGGTCGAACGGATCCGGGACGGGCGGTCGTTCACGACGCGCCGGGTCACCGCCGTGCAGCACGGCCGCACGATCTTCAATCTGACCGCCTCCTTCCACAAGCCTGAGGTGGGAGCTTTCGAGCACCAGCTGCCGCCGGCCCGCGAGGTGCCGCACCCGGAGTCGCTGCCGACGCTCGCCGAGGAGATCCGCAAGTATCTGGGCGAGCTGCCAGAGCAGTTGGAGCGGATGGCGCGCCGCCAGCCCTTCGACATCCGCTATGTCGACCGGCTGCGCTGGAACCCCGAGGAGATAGCGGGCGCCGAGCCGCGCAGCGCGGTGTGGATGCGTGCGGTCGGTCCGCTGGGCGACGATCCGCTGGTGCACACCTGCGCGCTGACCTACGCCAGCGACATGACCCTCCTGGACGCGGTGCGGGTCCCCGTCGAGCCCCTGTGGGGGCCACGGAACTTCGACATGGCCTCGCTGGACCACGCCATGTGGTTCCACCGGCCGTTCCGTGCGGACGAGTGGTTCCTGTACGAGCAGGAGTCCCCCATCGCCACGGGTGGCCTGGGCCTGGCCCGCGGGCGGGTCTACGACCTGGAGGGGCGACTCCTGGTGTCGGTCGTCCAGGAGGGCCTGTTCAGGGCTCTGTAGGAGAGAAGGACCGCGCAAGAACCGCTTGGGCCCAGAGTTCTTTTTTTGGGGGCCTCAGTGGGCGAGGCGGGGGTTTCTGCGGCGCAGCCAGCCACGCAGGCCGTGCGCGGGCCTCGGTTGGGCCTGTGCCGGGTGCTGCGCGTGCGTGACAGGGCGGGGCACGGGGTGGAATGTGCGGGCCTCCGCCACGGCCCGCGCCAGGTCGTTCCGGAACCAGTCGATCTCGTCCGGCTCGTCCGCCGTCATCAGCTCCTCGGCGAGCAGCGCGGTCGGCGAGCCCGGTGCGCCGTGGGCGGGCGGGGCGGGCCGGAAAACCTGCACGTACGCCCGCTCGTGAGGATCCGTCAGAGTTTCGTCGATCTCACCGGGGTCCAGGAAACCGGCCACCACCCCGGCCCGTTCCCACGGCCCGCCCGCTGCCCGCAGCAGGAAACCGCAGTGGCGTCCGCGCCAGTTGCGGGCCCGCTGGTCCGCTCCCGCCCTGAGCCGGTCGCGCAACTCCTCGGGCGTACGGCCGGTGAGCAGCCGTGCGTTCTTCTCGTCGGCCGCGAACTGCCGTAGCTCCTCCGCCAGATAGAGCCAGACCACGGCCCGATAGCGGTTCGGGTACCAGGTCACGGGAGTCACCAGGCCGAGCTTCGCGAAGCGGGTGAACCTGCCTGCCGGGATCTCCATCAGGCCCGCGCCCTCGGTCGTACCGACGGCTCGCACGCTCTCGCGGAGGACTTCGGCCCGGTCCTGGAGCCGCTCGATCTCGCTCCGGCGGACACGGCGGCCTCCGCCGCCCTCGTCGGGCACTGTGCGGATCCGGCCAAGATGTACCGCGAGGTCGAACTCGCCTCGCCTGAGGCCCAGTTCACGGGCGGCGCGGCTGAACGTGCAGGTGAGCTGGCGAGGTCGGGCGATGGTGGTGCCGGACATGGTCGTTCTCCCCGTGGAGCGGGTGGCTCGCGCCGGATGCGCTCGCCGTGGAAAAACCGTAGCCGCTCCGACGGATCTCGTGGCGGGCCTGTGGATAACTCCGCGACAGGGGGTGAAACAGCAGGTCAGAGGTCCACCGCCGAGGAACGCTCCGGTTGCCGAGCGTCCACGCCGAGGTGTTCGCCGACCCGGTTGACGAGCAGTGTCATCTCGTAGGCGATCTGGCCGATGTCCGCCTCCGCGCCGCTGAGGACGCACAGACAGCTGCCGGTTCCGGCGGCGGTGACGAACAGGACGGCGTCGTCGTACTCGATCATCGTCTGGCGGACCTGGCCCGCGCCGAAGTGGCGTCCCGAGCCCTTGGCAAGGCTGTGCAGCCCGGAGGCGACGGCGGCCAGATGCTCCGCGTCCTCCCGGCGAAGGCCCGTGCTCGCTCCGGTGACCAGCCCGTCGTTCGACAGGACCAGCGCGTGACGTACGTGCTCCACGCGCTCGGTCAGGTCGTCGAGCAGCCAGCCGAGTCCCTGGTTCTGCGCCATGTCCTAGCGTCTCCCCGTGTGCCGTCTCCCCCTGGCTGGAGGATCTCCCCGCCAGCCTTCACCACCACCGGCCTCCGGGCAAGGAGGATGGGGACATGGCACAGAAGATGACCGACGAGGAATGGCGGGCGTTCGTCTCGCACGGCACCCGCACCGGCAAGCTCTCCACCGTCAACGCCGACGGCAGCCCGCACGTGGCCCCCATCTGGTTCGTGCTGGACGGGGACGACCTGGTCTTCAACACCGGCAAGGAGACCGTGAAGGGCCGCAATCTCACGCGCGACGGGCGGGTCGCCCTGTGCGTGGACGACGACCGGCCCCCCTTCCATTTCGTGGTGCTGAACGGGCGTGCCCGGCTGTCCGAGGAACCGGGTGAGCTGCGTGATACGGCCACCCGGATCGCGGCCCGTTACATGGGGGAGGAACGCGCGGAGGAGTTCGGCGCCCGCAACGGCGTCCCGGGCGAGCTGCTGGTCCGGGTCACCGTGGAGAAGGTGGTGGCGCTCAAGGACCTCGCGGGCTGAGGCCTCAGCCCACCGAGTCGAGGAGCCGGGCGGTGTGCATCCGCCCGGCGTACTCGACGAGCCGGATCAGCACCTCCTTGCCGGAGTCGCGGTCCCGGGCGTCGCACAGCACCACGGGCGTGCCCTGGTCCAGATCCAGGGCGCGGGAGACGTCGCGCGCGCCGTAGGTCCGGGTGCCGACGAAGCAGTTGACGGCGACGACGAACGGGATGTGCCGGTGCTCGAAGTAGTCGACCGCCGGGAAGCAGTCCTCCAGACGGCGGGTGTCGGCGAGGACGACAGCGCCGAGGGCTCCTTGCGACAGCTCGTCCCAGAGGAACCAGAAGCGGTCCTGGCCCGGGGTGCCGAAGAGGTAGAGGGAGAGCCCGGAGCGGATGGTGATGCGGCCGAAGTCCATGGCGACGGTGGTGGTGACCTTCTGGTCGACCCCGTCCGTGTCGTCCACCAGCTGGCCTGCTTCGCTGAGCATTTCCTCGGTGCGCAGCGGCCGGATCTCGCTGACGGCGCCGACCAGGGTCGTCTTCCCGACGCCGAAGCCGCCGGCGACCAATATCTTGAGCGCCATGGCCGACGTGTCGTCGTCGGCGGGCTCGGAGTACTCGGAGACCATGATCACTTCTCTCGTGAGGGCCGGCTGCGGTCGACATGTTCGGGAGGCTCGGGGCTCGGGGTGAGCCGGTGGCGCGGCTCGGGCCGCACGGCACGCCGCTCGGTCCGTACGGTGCGCACGGTGCGTTCGGTCCGCTCGGGACGCGAAGCCAGCATCATGACAACTGCGGTCCCCTCGCGGGCGGTTGTACCGGAACGTGTCTGTTCTGACCGGCGCGCGTCCGGTTGGTTCCGGATGCTCATCTACAGTGCCCGCAATCCCGCGATGACCTCGCGCAGAATCCGCTCGTCGGGAAGCTGGGCCGGCGGCACCGGACGGCTCACGGTGACAGAGCCCAGTTCCAGCAGGTCGCCCAGGAGCACCCGGACCACGCCCACGGGAAGGTCCGCGCCGGCGGCGAGTTCGGCGACGGACTGCGTCTCCACCCGGCACAGGTCGATCAGCGCCCGGTGTTCGGGGCCGAGTGCGGTGTCGTCGTCGACACCGGGCGCGCCCGGCTCGAGTGTGACCAGGGCGATCAGGTCGAACCGCACTCCGGTGGGGCCGGGTTTGGTGCGGCCGCCGGTCATGGCGTAGGGGCGGACGAGAGGCCCGGCCTCGCCGTCGTACCACTGGCTGCCCGGCTCGCGCGGGGCGCCCGTCGTGTATTCGGTCATCGGTGGTGCTTCCAGGTCATCCGGCGGCGGGCGGCCGGGCGGCGACCCGCGGCGCGGTGTAGAGGTGCTCGCCGACGCGCTTGACGAGGCGTGCCATCTCGTAGGCGACCAGGCCGATGTCGGCGGTGACGGCGGTGAGCACGGCGAGGCAGGAGCCGTCGCCGGCGGCGGCCACGAAGAGGAAGGCGTCGTCCATCTCGACCATGGTCTGGCGCACCCCGCCCGCCCCGAAGTGCCGTCCCGTGCCCTTGGCGAGGCTGTTGAAGCCGGAGGCGACGGCGGCGAGGTGCTCGGCGTCCTCACGCCCGAGGGCGGTCGAGGCACCGACGGCGAGGCCGTCGTTGGACAGCACCACGGCATGCTGTACTTCCTCGACGCGCAGCACCAGGTCGTCCAGCAGCCAGTCGAGTTCGCCGGAGTGGCGGTCGGCCCTCATGCTCGGGTCCTGGATCATGCGCGGTCTCCTTCGGTGCTGTCGGTGCCCTCTTCGGGTTCCGGGGTGGCTGCGCGGCCGGGTTGTCTGCCGCCGCCCCGCGCCCAGCCGTCGCGGTAGGCCGCCATGCGGTCGCGGACGAGTTCGGGCGTGCGCTCGTCCCCTCGCCGGGCGGGCGCGGGTTCCTCGGTGCGTGGATCGCGCAGTTGGGGGGCGAGGTTCGCCTGCCGCACCCGGCGTGGGAGGTCGTCGTCGCCGGCCTCTGAGTCGTGCGGTGGGCGGTGCGGCCTCAAGGTCGTGACTCCGGGGGGTGGTGGCTCGGGCGCAGGGTGCGGGGTGGTGTGGGTGGTGGCGAGGGCGGGACGGGCGGCGGGGACGGCGGCCTGTGGAAGGGCGGTGCCGGGCACGCGCGCGTACTCGCGTTCCGGTGCCTGTTCGATGCCGGCCGCCGGACGGCCGGAACGTTCCGCCGCACCACCGTGGAGCAGGGCCTTCGGCAGCAGGACCACCGCGGTGGTGCCGCCGTAGGGGGAGGTGCGCAGGTGCACCTTGATGCCGTGACGGGCCGCGAGCCTGCTGACCACGAAGAGGCCGAGCCGGTCGCTGTCGAACAGATCTAGGGCCTCGGACTGCTCGATGCGCCGGTTGGCTTCGGCGAGGGTCTCCTCGCCCATGCCGAGTCCGCGGTCCTCGACCTCCAGGGCGTAACCGTTGCCGACGGGTTCCCCGGTGACGCGCACGCGCGTGTGCGGGGGCGAGAACTGGGCGGCGTTCTCGACGACCTCGGCGAGCAGATGGGTGAGGTCGGCGACGGCCGCCCCGACGACGGCGGCCTCGGGGAGCTGGCGTACCTCCACGCGCGCGTAGTCCTCGACTTCGGACACGGCGGCCCGTACGACGTTGGTCAGGGACACCGGCATGCGCCAGGCCCGGCCGGGGGCCGCCCCGGAGAGGATGATCAGGCTCTCCGCGTGGCGGCGCATTCGGGTGGTGAGGTGGTCGAGGCGGAAGAGGTCGCTCAGCTCGTTGGGGTCGTCGGAGCGGCGTTCCATGCCGTCCAGCAGGCTCAGCTGGCGGTGGACCAGGACCTGGCTGCGGCGGGCGAGGTTGACGAACACGCCCGAGATGCCGCTGGCGAGTTCGGCGCGCTCCACAGCGGCGTGCAGGGCGGCACGGTGGACGGTGCCGAGGGCCTCCGCGACCTGTGCGGTCTCATCCTCCGCGGGCGGCCCCGGGGGTGCCTCCGCGCGGATGTCGATCTCCTCTCCGGCCCGCAGTCTGCGCATCGCCTCGGGGAGCTTGCGCCGGGCGATCTCCAGAGCGCCGTTGCGCAGACTCACCAGCTCGACCACGAGGCCGCGTCCGATGCGTACGGAGATGACGAGCGAGGCGGCCACCGCGAGGAGACCGAGCAGGACTGCGGCTCCGGCCGTGGTGAGCAGACCGCGTGCGAACGGATCGGCCCGGCCCGCGACCGCGTGTGCCGTTCCGGTCTGGACGGCCCGCATCCCGTCCTGCACGCGCGCGTGAGCGGTGTTCCAGATCGCTTCCGGGGCCGCGTCGAGCGCCTTGGCTCCGGGTTGACTCGCGAGGATCTTGTCCTCGGCGGCTCCCAGCGCGGTGTAGTCGTCGCCGTGGGCGAACCGGTGCCAGGCGGTGCGCTGTGCGCCGGGCAGGTCGGCGACGGCCGTGTCGGTGAGGACACGGCGGGTGTCGACGGCGCCGGTGAACAGCCGCAGTCGCTCGCCGTCCAGACCGCCGGCCGGCCGGGCGCCGGCGAGGATCGCGTCCTCCTGGGCCAGCGCCTCTCCCGCACGGGAGAATTCGAGCAGCACGCGCGCGTCGGCGCCCATGTCGTCGGCCTGGATGCCGGTGAGGGCACCGTCCACGGCGAAGGCCGCGGCGATGGCCTGTGTGTACCGGCCGTAGGTCTCGTCCCAGCCGGCGCCCCGGTTCCGTACCGCCGTGCGCAGTGTGCGCAGTTGCTCGGCGCCGGTGACGAAGGTCCGGAGGCGCTGGGCGACGCCGGAGGGCAGTTCCTCGCTGTCGGCGACGGTGCTGTCCTTGCCGAGCCGCAGCTCGGCCACGGCCTGGTCGGTACGGGCACCGAGCCTCTTGAGGTCGCCGGCCTGTGCGGCGGTGGGGTCGGTCGCGTACCGGACGGCTGCGGTGCGCTCGGCCTGGAGCGCGGCGACGGCGCCGGCGACCGGGGTCCGCAACGCGGCGTCGACACGTTGGGACTGGCGCAGCCGGGAGACGTCCTGTGCGGTGGTGACCGTGGCGTACGCCCACAGGGCGAGCAGGGACATGACCGGCACCATGAGCAGGCAGACGACCTTGGCCCGCACGGTCCGGGGACGGATCCGCCAGCCTCCGGTGGGCGCGTTGCCGTCCGCGGTGGCGATGACGTCGTCGACCGGTTCGTCGGCGGGTGGTCCGGCGTGCGCGCGGCGGCCGCGGGAGGGCCGCTGGGAGGGTGTCGGCGGGCCTGCTGTGGGGGTCCTACGGGGTGTACGCATGGCCTCCTCGCTCGGGAGTGGGTCGGGGGACCGTGGGGCCGGGCCGGGTCAGCGTGCGGCGCTCGGTCGGGGCGGTGCGGGGCCGGAGCCGGTCAGCGTGCGGGGCTCGTGACGGGCCGCTGGGCCGAGGCGGTCGCCTCGCGCTCCCCGGCCGTGGGCGAGAGCGCGACGAAGGCCGAGGTGAGGAACAGGTAGGACCCGAGGCCGACGGCGAGGGGGAAGATGAACTGCATCGCCGTGGCCCCGGGCAGGGGGCTGCCGGAGGGCGTGACATGCACGCTGACCGCGAACATCCCGGTGTAGTGCATGCTGCTGACGGCCGCTCCCATGACCAGGGAGGCGATGGTGACCGCGACGGGTGACGCGATGTTGAGCGCCGCCCACAGGGCCGCGGTCGCGGCGGCCACGGCGATGAGCACGGAGAGCCCGACGAGCATCGGGTCGTAGTGCACGTCACCGTGCAGCCGGACCGCCGCCATGCCGAGGTAGTGCATGCTGGCGACGCCCAGGCCGGTGGTGAGCCCGCCCAGCAGAAGTGCTCGGTTGCGGTCACGGCTGTAGCCGACGGCGAAGACGCCGGCGGTGACCACGATCACGGCGACGAGCAGGCTGAGGATGGTCAGCGGCACGTCGTAGCGGATGTCGGTGCCGCTGACGCCGAAGCCGAGCATGGCCACGAAGTGCATGGTCCAGATGCCGGTGCCGAGCGCGGAGGCCGCGGTGAGGAGCCAGTTGCGGCGCGAGCGGCCGGTGCTGCCGAGCGCGCGGACGGTGCAGCGCAGCCCCAGTGCGGCGCCTATGCAGGCCATGACGTACGACAGCACGGGGGTCAGCCAGCCGAAGGTGGCGTGGTCCAGGTGTCCCATGGCCAAGGGACGCTAGGGGGCACGGAAGCACAAAGGGGGCGCATTTCGAAAGGTGTTGCAATATGACCCGGAGATGCGCCGGAACGATCGCGTCCGGCTCGAACGTGCGCGCAGGTTCGTCCTCCGTGACGGTGAGGGAACATGCGGAAACATGAGCGATGACCACACGCACGTCCAGGAGTTCTTCGCCGCGCGCGCGGCCGACTGGGACAGCAGGTTCCCGGACGACGGTCCCGCGTATGCCGCCGCCGTGACCGAGTTGGGGCTGCGCACGGGTGACCGGGTGCTGGACGCGGGCTGCGGCACGGGGCGCGCGCTTGCCGCCGGTGCGCGCTGCCGTGGGACCCTCGGGCGCGGTCCTCGGGATGGACCTGACCCCGGCGATGCTCCGGGCCGCCGTGCGGGCCGGGCGGCACCGTGACGGGCGGTTGCTGCTCGCCGACGTCGCCGCGCTGCCGGTGCGCTCGGAGTCCCTCGACGCCGTGTTCGCCGCGGGTCTGATCGCTCACCTGCCCCGACCTGCCCGGAATCTGCGGGAGTTGGCCCGCGTGGTCCGCCCCGGCGGCACGCTCGCCCTGTTCCATCCCATCGGCCGGGCCGCCCTGGCGGCGCGCCAGGGACGGCGGATCACATCCGAAGACCTGCGCGCGGAGGGCAACCTCGGGCCGCTGCTGGCCGGTTCGGGCTGGCACATGGCCTCGTACGTGGACGGGGACGCCCGATTCCTCGCCCTGGCGGTCAGCGGAGGCTAGCCGGCGACCGCCGCGGCGAAGGCGTCGGGACGGTCGAACATGATGTTGTGCCCGGCGCCGGTCACCGTCACCACCCGCACCCCGGACGCCTCCAGCCGGTCCCGCCCGGCGAGTTCACCGCTGAGCTCGCCCTGGAGGTAGACGCGGTCGACCGTCAGCCCCTCCAGAAGAGTGCGCATGACCGGGTCCGAGCCGCGTCGGAGGCCCACCGCGGTGCGGTGCAGTGCACGCGGGTCGGCCAGCCGCATGGTCGCCGCCCAGATGGGGCCCACCGTGTCGAGCACCCGCGCGTGGCCGCCGTCGACGAACTCGTCCTCCTCATAGGCGGTAATTCCGCTGCTGCCGGCGGCCGGCGGCGGAAACGGGTCCAGGTTGGCCTCCGTGAGCACCAGCCGCGAGACCAACTCCGGTCGCCGGTGGGCGAGCACGACGGCGACGGAGCCGCCCATGCTGTGCGCGATCAACTCGGCGCCGGCGACTCCCGCCGCGTCCAGTGCGGCGGCCAGCGCGGCGGCGTGGTCGTCCAGCGTGTACCCGAAGTGGGCGGGCCGGTCGCTGACGCCGTGCCCGGGCAGATCGACGAACAGACTGCGTCTGCCGGAGAGTTCGGGACGGGCCGCGATGTGCGCGTGGTAAGCGGCCGATGCCGCCCCGAGCCCGTGGACATACACGCGCGCGGGTTCCGCACCGGGCGTCTCCGTCCAGCGGATCCGGCTTCCCCTGCCGTCGAACTCGGCCTGCCGCACAGCACCCTCCCCGATCGACGTCACCGTGTACACCTCGAACAATACATCGACTCCGAGGTATTACAAGCCCGATGTATCCGAGGTTGGATGTACAGCGGGAGTGCGGAACAATGCCCGCATGCTGGAACTCGCCATCCTCGGATTCCTGTACGACGCCCCCTTGCACGGCTATGTACTGCGCAAGCACATCGCCGCACTGACCGGGCATGTGCGGCCCGTCGCCGAAGGCACGCTGTATCCGGCGATCAAGCGCCTCGAGAAGGCGGGTCTGCTGGCCCGGACCACCGAGCCCGGCTCCGTGGCCGCACCGCGTCATGTGCTCACACTCACCGAGGACGGCAGGAGCGAGCTGCGCCGACGTCTGGCCGAACCGGCGGAGCGCGACATCACCGACGAGAACCGCTGGTTCACGGTGCTCGCCTTCCTCCGTCACCTCGACGACCCCGCCGCCCAGACGGCCGTACTGCGCCGGCGGCTGGCCTTCCTGGAGGAACCTTCCAGCTTCTTCTACGACGGCGACCGGCCGGTGCGCGCCGAGGAGGTGGACGATCCGTTCCGCCGCGGCATCCTCACCATCGCCCGCGCCACGAGCCGCGCCGAACTCGCCTGGCTGCGCGCCACCGTCGCCTCCCTTGAGGCCAAGACCGGCTGAGGAGTGCCGTCGGCGCCCTCTTCTGTTGCCGGAGCTTCAACCCTACGTTCGATGGGGGAAGACGAATGTTCGCAAGCGACAGCCGACAGGGGGAAGGTGGCCGGAGTGTTCGACCGGATACGCAAGTACGCAGACCGTTTTCGTGGCACCGGGGGCGCGGAACCGCCGGCGCGACGTGAGAAGCGCGGGCACAACTTGTTCGAGGCCGCGGCCGCCTATGTCACGGCCCGCGCGGAGGACGACCAGGACCGGATCGAGGAGGCGGCGGGGTGGGTGTCGCCGGAGGCGCTGTCGTTCGGGGTGAGCGAACTGGCCTGCCGTGCCGTCGTCGCGCTGGCGCGGGAGCGCGGGCAGTCGCCGCGGACGGTGGCGCGCGACCTCCTCGGACTGCCGGCCGCCTGAAGCTTCGCCCCACCGAGGTCGTTTCGTCCCGTCCCGGTGGGAAACTGCAGCTCCGGGTGTGGTGGCGGGTCGTGACAACGGCCTTCCGGTCACACTAGGGTGCGCGCCGTTGGACGAACGACTGGGAGGCAGGCATGGCCGGGACGGACGAGGAGGCCCTCGCCGCCGCGGACGAGGCGCTGTACGTGCTCACAGCGGTGCTGCTGACGCCGGCGCAGTTTCCGAGCGTGCTGGGCGACGACTATCCGGAGGCCTGCGCGGCCCTGGAGCTGGCACCGCGCGCCGACGGCTACGGCCTGGTCCTCGGCCAGGACGGCGTCGGGGCGCGCTGGACGGTCGTCGTCGACGACGTCTCGCTGGTCGCCGTGGCGATCGCGTCCTGGGACTGCGGCATGGAGCACGACCTCTCCCCGGACGAGCGCACGGTGGTCGCCGCCCTGCCCGGCTGGCCGCTCGCGGTCGCCGTGGCGGCCCCGAACGTGCCCGCACCGCACGACCCGGGCCCGGAGACGGCGGACCGAGTCCCGCTGACCCCGCCGGACACCAGCACCTGGGGGGCGGCGCAGCGGCGGCTGGGCGCGGACGAGATCGCCCTCCAGTGGGCGGTCTGGCGTGAGCAGATCGGCGAGGACCACTTCCCGGCACCGGCGGCCGAGGCCCCACAACCCGCCGAGGACGCCTCCGGAGACGGCGAGGCAGCCCCCAAGGGTCACCTCGGGATCCGGCGCGTGCTGACCGAGGCGCGGGCCTACGTGGACACGCCTCCGCCGCTGGGCCGGGTCCGCTCCTCGTTCGCCCCGGGCGACGCCCGCACGCTGCGCGCCGACGGGCCCGGCTGGTCAATGGTGGCCCGCACCGACGACATCGCCTTCGTGCTTCTCGACGAGGAGCCCGGCGAGGTCCTGCCCGTCGGCCGGGGCCCGGAGCTCCCCGGCCTCCTTGAAGCCCTCGACAAGATCGCTGTACGGCCCCTGTGAGCCCTCCCGAGCCGCCACCCCACCGAGGGGGTCGCGGCCTCGGGCGGGCGGCTCAGCGACCGATCTCCTTGCGCGTGACCCTGCGCAGCCTGCGCCGCTGCGAGGGGTCGAGGGTGAGGTAGGCGGCCACCGGGACGCCGACCACGATCAGGAACGTCACCCACCAAGGCAGCCATATCAGCAGGATGAGCCCGACCGCCACACCTCCTGCGGCGATCTTCGCGTTCTTCGACATCAGCGTCGCCTCCTTCGCGGCCACTGCCGCTCTCTGATCTGAAAACGGGCCCGTGCCTCCCACGGTTCCGGACCGCGACCCTGAGACATCCCTGACGAGCGACCCCTACTGGTCCCCGAGACCGAGTCGAACAGTTTGTGAAGCAGTCCCGCTCTCAGCGTAGCCACTCCCGGTCGGCTGCCGGCACGGGCTGTTCACCGATTTCCGGTCCTGCGGAAAACGATGGCCGGCGCCCGCGGAAGACGACGGTCGGCCCCACGGGAGACGATGGCCGGCCCTACGGAAAACCCCACTCCCACAGGCCGGTTGGCCGGATGGCCGGTGGCGGCGGGGATTCGTACGGTCACGGTATGAAGCGAATGAGCAGGATATTGGTGATTTCCGCGGTGCCGGTGGCGCTGACGGCAGTCGGTGCGACCGCCGCGGTCGCACAGGGATCGGACGCACCGCGGGCCGCCGCAGTCGCGCCGCCCAGGGCGGGGGCGGACGTGTCACGAGGCGCGCTCGTGTCCGTCGAGCACCTGCGGACGCTGACGGCCCGGGAGGTCGTCGCCGAGCTGGCAGGCGACGAGGGGGGAGCCTGGGACACCGGCGCCGTCCGCTATGGTCTGGACACCTTCCGGATCGTCTACCGCACGGTGGACCCCGACGGCCGGCCCACGCGCGCGAGCGGGCTGCTGGCCTTGCCGCGCAGCGATGAACGGCGGCTGCGCACCGTGTCGTTCACCCACGGCACCGAACTGTTCAAGGGCGACGTCGCCTCCGTCTCGGCGGACGTCTGGGGCCAGGCCCCCACGCTGACGTACGCCTCGGCCGGTTTCGCCGCTGTGCTTCCCGACTACCTCGGTCTGGGCCTGGGCCCCGGCCCCCACCCCTGGATGGACGTGCCCTCGGAGACGACAGCCGCCCTGGACATGCTGCGCGCCTCCCGCACCGCCGTGACCGCGCGAGGGCGTGAACTTCGCCGTGAGGTACTGGTCACCGGTTTCTCCCAGGGCGCTTCGGCGGCACTGGGACTGGCCCGGTCGCTGCAGGAGGGGGCCGACGGCTGGTTCCGCCTGCGCGCGGTGGCGCCCGTCAGCGGCGCGTACGCGTTCCGTGACGTGGAACTTCCCGCGCTGCTGGCCGGGCGGACGGACCCCAAGGCGAGCGTGATCTACGCGGCCTTGGTCCTGGTCGCCTTCAACCGCCTGCACCCGGTGTACGACACACCGGCCCAGGTGTTCAGGGCACCGTACGACCGCACGATCGAAGGCCTGCTCGACGGGACGCACACCGGTCAGGAGGTCGTGGCCGGCACCCCGGACTCCCTCGACGGGCTTCTCACCCGCCGGGGCCGGGAGATGCTGGCCCACCCCACCGGAGGACTGGCCGCGGCCCTGCGGATCACCGACGGCGTCTGCACCGACTGGACGCCGAAGGCTCCTGTCCGGCTCTACTACGCCGACGGGGACGAGCAGGCCGTCAACGCGAACACGGCCCGCTGCCACGCCGCCCTGCGCGCCCATGGCGTCGACGCCCCGGCGGTCGGCCTGGGCACACCGGGCTACGGCGGCTCCCGTCATCTGGGCTCCCAGCAGGCCGGAACCGCCGCCGTGGTGCGATGGTTCGGGACCCTGGGCTGAGCGGGGCCAGCTGGATTCGCAGTACCGGCGGAGCGCCCGGCGAACAGATGACACACCGGAACCCGCCAGTCCGCCCTCCGTCGGCCGCTCTCCCTTCCCGACGAGGACGCCGGGGACACCCTGCTCACCACCCGCCTGCCGCGTTTCTCGCCGCGCAAGAGGACGGCCACGTCCGAGTACGCCTACCGGTTCGACCCGGGCGGACGCCTTCGCCGCGCAGGGCAGCCCGGTCGACAGCGGCATCGAGACGACCCTGGTGTACCTCCGGCTGCCCAAGGGGCTGCAGTCGGGTCCAGTCGACTGTGGTCACCCCAGCAGTGAGGGCAGCAACGAGTCCAGGCCGCTCGGCAGCTCACTGGGGAGTCCCGACGGCCAATCGGAGGGGAGTCCGCTCGGCAGTCCCGACGGCAGGCTGCTGGGCAGCTCCGTCGGGAGGCTGAAGGAGGGCCGCGCCGAGCCGGAGGCGCTCGGTCCGCTCGGGGTGGACTTCTCGCCGGGTGAGTCGTCGCCTCCGGACGCCATCAGGACGACCACGGCGACGGCCACGGCGGCCACCAGGACGACCAGTACGGCGTACAGCGGGCCCCTGCGGCGACGCGGCGGCTCCGGGGGCGGCTGTGGCGTCCAGCCGACGGCGGTGGGCGGGCCGTAGTCCCCGAACCCCCCTCCCGAGGGTGGTCCGAAACCTCCGTACGGAGGCGGGTCGTAGCCGCCGTCCGGGGGCGGGGTGCCGTTCGGCGGGCCGGGCGGGCGAGGCGGTACGGGTGGCATGGCCATACCGCCAAGAGTCACCGCGTACCGGTCATCGCGCGAGCCCCACGCGGGAGTTGATACGCACTCATGCAACGGATCGCATGATTCCGGAGCATTTCCCGCACGAACCGGTCGTGCGGGTGCGGGCAGCTCGTGCAGCTCGTGCAGCTGCGGGCAACGACACGCGCGCGTGCGGGCGTGTCGTTGCGAGAGCCGCCCTCACGCGCGCGTGCGCGCGTCAGCCCCGGGCGCCCAGCAGGTGGTCCATCGCCAGCTGGTCGAGCTGCTCGAAGGCCATCCCGCGCGCGGCGACCGAATCCGCGTCGAACTCCTCGAAGGCCGTACGGTCGGCCAGGAGCGCCTGGAGACCGTCGGCGGCCGTCGCCTGAGCCAGCTGGTCCAGGCGGGAGGCGCGCAGGGCCTCCTGGACCTCCGGGTCCGCGCGGAAAGCGGCGGCGCGCTCCTTGAGGATCAGGTAGTTCCGCATGCAGCCGGCGGCGGAGGCCCACACGCCGTCGAGGTCCTCGGTCCGCGGCGGCTTGAAGTCGAAGTGCTTGGGCCCCTCGTAGCCGGCGTTCTCCAGCAGGTCGACCAGCCAGAAGGCGGCACGCAGGTCGCCGGCGCCGAAGCGCAGGTCCTGGTCGTACTTGATGCCGGACTGGCCGTTGAGGTCGATGTGGAAGAGCTTACCCGCCCACAGGGCCTGGGCGATGCCGTGCGGGAAGTTCAGGCCGGCCATCTGCTCGTGGCCCACCTCGGGGTTGACGCCGTACAGCTCGGGGCGCTCCAGGCGCTCGATGAAGGCGAGCGCGTGGCCGACGGTGGGAAGCAGGATGTCGCCGCGGGGCTCGTTCGGCTTGGGCTCGATGGCGAAGCGCAGGTCGTAGCCCTGGGAGGTGACGTACTCGCCGAGGAGGTCGAAGGCCTCCTTCATGCGGTCGAGAGCGACGCGCACGTCCTTGGCGGCGCCGGACTCGGCGCCCTCGCGGCCGCCCCAGGCGACGTACGTCTCGGCACCCAGCTCGACGGCCAGGTCGATGTTGCGGATGGTCTTGCGCAGCGCGTAACGGCGCACGTCACGGTCGTTCGCGGTGAACGCACCGTCCTTGAAGACCGGGTGGGTGAAGAGGTTCGTGGTGGCCATCGGCACCTTCATGCCGGTCGCGTCGAGGGCCTGGCGGAAACGCTTGATGTGCGATTCGCGCTCCGTGTCCGAGGACCCGAAGGGGATCAGGTCGTCGTCGTGGAACGTCACACCGTGGGCGCCCAGTTCGGACAGGCGCTGCACCGTCTCGACCGGGTCGAGGGCGCGGCGGGTGGCGTCGCCGAACGGGTCCCTTCCCTGCCAGCCGACGGTCCACAGGCCGAAGGTGAACCTGTCCTCGGGGGTGGGCTGGTAGCTCATGCCGCGGCTCCTTGCTCGGGGGTTCTGCGCGAAGACTGTGCCGGACGACTGTCGTGCCGACTATTTCGTCATGGCGGTTTACAAATTAGTATGCCGACGCGTCCCTGGGAAGAGTCACCCTGTCCCCGAAGGACGGAAACCGGGTCGCGACACCCCGTCGAACCGGAAAACTGCAGGTCAGATACACCGCGAGCCGCGGAAAAAGGGAGAGAGCCCGATGTCAGCAGCCGAGGGTCCGCTCGTCGTCGGCGTGGACACGTCCACCCAGTCCACCAAGGCGCTGGTGGTCGACGCGTCCACCGGCCAGGTCGTGGCGAGCGGCCAGGCACCGCACACCGTGTCCTCCGGCGCGGGCCGGGAGAGCGATCCGCGTCAGTGGTGGGACGCGCTGTGCGAGGCGCTGCGCCAGTGCGGGGACGCGGCGCACGAGGCGGCGGCCGTGTCGATCGGGGGGCAGCAGCACGGTCTGGTCACGCTGGACGAGCGGGGCGAGCCGGTGCGGCCGGCCATGCTGTGGAACGACGTCCGTTCGGCGCCCCAGGCACAGCGCCTGATCGAGGAGCTGGGCGGCCCCAAGGCCTGGGCCGAGCGCACCGGCAGTGTTCCGGGCGCGTCGTTCACGGTCACCAAGTGGGCCTGGCTGGCGGAGCACGAGCCGGAGTCGGTTCGTGCGACCCGGGCGGTACGGCTCCCCCACGACTACCTCACCGAGCGCCTCACCGGGCAGGGCACGACCGACCGCGGCGACGCCTCGGGCACCGGCTGGTGGGCGTCGGCGACCGAGGCGTACGACGAGGAGACCCTCGCCCACGTGGGCCTGGACCCGGCGTTCCTGCCCCGGGTGGTCCGCCCCGGCGAGATCGCCGGCACCGTGCGTGACAGCCACGAACTTCCGTTCTCCAAGGGCACCCTGGTCGCACCCGGTACGGGCGACAACGCGGCGGCCGCGATGGGGCTCGGACTGCGCCCCGGGACCCCGGTGCTGAGCCTCGGCACGTCGGGCACGGTGTACGCGGTCTCGCGGCACCGCCCCGCCGACCCGACCGGCACCGTCGCGGGCTTCGCCGACGCGCACGGCGACTGGCTGCCGCTCGCCTGCACGCTGAACTGCACCCTCGCGGTCGACCGGGTCGCGGCGCTGCTCGGCCTGGACCGGGAGGCCGTCGAGCCCGGCACCTCGGTCACCCTGCTGCCGTACCTGGACGGCGAGCGCACCCCCAACCTGCCGAACGCCTCCGGGCTGCTGCACGGCCTGCGCCATGACACCACCGCCGGCCAGCTCCTCCAGGCCGCCTACGACGGCGCCGTGCACGCCCTGCTCGGCGCCCTGGACCTGGTGCTCGACGAGGACGCCGACCGGACCACGCCGCTGCTGCTGATCGGCGGCGGCGCCCGGGGCCGGGCCTGGCAGGAGACGGTTCGGCGGCTGTCGGGGCGCGCCGTGCAGGTGCCCGAGGCGAAGGAGCTGGTCGCCCTCGGCGCCGCGGCGCAGGCGGCCGGGCTGCTGACCGGCGAGGACCCGGCGGCGGTGGCGCGGCGCTGGAACACGGCGGCGGGGCCGGTACTGGACGCGGTGGAGCGGGACGCGGCGACGCTGGCCAGGATCTCCGGGGTACTCTCCGACGCGGCCCCGCTGCTGGAGCGGGCACCGGAGGACCGCTGACCGCACGGGAGGCAGGTCGCAGGACCGTCCAGGGGACTGAGGATTGATCAAGGCATGACCGCACCACTGCACGAGGCCCGCCCGACGGCGACCGGCCGTGCCCTGCCGGACACCCAGCAGGGCATGCGCCGGCGCAACCTCGCGCGCGTGATGCACGCGGTCAGCGCGGAGGGCTCGCTGTCGCGGGCCGCGGTCGCCTCCCGCATCGGCCTCACCAGAGCGGCCGTGTCGACCCTCGTCGACGAGCTGATCCGCTGGGGACTCCTGGAGGAGCTGGGCCCCGAGCGGCCCAGCCGCGTCGGGCGGCCGGGCTCGGCGCTCGCGGTGAGCGGGCGCGGCCCGGCCGGTATCGGGGCGGAGGTCGGGGTCGACCATCTCGCCGTGTGCGCGATGGATCTGCGCGGCGAGGTACGCGCGCGTGCCGTGCGGCACGGCGCCAACCGGGGCCGGGCGCCGAAGCCGGTGGTCGAGGAGCTGACCGCGCTGGTCCGGCGGGTCGTGGCGGACGCGGAGCGGGAGGGCCTGTGGCCGGCCGGTCTCGCGGTCGCCGTCCCCGGCCTGGTGGCCCGTGACGGGCACACGGTCGTCCATGCCCCGAACCTCGACTGGCACGACACCGACCTCGGCGCGCTGCTGCCCGCGGACCTCCCGCTGACGGTCGACAACGAGGCCAACTTCGGCGCCCTGGCAGAACTGTGGCTCGGTGACGCCACCCCACCGGATTTCCTGCATGTGTCCGCGGAGATCGGTATCGGCGCCGCGGTCGTCGTGGACGGTCAGTTGCTGCGCGGGAAGCGGGGTTTCGCGGGCGAGCTCGGCCATGTGCCGGTCCACCCCGACGGGCCGCACTGCGCCTGTGGCGGACGCGGGTGCCTGGAGCAGTACGCCGGCGAGGAGGCGGTGCTGCGCGCGGCCGGTCTCGAACCCCGCGAGGACGCGGTGGGCCTGCTCGCGCAGCGGGCGGGCGAGGACCACGAGGGAGTACGGCGTGCCCTGCACGACGCCGGTACGGCCCTGGGCATCGCCCTGACCGGTGCCGTCAACCTCTTGGACCCCGAGGCGGTGGTCCTGGGCGGCGCGCTGGCCGGCCTCGCTCCGTGGCTCCTCCCGTCCCTGCAGACCGAACTGGCCGACCGCACGACCGGGCCGGCCTGCCCGGTCACCGTCTCCCGCCTCGGCCCCGAGGGACCCCTCCTGGGCGCCGCCCACTCGGTGGTCCGCGCCGTACTGGACGATCCGGCGACGGTGGCGGAACGGGTCTGAGGGCCGGCTGACCAGCGGTTACCCGCGATCGACCGCGCACCCCGCGTTTCTTGCCTCACCCGTTCGGGTGGCGAGGTTTTCCACAACGGCCGCCCTGTCCACGGAATCACTCGGCGCTCTTCTGCCCAACCTGCGGGCGCCGTACCGTGATTCACGCGAAGCGGTCCGTGGGACCGATGGGTTCACACACGTCGGGGGGTGTGTATGGCCGAGGAGATGGCCGGAGGAGCGGCCACAGGGCTGCGGCGGGACGCGGTCGGTCTGCGGGAGGTTCTGTTCCAGAGCGTCACGGCGATGGCGCCCGCCGCTGCCGTCGCCGCGTCCATTCCGTCGGGGGCGGCATTCGCCGGAGGCAGTCTGCCGCTGGCGGTGGTGATCGCTCTGGTGGCCTGCCTGTTGACCGCGTCCTGTGTGGCCGAGCTGGCCCGGGAATTACCGGCGGCGGGCTCCGTGGCCACGTACGCGGCGCGGGGACTGCATCCGGCCGTGGGGTTCCTGGTCGGCTGGGGCTATGTGTTCGTGGAGGCGCTGGTACCACCGTTGCTGCTGCTCCAGCTCGGGTTCACCGCGGCGGGCACCCTGCACGAGGAGTGGGCGTCCTGGCCGGCCGATCTGTGGTGGCCGTGGTCGCTCGCCGGTGCCGCCGTCATAGCCGTCACCGGGTATCTGGGAGTGCGTGCCTCGGCGCGCTTCGGGACGGTCCTCGGGGTCTTCGAGATCGCGGTCTTCCTCGTCTTCGCCATCTTGCTGATCGGCAAGGCCGGTGCCCACAACACCTTTTCCGTGTTCGGCACTTCGCATACGGCGGAGGGCTACCGGGGCATCAGCGGGGTCTTCGCCGGTTCCGTCTACACGGTGCTCGCGTTCGCCGGTTTCGAGGCGGCCGCGCCACTCGCCGAGGAGACCCGCGACCCGCGCCGCACGATGCACCGCGCGGTCCTCGGCGCGGCCCTGGGGATCGGCCTCTTCTATGTGGTGACGACCTATGCGATGACCGTGTACTTCGGGCCGGACCGGTTCGCCGGCTTCGGCGCGGCGGGCGACGCGTCCTGGGACGGTGTGGCCCGGGCGTCCTTCGGGCTCTTCTGGGTCCTGGTGTTCCTCGCCGTGGTGAACTCGACGATCGCCAACGCCAACGCCTGTGCCAACGTGTCCACCCGGACGGCCTTCGCCCTGGCCCGCATCCGGGTCCTGCCGCGCGTCCTCGCGACGCTCCACCCGCGGTACCGCTCCCCCCTCGTCGGTATCGCGGTCCAGACAGTCGTGGCGGTCGGCGCCGTGCTGGGGCTGGGCTTCGGTTACGACCCGGTGACCGCGTTCCTGCTGCTGGCCACGGTGATCGTCACGGTGGTCGTCGGCGTCTACATCGTCGTCAACCTCGCCTGTGCGGGCTACTTCCTGCGCCGCGGCCGCGAGTCCCTCCAGCCGGTACGGCATCTGCTCGTCCCGCTGCTGGGCATCGTGGCCTTCGTGCCCGCTCTGCTCACCGCGGCAGGCCTGCCCGTCTTCGACTTCGTGACGAAGCTGACCGCCCCGGTGTCGTACGCCGGTCCGGTGGTCGGCGTCTGGATGGCGGCCGGAGTGGTCGTGCTCCTGGTGCTGATACGCCGTCACCCCGAGCGGATAGCCGAGACGGCGCGTGTCCATCTCGAAGAAGGCGACGACCGAGCAGACGCCGTCGACCGGCGGAACGGAGACCTCCCGCGATGACCGACCCCCTCATCCTCACCGTCCGGCCCGGACCGGGCGAGTACGCATGGACGTTCGGCGGAGCGCCGCCGGTGGCGCGGATCGCGCCCGGCACGGTGCTCGACCTGTACACGGAGGACTGCTTCGCCGGACGGGTGCGGTCCGAGAAGGACCTGGTGTCCGAGGTGTGCGAGTTCCCGTTCCTCAACCCGCAGACCGGGCCCTTCCACATCGAGGGCGCGGAGCCGGGGGACACCGTCGCCGTGCACTTCGTGTCGATCGAACCGGCGCGGGACTGGGCGGCGTCCACGACGGTCCCCCTGTTCGGCGCGCTCACCTCGACGCACACCACGGCCACCCTGCAGCCGCCGCTCCCGGAGAAGGTCTGGATCTGGCAGCTGGACCGGACCCGGCGCACGGCCCTGTTCCGGGCCCACGAGGGCGGCATCGAGCTGGAACTGCCGCTGGACCCGATGCACGGGACGGTCGGCGTGGCCCCGGCCAATCTGGAGGTCCGCTCGGCCCTGGTGCCCGACGCGCACGGCGGGAACATGGACACGCCCGAGATGCGGGAGGGCGTCACCTGCTACCTCGGGGTGAACGTCGAGGGCGCGCTGCTCAGTCTCGGCGACGGGCACGCCCGGCAGGGCGAGGGCGAGACCTGTGGGGTGGCCGTCGAGTGCGCGATGAACACCGTGGTGATCGTGGAGCTTCTGAAGGGGATCGCGACGCCGTGGCCCCGGCTGGAGTCGGACACGCACATCGTCTCGACGGGGTCGGCGCGTCCGCTGGAGGACGCATTCCGGATATCGCAGCTCGACCTGGTGCAGTGGCTGGTGCGCGACTACGGATTCGCCGAACCGGACGCCTACCAGTACGCAACTCAGACGGTGGAATCGCCGTTGGCCAACGTGTGCGACACCAACTACACGTGTGTGGCCAAGCTCCGCAAGGAGTGGCTGCCCGCGCGCGAGACTTACCGCGGACTGCACGCGCGGCTGCGCGAGACCGCGGCGGCCCTGCGCAGCTGACCGCGACTCCCCCATGCTTCAGGCACGCTTCCGAAAGGCACCTCACCCATGGACCGGGCACGACCGCTCCCCAGCAGGCGTTGGCTCCTGAAGGGCGCGGCTCTCGCCGCCGTCCCGTACGCGCTGCTCCCGGAGAGCCGCGCGGGCGCGCAGACCGGAGTCGTCGACTATCCGAAGGCCGAGTGGCAGGCGGCGAGCAGTGAGAACCGCACATCGGCCCAGCGCCCCGACGAGTACGACATCGACCGGGTGATCATCCATGTCACACAGCAGGCGTACGCCGGCACGCTGTCCATCTTCCAGAATCCGAAGAAACGGGTGTCCGCGCACTATCTGGTGCGTTCGGCCGACGGCCATGTGGCGCAGTGCGTCCGGGAGTCGGATGTCGCCTGGCACGCGGGGAACTGGGACTACAACACACGCAGTGTCGGCATCGAGCACGAGGGCTGGGTGAACAAGCCGGAGTACTTCACCGACGCCCTGTACGCGGCGTCGGCGCGGCTGACGGCGTCGATCTGCGACAGATACGGCATCCCGAAGGACCGCGACCACATCATCGGCCATGTGGAGGTGCCGGGGACCGATCACACGGATCCGGGAAAGTACTGGGACTGGGTCCGTTACATGAGACTGGTCGGCCTGTCCTCGCAGTGAGAGCGAGTCGGGGCGGTCGAAACGGTTGTCGGGGCGAACACCCCGAGTGACGATGTCCCCAGCCGCATCGCCGTCCGGGGAGGCCGAGTTGACTGATCCGTGGGTGGCCCTTGAGCCGGGGGCCGACCCTGCCGAGCGCGTCCGGGTGCTGCGCCGGGCCCACGAGACGTTCTCCACGGCGGGTACCGTGCCGCGCCCGGTGCGGTCGGTGGTGGCCGAGTCGTGGCGGCGTTCGGTGCGGGCCGGGGTGGGACCGGACGGCGCGGCCCGGGTGGAGCTGACGGACAGCGACCTCGCGGCCTATCGGGCGGAGCATCCGCTGGCCAGGGTGATGCCGCTGGTCCGGGAGCTGATGGGCACGTTCGCGGCGGACGGCGAGCATTTGCTGGCGGTGTGCGACGCGGACGGCAGGCTGCTGTGGGTGGAGGGGCATCCGGCGACCCGGCGCCGGGCGGACCGGATGAACTTCGTGCCGGGCGCGCGCTGGTCGGAGACCGCGGTCGGTACCAACGCGCCGGGGACGGCGGTGGCCGTGGACCGGCCGGTGCAGGTATTCGCGGCGGAGCACTTCATCCGCCGGGTGCAGCCGTGGACGTGCGCGGCGGCGCCGGTGCACGATCCGCGCACCGGGCGGGTGCTGGGTGCCGTCGACATCACCGGTGGCGACCGGCTGGCGCATCCGCACAGCCTGGGCTTCGTCCAGGCGGTGGCGCGGGCCGCCGAGTCCCAACTCGCGCTGCTGGATCCGCCGACGCCCACCGACGAGGCGCCCGCACTGGCGGCGCTCGGCCGTAACGAGGCCGAACTCCGGCTGGACGGGCACCGGATCAGGCTCGGCCGCCGGCACAGTGAGCTGCTGGTGCTGCTGTCCCGCCACCCGGAGGGGCTGACCGGCGACGAGCTGCTGTGCGCGCTGTATGAGGACGAGTCGGTGACGCCGGTGACGCTGCGGGCCGAACTGGCCCGGCTGCGGCGGCTGCTGGGGCCCGGGCTGCTCGCCTCACGGCCGTACCGGCTGACCGCTCCGGTCGAGTCCGACGCGACCGTCGTCGAGCGGCGGCTGGAGGCGGGGGCGGTGACGGCGGCCGTGACGGCGTACCCGGGTCCGTTGCTGCCCGGTTCGCAGGCGCCGGCGGTCGTACTGCTCAGGCAGCGGCTGGCGGACGGTCTGCGGGCCGCGCTGATCGCGCGCCGCGACCCCGATCTGCTCGCGGACTGGGCGCACGCTCCGTGGGGCGAGGACGACATCGAGGTGTGGCGGGCCCTCGCGGCGGTGCGGCCGACGGCGGTCGTACGGAGCCGGTTGACCTCACTGGAGTCCGAGTTGACGGCGCCCGCGCGCTGACCTGCGGTGCAACGTGGGCGCAACGTCCGCTTCACTAGCCTGCGCGCCGGAGCTGCCCAACGGCGGGCAGCGCATCTGCAAGGAGGCAGGCCACCATGACCCGTTTCGCGGCGCCCGGCACCGAGGGCGCGATCGTGTCCTACCAGGCGCGCTACGACCACTTCATCGGCGGCGAGTACGTGCCGCCGGCCCGGGGGCAGTACTTCGAGAACCCGTCGCCGGTGAACGGTCAGCCGTTCACCGAGGTCGCGCGGGGCACCGCCGAGGACGTGGAGCGGGCACTGGACGCGGCGCACGCGGCCGCACCGGGCTGGGGCCGTACGTCGGTGACGGAGCGTTCCGACATCCTCCTCAAGATCGCCGACCGGATGGAGGCCCACCTCGAACCGCTCGCGGTCGCCGAGAGCTGGGAGAACGGCAAGCCGGTACGGGAGACGCTGGCCGCGGACATCCCGCTCGCCATCGACCATTTCCGCTACTTCGCGGGGGCGATCCGCGCGCAGGAGGGTTCGCTGGGCGAGATCGACGACGACACGGTGGCGTACCACTTCCATGAGCCACTCGGGGTAGTGGCGCAGATCATCCCGTGGAACTTCCCGATTTTGATGGCCACTTGGAAGCTGGCGCCCGCCCTGGCCGCCGGCAACGCCGTCATCATCAAGCCGGCCGAGCAGACCCCCGCCTCCATCCACTACTGGATGAGCCTGATCGCGGACCTGCTGCCGCCGGGCGTGGTGAACATCGTCAACGGGTTCGGTGTGGAGGCGGGCAAGCCGCTGGCGTCCAGTCCGCGGGTGGCGAAGGTGGCGTTCACCGGGGAGACCACCACCGGGCGGCTGATCATGCAGTACGCCTCGGAGAACATCAAGCCGGTCACCCTCGAACTGGGCGGCAAGTCCCCGAACATCTTCTTCGACGACGTCTGGGCGCACGACGACGACTTCCGCGACAAGGCCCTCGAAGGCTTCACGATGTTCGCGCTCAACCAGGGCGAGGTCTGCACCTGCCCGTCCCGGGCACTCGTCCAGCGCGGCCACTACGCCGAGTTCATGGCGGCGGCGGTCGCCCGCACCCAGCAGATCAAGCCGGGCCACCCTCTCGACACGGACACGATGATCGGCGCGCAGGCCTCCAACGACCAGCTGGAGAAGATCCTCTCCTACCTGGACATCGGCCGGCAGGAGGGCGCGAAGATCCTCACGGGCGGCGAACGCGTGGAGTACGACGGCGAGTTGAAGGGCGGCTACTACGTCCAGCCGACCATCTTCGAGGGCGACAACCGGATGCGGATCTTCCAGGAGGAGATCTTCGGCCCGGTGGTCTCGGTGGCGTCCTTCGACGACTTCGACGACGCGATCAAGATGGCCAACGACACGCTGTACGGACTCGGCGCGGGCGTCTGGACCCGTGACATCAACACCGCGTACCGCGCGGGCCGTACGATCCAGGCGGGCCGGGTGTGGACCAACTGCTACCACGCGTACCCGGCGCACGCGGCGTTCGGCGGCTACAAGCAGTCGGGGATCGGCCGCGAGACCCACAAGATGATGCTGGAGCACTACCAGCAGACGAAGAACCTACTGGTGTCGTACTCGCCGAAGAAGCTGGGCTTCTTCTAGACACATGCAAAAAGGCGCCTGACCTGGGTTTTCACCCGTCAGGCGCCCTTCACTCAACCCACTCTCAACCGAGCCCGGCTTGTGCGCTAACTCCCAATTCCTCCCACGACTGCACCCCTCCTGACCAGTGCTTCCGGACCAGTCACGGACCAAACCCCCGGTTCAGCCATCGGGTACCTCACCTTGGCTGACGCGCTGCCACTCGTTCATGGACTGCTCGATGAGACGGTTAGCCTGCTCTCGAAGGCCGTCAAGGAACTTGGCGTAGTGGCGAAAGAGAACCTCGATGCTCTGGCCGGCACGGCGGGCGCACTCGGCCGGGTCCACTCCGGAGTAGAGCCAGAACGAGATCCCGGCGTGCCGCAGGTCGTAAGGCCGCTTGGCCAGGCGAGAAGTGCGCTCCGTACGAGTCAGGGAGTATTCCCGGGCCCGCGCCCACGTGATGCCGTAGGCGGCAGCGTCGACGTAGTTGCCGGCCTGGTTCCGGAAAAGTCGACCGTCAGGTGCCACGTCGAACCGATTCACATGGGCACGCAGCATGCGTACGAACTGCGGCGGGATGGGAACAGGCCGCGTCGCGCTTGCCGCGTCGCGCTTGCCGCGCGACGCTTGAGCGAGTGCACCTCGTGCACCTCACCGTCGTCGGTCCACCCCTTGCCAGACGTGACAACCCCGCCCGAGAGGTTCAGCATCCCCCATCCCGCCTTCGGCAAGTGGCATTGATCGATCCGAAGATGGATGACCTCAGCTGGCCGCATAGCCGCGAAGTACAGGCAACCGAAGAATGCTTCAAGATGAGGACCCCGCCCCCGCTGGCGAGCAACGGCCTGGAGGAGCCGAAGCACCTGGGCCGGATTAGGAACGGCGGCCGGATCCACCTCCTCATTGACTGCTGGAGCTTTCCACCGCAACCCCTTGACGGGGTTCTCCGCAAAGTACCCCTTCTCCACCGCCGTGTTGAGAGCTTCGTTGAACGCAGCCCTCTTGCGTCGGGCTGTCTTTGCCGCAGCCCCCTTGCCGTCCAGCTTGTGGCACATCGCATCGAGGGCCCGCCTCAGAACGCCGGCTTCCGCGAGGGCGCTGACCGGCAGCGAGTTCCTCTTCATCCAGTCCAGCGCGTGGAGCCACTCCTCGGTGGGCTCGCACTGCCAGGCATTCTTGTTGAATGCCCACGAGTACAGGGCACGCCGCAGTACCCGCGGATCGGAAAACGATGCGCCGGGTCGTACCAAGGCGGGCGTAACCGTGGCGAAGGCATCAGCCAGGGTGCGGCGGGTGTTTCCCGGCGTGCGCTCCCATCTTTGCTCGATGTATTCGTGCGCCAGGTCATACCACGTAGTTCGCTGCTTGATGGCCCGCGACTCGGATGCCGGCAGACCGGTGTGCTCATCAAACGGCTCACCCTCGCGTGCAGCTGTCATCAGCTTCGCACGTCAGCTATCAGCAAGCGCGAACGTGATGAAGGACTCAGACTTCTCGCCCGTTAACCATCCACCGAATCTGGAAGGGCTTGCACCGGTCGGGACGCTCGCGTATCTCCTGTCCCCACTGCTTCGTCAGCCGGGTCACGGTCGCCGGCGAGAGCCCGGCCGCCGAGCCGAGGAACTGCTCCAGCGCGGGCGCGAAGTCTCCCGAGGACAGTCCGTGCAGGTAGAGCAGCGGAAGTACCTCGCTCACCTTCCGCGACTTGCGGCACCACGGCTCCCACCAATCGCGGGGTTCCGCTTTCGATCCCGGAACTACCCTCGAATGTCCTCGGACAGGGGCTTCGCCGCCTCGATGGCACGGCGACTGGCATGATCGGGTCCGGTCTGTTTTGCGGAAGGTCCGGCACTGGCTGGGATGGTGCTGCTTCAGCAGCGTGACGTGTGCCCTTGACTGCTCGCTAAGAGCTCGTAACAGGATGTTGCCTAACGATCCCGGTCGGGCGTTGGCATAGGAATCACTCAAGCCGACGACCTCTACGAGGTGATCTCCCGGCGCATCGCCGCGAGCCGCTCGATCGTGATCACATCCAACCGGGCGCCCCAGGGCTGGTATTCGCTGTTCCCACAACCGGTCGTCGCCGAATCACTCCTGGACAGGCTGGTCAACATGAGTCACCAAGTGTTCATGAACGGCCCTTCCTGCAGGCCGAACTGACGACCCAAGGCAACGAGCACCGACGTATGAATCAGCCCCTGGGCTGCTGCCGAGGCTTGTCTGCTCACTCATGCGCGTCGCTCAGCCGACCGGTCCCGTCATCGCGTGCGGCCGCACCGCCGGTTCGAGCAGCGACAACGTCCGCTCCTCTGCATCGAGGGCGGCGCGGATGCCGACCGGCATCGGCAGATTCGGGCCTGCGTGTCCGACTTCGACGTTGCCCAGGACCGGGATGTCGCGGTCACCGAGGACGTCGAGGACGATCTCGGCCAGGCTCGGAGAGCCATCGGGCGAGTCGAGTCCCTCGATCGCCTCCGGAATGCCCACGACCATGCCGGAGATCCGGTCGAGAATCCCGCTGTGCCGCAGTATCTGCAGACAGCTCCACACGTACGATGCCTGGCCGCCCAGCTCCTCCCAGAACAGCACCGCGCCCTCGAAGCATTCGAGCGGCAACGCGAAAGGCGTCGCCTGCGCCAGCACGATCCGATTGATGACCCCACCGATCAGCGGACCTTCGGCATGTCCGGCACGCCAGCATTCCCACGACGGGCTGGCGGGCAGCGCACCGATCGCCTCCGTGCCGGTCAGCAGCGTCGAGTAGAGCTTCCCCAGCTCCTCCCGGCGAGCCGCGGACACTCTCTGCCAGTGCCCGCCGAGACCGGGCGTGGCCAGGTCGGCATGGAACCCGACCAGACCCGTGCGCGCGTAGAGCACCAGGTGCAGCAGTGAGATATCGCTGTAGCCGAGGATCGGCTTGGGATCGGCCCTGATCGCGTCGAAGTCGATCAGGTCGAGGTATCCGAACACCGTCTGGCCACCGTCGTGCGCGACGATCGCGCGCACTTCGGGATCACGCAGCAGACCGTTGAACTCCTTGGCGATCTCGTCCGGCCGCGCCGCGCTCCACCAGCGGCGCCGTCCGGCTTCGAGGAGCGGCGCGAGGCGCACCCGGAATCCCATCCGTTCGATCTCGGCCACCGCCTGTTCGAGATCGGGTGCGTATTGGGTATGGAGCGGCCCGGACAGCGCCGCGACGACGACAAGGTCCCCGGGTGTGAGGGCGCGAGGGCGCAGCAGTTGAGACGGTGCAGTACTGGTCACCGAGGCAGTGTTCCGATCCCTGTAACAACACGCTACTCATTTACCGATCGGCCACCCAGTGGCCCCTCCTGTGTGGTGCCTGGTCAGCTGGCCTAGGACTGTTCGACCGGGGCTTTGAGTTCGTAACAGGGTCATGAGCGGGCCTTCTTCAGGCGGCGCCAGCAGATGAGGCTGCAGGCCAACGAGAGGAAGGCGTCGTGGAGTTCGACGCGTCGCTCCCACCGGACAGCGAGGCGCTTGAACTGCTGGAGGAGAGCGAAGGTCTGCTCCACGACGTAACGGAGCTTGCCCAGGCCCTTGATGTTCGGGGAGCCCTTGCGGGAGATCACCGGCAGGATCCGGCGCCGCCTCAGTTCGCTGCGCACGGCCCGGGAGTCGTAGGCCTTGTCGCCGAGCACGGACTCCGGACGTCGGCGGGGACGGCCCAGGCGGCCGGCCACGGGAGGGATGCCGTCGACCAGGGCAAGGGTCTGTGTGATGTCGTTGACGTTCGCGGCGGTGGTGATGACGTGCAGCGGGGTGCCCTTCCCATCGCAGATCAGGTGGTGTTTGCTGCCCGCTTTCCGCCGGTCGACCGGTGACGGACCGGTCGCAACACCCCCCTTTTTTTGCGCGGACGTGGGAGCCGTCCACGCACGCACGGACCAGTCGAGTGCGCCAGCCGCATGCAGCTTCGCGAGCAGGATGCGGTGCAGCTGATCATCGACCCGCTGATCGACGTCTTATCGGCCGTCGATCCCGAGATGTTCAAGGATGAGACCGGAGACGCCTACCTCCACCTGTACGAGGGCTTTCTGAGCGCCTACGACCCGGAACTGCGACGGCGGACGGGTACTTGCTACACGGCCGGCGAGGTCGTCCGCTTCATGGTCGGCTACACCGACGAGGTGCTGCGTGACCGGCTCGGCCAGGAGAACGGCTACGGAAGCGAGGACGTCACCGTCGTCGATCCGGCCATGGGTACCGGGACCTTCCTCATCAACATCATCGACCACGTCGCCAAGTCCCTGTCACTGAAGTACGGCAGGACGCTCAAGTCCGGGCTTCTCCGGGAACTCTCGGGCCGACTGGTCGGGCCGGAGAAACAGACTGGGCCGTACGCCGTCGCCGAACTCCGTGTGCACCACGCCTTCCGGTCCCACGACGCCGACATCACGCGCCGCCCGCCGAGGCTTCTGGTGGCCGACACACTCGACGATCCCGCCGTCGAGCACCACCTGGGCTTCATGTACGAGGCGATCGCCCGCCACCGCCGAATGGCGAACAAGATCAAGGCGGACGAGAAGGTCATGGTGGTCATCGGCAATCCGCCCTACCTGCGGGGTGCGAGACAGTCGGGCGTCGGACGCTGGGTCACCGAGGGCAACCCGAACGGCCAGGGCCCGATCCTCGCCCGCTTCCACCCAGAGGACAACGGACGCGTCGGTTACGCCCTCGACAACCTATACGTCTACTTCTGGGCGTGGTCCACCTGGAAGGTCTTCGACCAGTTGACCGCCTCGGGAGCGCCGAAGGCCCCCAGCGGGATCGTTGCTCTCATCACCAACTCCGGATACCTGGACAGCGAGGGCTCGGCCGGCATGCGCCACTACCTGCGCGAGGTCGCCGACGAGGGCTGGGTCATCGGTCTCTCCCCCGAGGGCGCCTACTCCGACACGCGCACCCGTGTCTTCCAGGATGTCAAGCGGGAGATCTGCATCGCCGTCTTCGTCCGCCATGGCGCCCCGGACGCGGGTACACCGGCGCGGGTCTGGCGACTCGACGTCCCCGCGGGCACACGCGAGGAGAAGTTCGACGGGCTGGAAGGGCTTGGCCTCGACGGCCATCGCGGAGGGACCTCCTGGCAGCTCTGCCCCACACAGTGGACCGCGCCCTTTCACGTGACGTCCGACTCCGAGTGGTCGGCAATGCCACCGGTGGACGTCCTGCTGCCCTGGACGAGCTCCGGCAACAAGAACAACCGCAACTGGCCCGTCTCACCCAGCCGGGACGTTCTGGAGAGGCGCTGGCACAGGCTCGTCCAGGCTCCGGCAGACGCCAAAGCGGAGCTGATGAAGACCACCGGAGACCGCCGTCCGGACAAGCTGGAACCACCACTGCCCGGCCAGCAGGAGACGGGCAGTCTTGCCGCAGAGAAAGAGAGGGTTCCGGTCATCGTCAAGTACGGACGGATGACGTTCGACCGGCAGTACATCATCGCGGACCGAAGAGTGATCGACCGACCGCGGCCGGCCTTGTGGTTCGCCCACAACGACCAGCGTCAGATCTGCCTGTCCGAACTCCACACGGAGTCAGGCCGTCCGGGGCCGGCGGTGAGTTTCACCGCCCTTCTGCCCGACATCCATCACTTCAAAGGCACCGAAGGCGGCCGCGTCGCCCCTCTTTACCGCCACCCCCACCAGGCTGAACCAAACGTCACCCCTGGCCTGCTGCGGCTGCTCACCAAGACGTACGGCGTGACGGTCACCGCCGAGGACCTCTTCGCGTACATCGCGGGAACAGCCGGCCACAGCGGCTACACCCGCCGGTTCGCCGCGAACCTCGCCGAGCGCGGTGCCCGTATCCCTATAACACGCGACCCGGCTCTATGGGCGGAGCTCGTGGAAGTGGGCAGGCGCACGGTGTGGATCCACACGTACGGCCAGCGCTTCGCCTCCCACCACGACAGTTCACCTGGCTCGTCACCGAGGCTTCCCCCGGAGGAACAACCGGAATGCGTCGTCGTGATCGGAGAGGACGACGGGTTACCTGAGGACATCTCCTACGAAGCGTCCACGCGAACCCTCACGGTGGGCACGGGCTGCATACGTCCGGTGGCGCCGGAAGTCTGGGACTATCGGATCGGCGGGGTGCAGGTGATCCGGAAGTGGTTCAGCTTCCGCAAGCGCAAGCCAGACGTGGAACGACAGACCCCGTTGAACGACATCCTGCCCCCGACCTGGCCTGCCCGGTGGACCGTTGACCTGATTGACCTCATCAACGCGCTCGGGCTCCTCGTAGCCCTCGAACCCCGACAGGCCCGGCTGCTGGACGCCGTGAGCAGCGGCCCGCTCATCAGCACCGACGACCTACGGGGCGAGGGCATCCTGCCCGTACCTGCCTACGCAACCAAGGAACCGAAACCGCCGCGGAAGTCTCGACGCACCCCCGGGCCTGGTCAGGAGAGCCTCGACTTCTCGGACTGACACCCGCCCGGCCTGAGTGCCTGACGTTCCGCAACATCAACGGAATATTTGCACGACGACGCCCCGCCGCAGCAAGCCAGCGGGGCGTCGTCGTATCAGGCCCCCGTCTACGCAGGACCCCCGCCGGAGCGATCCGACGGGGGTCCTCACCTGTCACGAGCGATCACAAGCGATCACGGGCGGGTCACCAACCCTGCGGACGCACTCACATGGCAGGGCTTTGACCTGGACTTACGCGCTCACCCTGGATCAATTGGACGCCCGTGGACGGTCTCTACAACCTGTGCCATGTGGTACCCAGTGAGGGACTAAGGATCAGGACCGGGGCGCCTTCCGGCTCGTCAAAGCGGTATTGCAGGGCGTTCGTCGGTGTCTCACTCACCCGCCTGAGCCTCTCATCTGTCACGAGATCTCACATCGCCGGGGTGGACCTGTGGCGGGCCCTGCCCCGCGCCGGCACTGCCGACGAGAGCCCGGGTATACGTTCTCCGGCCTGCACTCCTGACGTGTCGGTAGTGGGCCCTCCGGGCACGTGCCCTCCTTCAGTCGCTACGAGCAACGCTTTCCCGGCTTCGTCGGGGCGGCGGGCCGCCGACGAGCCGAGGCAGGGGCGGTCGGGGTGTCAGAGCCAGCCGTTGCGGCGGAATGCCCGGTACAGCAGTCCCGCGCCGAGGGCCATCGCGGCCAGCGCGCACGGATAGCCGTAGCGCCAGTCCAGCTCGGGCATGTGGGCGAAGTTCATGCCGTAGATGCCGGCCACCATGGTGGGGATGGCCAGGATGGCGGCCCAGGCGCTGATGCGGCGCATGTCGTCGTTCTGCCAGGTGCCCACCTTCGCCAGGTGGGCGTCGAGGACGGAGCCGAGCAGGTCGTCAAGGGCGCGGACTTCGGTGTCGGTGCGGGTGAGATGGTCGGTGACGTCGCGGAAGTAGGGCACCATCCGCTGCGGCCAGTCGTCATGGGGCGCGGTGAAGTGCTGCACGACGGGGACCAGAGGCTGAACGGCGTCGCGGAACTCCACCACCTCCCGCTTGAGCGCGTAGATCTGCTCCGTCAGGTCATCGCGGACGGGTGAGAACACGCACCGTTCCAGGTCGGTGAGGTCCGCGCGGACCTGGGCCGCTGCCTCTGCGTAGGCGTCCACGATCACGTCGGTCACCGCGTGCAGGACACTGACCGGTCCGAGCCGCGCCATCTGCGGGACGTCTCCCAGCCGCCGGGCCGCCTCCGCAGCCGGATCGGCGGCGCCGTGCCGGACAGTCAGCGCGAAGGACGAGCCGAGGAAGATCATCACCTCGCCGGTTTCCACATCGGCGGTCTCCTCGACGAACCACAGCGTCTTCACGGCGACCGCCAGCACGTCACCGTAGCGTTCTTGCTTCGGCCGCTGGTGTGCCTGGACGGCGTCCTCGATCGCCAGAGGATGCAGCTTCAGATACTCGCCGACCCGCTGCAGCCCGTCCTCACCGGGGTCGTCCATCCGGATCCAGGCGAACTCGTCCGGCTTCAGCACCGCCAAGCGGTCGAGGATGCCCTGACACCCTCCGTCTTCCTGCCGGCCGTCGATCTTTTCGCACTCGCCCGTCTGTTCTCGGTAGATCGCACACTCCATGCCTTCTCACATGCTTCCGCCGCCGCGTTCCATGCGCCGACAGCGGACAGACCCATCAGCCGAACACCGTCTGCACCGGATCATCACCAGACCCTCACGTGGTTCGGCTGCCGGCCGAGCCTCGGCGGGAACCCGGCCGGATGTCACCCACCAGGAGGGAACGGGGCCGTGATCGTTGTTGCCGTCTTGCTGCTGCCCGCCCTGGGTGTACTGCTGTACGCCATGGACCGCGTCGAGGACCGGTTGTCGGCCAGGGCGCCGGCGGCCCGCCACGCCCGGGGACGTCACCTGCGACTGGTCCCCGACGTCGACCCGTCAGCCGCCGAGCGCAGTCCGGCTGGACAGAGCGCGCGGCACAGCGAGGCAGCGTGACGCTGCCGCATCGCAGTTCGCGATCTGGGTTACCCGCCCCAGCGTGGGGTTCGGAAGCCAGCCCCCGTCGAGCTCTCCGGTATTGTCCACCCTTCCGCTGACGGATCTGGTGATAGGCATGGCCTCCTCCACACTTTCCGGGCAGGACTCCGGCGCGTCTGCCCGCATCGAGGACCTCGTCCAGGAAGTCGAGCAGCTGCGGGCGGAGAAGGAGCAGCTGCAGCGGGCGGTCACCTCGCACGCGGTTGTCGATCAGGCCATCGGCGTCCTTGTCCTCATGGGCACGATCAGTCCGTATGACGGATTCAGCGTCTTGCGCGAGGTATCGCAGCACACCAACGCCAAGCTGTCCTCGATCGCCGAGCAGATCGTCAAACACGCCCAGGGCGGCGCCCTGCCGGAGACCGTCCTGACCGAACTGCGCGCTGCCCTCGCCCGTCTGAAGTTGACCGAGACGGCGAATGACCGGCCAGGACCAAGGTGCGCGAGGAAATCGGCCACCCACAACGACGCGCTTGCGCCAGGCGCGCTGACGCTCTCCGACGGCGAGACCGCTACGCGGAGAAGCCCAGCGGGGACGTCCGTGGACAGCTGCGTCAACCTCCTGATGGAGTGGGGGTCCCCGGGTACTCGGCCGGCATGAAGCTGCATCTTCCAGGGCGGAAAGAGCACCACGGCGGCGACGAGGCACCGGAACGCAAGCCCCCGCCGCCCGACGAGGTAGGGCCTGGCCCCGCGGTGGAGCGGCGCGCGCCGGACACACCGACGCAGCTGCCGAAGACGGCCTGGGGGGCGGTGCTGAAGGGCAGCCTGCGGGAGTTCAAGGACGACGAGCTGACCGACCGTGCCGCGGCCCTGACGTACTACGGTCTGCTGTCGCTGTTCCCGGCCCTGCTGGTCCTGGTGTCGCTGCTCGGTCTCACCGGTAAGTCCACCACGGACTCGGTGCTGAACAATTTCAAGCAGTTCACTCCGGGCGCCGCCCGCGACATCATCACCGGGGCCGTCTCTCAGCTGCAGAACAACGCCGGCATCGGGTCGATCATGGCGATCGTCGGCATCGTCCTGGCGGTGTGGTCGGCCTCCGGATACGTCGCGGCGTTCATCCGCGCGGCCAACCGGGTCTACGACATGCCGGAAGGCCGCCCGGTGTGGAAGATCCTTCCGGTGCGGGTCGGGCTGACGGTCGTCCTGCTGATACTCGCCGTCGTCAGCGCCCTGATCGTCGTCTTCACCGGCGCTCTGGCCCGCGAGGCCGGCACCGCGCTCGGGATCGGTGACACCGCGCTGACGGTGTGGTCGATCGCCAAGTGGCCCGTCCTGGTGGTCCTGGTCACGATCATGATCGCGCTTTTGTACTGGGCCACCCCGAACGCCAGGGTGAAGGGGTTCAGGTGGATCACCCCGGGCAGCTTCCTCGCCCTGGTCATCTGGCTGATCGCCTCAGCCGCCTTCGCGTTCTACGTCGCCAACTTCGCCTCGTACAACAAGACCTACGGCACCATGGCCGGTGTCATCGTCTTCCTGGTCTGGCTGTGGATCAGCAACCTGGCGATCCTGCTGGGCCTGGAGTTCGACGCCGAGACCGTACGGCAGCGGGCGGTCGCCGGCGGTCTGCCGCCGCACAAGGAGCCCTACACCGAGCCGCGCGACACACGGAAGTGGGATGAGGAGGACCTGCGCCGGCTGGACGAATCATGACCGTCGCGCAGCGGGTGGCGGACTGATCCGACAGTCGGGCTGCTTACCGAGCAGGGTTTGGGGACAACCGCAGTTCATGAGGTTGCTGACGGGCTTGCATAGGGCTGATCGGGTTCTGACACGGCGGGCGGCTTCCCGCATTCCGCCGGGCGTGGCCAAGGTGCTGTCGGGGGTGGAGGAGTCCGCAGAGAGCACGAAACTGTGGTGCGGGGCCGCGGCCGCCATGGCGTAGTGGGGCGGGTGGCGGGGCCGCAAGGCCGCGGCCGCCGGGCTGGGGGCCCTGGTAGTGGCGCAGCTGGCGTCGAACGCGCTGTGCAAGCCGCTCGCCGACCGCCCCAGGCCGCCCGCGGAGTGGATCCCGCACGACGAGGTCGCGGATCGCCCCCACTCTTCCTCGTTCCCCTCCGGGCACACCGCGGCGGCTGTCGCCTTCACCGCCGCCGTCGCCCCCGTCTGGCCGACCGTGGGCGCGCTGTGCGCCGTGCCGGCCGCGCTGGTGGCCCTTGAGCGGGTGCAGTCGGGCGCCCACTACCCCAGCGACGTCGCCGTCGGCGCCGCCCTTGGCCTTGTCAGCACCTGGCTCGCCCGCCGTGCCCCGGCTCTCTTCCTGCGCCACTGGCCATAGCCCGGGACCGGTCACCGGCGCCAGGATTGCCACGGTCGGGCCCGCCATCAGCGAGGACGAGGTCACCTCCACGACGAGCGTCCGGTGGTGGAGACCGAGGCGGCTCCGGCGGAGTGGGTGCGGATGTCGACCGAAGAACCCACCGGCGAGGAGACAGAGCGTCCAGGTATGCAACGAGGGCGTCGACACCGAAGGTGCCGAGGACCACCATCGCGGCATATGGCAAGTCGTCTGTCGTCTGCATCGCGGCGTGCGGCGGCCCGCTCGAACCTGCCTTGCGGCAGTCAGGGCGTAGCGAAGGAATGTGGATCCCAGGGTGAGAAGACACCTCGATGGTGATGGTGAGCGCGTCGTGCGCCTCCGCGACGCTGCCGCTGACAGGCGTCCCGTCCCTGCCAAGCCACCTGCCTTGAACGGGGGCGTTCGGGGTACTCGCGGCGCAGTGAAGGGGGCGGACTGCCCGGCCCGCAGGAACGAGATGGACGGGAGGTGACCGCCGTGTCGAGCACGCAGCCGTACTCGTCCGGGAGCGACCACAGCCCGAACCCCGCCGGCCAGGAGCCGGTGGGCGAGCTGGTGCAGAGGGCGTCGCAGCAGTTGACGGAGCTGGTGCGCGGTGAAATGCGCCTGGCGCAGGCGGAGATGAAGGAGAAGGGCAAGCTCTACGGCAAGGGCGGTGGCCTGTTCGGCGGAGCCGGCGTGGTCGGCTTCCTCATGTTGCAGGCTCTGGTGGCGACGGTGATCGCCGCGCTGGCGCTCGTGCTGCCGGTGTGGGCCGCAGCACTGATCATCACAGCGGTTCTGGGTGTGATCGCCGCGGTGATGGCCATGAGCGGGAAGAAGCAGGTCGACCAGGCCGCGCCGCCGACACCACGGCAGACGGTCGAGAACGTGAAGGCCGATGTGGCCGAGATCAAGGAGAGCGCACACCGATGACCCAGCCGCCCCACGACGAGCCCACCGCCGACAGCCCCGATGAGCTGCGCGAGCAGGTCGAGCACACTCGCGAGGAGCTCGGCCGGACGGTCGAGGCCCTCGCGGCCAAGACGGACGTCAAGGCACGCGCCCAGGAGAAGGCCACGGCGGCCAAGGAACAGGCCACGGTCAAGGCCGGCGAGCTGAAAGCCAAGGCCGTCGGCCTGGCACATCAGGCCCAGGACAAGCTGCCCGACCCAGTGAAGGACAAGGCTGCCCAGGCTGCCGAGCAGGCCCGCGCGAAGGCCGCCCGGGCCGGTCAGCTGTGGCACGACAAGGCCCCCGAATCCGTACAGCAGAAGACCACCCAGGGTGCACAGATGGCCCGCGACAAGCGCGGCCTGCTGCTGGCCGCCAGCGTGGCCGTCGTGGTGTGGATGGTCTGCCGCCGTCGCAAGGGGTGAGCGGTGTGAAAGCCTCGAAGATCGCTTACAAGCCGGTGGGTCTGGCTTTGGGTGCCGTCAGCGGCGTGGTCGCCGGAGCGGCGTTCAAGCAGGCGTGGAAGATGCTCGGCCACGATGACGACGCGCCCGACGCCACCGACGAGGACCGTACCTGGAGCGAGGTCCTGCTCGCCGCCGTCCTGCAGGGCGCCATCTTCGCTGGAGTCAAGGCCGCCGTTGACCGCGGCGGGGCCGCCGCCACCCGTCGTCTGACCGGCACCTGGCCCGGCTGAACCAACCTGGAGGGGTGCCGGTACGCGGATACCGGCATCCCCCCATGCCCTCTCCCCCTGCACGGAAAGATGTCGAGCCTCGTCTGTCTCCCACGCGCTACCCGCCCTGGCCGCCGCGACGGTCACTTCCCTCGTCCTGGCCGGCCGCTGGGCCGCCAGCCGCCGGCAAGGCCGCAGCGCGCGGCAGCACCAGGGCCACAGCATGGCATTCCCGCTGAAAACCATCCTGCGGATGAAGCCTCCCGCTACGTCGTGGACCAGGCCGAGCAGCACGTACATCGCTGCTGGCAGCAGCTTCGGGCAGGCTCCGAGTCGCCACGACCCTGAGTTCACGAGCCGGGCGGGGAGCGTAGCCGGGCCGGACCGCCGGCGGACGCGTGCTGCTGCGAAGCACCGGGCCTGCCAGGAAGGGCTGTGTGCTTGTTCAGGTCGCGATGGTGGCCAGTCCGGCAATGCCAATCAGGTAGACGATTGGCGGCGGTGATGGGGTCGATGCCCATCCGCGCGTACTGCCGGTGGGGCCGGAAGACGAGTCCGGCCAGGTAGATGACGGTCAGAACGATGCCGATTGCGGTGAGGTAGATGTCGGTGTAACCGCGTGGTCACACCGGAGCACGTGGTGGATGGCATCGCGGCCTTCCCGGCGCTGCTCCGCGCGGCGGCCGGCTGAGTCGTCACGTCAGGCGGCGTGCGAATTACGCTGGTGTCGCATGGTGTCGCTTTTTGAAAGTGCGGATGAAGTGGCTGCTGTCGGTGAAACGCCAGAGTGCGGCGGCCTCGGAGATGCTGAGCCGCGATCCGGGGGCGGTGAGCGCTTCGGCCGCTTCCTCCAGGCGTCGACGGCGGAGGTAGGCGCTGAACGACTCGTCCGGACTCGCGAAGGCCCGCCGCAGGGTGCGTAAGGACACGTACAGGTGCGCGGCGATCGCGGCCGGCGACAACACTGACACCACACCGCTGAACTCACGCTCGCCGCATGATCAATAACCGCGCGCCCACCTTCACGGGGGAAGGCCCGACCTCCTCTGCGGCACCAGGCCCGCGGCGCCGTCTCCGGCAGTGTCGTCAGGACGCTCCGCGGCCGCGCACCGAGCTCTGGCAGCCATGCAGGCGAGGCCGGTGTGCTGCGAACCGGCACAACGCGTCATCCCGCAGGAATGCGAAACTCGAATTCGGGACGGTCCCATGGCACCGCGGGCGGGTTCGCGAACGCGGTCCCGGTCCGCACCGCACCGACGCGGTGGTAGAAGTCCGCAGCGGGAACATGCGACACGACCCTGACGCGGTCGAGCCCGGCGGCACGGGCCTCGGACTGCATGTGCGCCACGAGCAGTCGTCCAATACCCCGTCCTTGCGCTTCGTCAGCGACGAACAGCAGGTCGAGCTCCGGTGGAGCGAGGACGAGCGAGTAGAACCCGAGGACCCGGCCTCCATGTTCGTCGGCGCCGACGGCCACAAAGGCGCGGTGGGCCTCGATGTAATCAGGACCGACCCGGTAGCCCGCGACTGCCGACGCGTACTTACCTTCGTAGGCGCCTGAGCCACGCACGAGCCGCGTGAGCCGTTTGGCATCCCGCGCGACGGCCCTCCGTATCGTGATCGGCCGGCTGATCGGGGAAGTGCGTGAACTCATCGGGAAAGTATGTCGCACCGAGGTCCCGTCACGATGTGCCCCGGCAGGGGCCTCGCCGTCTCACCCGCCGCCGCAGGTCGTCCCGGCAGCCGCTGCGGGCGCCCCGCTCCGTCGGGAAGGAGAGATCACACAGGCAATGGATCACCCCGTCCCGCTCGCCGGGTAACGTCAAGGTATGAGTCATCCGCACCCCGAACTGAAAGCCGCCCCTCCCCTTCCCGAAGGAGGGCTGCGGATCGTCGCCTTGGGCGGCCTGGGTGAGATCGGCCGCAACATGACCGTCTTCGAGCACGCCGGCAAACTGCTCATCGTCGACTGCGGCGTGCTGTTCCCCGAGGAGACCCAGCCCGGCGTGGACGTCATCCTGCCGGACTTCACCTCGATCCGGGACCGGCTGGACGACATCGTGGCCGTGGTCCTCACCCATGGCCACGAGGACCACATCGGCGGCATGCCGTACCTGCTGCGCGAGCGCTCCGACATTCCCGTCGTCGGCTCCAAGCTGACGCTGGCGTTCCTGGAGGCCAAGCTCAAGGAACACGGCATCCGGCCGCGCACGGTGCGGGCGCGGGAGGGCGACCGGCGCGGCTTCGGACCCTTCGACTGCGAGTTCGTGGCGGTCAACCACTCCATCCCCGACAGCCTCGCCGTCGCGATCCGTACCGGCGCCGGGATGGTGCTGCACACCGGCGACTTCAAGATGGACCAGTTCCCTCTCGACGACCGCATCACCGATCTGCGCGCCTTCGCCCGCCTCGGCGAGGAGGGTGTGGACCTGTTCCTCACCGACTCCACCAATGCCGAGGTCCCCGGCTTCACCACCTCCGAGCGAGAGCTCAACCCGGCGATCGAGCAGGTGATGCGCACCGCCCCGCGCCGGGTCATCGTCTCCAGCTTCGCCAGCCACGTGCACCGCATCCAGCAGGTCCTGGACGCCGCCCACCAGCACGGCCGCAAGGTCGCCTTCGTCGGCCGATCGATGGTGCGCAACATGGGCATCGCCCGTGACCTTGGTTATCTGAAGGTCCCCTCCGGTCTGGTCGTGAGTACGAAGGAGCTGGAGAAGCTCCCGGACCACAAGATCACTCTGGTGTGCACCGGCTCCCAGGGCGAACCGATGGCCGCGCTGTCACGGATGGCCAACCGCGACCACATGATCCGCATCGGCAAGGGCGACACCGTCCTGCTCGCCAGCTCCCTCATCCCCGGCAACGAGAACGCCATCTACCGGGTGATCAACGGACTCACCCGGTGGGGCGCCCACGTGGTCCACAAGGGCAACGCCAAGGTGCATGTCTCCGGGCACGCCAGCGCCGGCGAACTCGTCTACTGCTACAACATCGTCAAACCCCGCAACGTCATGCCCGTCCACGGCGAATGGCGCCACCTGCGGGCCAACGGCGACCTCGCCATCCGTACCGGCGTCGACCCGGACCGGGTCGTCATCGCCGAGGACGGCGTCGTCGTCGACCTCGTCGACGGACGCGCGTCCATCACCGGCAAGGTCCCCGCCGGCAACGTCTACGTCGACGGCATGGAGGTCGGGGGCGCCACCGAAGCGTCCCTCAAGGACCGCCTCACCCTCGCAGAGGAAGGCGTGGTCACGGTGGTGGCGATCGTCGACGCGGACACCGGCGCCCTCGCCGAGGCCCCCGACTTCCTGGCCCGCGGCTTCGTGCACGACGACGCCACCTTCGAGCCGGTCATCCCGGTCATCGAGAAGACCCTGGCCGCTGCGGCCGAGGAAGGCGTCGGGGACGCGCGCCAACTCGAACAACTCCTCGCCCGCGCCGTGGCGAACTGGGCCTTCCGCACCTACCGCCGCAAGCCCCTCATCATCCCCGTCATCATCGACGCCTGAGCCACCACCCGGCAGCACGGTCCCCGGTACCGCGCGCGGCCCGGCGGCCATCGAGACCGGACCCGGAAGTCAGCGGCCCACCCCAGGAGGCCGGGGCGGCAACGCACGACACATGACGAGCCATCAGGAACACGTCCCAAGGACCAAAGGCGCGAAAGCCCGCGATTCAAAGGGGAGTGTTCCACCTTGAGAACCGTCCCGGAAAGGTCCGGAGGGTCGTGTCCACGCCAAGCGAGGGTGCAGGACCTCGCACCTGCCCGCCGCCTTCACCCGCGACGAGGCCACCGGGCATGACCGAGGCGACCGCGTTGGCCCGACGACGGCACACAGCACCACCTCATCGACCAGATCCACCAAGCAGGCCGTGAGGGGAACGGACTCTGCGACGACAGAGGTACTCTGCACGGGCTTTGTCGTGCAACAGCTTCTGGCCCGGCCCCGGCGCTTCGCGCGAACCCCTCGCGTACCTGGGACGGAATCCTGAGCACCAGCGAGCGGCGAGGAGTCACCCTGAGCGTTTGCGGGCCTGACGGGGACGGTGGGCCGACCACTCAAACTTCGGAGAACGTCGATGGCCGGGGCAGGGCCATGGCCTTGGCGGGGACGCTGGAGGCGGCGGAGGCCGCGGCGCCCGTGGAGTCGCTCGACGTGGTCGCGCGCATGCTCAAGGAGCGTCTCGGGGCGGCGTCGGTGTCCTTCCTGATCACCGACTTCACCGGCGAGTCGGTCGTGCGACTGGGGGCGGCGGGGAGCGTCGAGACCGATGAACCGGCCCGGCGCATCACGCTGCGGGACACCGTGTACGAGGACGTGATCCGCACCCAGCGGCTGAGCCTGGAGGACACGGGCGACAGCACGGTGGTGCGGATCGTCGCCCCTGTGACCAATCGCGGGGACGCCATCGGGCTCCTCGAACTGTTCCTGCCCGTGGCGCCGGATGCGGAGGTGATGCGGGAGATCGGCGAGGCCGCGCACGCACTGGCGTACATCGTCATTGCGAACCGGTCCTACACCGACGTCTACCAGTGGGGCCGCCGTACCACCCCACTGAGCCTGGCCGCGGAGATCCAGCACCGGCTGCTCCCGGCCTCACTGGCGTGTGAGGCAGCGCAGTTCGCGGTGGCCGGGGCGCTGGAGCCGGCCGACCACGTCGGGGGAGACACCTTCGACTACGTGATCAACCGGGACACGGTCCAGCTCTCTGTCACCGACGCCAGCTGGCAACCCTCCTGGTGGGCGCGTTGCGCCGGGCCCGGCGGGCCGGTGCCGACCTCGCCGAACAGGCCCGTCAGGCCGACCAGGCCATGCGCGAGCACGGCCGCCAGAGCTATGTCACCGGCCAGCTCCTGCGCATCAGTCTGGTCGACGGCAGGACCGAGTTCGTCAACGCCGGGCATCCGTGGCCATTGCGGATGCGGAACGGGCAGGTGCGGGAGATCGCTCCGCAGATCGATATGCCGTTCGGCTTCCCCGCCCCTCACACCTACCGGGTCCAGTCGCTGGACCTGCGGCCGGGCGACCGGCTGGTGATGCTGACCGACGGCATGCTGGAGCGCAACGCCAACCGCCTCGATCTGTCCGATCTGGTCGTGCGCACCCGCGCGCTCCCCGCGAGGCCGCCCGGGCCCTCATCGGGGCGATCGTCGACGTCAACCACGGCCACCTGCAGGACGACGCGACCGTCATGTGCCTGGACTGGCACGGCGTCGGCCTCTTCCGGCGGGACGCCGCCACCGGTGCCGACCTCACCGACGCCTCCGCCCCGTCGCGGACGAAGCAGATTACTCCCGGACGATGACTCGGGCCTTCGCCGGTCCCCGCTTCTGCGGGCCCTTGGGCGGACCGACCAGGGGGACGAAGACAGCGCCTAGGACCACCACACCGATGACGAGCAGGTAGAACTAGCCCTTCGCCACCCATCCTCCGAGTGGTGGGGCAAGTTGGAGGCAGCATCAGTGGGGGCCGAGAGAATAGTCGTCGCCGCGCCCGTTCGGTAGGCCGGCTCGTGGTGTGCGAAGACCCCCTCTTGTCCTTTGCGAGCAGTTCGCCCTCTGCGTCGGTCGCAAGCCCGGACGCTGTCGCGATCAGTAGGTGGCCAGGGAGATGGCGATGTAGTGCGCGGTGAAGGCTGCCACGGTCAGGGTGTGGAAGACCTCGTGGTAGCCGAACCAGCGGGGTGAGGGGTCGGGCCGCTGGAGGGCGTAGACGACCGCGCCCGCGCTGTAGAGGAGACCGCCGCCAACGATCAGGACTACTACGGCTGCTCCGCCGGTGTGCAGGAAGTCGGGCAGGTAGCGCACCGGCGCCCACCCCAGGGCCAGGTAACAGGGGGTGTACAGCCACCGCGGGGCTCCGACCCACAGGACCCGGAACGCGATGCCGGCCAATGCTCCGGTCCATACGATCCACAGCAGCATGGACCGCTGTTCCGGCCGGAGAAGGAGCACGGCCAGGGGGGTGCAGGTGCCGGCGATGATCAGGAAGATGTTGGCGTGGTCGAGATGTCGCAGAAGAGCCTCGCCGAGCGGTCCCCAGGTGCCGCGGTGGTAGACGGCGCTCGTTGCGAACAGCAGCCAGGCGGTGACCGAGTACACGGCGCAGGCCAGGACGTGTCCGTCAAAGCGGAACAAGCTCAGAGGGAATTCCGAACCACGGCAGCTGACGCAGACGCTACACGCCCACACACCGCGTCACCACAGGAAAAGATCACGCTGCACACCGAGACCGTGGGTGCGATGCCCGCCGACGCTGACGGGCACGCTCATCTCATTCTGCTGCGGGTGGGCTCGCTGATTCGGCGGCGCGGCGATATTCGGCGTTGATGCGCTGAGCTTCCTCAAGCTGGTCTTCGAGGATGACGATCCGGCAGGCGGCCTCAATGGGGGTGCCCCGATCGACGAGTTCCCGGGCGCGGGCGGCGATGCGCAGTTGGTAGCGGGAGTAGCGGCGGTGGCCGCCCGCGGAGCGGAGTGGGGACCGGCCCAACTCCCTCGACAGCGGCTGACCGTTCCTCGCCGGCGCGGACACCGCGGCCTACATCGAGGTGCCCGCCGACGTTCCCGCCGCCCGCAAGGTACGGGACGCCGCCGCCTCCTTCGACGACCACTTCAGCCAGCCGAGGCTGTTCTGGCTCAGCATGTCGCCCACGGAACGCGAACACATCGTCGCCGCCTACACCTTCGAACGCGGCAAGTGCTGGGAGACAGCCATCAAGGAACGGGCGCTGAAGGTACTCGCCAACATCGACCCCGACCTGTGCGTACAGGTGGCCGCCGGCCTGGGCCTTCCGGCCCCCGAGGCGAGCCTCCCACCGACGGAGGTCGAGCCGAGCCCCGCGCTCTCCCAACTCGGCGCGGAATGGCCGGTCGACGGCCGGATCATCGGCAACGTCACCGCCGCCACGGACGACCTGGAGAGCGTACGCGAAGTGCGCCGCATGGTTCTCGGCGCCGCCATGGTGCCGCTGGTCATCGCCTCGGCGGGCGGCGTGCTGGACCAGGACGGCGACCCGGTCACCGTGCAGCGCACCTTCGCCACCGCCCGGTCCACCGAGTTCGACGCGATTCTGCTGGCGGGTGCTCCGACTCTGGGTGCTGACTCCTATGGCGCCCGCGACGCCAAGGTCGACGACGACACCGCCGTGGCCACCGCCACCGACCCCCGCCTGCTGCTGATGGTCACCGAGGCATACCGCCACGGCAAGGCCATCGGAGCATGGGGCGGAGGGTCCTCGGTCCTTGAGACAGCCGGTCTGTTCGAGGGCTCTGCGGGTGTGGTGGTGGGCGAGACCGCCTCCTCCGTGGTGCAGCACGTGACCCGTCTGCTCGGGACGCACCGCGCCTGGGACCGCTTCACCCCCGTTCTCTGAGCCGGCCACGCACGGCATGGAACCTCAGCCCGACCCGGAGGCGATGGCCCGCAGCACCTCTGCATGCGGCAGCAGTCACAAGGCAGGGGCCGGAGACTGCTGCGCGGGCAGGCGGACCGCAGCTCCAGCGGGCCCGACCGAGGTGGACGCCCGTTAGGCGGGACGAATGACGACCTGTGCCCGTTGGTACTCCCGCGGAGGCTCCGGATGACGACCGCCACCGCACGGACCGTCGGCCTCGGAAGTCTGTGGACGCTTCCGGGGGTCTAGGCTCCGCAGGCCGACACCCATCTGCTCGCCCAAGCTCTCCGCGCCGAAGGAATCACGCCGGACACGGACGTCCTCGACGTGTGCACGGGAAGCGGAGCGCTCGCGTTGCTGGCCGCGGGAATGGGGGCACGGATGTCCGCGACCGACATCTCCCGGCGGGCGGTGATGACCGCCCGCGTGAACGCCGCGCGCGCCGGGCACCGGGTGCGCGTGCTGCGGGGAGATATCTCACCGACCCGGTCGCCGGGCAGCGCTTCGATGTAGTGGTGACCAATCCGCCGTACGTGCCCACGCCCCACCCGCCCCCGCCCACGATCATCGCCCCGCACTTGCCTGGGACGCCGGCCCTGGCGGACGACAGGCTGTCGACCGGATCTGCGACCGCGCCCGAGACGTCCTGCGACCGCACGGCGTACTGCTCATGGTCCACTCAGGCCTCTGCGGTGTCGAGGAAACACTGAAACGGCTGACGGAGACCGGTCTGCGCTGCGCGGTGACGGACAGGACCCTCGTCCCCTTCGGGCCGGTGATCACCGGGAAACTGTCATGGCTGCGCGCCCGGGGCTTGCTCGACGCCGACGAGGAGACAGAGGAGCTGATGATCATCCGCGCCCAACGAAGGTGACATCACCACCGCCTCAGCGCTGTGGGTCCGGGACGAGCTGTTCGGCCAGACGGCGTGCGTGGGCGAGCAGCGTGCCGTTTGCCGCCAGGGTGCCCGGATCGTCCTGGACGGTTCCGGGCAGACGCCGGTGGAGTTCGTCGAGACTCCGGCGCAGTTCCTCGGCAGCCCCGTGCAGGGCATTCCGGGTGCCCGGCCCGACGTCGGTCTCCGCGAACCGGGTCTGGCCATAGAGGCCGATCGCCCGCCCGGCGTGGTGCAGGAAGTCGGCGTACGGGCCGGTGATGCGCGTGCCGAGGCGTGCTGCCTCGTCGTGGTGGCGGGCGATGTCCAGCACCGTGCGCGTCATGCCTGCGATGTGTACGGCGACGTGGTCCAGTACGGTCAGTGCGTCGTCGTACTCGCCGCCCGGCGGGGCGACGCCATGCGGACCGCGCCGGCGATGGTTGCCGCGCATGCTCTCGCGGCTCCAGCCGATCGAGGAGCGGGCCTGCTCGACCAGACGTCCCAGGCGCAGCGCGCGCTCGTGCCAGCCCCCCGCCGCGCGGCCGTGCCACTCTCCCTGTGCCAGCCCCTCGCCGACCTGGAGCAAAACCTCCTGCGCCTCCCTGGCCGCATCCTGGAGAGCGGCCCGGGTGTCGCGCAGATAAACCGGGGGCCGGATCACCGCGTTGACCGTGATGCCCACCACCGCGCCGAACACCGCCTCCGCGATGCGGGCCCCCGATATGGCCAAAGTGACCTCGCCCCCGGTCAGGACGAACAACGCACCGGTGGCGGCATAGATGCCCTGGCTGCCCAGGCGCCGCCACTGAGCCAGCAGCAGCACCGCAGGAAGCACCACGCCCATCGTCACCAACGTGCTGCCCAGCGCCAGCGCGCCGAGCGTCGCCAGGACGGTCCCCACCGTGATCGCCGCCAACTGCTGCAGACCGTGCGCGAGCGACCGGTACACCGTCGACTCCACCAGTACGACCGCCACCCAGGGAGCGACGAACGCCACGGGGGCCTGCAGCCACCAGCCGGCCACCGCCCACGCCAGGCAGGCGGCCAGCGCCGCTTTGCCGGCCTGTACTGCCAGATCGCGTTCACGGCCGGGCTCCGTCCACGCCCGCCGGACCGCCCGTGCCGCCCACCGCATCCACTCCATGACACAGCCAGTGCCACATTCGGGTCGCGGGATGCGCCTTTGTGTGCGCCGTCACGGAAATCAGCTGCTGCGCTACCGCGGACGACAGGAGACGGTTGTTTGACCCGGGCGGGGCACTCGGCCATCGCAGGCCGCTTCGAGCCCCAGAGGGAAATCCATGAAGATCACATCGCACAGGCCGGACGGCACCCAGGGACGGCATCACATCCTGGACGTCTACCTCAATGATCATTTGGCCGGCGCGACGGCCGGTACCGAGCTCGCCCGGCGTATGGCCGAAGAACACAGTGACCCGGTGTTCGGCAGCGAGCTAAAAACCCTGGCGGTGGAGATCTTCGGGCGTCCGAAGCCCAACGGCCGGCTGCTGCGCCACCCCGGCCTCGCGATACTGGTCGAGCTCGAAACCATGCGGTTGCGAGACGCCCTTGTCCAGTCCGCTAATGCAACTGGCCGTCGTACACGTGGTGTTGAGTGGCCAGGTCAACGAGCAGCGCGTCCTCCACTCCGCCTTGGAGGCGCACATCCGCCCCCGCGACGTCAACGTATCGAAGGACGCGGTCGCCTCCATCCAGCCTCAACTGGCCCTCCGCCGCACTGGAGAGGATGGAACGCGACATGGGCGCCAGGATCACCACGGCGAAGGTGATCAGCTTCGCGGGTTGCAGGGCGCAAAGAGAGCGCGTTGCCATCGCCGAGACCCCCGGCGCGGTGGATATCGCGCAGGGGCAGATCCCTCGGTATCGGCTCCCCGCCGTTCCAGGGCCGGTCGAGGCTCCACTCCCTGATGGGGAAGCTGTCGCGCGCACTCGCCGACCGCGGCGTCGCATTGTGGTGAGGTACACGGGGTACGCGGCCTCTCAGGTTCTCAGCTCACGGAACCCGTTCAGCCTCCCCACGGGGCCGACAGGGCGTGGCCGGTGCGTGCCATGGGTGAGTTCCTCGCTCTGTCGTCCGCCCTGTGCTTCGGAGTCACCCGCTTCGTCAACGGTCTGCTGTCCCGACGGGTCGACGGCATGACCGTCGCCCTCCATGCCCAACTGGGCGGGACCTTGCTCGCGCTCGTCCTGGCGCCAAGCCTGGCCGACGGCTCGGCTTCGCTCGCGGACTACGACTGGGGAGCACTGTCCGGGGTGGGCACGGGTGCCGGAACCTACGAGTTGGCGTACCCCGCGAGTGGAGCGGATGCGCACGACCGGCCGCAGTTCCGCGCCTCGGCTGCGGGAAAGGGCCAGGTCGCGCAGTGTGTCCGGAACCGTGTCGGACAACGGGGCCTGCACCTCCTCCCGGCTGTCCCCGGACAGCGGCAGTTTGAGATGCCAGCCCGCGTCGGCCCCGCCCGTCCTTCGCCGGAGCGTGGCCGAGGCGCTTGCCAGCCGCAAGTCGTCGGTGTCGTAGTACACCGCGTCCAGTTCCTGGGTGCCCTGGTCCACGACCGACACGATCCCGGCAACACCGGTGAGGTCGGGCAGCCATGTCGTGTGGTCGGCGGACGGGGTTGTCGTACTTCCGTTCTGTTTCCTGCTTCGGCTCGGTCATCTACTGCGCGTACACGTCTGAGCCGCGAACAAACCCAGCCGATCAGGATCTGTGCGGAACGGGCGGCTCGGACCGGCGGTGACTGGTGTCGCACCACGGGTAGGTGCGGCTGCGTCGGCAGGTGCACAGGGCGACGCAGAACCGGTCGGACGACACGGTGGTGCCGTCCTCCAGCGTGACGTCCACCGGGCCCTCGACCAGGAGGGGCCCCGCGCGCCGGGTCATTATGCGGCAGCGCCGTTCATCCGAGTCGTATCGCACGAATGATCACCAGCTCTTCCTTCTCGGCGTCGGCCTCGATCAGGCCGCGGTCGTGCAGCCAGCCGCCGCGGGAGCGCAGGACGGGACCGAAGGCGACGCTGCGGTGTTCCACGATGTCAGCGCGCAGGCCCGCCGCCCGCAGCCGCCGCAGCGACTCCTCCGGGTAGCTCAGCTCGGACTGGACCAGGAGCAGCACTCCGCCGAGTTTCAGGAGACGGGGGGCGTCCTGGCAGATCCGGTCCAGTACGAGACGGCCGTCGTGTCCCGCGTCCCAGGCCCGTTCCACACCCCGGCGGGGGCACGCGGCGGCGGGGGCCGGAACGTACGGCGGGTTGGAGAGCACCAGGTCGAAGGAGCGGCCCGTCACGGGAGCCAGCAGATCGCCGCGTCTGACCCGGATCGGGAGACGCGCCAGCAGCGCGTTGACCTTGGCGTTGAGAACCGCTCGCCAGGAGATGTCGACCGCCGTGACGCGGGCGCCGAGCCGGGCCGCGGCCAGCGCGACGACTCCTGTTCCCGTGCCCACGTCGAGGACCTCGGCGTGCGGAGGAAGGCGTTCGTCGTGGAGGAGCCGGACGAGCAGGTCGGTGTCGTCCTGCGGGGTGTAGACGCCGGGCAGAGTGACATTGGCCATGGGGCTTCATTTCCGGTTCCCGTGGACGTGGGAGAACCTGTTCGTGGTCGGAGAGCCGGTCAGACAGGCATGCGCAGTGACGACTCCCCCGCCCGCCAGGCACCGAGCAGGCGTTCGGCGAGGCGGTCTTCGAGATACGTGGTGGCATCCACGCCGAAGGCGATATCGCCGTCGAGGTGCGGCTCCTCTTCGAGCAGACCCGCTACGACCTCCCGGCGGACGATCTGCTCGTGCACGGCGTCGGCCTCGACGTGCTCGTCGTAGAAGTGCTCGGCGGCCGGCCCGGCACCGGTCCGCCGCATGGCTTGGGCCAGGCGCCGCGAACCCGGCGACGAGGTGATCTCGACGGTGGCGAAATGTCCCACGAGGGCTCCTCGCAGGGCGCGGTGCAGGCCGAAGAGGGACATCAGGTTCACGGTGGCGAGGGCCTCCGCGCCGGTCGCGTCGAGCCAGTGCCCGTACGTCGTGTCCAGGTCGAGGCCGGCCATGAGGTCGGCGAACAGGCGAGCGTGCACGCGATCCGCGCGGCCGCCGCCGAACTCGTCGAACTCCACGGCCGCCATGCCCGCCTTCGCCCGGCCCCACAGCCGGGGCAGCACCCACGCGTGCGGGTCGGCCTCCTTGAGGTGGTAGAGCGAGCGCTGAGCGGCGTACTCACGCACCTGCCACAGTTCTCCCTCGTCCCGCAGGAAGTGGCTGACGCCGCTGCCGTCGACGGGTTCGACGAGGAGTTCGTCCAGTGCCTCGTCGGCGTGTGCGTGTGCGCTCGCCTCGTCACGGAGGGTCTTGAGGAACGGCTGTTCCAGGGCCGCCCGGACCCTGAGCAGGTCGGGGTCCCATTCACGGCCGGCGTCCACGTCGGTGAATCCGCGGTAGTGCAGCTCGTAGCAGATGTACAGGGCGAGCTGGAGATCGTCTCCGAGCGGGGTGGCGGCGGAAAGCGCCCTTCCGTCCGGAAGCGGTCCCGCACCCCGCAGATATCCGATGATCGCCGCGGAGATCCGACCACGAGGGGACGGCAGGGTCGGCGCCGGCGATGTGACGTTCATGGACGCCGGGTACCCGTGATGCGGGAGCTCTCACGTGAGGCGTTCGCCGTATGCCTGATCGTTTCGCGGGTACACGGCCGGTTCCATACCTCTACCCCGGGAGCCGTCCGTGAGCCCACGCCCCCGCAACGTATTCGTCGTCGGTCTCGACGAGGCCAATCTGCGGACCCTGCGGGCCGTTCCGCACGCCGAAGAGCTGCGCTTGCACCCCCTTCTGACCATCGAGGAACTCCAGCGCGGCGAGGTGGACGTGCCGTCGCTGATCGACCGGGCCCGGAGTGTGCTGGACGGCTTCGACGGACCGGTCGACGCGATCGTCGGCTACTGGGACTTCCCGGTGAGCACGCTCGTCGCGCTGCTCGGAGAGGAGTACGGGACGCGCGCCACCAGTCTGGAGTCGGTGGTCAAGTGCGAGCACAAGTACTGGAGCCGTCTCGTGCAGCAGGAGGTCGTCACAGAGCATCCACGCTTCGGCCGGGTGGATCTCGACGCGGCCGACCCGCGGCCGCCGGAGGGCGTGCGGTTCCCGATGTGGCTCAAGCCGGCGCTGTCGTACTCCTCCGAACTCGCTTACGGAGTAAGGGACATGGAGGATTTCCGCTCCGCCGTGGAGCATATCGGCCAGGGCATCCACCGTGTCGGCCGCCCCTTCGAGTACATCCTCGACCAGCTCGACCTGCCGGAGGAGATGGCCGGGGTCGGCGGCCGGGTCTGCCTCGCCGAGGAGACGCTCAACGGCGTCCAGGTCGCGGTCGAGGGGTACGAGCACGACGGCGAGATCACCGTGTACGGCGTTCTCGACTCGATCAACTACCCGGATTCCACCAGCTTCCTGCGCCACCAGTACCCCTCGGCCCTCCCGGAACCGGTCCAGGAGCGCCTGCGCGAGGTGTCGAAGCGGGTGATGCGGCACATCGGTTGGCGGCGGGCGACCTTCAGCATCGAGTTCTTCTACGATCCGGCCACCGACGGCATCTCGATCCTGGAGATCAACCCCCGCCACTCGCAGGCACACGCCGAACTCTTCGCCTACGTCGACGGCGTGCCCAACCACCACTGCATGCTCGCCCTCGCCCTGGACGAGGACCCGACCCTGCCGGCCAGGCAGGGGCCGCACGCCCTGGCCGCCAAGTGGTACTACCGCTGGTTCGCCGACGGGATCGTCCGTGAGGTGCCCTCACCCGAGGAACTGGCCCGTATCGAGAAGGAGATACCGGGCGTCCGGATCGACATCGTGCCCGATGACGGCCAACGCCTGTCCGACGTCGACCAGCAGGACAGTTACAGCTACGAGGTGGCGCACATCTTCACCGGCGGTGCCGACGAGCACGACCTGCGCGAGAAGTACGACCGCTGCGTCGCCGCACTACGGCTCGCGTTCGACCCTCCGACCGGCCCGACGACCGACCGTACGGCCTGAGAGACCTATGCGATACATCGAGAACCTCCCCCACACCACCAGGCAGGAGGACCACGTCCGTATCCCGATGCCGGACGGCGTCCACCTCTCCGCGCGCATCTGGCGCCCGGTGTCCTCCGACGACTCCCCCGTCCCGGCGATCCTGGAGTACATCCCGTACCGCAAGGGGGACTTGAGCTCGGTCCGCGACTCGATCCATCACCCCTACATCGCGGGACACGGCTACGCGTGTGTCCGCGTCGACCTGCGCGGTACCGGCGACTCGGAGGGCGTGCTCACCGACGAGTACCTGGAAGTCGAGCAGAGCGACGCCGAGGCGGTGCTCGACTGGCTGGCCGCGCGGCCCTGGTGCGACGGCTCGACCGGGATGATGGGCCTCTCCTGGGGCGCGTTCGCCGCGCTTCAGGTGGCCGCCCGGCGACCCGCGAGTCTGCGGGCCGTCGTCATCTCCTCGTTCACCGACGACCGGTACTCGGACGACATGCACTACATGGGCGGCGCGATGCTGTCCGACAATCTCGCCGAGGCGGGCACGATGTTCGCCTACGCCACGTGCCCGCCGGACCCGTCCGCCGTCGGCGACCGCTGGCGCGAGATGTGGCGCGAGCGTCTGGAAGCCGCCGAGCCGTGGGTCCTGAACTGGCTGCGCCATCAGCGCCGCGACAGCTACTGGCGGCACGCATCGGTGTGCGAGGACTACACGGCCGTGCGCTGCCCCGTCCTCGCCTCCAGCGGGTGGGCCGACGGCTACTCGAACGCGGTCACCCGGCTGCTCGCCCGTCTGGACGTGCCGCGCAAGGGGCTGATCGGCCCTTGGTCCCACAAGTACCCGCACCTGGGCGAGCCCGGACCCGCCATCGGCTACCTCCAGGAAGTGGTGCGCTGGTGGGACCACTGGCTCAAGGGGGCGGACAACGGGGCGATGGACGGTCCGATGCTGCGGGCGTGGATGCAGGAGAGCGTGCCGCCCTCGACCTCGTACGAGGAACGTCCCGGCCGGTGGGTGGGCGAGCCGACATGGCCCTCGCCGCACGTGCGCGACACCGCCTACGCGTTGCGCTCCCGCCACCTCACCGCCGAGGACGAAGCCTCCGGCGACGGAGTCAGCCAAACGCTGAAGTCCCCGTTGTCCGTGGGCCAGTTCGCCGGAAAGTGGGCCTCCTACAACGCCCCGCCCGACCTGCCCTACGACCAGCGAGAGGAGGACGGCGGCTCCCTGGTCTACGAGACCGAGCCGCTGCGCGACCGGCTGGAGATCCTCGGGGCGCCGCGCGTCGAACTGGAGGTGAGCGCCGACCAGCCCGTGGCCATGGTGGCCGCCCGACTCTCCGACGTGGCCCCGGACGGCAGCGCCACCCGGGTCACGTACGGCGTCCTCAACCTCACCCGGCGGGACGGTTCGGACGAGCCGGCGCCCCTTGAGCCGGGCCAACTCCAGCAAGCCACACTGCACTTGAACGGTGTGGCGCAGGCATTCCCGCCGGGCCACCGGGTACGGCTCTCACTGTCCACGTCGTACTGGCCATTGGCCTGGCCGCCACCACGGCCCACGCTCCTGACGGTCCACGAGCGGCCGAGCCGCCTTGTCCTGCCGGTCCGTCCGGCCGACGGCGAACCGGATACCCCGGCCCCGTTCGAGGCACCCGAGGGCACGGCTCCCACCACGACGACACAGGTGACACCGCCGGAACAGCGCTGGGAGGTCAGCCGCGACCTGGTCGACTACCGGGCGGCGTTGAACATCGTCAAGGACCGCGGCACCGTCCACTTCGACGCGAAGGACCTCGACGTCGGCTGCCGTGCCCACGAGCGGTACACCTCGGTCGCCGACGACTTCACCTCACCGGCCGGTGAGGTGACGTGGACCATGAGTTTCCGGCGCGTGGAGTGGGACGTCGAGGTCCGCACGAGCACGAGGTTGACCTGTGACGCCGAGGCGTTCCACGTCAACGCCACGCTGGACGCCTACGAGGGCGGCCGGCGCGTCGACTCGCGCACCTGGAACGAGTCGGTCCCCAGGGACGCGCTGTAGACCGTCCGCGTGCGGGTACGAAGGCGGCCAGGTGGGAGGTAGGGGCAGGCGCCCCAAGTGGCTTGCCGTGGCTGCCGTTGGGATGTTCGTTCGGGCCCGATCGGCGCACACGAAGAGCTGACACGGCATCTGTCCGAAGACGAGGGAGCGGAGACGCATCAGGGGCATCATCTCGTGGATCATCATCGGCCTCCTCGCCGGTGCCATCGCCAAGATCCTGATCCCGGGCAAGGACCCCGGCGGCATCATCGTCACCATGCTCATCGGCATCGGCGGCGGTCTCCTCGGCGGCTGGCTCGGCAGGTCGACACGATGTTCGTCAGCGAGCTGGCCACCCGGGCATCGTGAACACCATGCCCGGCAGCGCCCCGGGCGCCTACGACGACCACGGCACGCTCCCCCACTACCCACCGGCGGCCGACAGGCGCGCGGCAGCGCTGGATCAGTTCGCGACCCCGGAACGCGGCGGCGTCGACTTCGCCGACGTCACCGACACCCTGGAACGCGAGGGACCGGCCAAGTTCGACAAGAGTCGGCCCGAGCTGAGCGCCAGGGGAAGCAGAGGTCGGACGTGACCGAGAAGTCGAAGCCCGCACGCGCGGAGCCGACCACAATGGGCCACCAGCTCCCGTGGACCGGCCTGCTCGGTCACAACTGGTCAACGGCGACATAGTCACCCTGCAGCGTGGCGGTGACCAACCATCCGACGGAGCCGGATCGGTCGGGATCCCCTCCTGCGCAGGCTCGAACTCCGCGCTCCACACGACGGAGTGGTCGTCGGCTGCTCCTGAGGTACGTCGTCGGAGGGGCGGTCGGTGGGAAACGCCGTCCCCTGGACGCCGGAAACGGTGGCGGGTCCTCCTTGGACGCTCCGGTAAGGGACACGGCGGCCATCGGGCGGAACACCGGCAACCGGAATCTCGGCAGCCGTCAAGGGCGGGTCTCCCAGGAGGCTGGGAGCACGACGTCAGTTCCGTTCCTTCTTGGGGAAGACGTACTCGTCGAGGACCAGGCCGACGGCGACGGCCGCCGGGATGGCGACGAGGGCGCCGATGATGCCGAGGAGCGCGCCGCCGACGAGGACCGCGAGGACGGTCACCAACGGATGGACGTCCACGGCGAACTTCATGGCCCTCGGCACGATGAGGTAGTCCTCGGCGACACGGAAGACGACGTAGAAGACCGCCGTCGCGAGCGCGATGGGCAGGGACACGGAGAGCGCGACGAGGCTGATGACGATTCCGGCGAGGGTGGAGCCGACGATCGGGATCAGGTCCATCAGGGCGGTGAAGATGCCCAGCGCGGCGGCGTACGGGACACCGGTGGCGACGCACCAGCCGAAGGTCGCCACGCCGGCGGCCGGTTCCAAGACGGCTCCACGGCGTCCGACACGCCGGGATCGGAACCGTCCGCGCCCGCCCCTTCCACCTCACCGTGCTCCTCCCGGGCGGACTCGGGCTCGGACTGCGCAGACATCGCGACGGCTCTCCTCGACGGCCTCGCATGGGCATGGGTCTCCCGGGTACCCAGGCATTCGGCTCGCACCGCGTCCGCCACCGCCCGGCGCGTCGTGAGCCGGCCGGGGCAGTGAACCGTTGAACGCCGGGCCGACATCCGATGCCTTCAGGCGGGAGCCGAACACCGTGACCGATCTCGACCCCTTCGCGTACGGACAAGTTCACCGACGTGCCGTGGCACCGGGGGCCGGGTGGATCACTGATCCTCGGCGAGGCCCCTGCCTGGAGTCGACGGCGGCGACCACGTCGGTTTCCTGCTCGCTCCGGAGGCGGCGGAGAACCTCGGGGGCAACCACACGGCGCTGCTGACACTCGACGACACCCATGACAGCACTCCGGGCCATCCGGCGAACTGAGTGGCTAACGCGCTCGCCTGCGCCGTATCACGGCTCCCAGACCCACCGCTGCCGCTCCCGTCGCGGCGGCCAGCACGAGCCCGGGGTGTCGCGCGAGTGCTGCCTCGGCCGAGTGGTGATGGGACTTCTCGTCGAAGGAGCCGTGTGCGCCGTAGTCGTGCTCCGGGGCCTCGTCCGCCGGGTGCCACAGGTTGGTCCGACGGGTGCCGGGCTCGCTGTCGTCGTCGGTCTGCTGCGACGTGTAGCCCGTGCGGGCGAGGTAGCGGTCCAGCAGGGCGGGCGCCAGCTTGTTGGCGAGGATCGTCGCGGCGGTGGACGCGCCCACGTAGTACTGCTTGCGGTGCGGATGGTCCGCCGCGTGCATTACGGCCCTGGCGGCCACTTCCGGCTGGTAGATGGGCGGTACGGGCTGGGGGCTCTTCGGCAGTTGGGACAACACCCAGGAGAACTGCGGCGTGTTGACTGCCGGCATCTGCACCACGGTGATGTTCACGTGGCTGTGCTGGTGCATGAGCTCGGTGCGGACGCTCGACGTGAAGCCGTTGACGGCGTGCTTGGCACCGCAGTAGGCGGACTGGAGCGGAATGGAGCGGTCGCCGAGGGCCGAGCCGACCTGCACGATCACGCCGGCGTCTCGCGGGATCATGCGCTGAAGCGCCGCCCGGGTGCCGTGCACGAAGCCGAGGTAGCTCACCTCGGTGACCCGCTTGTACTCGGCGATCTCGATCTCCATGAACGGCGCGAACACCGACGTGAAGGCGTTGTTGACCCAGATGTCGATCGGGCCGAGGGCTTCCTCGGCGGCCACGGCCGCGGCCTCGACCTGTGCGAAGTCGGCCATGTCGGTGGGCACGGCAAGAGCACGGCCGCCGCGTTCCTCGACGTCGGCGACAGCGGCGTCGAGGCCCGCCTTGCCCCGCGCGAGGAGAACGACGTTGGCGCCCCGCTCGGCGAAGAGTCGTGCGGTGGCCCGGCCGATGCCGGCGCTGGCCCCGGTGATGACGACAGTCTGCTGGTTCATGCTCGTCCTGTTCCTCTCGGAGGTCATGAGGGAAGGCCCGGAGTTCGGGCGAGGGTGGCCGCGGTGTCGAGCATGAGGGCGTGGACGAAGGCCTGCGGCAGGTTGCCGCGCAGCTGGCGTTGGGCGATGTCGTACTCCTCGGAGTACAGGCCCGCCGCTCCGCACGCGTCCCGGTTGCGTTCGAACCAGCGGTGGGCCTCCACCTCTCGCCCCTGGTGGTGTTCGGCCAGCGCCGTGACGAAACCGCACAGCAGGAAGGCGCCTTCCGCCTCCTCCAGCGGACGTTCGTCGTGCCGGAAGCGGTAGGCGTAGTGGTCGCGGGTGAGGTTCTCGGTGTAGGCGTGGAGAGTGGCGCGGGTGCGCGGGTCGTCGGCCGGGAGCAGTCCGCGTACCGGGGGCAGCAGCAGGGCCGCGTCCAACCCCGGGTCGTCCGGGACGCGTTGCCAGTGTCCGTCCGGATGCAGCGCGTGTTCCGTGGTGTGCGCGAGGATCGTGTCGGCCAGCTCGGTCCACTCCCCCTTGCGGGCCGCGTCCGGCGCCACGGCGGCGATCCGCCGCAGCCCCGCCGCACAGATCAGACGGCTGTGTGTCCAGGCCCGGTCGTCCAACTCCCAGATGCCCGCGTCCGGTTCGCTCCAGCGGGCGGCGATCGCGGCCACGGCGATCTCGACGGCCTGCCGCCCGTCCCGGTCGAGCCGGTCCTGGCGTGCGGCGGCGGCGAAGAGCAGCAATGCCTCGCCGAACACGTCGAGTTGGAACTGGCGGTTGACGTGGTTCCCGATCCGGTCGAAGCCGCCGGGATACCCGGGAAGTTCGAGCGTGCGTTGGTCGGGAACAGTCCCGCCGTCGACCGTGTACGCCGGTTTCAGCTTCGGGCCGTCCTCATGCAGGCGGGCGCCGACGAACCGAATCGCCTCGTCCAGCAAGGGGAGTTGGCCGGCTGCCGCCACCGCCTGGCCCGCGTAGCACTGGTCGCGGATCCACGCGTAGCGGTAGTCGTAGTTGCGCCCTTCCTCGGAACGCTCCGGGAGGCTTGTCGTGGCCGCGGCGACCATGCCTCCGTCGGCACTGGTCATGCCGCGCAGTACGGCATACGCCTGCCGTGCGTCGCGGGCGGCGACGGTGTCGTCGAGCCCGGGCACGGCGTCCTTCCAAGCACGTTCGGTCCGCGACCACTCCGTGGACGGGATCGGCGGAGGGGCGTCCCACAGCGGGAACTCACCGAGTTCGAGCACCAGGTCGTGCCGCTTTCCGGCGTCCAGGGACAGGTCGAGGGTGAACTGCCCGCCCATGGAGCCGACTTCCGAGAGCGAGGCATCCCCGCCACCGCTCCAGCGCAGGTGCAGGTCGCCCACCCGCGCGGTCCACACACCGTCGTCGCCGCGTCGCGCGTCACGCAGGGGCTGGGTGCCGTAGTCGGTGACGGGTTGCAGCACCACCCGGACCTGTGCCGGTCCCTCCGTGGCCCGCACGCTTCGCAGCAGGACGAGCCGGCCTCGTTCTCCCGGAAACCCCAGGGCTTCCCGGGACTCCACGATCCCGTCCTCGGTGACCCAGCGGCTGCGCCAGATCAGTGAACCCTCTTCGTAGTGTCCGCCGGGTACGAAGCGACCCGTCGGCGTGACGGCGTAGAGGCCGGTTCCACCGATGAGGGTGGAGAAGACCGCGCCGCTGTGCCAGCGGGGTGCGCACAGCCAGGCGATCTCCCCGCGCGGGCCGACCAGCGCCCCGCGCTCGCCGTCGGCGAGGAAGGCGTAGTCGTGCAGCGCCTGGGGCGGGTACGCGTCGTGCTCGACGGGCACCCGCGCGCTCGGCGTCCTCGGTGTGTTCGTCATGACTCTCTTCCTGCCCCGCCTATCCGGTCCGGTACTTCTCCGCCTGGTCGGCACGGAGGGTCAGGCCGTGGCCGGGTGCGCCGTCGGCACCTGGGTGGATGCTGCCGCCGTGCGGGTCGAGGGTTCCGTCGAAGAAGAGGTCCTCGATGCGCGTGTGGTCGTGGAACCACTCCAGATGGCGCAGGTTGGGGATCGCGGCAGCCGCGTGGGCGTGGACGTGCGGGGCGCAGTGGCCGGAGAGTTCCAGTCCGGCCGCTTCCGCGAGGACTGCCGCGCGCAGCCAGACGGTGATGCCGCCGCTGGGGGCACCTCCCACGCCCTTAAGGCAGTGGGGGAGGGTGGCGTCGGCCTGAAGGCAGTCCACGGCTCCGGCACCGAGCATCTGCCCGAAGTAGGCGAGGGTGTAGCCGTACTCCCCGGCGGTCACCTCGGGAGTGATGGCTGCCCGGATGTGTGCCAGCCCGGCCAGGTCGTCGGAGGAGACGGGCTCCTCGAACCAGGTCACACCGTGCTCGTCGAGGTGTCGGGCCATGCGAACCGCCTGTTTGCGGCCGTACGCGCCATTGGCCTCGACGTAGAACTCCACCGCGTCGCCGACGCTCCGACGCGCCCGCGCGATCCGCTCCCGATCCCGCTGCTCGGCCCGGCCCCACGACTCACCGATCTTGATCTTCACCCGGGGAATGCCCATGTCCTCGACCCAGGCCCGCAACTGGCGATCCAACTGGTGCTCGTCGTACGTCGTAAAGCCGCCGCTGCCGTACACGGGCACGTCGCAGCGGCTCGCGCCGAGCAGTCGAATCAGGGGCAGGTCGAGGAGACGGGCCTTCAGGTCCCACAGGGCGATGTCGACGGCCGAGACGGCGTCGGCGATCAGGCCGGGGCGGCCGGCGTTGCGGACCGCCCGGTTCATCGCCTCGTTGGCAGCGGGCACGTCCCAGGTACTCATCTGTGTTACGACGTCGGCGAGTTGCCGCTCTACGACGTGGGCCGTCGCGGCAGCTCCGTACGTGTAACCGAGTCCCGTGGTGGCGCCGCTGTGCACCTGGACCACGACCATGGTGGTCGAGTCCCAGGTCAGCGTGCCGTCGCCCTCCAGCGCGTCGGTGGGGACGGTGTACACGGCGGTCTCGACCCGGTCCACGAGCGGGTCGCCGTCCCCGGCGGTGGGCGGGGTCATCACCCCTCCGGCTTGTCCTGGCGCTGCTTGCCGCCGGGGAGCATGTCCTGGACCTTCGCCTTCAGCCCCTGCCGGATCATGCCGACGCGGTCGCCGTCGCCCTTGATGACGGCGGAGGCGGCGGCCTCGATCTGTTCGAGGGTGGCGTGCGGCGGGATCGGCGGTACGGCGGGGTCGGTCCGGAAGTCGATGACGAACGGCCGGTCGGCGCCGAGCGCCCGCTTCCAGGCGTCCTCCACGTCCGCCGGCTTCTCCACGCGCACCCCGTCGAGACCGATCGAGCGGGCGAAGTCGGCGTACGGCACGTCCGGGAGGGCCTGCGAGGGCAGGAACTGCGGGGCGCCGGCCATGGCGCGCATCTCCCAGGTCACCTGGTTCAGGTCCTGGTTGTTGAGAACCGCGACGATCAGCCGCGGGTCCTCCCACTCGGGCCAGTACTTGGCGGCGGTGATGAGTTCGGCCATGCCGTTCATCTGCATCGCCCCGTCCCCGACGATCGCCAGGGCGGGCCGGTCGGGGTGGGCGAACTTGGCGCCGATGACGTACGGCACACCGGGCCCCATGGTGGCGAGGGTGCCGGACAGGGAGCCGCGCATGGTGCCGCGCAGCCGCAGGTGCCGTGCGTACCAGTTGGCGGCGGAGCCGGAGTCGGAGGCCAGGATCACATTGTCCGGCAGGAGTGCGTCGAGCGTGTGCACGACGTACTCCGGGTTGATCGGGTCCGCGTCCACGGCCGCCCGCCGCTGCATGACGTCCCACCAACGGGCCGTGGCCAGCTCGGTCTTCTTGCGCCACGAGCCGTGCTTCTTCCGCTTCAGCTGCGGCAGCAGGGCCCTGAGGGTTTCCTTCGCGTCGCCGACGAGGTTGACCTCGAAGGGGTAGCGCAGCCCGATCATGAACGGGTCGATGTCGATCTGCACAGCCCGGGTCTGCCCGAACTCCGGCAGGAACTGGGTGTACGGGAAGCTGGAGCCGATGACGAGCAGGGTGTCGCAGTCCCGCATCATCTCGTAGGAGGCGCGGGTGCCGAGCAGGCCGATCGATCCGGTGACGTACGGCAGGTCGTCCGGGAGGGCGTCCTTGCCGAGCAGCGCCTTGGCCACCCCGGCGCTGAGCACCTCGGCGATCTCCTCCACCTCGGCCCGGGCGCCGCGCGCGCCCTGCCCGATCAGGATCGCGACCTTCTCGCCCTCGTCCAACACCTCGACGGCGCGGGCGAGTTCGGTCGCCGGCGGGACCGGTGCGGAGTGGGTCAGACCGAGGCTGGACGGCACCATCTTGAAGGCGTGGGTCGGCTCCGAGTAGGTCAACTCCTGTACGTCCGCGGGGATGATGACCGCGGTCACCGTCCGCTTGGCGTACGCGGTGCGGATGGCGCGGTCGATGACGTTGGGAAGTTGCTCGGGGACGGTCACCATCTCGCAGTACTCGGAGGCGACGTCCTTGTAGAGGCTCAGCAGGTCGACCTCCTGCTGGTAACTGCCGCCCATGGCGCTGCGGTTGGTCTGCCCGACGATCGCGACGACCGGAACGTGGTCGAACTTCGCGTCGTAGAGTCCGTTGAGGAGATGGATCGCCCCGGGGCCCGAAGTCGCCGCGCAGACACCGACCTTGCCGGAGAACTTCGCGTAGCCGACGGCCTCGAACGCGGACATCTCCTCGTGCCGCGACTGGACGAACTTCGGCGTGTTGTCGGACCGGCCCCAGGCGGCGAGGAGGCCGTTGATGCCGTCTCCCGCGTAGGCGAAGACGTGGTCGACGTCCCATTCGCGGAGCCGTTGGAGTACGTAGTCGGACACCTTGATGGACACGGGGGTTCCTCTCATCGCGCTGATTGCCGGTTGCGGAACCAGTAGGTTCCGGCCGCTGCCGCTCCAAGGACGGCGGCTGCGGCGCCCACGGCCAGCAGGCGGCCGTCACGGGCGGAACCCTCGGGCCGGTCGGCGAGCTTCTCGGGGTGGTCGGCGGGCAGGTGCCGGCCGTCCATGGCGAGCGCCAGCGCCTCGGCCAGGTGCAGGGCCCGCCGGCCGGTGTCGCCCTGCTCGATCTGCGTACGGCAACTGAAGCCGTCCGCGAGGACAAGTGCGCCGGGGGCTGTCTCCCGCACCGCGGGCAGCACCCCCTGCTCGGCCACGGTCATGGACAGGTCGTAATGGCCTTGTTCGAAGCCGAAGTTGCCGGCCAGACCACAGCAACCGGCGTCCAGGACATCGGCGTCGATCCCGGCGCGTCGCATCAGTTCGCGGTCGGCGTCGTCCTTCGTCACCGCCTGCTGGTGGCAGTGGGTCTGCACGGTCGCCGACCTGGTGAGCGACGGAGGCTGCCAGCCTTCGGGGGCGTGGTTGAGGAGTTGCTCCGCGAACGTCCGGAACTGACCGGCCAGCCGCCGTACGTCCTGGTCGTCGGGCATCAACTCGGGGGCGTCGGCACGGAAGACGGCCGTACAGGAGGGTTCGAGGCCCACGACGGGTGTGCCGGCCTCCAGCCAGGGCCGCAGGACGTCGAGCGTGCGGCGCAACACACGCCCAGCGGTGGTGAGTTGGCCGGTGGAGATCCAGGTGAGGCCGCAGCACACGGATCGGGTGGGGACGGCGACGTTGAATCCGGCGTCCTCCAGGACCCGGACCGCGGACTTCGCGACGCCGGGGTGGAAGTAGGTGCTGAAGGTGTCCGGCCACAGCAGGACGGTGCGCGGGTCAGCCGGATCGGGGTCGGGAGTCCCGCGTGCCAGCCACCACTGTACGAAGGACTCCTCGGCGAAGACCGGCGCGTCACGCTCCGCCGCCACGCCCGCGAGGCGCTTGCCGAGGCCGGCGATCCCCGGCGCACCGAGTGCGGCGTTCACCAGTCGGGGTGCCAGCCGGGACAACCGCGCCCATACCGGCAGCCAGCCCATGGAGTAGTGTGCGGCCGGCCGCAAGCGTCCCTCGTAGTGGTGCGAGAGGAACTCGGCCTTGTAGGTGGCCATGTCGACGCCGACCGGGCAGTCGGACTTGCAGCCCTTGCAGGCGAGGCAGAGGTCCAGGGCGTCACGCACCTCGGTGGAGCGCCAGCCGTCCGCGATCGCGGAGTCCGCGTGCCCGTCGAGCATCTCGAACAGCAGCCGGGCCCGCCCCCGCGTGGAGTGCTCCTCCTCGCCGGTCGCCCGGTAGGAGGGGCACATCACCCCGCCTTCGTGCGTACGGCAGTTGCCGATGCCGACGCAGCGCAGCACCGCGCGGTCGAAGGAGTGGTCGTCGTCCGGGTAGCTGAAGTGCGTGTCGTGGCTGTCCGGGCGCCACAGGGGTCCCAGGCGCAGGTTCTCGTCGACGCGGTACGGGTCGACGACCTTGCCGGGGTTCATCCTGTTGTCCGGGTCGAACAGGGCTTTCACCTGCCGGAAGGCGGCGACCACGGCCTCTCCGTACATCCGGGGCAGCAGTTCGCCGCGGGCCTGCCCGTCGCCGTGCTCACCGGAGAGCGAACCGCCGTAGGACGCCACCAGGTCCGCGGCCCGGAAGAGGAACTCCCGGAAGTTCGTGACCCCTTCGGCGGTGGTGAGTTCGAAGGGGATGCGGGTGTGTACGCAGCCCTGCCCGAAGTGCCCGTACAGGGAGGGGTGGTCGTAGCCGAAGTCGGCGAACAGCTTCTTCAGGTCGCGCAGATAGTCGCCGAGGACTTCAGGCGCCACGGCCGAGTCCTCCCAGCCCTCCCAGGTCTCCCGGCCGTCCGGCGGGCGGGCGGTGACGCCGAGGCCGGCCTCGCGCGCCTTCAACATCTTGCGCTCGCGCGCCGGGTCTTCGGAGAAGGCGACCCTCGGATCATCCTCGTCCCGTCCGAGCGCACGGATCAACTCGCGTCCCTGCTCGTCGACTTCGTCCTGACTGTCCCCGGTGAACTGGACCAGCAGCCAGCTCTCGCCCTCCGGAAGCTCGCGCAACGAGTCCAGATAGGCGCCCTCTTCGCGCATCAACTGGGCCATCCGCCCGTCCAGCGCCTCCAGTTGCGTCGGACTGCTGTGCTTCAACAGCCGGGGCACGTCGTCGGCCGCCGTGCAGATGTCGTCGTAGCCGAGGACGAGGAGGGCTTCGTACGGCGGGAGTGGTACGAGGTCGAGTTCGGCGCGCAGGACGGTGACGAGGGTGCCCTCGCTGCCGACGAGTGCGCGGGCCACGTCGAAGCCGTTCTCGGGGAGCAGCGAGTCAAGGTTGTATCCGGAGACGCGGCGCGGGACGCGGGGGTAGCCGCGCCGTACCTCCGCCATGGTGTGGTCGATGATCTGCCGCAGCCCCTGATGGATCTCGGCGCGCCGGCCACCGGCGGCGAGGATCTCCTGGTACTCGTCGTCCGACGTGGGGCCGACCCAGCAGCGGGTGCCGTCGTAGGTCAGGATTTCCAGGCGCCGGACGTTGTCCACGGTCTTGCCGTAGGCCTGGGCGGAGCCGCCGCACGAATTGTTGCCGATCATGCCACCGAGCGAGCAGTGGCTGTGGGTGGAGGGCTTGGGGCCGAACTGGAGCCGGTGGTCGATGAGCCGGCGGTTGAGTTCGTCCAGCACGACGCCCGGTTCGACCACGCAGGTGCGCCGGTCGGCGTCGATCGACAGCACCTTGTCGCAGTACTTCGTCCAGTCGATGACCACGGCGGTGTTGGTGCACTGGCCGCCCAGGCTCGTCCCGCCGCCTCGGGAAAGCACGGGTGCCCCGAACTCGGCGCACACCGCTACCGTGGCGGCGCCTGCGTCGATCGTGCGCGGGACGACGACCCCGATCGGCACCTGCCGGTAGTTCGAACCGTCCGTGGCGTAGGCGCCCCGGCTGCCCGCGTCGAATCGCACCTCGCCGTCCACCCGCTCGCGGAGCGCCCTCTCCAGGGCATGTGTGTCCAGCGCAGTCTCCGATCCACGCACCTCGACCACCGTCGACTCCCCTCAGCGAGGGCCCCGACGCGGGAGGGCCGCTCGGATGCCGTGGGCCGGGTGCCCGGTGATCGAGGCGGCTAACATCCGGTCGGGGCAGATCGGACCTCGTCGCGGACCTTGGCGAACTCGGTGAGCAAGGCTTCACAGAGCGCCTTCAGGCCTCCGGCCTGCACCTGTTCGTCCGCCCAGGTCCCGCTCACGTTTGCGATGTCCAGGCGCAGACTCGGCCACGACGTCACCCGGCAGCAGCCCGTACCGGAGTCAGTGGGTCGTCGCGTCACCGACATCGGTTCCCTGTCGGCCCGCCGGTCGCGTGAAGGTGCGGAGCGAGGTCACACGGTTCTCCTCGGCATCGGGGCGTCGAGGTGGGCGGAGGCCGGTCGGCGCCGTAGCGCTCGGCTTCTTCGGCCATGGCCACCGCGTACCCGTAGACCGGACACCGACACGGATGACCGACGTGGAGGTTTGTCCCCTCACTCCGAGGACACCCGCGTTTCGCCCCTCGCGCGGCGTTCCCGAGAAGGACATGCCATGGCAGTGCTCGCGGTGCTCATTCCGCCCTTCATGCTCGGCCTGCTGCTCGTCCTGGGCAGATACGAGGAGCTGCTGCTGCCGGAGAAGGGCACCGAGCGGCCCGCCCCGGCCGTCACACCGACCGAGCCCGCCCCGCTTCCGGCGGGGGGTCTCGCCCCTTCGCCCCGAGTCCCCACTTCGTCGATCGAGTCCGGCGCCCCGCGACTCCTCGATCTGGGCCTGCCGCAGGTCTGACCGGATGTTTGTCCCGGATTGACGGGGTGCCCTCAGGTCAGTGCTTCGGACAGGCGGCACGTCCGTGGGAACGGCTGTCGCATGGGGTATTGCCTGTCCGTCCGGCGAGTGTGCCCCCACGGTGATCGTCCACTCCAGTTCGTCGCACGACGACGGCCCCGACACCGCGGAGTCCTTCCGCTTGCTCGTCCTGCCCGCCCCCGGCCCGCAGCACGCGACCAGATCGTGGCGGCATGGCCGACCTCACGCCAGGCCCCGGATCAACTCAACCAACGGCATTCGATCTTGGTCCGGGACCTTCGACATCCACTTTTGACATCGAGGCGGGGGGCGCCTCTTGCTCAGAGGTGGTCCATGAGGCTCATGGTTTCGCGTCGCGTGTCCTGGTCATCGGTGCCGGATGCCCGCTGCGGGGGCATCGACGGCCGACCGGCGCCGACCTGCCGGCCCCGGCTGGCTGGCTGCTGGCTGGCGGAATGTCTTCACGTGTTGGGCCGGGCCGCGCTGATGTCGCCGAGGGCGGACTTCTCGTCGCGCTCGATCGCGAGGTCGCCCAGGGAGAGGATGCCGACCGGCCGGTCGCCCTCGACGACCGGGAGCCGCCGTACGGCGTGCTCGCGCATCAGCCGGACGGCCCTGTCCAGGCTGTCGTCCGGGGTGACGGTGACCAGGTCTTCGCTGGCGGCCTGCATCACCGTCGTCTGCTCGAGGTCGGCGCCTTCGGCGAAGGCCCTCACCACCAGGTCGCGGTCGCTCACCAGGCACCGCAGATGTCCTTCCTCGGTCACCAGGACGGCGCCGACGTCCTGGTCCCGCATCAGCCGGGCCACAGAGGTCACCGACGCCTGCGGTTCGACGGTCACTAGGTCGCTCGTCATGATGTCGCGCACATGCTGGGTCATGACCGGTCCCTTTCTCGCTGTTCGCGGGTCTCTGCCAACGGCCGGGTACCCCTTGTGGGCGATCCCTCCCAGGGCTGGCTCGTGTTCACGCGGTAGATGTGGAAGGCCCGCCCGATGACGGGCTGCGCCACGTTGCGAACCTTCACCCCGCCGCCGGTCATGCCGTGTTCGGTGCCGGCGTGCGCGTGCCCGTGGACGGCCAGGTCGGCGCCCGCCGTGTCGATGGCCTCGGCGAGCAGGTAGCTGCCGAGGAACGGGTAGATCTCCAGGGGTTCGCCGGCCAGGGTGTCGGGGACGGGGGCGAAGTGGGTGAGGGCGATCCGCGCATCGCACGCGTACCGGTGGAGCTCCTCCAGAGCCGCGCGCAGACCGTCGGCGCGGTGGCGTGAGTACCGTACGAACTCCTTCATGACGGGCTCGCCGAACTCGCCGGCGCACCGTCCCACGAAGCCGCCGCCGAACCCCTTGGTGCCGGCCACGCCGATCCGCAGGCCGCCGTGGGTCACGACGGTCGCCTGGCCCTCCAGGACGTGTGCTCCGACGTCCCGCAGGATGGCCGTGACCTCGTCGGGGTGGTCGTCGTGGTGGTCGTGGTTTCCGAGGACGGCGACGACTGGGACGCCGAGGTCCTCGATCTCGCGGGCAACCACCTGGGCCTCCTCGGGCGTGCCGTGCCGGGTGAGGTCGCCCGCCAGCAGGAGGACGTCGGCGCAGTCGGGCAGGGTCTCGAAGGCGGGCCGGAGCGTGCCCTGGCTGTCGAGGCCCAGGTGGATGTCGCCGACGGCCGCGACCCGGATCATGCCAGTTCCTCGGAGTGGTCGGGCGGGCCGCTCTCGGCGACGACGAGATCGAAGTGCACCGGCACGCCCGCCAGTTCCTCGTGGGCGACACGACGAATGTCCTCGCGGCATCCGGCGGACGGCACCGTCCCTGTCAGCAGGACCGTATCGCCGCGGACCTCGACCCGCACCCCCAGCTCGCCGCAGGCCCCCTGCGCGAGGCGCTCGGCGAGATGGGCCGCACGGTATTCGAGGTTCATCGCTGCTCCCGGTCCTCGCCGGGGTCGATGACGCTCAGCCGCTCAAGGAGGTAGAGGAAGGCGCCGGCCATCGGCTCGTCCCCGCAGCTGCGGCGCACCTCCCGCCAGTCGACCTTCTCGCGCAGGGACCGGGCGACCGGCAGTACGGCACCGAAGTCGCAGTGGTGCTCCGTGAAAGCGGTGACGAGGTTCACCAGCAGGTCGGTCGCGGACAGCACGGGCATGCGCACCGAGTCGACCGGGAACTCCTGGGCGCGGGCCAGCAGGTCCACGGTCACCGGCCGGCGGGCGAGCTCGAAGATGATGTCGACGTCCTGGCCGAGGCAGGTGGTCTTCACCAGCCAGTCCTCCGGCGGCACACGCACGGTCAGTCCGGCCGAGCTCAGTGACCCGGCCACCGCCTCGGCGTCCTCGGGCAGCACGCAGAAGTCGGCGTCGTGCTGGAGCGTGTCGCTGCCGCCGTGGGCGTAGACCGCCACGCTCCCGGCGAGCGCGAACTTGTGCCCGGCGCGTTTCAGGATGGCAGCCACCTGCTTGGTGGCCTCCAGAATGGCCTGGCTGCGGTCGGGCGGGAGCTGATCCGGCGCGGGTGGCTGCGGGTCCTGGGCGGCCCCTCGGAGGTCGGGGGCGCGATCCGCGCCCTGTCCGGCTCTCATCGACGGCTCCCCCCGCGCGAGGCGGTGCGAAGGCAGCGCCGCAGTTCTTCGGCGTATGGCACGACGACCCCGGCGAGCCCCGCGAGGTACGCGGCCGGCAGCGGATGTTCCTTGGGCAGCGGGCGCCAGTCCTGGCCGTCCGCGCCGCCCCGCAGGGTCTCGCGGACCTGGTCGGTGTGGAGACAGGCCGTGAACGACAGGGCGGTGAGCGGCAGCACCTCCAGGAAGCGGTGGATGTGCTGCACGATGGGCCGCACCTCGCGTTCGCCGACGGCCGGCGACACGTCGTACAGGGCCGTCGCTCCATGGGCGAGGGCGGCGCCGCCCAGCGTGGTGAGCACCAGCGGGTTGACCCGCGCGAGCAGGCCCATGAGCACCGGTACACCGGCCTCGGTCATCATGAGCGCGTGGGCCGCGGACTCCTTGGTACCGGTGGTGTGCTCGATCCGGGTCCGCCGGTGCATCCACCAGTCCGCGAGGCCGGGCACCACCCACAACGGGAGAAGGCCGTAGAGCGGAAAACGCCGGCCGGTGTCCTCCGCCTCGGTCGACCGGAGCGGGATCCGCAGGTCGCCGGGCCGCCGCCAGCCCCGCCAGTTCCTCCAAGCCGTACGGGGCAGAGCGCGCAGTGCCATGGAAACCTCCGTGACAGAGACAAAACCTTCGACCGGGGGGCTTTCGGGCCTTCCGGTAACGCCTCCCAGGTACCCCTCCTTCTGCCGGCGACACCATGCGCAAGCTCGTGCCCGTCGGGTATTTCGGCTGCGGTCACCTCGCGAAGGAACTCGGCTTCCAGGATTCCCGGTGACCCGGACGGCCAACGCCCCTCCGCGTGCGAGAGCTGGTGCTGTAGGGCGCGGTGGCTCTCCGTACCGTGACCTCCGGATGGCGGATGTGCGCGTCCAAGGCGGAGTACAGGGCGCACTGCGCGGTGACCTGACCGGTCACTCGAAGCCGGCCTGTTCGGCCATGCGCGCCTGCTCGACGAGTTCCGCCGGGCGATGTTCCTCACACGCGATGTTCAGCCGGGTGTCGGCGGCGTCGGGGAGGTGCATGCCCACGGCGACTCCGCTGGTCAGGTAGGACAGGGCGGGCTCGGTGAGGCGTACGGCGGGGAGTACGGCGGGTATGCCGGGCGGGTACGGTGTGGTCAGCCCCGCGACCGGTGCCACGCCAGAAAAACGGCGCCTGGATGCCGAAGTGACGCGGGATGCTGCGGGGCCGTGACCGGGTTGCATTCGATCAGGTCGGCGACCTGCGGCACGGTCAGGCCCCGGCCTGGCAGCCGGATGCACTCCCACCGCCGCCGCTCGTTACCCGGCAGATCACGCCCGGCCAGCCGTCGGCGCACCTCGGCGTGCCGCTCGGGGGTCGATGTCGACCACCGGGAGTCGGTCCTGCAGGTCGTCTTCCGGTCCGTCGGTCTCGGCGGACTCTGTGAGGGGTGACCGAGCCTGGGGCCGTACGCCGTCAGCTCTCGGCCTCGCCGGACGGGTTCGTGCCGGCGCGTTGGGGTGCGACCGTGTACTTCGGGTCCTCGGCCGAGGCCACTCCTGCCGCGAAGATGCCGAAGCGGGTGCAGGCCGAGCCCGCGAGGAGGGCGAGGCCCGCGACGCCGGCCGCCGGGCGGCTGCGGTGGCCGAGCAGCAGGCCGGTGGCGGCGCCGGTCGCGGTGAGCAGCCGGGCGGTGCGCAGCAGGGTTCCGGCGCGGCCCTGGTGGTAGGTCTCCGCGACCATGCCGAGGCGCCGTTCGGCCGCCCGGGTCGCGGCTTCCTCAGCGCCGGCGGCGAGCACTGCGGCGCAGCGTGCGGGTGCCGTCTCGTGCACCGGACCGAGGAGCAGGGCCATGCCGGAGGCGGCAGCCGTCGCGGAGGCGGCGAACAGGTAGGGGAGTTCCCGGTGCGCGCCGTGCCAGGCGGGAACGGCGGTGTCCGCCGCCAGGACCGCGGTGTAGGAGGCGATCGCCGGTCCGAGCAGAGCCGCGGCCGCGGTCGCCGTGGCCCCGGCCCTGGGCAGCCGCCCGGTGACGGCGGTGACCGCGGCAGCGCCGGCCGCCGGTCCGTAACCGGCGAGGAGCCAGGAGCCCACGCTCATGGGGGAGGTCGGCTTGAGCACCCGGAGCATGTTGGGGAACCGGCTCGGCACCCCGAGGTCGTGCACGAGTGCGGCGGCGGACAGTGAGACCGCGGCAAGGGAGGACACCTTCATCGCCGTGGCGGTGGTCGTACGTCCCGTGAGCTGGGCGCCCGCCGCGAGCACGGAGCCCGCGCCGGCGAGCCCGCCCAGGAAGAAGTACCCGGCGATGTCCCGGGCACTCCAGGACGGTGCCTTGATGACCGGGCGTCCGTAGTACGACTCGAACTCGGCCCGGGGGACCATGAGTTGCTCCCCGCGGCGCTTACGGCGCCGCTGGCGCGTGCCCTGCCCGGAACTGTCGGCGGAGTCGCTCATGATGTGGCCTTCCTGCGCAGCAGACCGGGCAGTGCGAACGAGACGGCGAAGGCTCCGGCCAGGGAGAGGGCCGCCACACCGGCGTGCTTCCACATCGTGGGGAGGTCGCGGGTGGCGACGACCGGGTTCGGGGGCAGCCCGTAGACCTCGGGCTCGTCGAGGAGCAGGAAGAACGCGCCGTCGCCGCCGACCCCGTCGTCGGGCTCGTGCCCGTACAGCCGCGCGCCGTCCACGCCCGCCGCGTGCAGTTGGTCCACGCGCAGTGCGGCTCGTTCGCGCAGTTCGTCCAGAGGACCGAACTGGATGGACTCGGTCGGGCAGGCTTTGGCGCAGGCGGGTTCCTGGCCGGCGCCGAGCCGGTCGTAGCACATGGTGCACTTGAACGCCCGCCCGTCCTCGGGGCGTTGTTCGATGACGCCGTACGGGCAGGCGGGTACGCAGTAGCCGCAGCCGTTGCAGATGTCCTCCTGGACGACGACTGTGCCGAACTCGGTCCGGAAGAGGGAGCCGGTGGGGCAGACGTCGAGGCAGGCGGCGTGGGTGCAGTGTTTGCACACGTCGGACGACATCAGCCAGCGCATTTCCCCGGGCTCGGCGGAAGGCTCGGGCCCGGCTTCGGCCAGGGGAAGCCGGGTGCGTCCGTCCGGCGCCGGGACCTGCTGTTCGATGAAGGCGACATGGCGCCAGCTGGAGGCGCCGAGGCCCTGGGTGTTGTCGTAGCTCATGCCGGTGAGGGAGAGGCCGTCCTCCGGGATGGCGTTCCACTCCTTGCAGGCGACCTCGCAGGCCTTGCAGCCGATGCAGACGGAGGTGTCCGTGAAGAAGCCGACGCGGGGCGGGGGTTCGGGGTGTCCTGCGTCGCGTGCGGGGTCGGGTTCGGTACCGCTGAGCAGGTGACGGTCGGTCATTTCCGGGTCTCCGTCCCTGTGCTGGCGGTGATGCCCGCGCGGCTGCGGTACTCGGCGACCAGCTTCGGCAGGTCGGGCCCGCGGGGTCGGCGGCCCGGGCGGATGTCGGCGGTCAGCGCCTTGTCCTCCTGGATATGGGCGTTGGGGTCGAGGGCGATCGCGACGAGTTCGTTGGCCGCGTCGCCGGTGGCCACGCCGTTGGGACCCCAGTGGAACGGCAGCCCGATCTGGTGGATCGTCCGGCCGTGCACCGTGAGGGGGGTGATCCGGGCGGTGACCATGACGCGGGCCTCGACGGCGTTGCGGGCCGTGACGATGGTGGCCCATCCCAGGTGCTCAAGGCCGCGTTCGGCGGCCAGTTGGGGGGAGACCTCGCAGAAGAACTCCGGCTGGAGTTCGGAGAGATACGGCGACCAGCGGCTCATACCGCCCGCCGTGAAGTGCTCGGTGAGGCGGTGCGTGGTGATGACGTACGGGAAGACCTCGGCGCCTTTCTCGTCACCGCTCGGGTGGTAGCGGTTGCCCTCCCGGGGCAGCAACTGGCGTACGGGGGAGCGCGGTGTGGAGGGATGGAGGGCGTTGGCGAAGGGGGAGTCCTGCGGTTCGTAGTGGGTCGGGAGTGGCCCGTCCTCCAAGCCCGCGGGCGCGTACAGCCAGCCCTTGCCGTCGGCCTGCATGATGAACGGGTCGTCGCCGCGCAGCGCGTCGGGTCCGGTCGCGTCCTCGTCCGGTACGAAGCCAGGGGCGCGGTCGGGTACGAAGTCCGGGACGTCGTACCCGGTCCACTTCCCCTCCTCCTCGTCCCACCAGACGTACGCCTTGCGCTCGCTCCACGGAGTGCCGTCCGGGGCGGCCGACGCCCGGTTGTAGAGGACACGGCGGTTGGCGGGCCACGCCCAGGCCCATTCGGCGGCCACCCAGTCCTGCTCGCTTCCGGGCCGGCGGCGGGCGGCCTGGTTGACACCGTTCGCGTACACCCCGCAGTAGATCCAGCAGCCGCACCTCGTCGTACCGTCGTCCTTGATTTCGGTGTACGCCGAGAGCGGTGCCCCGCCCGGGCCGTGGCCGTTGATCTCGGCGAGCACGGCGGCGGCATCCGGTTCGGCCAGCGGGCCGTCGACGGGGTAGTCCCAGGTCAGATCCTGTACGGGCCGGTCCATCGGGTCGGTCGAGGCGGCCAGCCGTTCCTTGATGCGGCGGCCGAGGTGGTACATGAACCACAGGTCGCTGCGGGCGTCGCCGTCGGGTTCGACGGCCGCGTGGTGCCACTGCAGCCAGCGGTTGGTATTGGTGAACGAGCCGTTCTTCTCGGTGTGAGCGGCGGCGGGGAAGAAGAACACCTCGGTGCCGATCTCCTCGGTGCGCAGTTCCCCGGTCTCGATCTCCGGGCCGTCCTGCCACCAGGTCGCCGACTCGATGAGGGAGAAGTCGCGTACGACGAGCCACTCCAGGTTGGCCATGCCGAGCCGTTGGAGCCGTGTGTTGGCGGAGCCGACCGCGGGGTTCTCGCCCATCAGGAAGTAGCCCTTGCACACCCCGTCCAACTGGGCCATCACCGTGTCGTACGTGGAGTGGGAGCCGGTCAGGCGCGGCAGGTGGTCGAAGCAGAAGTCGTTGGCGGCGGTGGCCGCGTCGCCGTAGTACGCCTTCAGGAGGCTGACGAAGTAGGCCCGCATGTTGCCCCAGAAGCCCTTGTCGGTGCGGCTGGCCTCGATGAACGCGTCCAGGTCCTCGTGCGCGTGGGCGTGCGGCATGGGGAGATAGCCGGGCAGCAGGTTGAAGAGGGTGGGGATGTCGCTGGAGCCCTGGATGGAGGCATGGCCGCGCAGGGCCTGGATGCCGCCGCCGGGGCGGCCGATATTGCCTAGCAGCAGCTGGAGCACGCTCGCGGCGCGGATGTACTGGGCGCCGACCGAGTGCTGGGTCCAGCCGACCGCGTACACGAACGCGCTTGTCCGCTCGCGGCCCGAGTTGGCGGTCAGGTCCTCGCACACCTGGAGGAACTTCGCGCGCGGTACGCCGCAGACCTCCTCCACCAGCTCCGGCGTGTAGCGGGCGTAGTGACGCTTGAGGACCTGATAGACGCAGCGCGGGTCGCGCAGCGACTCGTCACGGGGCGCCCGGCCCGCGGTGCGCGCCCCGCCCGAGCCGTGCGCCTCCGGGCCGCCGGAGCCATGGACGCGCTCCTCGTACTGTTCGTCGACCTCGCCGGTGGGCTGCTGCACCTCGACACCCTCGTACTGCCAGCTCGACGGGTCATAGTGGTGCTTGTCCTCGTCCAGCCCGGAGAAGACACCGTCGAGGTCCTCGGTGTCGCGGAAGTCCTCGCTCACCAGGGTGGCGGCGTTGGTGTAGGCGAGGACGTACTCGCGGAAGTCCTTCTCCTCGGTCAGGACGTGGTTGATGATCGCGCCGAGGAACGCGATGTCGCTGCCGGCCCGGATCGGGACATGCAGGTCGGCCAGCGCGCTGGTGCGGGTGAACCGCGGGTCCACGTGGATGACCCGGGCGCCGCGCGCCTTGGCCTCCATCACCCACTGGAAGCCGACGGGGTGGGCCTCGGCGAAGTTGGAGCCCTGGATCACGATGCAGTCGGAGTGCTGGAGGTCCTGCATGAAGGTGGTGGCACCACCCCGCCCGAAGGAGGTGCCGAGCCCGGCGACCGTGGAGCTGTGGCAGACCCGGGCCTGGTTCTCCACCTGGACGACGCCAAGACCGGTCAGCAGCTTCTTGATCAGGTAGTTCTCCTCGTTGTCGAGGGTGGCGCCGCCGAGACTGGCGATGCCGAGCGTGCGCGCGGTGCGCAGCCCGTCGGACTCCCACTCCCAGGTCCGGCGCCGCGTCTCGATGACCCGGTCGGCCACCATGTCCATGGCGGTCTCCAGGTCGAGGGGTTCCCAGTCGGTGGCGTACGGCCGCCGGTAGAGCACCTCGTGGCGACGGGCCGGGCCGGTGGTGAGCTGCAGCGTGGCCGAACCCTTGGGACACAGGCGTCCCCGGCTGATGGGCGAGTCCGGGTCGCCCTCGATCTGGACGACCTTGCCGTCCTTGACGTAGAGCTGCTGTCCGCAGCCCACCGCGCAGTAGGGACATACGGATCGCACCACCCTGTCGGCGGTGACCGTGCGCGGCCTGAGGTGCTGGGTGCGCGCCGACATGGCGGCCCGGCCCCGGCCCAGCGGGTCTGATGCGGTCAGCTGACGGAAGGCGGGCCAGTCGCTGATCCACGTACGCACACCCATGGTGTGTCCTTTCGGCGGCCGGAATGCCCGGCGGCATGGGTGGGTGTCACTCCCAGACTGGCCCACCGGGATGGATACGGCGCGCGGGGCGTCAACCGGGCGGATCCTCGGACACGGGGTGTCCGGATCGGGGATCTCTGGAGTCAAGGGAGCCATGCCGGCCCGTTCCGGCCACGTCCCCGTGGGGCATCCCGGGGTTCGGCTGCTCGTCCTCGGCCTTCCACGTCGCGTCACTGCCCGGCTTCCAGGGCTTCTCGCCGGCGACCCTCCGCTGGTCGGGCAGGTCCCTGAACACGGGACTGGCACACTGCGCTCTGTCGTTCCCGGGATCCTTCGGACGGCGGTCGGACACGATGCTTTCCCTCTCACGGCCGGGCAATGGGTTTTGGCCTCGGGTACCCGCCGCCGGTGTGGCTACGCAGGGCCAGTGGAGTCCGCTGGGTCGCGGTACAACAGGTGACCGTTCGGGGATGGCCGTGCACGCTGACGGTGACGGGCTCGCCGAACACTCCCGCCGGACCGCAGCCAGGCCATCGTGGAGGCGACCAAACAGGTGGGCGCCCCGCTGAAGCGCGCCGGGATCAAGTTCGCGCTGGCTGCCGGCAGCGTCGCGGTGCCCCGGTTCCTGAGGCGGCTACCGCCGGACCAGAGGTGAGTGTCGCTGGTCTGGTAGCGGCAACGGACCGGCCACCCGTTCCGCGCGGCGCCAGGCGGCTGACTGTCATCGTCGGCTCCCCTCGCCCACCGCGGCGCGCAGGCAGCGCCGGAGTTCCTCGGCGTAGGGCAGGGCGACACCGCCCGCGATGATCGCGGCGAGCCCCGCGAGGTACGCGGCGGGCAGCGGGTGCTCCTTGGGCAGCAGCCGCCAGTCCTGCGGTTCCGGGCCGCCCCGCAGGGTCTTGCGGACCTGGTCGGCGTGCAGACAGGCGGTGAAGGCCAGCGCGGTGAGCGGCAGCACCTCCAGGAAGCTGTGGATGTGCTGCTCGATCGGGCGGACCTCCCGCTCCTTGACGGCCAGCGACACGTCGTACACGGCCGTCGCCCCGTGGGCCAGGGCAGCGCCGCCCATCACGCTGAGCACCAGCGGGTTGACACGGGCCAGCAGGCCCATGAGGACGGGGATTCCGGCCTCGGTCATCATCAGCGCGTGGACCGCGGACTCCTTGGTTCCGCTGGTGTGCTCGATCCGGGTCCGCCGGTGCATCCACCAGTCGGCGAGGCCCGGCACCACCCACAGCGGGAGGGCGCCGAAGAGCAGGAAGCGGCGGCTCGCGTCCTCGACCGCAGTCGAGTCGGCCGGGATCCGCAGATCGTCGCCGCGGCGCCAGTCCCGCCAGGTCCGCACGTTTTGCAGGGTCTTCCGGGGCAGTGCGCGCAGTGCCATGGACACCTCCGTGACTTCGCTGTGGCCTGGACCTTCGCGCCCGCGAAGGCCCCCGTCCTCGGTACCCCTTCTCCCGCCGGCGACACCGTGTACAACCCGGCCGCCACGGGGTACTCGGCAGCGGTCCCCCAGACGGACGCGGTTCAGGAGGCACGATGGCGGACTTCGGATACTTCCTCTCCTGCGAGGAGCACAGCCCGGCGGAACTCGTCGAGCAGGCGCGGATGGCGGAGCAGGCCGGATTCGACGCACTGTGGATATCCGATCACTACCATCCGTGGCACGACGCCCAGGGCCAGAGCCCGTTCGTGTGGTCGGTGATCGGCGCTCTCTCGCAGGCGGTCTCGCTCCCCGTGGAGACGGCCGTGACCTGCCCACTGGTACGTACGCACCCCGCGGTGATCGCCCAGGCGGCCGCCACCAGCGCGGTCCAGCTGGACGGGCGCTTCCGGTTGGGCGTGGGCACGGGCGAGGCGCTGAACGAGCACATCCTCGGTACCGTCTGGCCCGAGGCGCCGGTGCGTCTGGAGATGCTGGAAGAGGCGCTGCAGATCATCCGGCGGCTGTTCACCGGAGAGCAGATCAGCCACCACGGCAGGCACTACACGGTGGAGAACGCCCGCCTCTACACGGTGCCCGACGAGCCGGTGCCGATCGACGTCTCGGCCTTCGGCCCACAGGCCGCCGAGGTCGCCGCACGGATCGGCGACGGGCTGATCACGATGACACCCGACAAAGCGGTGGTGGAGCGGTTCCGGCGCGGTGGCGGCGGCACGAACCCGGTGTACGGCGGCCTCAAGGTGTGCTGGGGCACCGACGAGCGGGAGGCGGTCCGGACCGCGCACCGGCTGTGGGCCAACGAGCAGCTGCCCGGCGAACTCCCGCAGGTCCTGCCCACCCCACGCCACTTCGGACAGGCGTCCCAACTGGTCACCGAGGAGCACGTGGCTGAGGCCGTCACCTGCGGCGACGACGCGGACGCTCACGTCGAGGCGCTGTCCGCATACGTCGACGCGGGGTTCGACACGGTGTACGTCAACCAGATCGGCAAGGACCAGCAGGGCTTCTTCGACTTCTACCGCACCAAGGTCCTGCCCCGACTGCGGGACTGACCGCACGAGACGAGGGTTCACCATGCCCGGACCCGGACAGAGCGACGGCAGCGCACTCGTCGTGATCGACATGATCAACACATACGACCACGAGGACGCCGAGTTGCTGTTGCCCTCCGCCGAACGGGCCGTACCGGTCCTGGCGGAACTGATCAGCCGGGCCCGGGCCGCGGACGCGCCGGTGATCTACGCGAACGACAACTTCGGGCTGTGGCGCTCCCACCACGGCGAACTCGTCGACACCGCGCTCTCGCGCCCGCATGCCGGCCTGGTCGAGCCGCTCCGCCCGGACGGCGACTCCCTCTTCGTCGTCAAGACACGCCACTCCATCTTCTACGACACGCCCATGGCGTATCTGCTGTGGGAACTGGGCGTGGGGACCGTCGTGCTGACCGGCCAGGTCACCGAGCAGTGCGTCCTCTATTCCGCCCTGGACGCGCACATCCGCCATCTGGACGTCACCGTACCGACCGACGCGGTCGCCTCCATCCACCCCCATCTGGAGGCCGCCGCCCTGGAAATGATGGAGCGCAACATGGGTGCCCGGATTGTCCGGGCGAAGGAAGTGGACTTCCGGGGTACCCGGTGACCGGTCCCGGAAGGAACTCCGCACAGCCCGGAGGTCGCTCATGAGCGAACGCGTCCATGGAGAGCCCCTCGGCGACCTGGTGGCGGCCCTGCGTTCCGAGACCGACGCCGAGGTCCGCTTCGATGCCGGCAGCCGGGGCGCCTGCTCCTCGGACGGCTCCAACTACCGGCAGATCCCGCTCGGCGGGGTCGTCCCCCGGAGCGTCGAGGCCGGGGCGCACGCGGTGCGGGTCTGCGCTCGCTTCGGCGTGCCGGTGTTCTCGCGCGGCGGAGGCTCCAGCCTGGCCGGGCAGACGACCGACGCGGCCGTCGTCATCGACTGGAGCAAGGGAGGCAACGCCCTGGTCTCCGTGGATCCCGAGGCCCGCACCTGGACCTGCACCTGTGTGGTGGAGCCCGGCATCGTCCTGGACGAACTCAACCGCCGGCTGCCCGGCCACCGCCTCCAGTTCGGCCCGAAGCCCTCGACGCACAGCCACTGCGCGCTCGGCGGGATGAACGGCACAACTCGTGCGGGGCGTCCGCGCAGGCGTACGGGAAGGCCGTCGACAACGTCTGTCGCCTCGAAGTGCTGACATACGACGGGCTGCGGATCTGGGTGGGGCCCACCACGCCGGGCGGTCCTGACAAGCCGTGTTGGTCGGGATGGCGCCGACGCCCCCAACATCCCTCTCGCCTCCAGCGGGGCCGGACGAGGATGTGATGCTTCGACCCCCGTGGCGCCTTTGCGTAGGCGCAGGGGTCGGGATGCCCTGCGTTGACCAGTTCGCAGGTGCCCGTTGTGAGGCCGATGCACAGCAATTGGCGAGTGGCCAGGCCGCGGCTGTGGGTCAGCAGGGCGTCGTGGGCGCGTTGCGTCTGCCGGAGTGCGTCACAGCCGTTGCGGCGGGCGCCACGCATGGCGCCGACCAGGGGCGTGGCCAGCCGCGCGGAGTAAGTGTCGTGTCCCATGGCGTCGGTGATGGACAGGTGCAGTGTGTCGCGATCGAGTGTGTAGTCGTAGGTGTCGCTACTGGAGGCGTCAGGTGGTGAGCAGGCGGTTGAAGACGGACCGGAAGCTGCGTAGGACTGTGCGCAGGGCTTCGATGTCCGCTTGCCCACCGCGGTTCCACTGTGCCTGCGTTCGTCGAACGTCACGGCGAGCGTCCGCATGACGCTAGCGACCCGGCTCTGCTGCTGGTACGGCGGCTCCCCCGCGACACTGAACGCTTCAATCGCCCGGCAGAACCCAAAGGCAACCACGGTGGCGCGGCCCCTTCTTGAAGCAACCTCCGCTGCGGATCACCGCCGCCAGCTGAGATCTCCACGATCACGCCGGAGAACACCGCTGCATAGATCAGAACCGGGAACAGCACTACTACGGGTGAACGATCAGGCAGCAGTTCGTATCATTGCTTTGTCCCGTGGGTCGGACAGAGGCCACCGTCAAATAGACAGGGACACCGGAAATCTACCGCAGGTTCGATGGCGGACCGGTGACGGCGGACGTACACGGCCTTGTCGTCGTCCGCGTGCCGAGGTCGGACGACCCGCTGCCGCCCGTCCAGAACGCGGTGGCAACGGCGCGGGTACGGTCGCCTTGGTCGACGAGGACTGGACCGGCCCTCTCCGGGTCCGGGTGCCAGATGATGTCCGCGAAGACATGGGGAGCGTCGCTGTCGTCCCCGAGCGTGTACGCGTACCCGACGATGAGGGAGAACGACATGGAGCCTTCGGAACTCCGTCGCGCGGTGGAGGCAGGACGGGCGATCGCTTCGGAGGTGGGCCTTCGGGTCGACGACGTGGTCGTCGTCAACAACTCAGACCGCGTCGCGCTGCGCCTGGTTCCCTGCGATGTTCTGGCTCGGGTCGCACCGTCGAGGCATCTGGCTGATTCCGAGTTCGAAGTACAGGTCGCTCGCCGTCTGGCGGACGTCGACGCTCCGGTGGCCGAGCTGGAGCCTCGGGTGGAGCCCCGCGTCTACGTGCGCGATGCCTTCGCCATCTCGTTATGGACCTACTACGAACCGGTGGAGACGGAGATTGCGCCGGCCGACTACGCGGATGCGCTCATGCGGCACCATGCGGTCCTGCGCCAGGTCGATCTCGACGCACCGCACTTCACCGATCGAGTCGCCGAGGCACTGAGTGCGGTGACCGACCGGCGGCAGTCCCCTGAACTTCCCGACGCCGACCGGGTACTCCTCAGCAGCACACTGAGTGAACTGAGCGCCGCGATCAGCGTGGACAAAGCCGCCGACCAGTTGTTGCACGGCGAGCCGCATGAGGGCAACCTCCTCCACACGAAGAGGGGGCCGCTTTTCGTGGACCTCGCCACGTGCTGCCGCGGGCCGGTCGAGTTCGACCTCGCCCACGCGCCCGACGAAGTGGAGCAGCACTATGCGGGGGCCGACCAAGACCTGGTTCAGCGGTGCCGCGCCGTGACCTGGGCCATGTTCTCGGCCTGGCGCTGGCGCCGGGAAGACCAGATGCCCGACCGGGACCACTGGAGAGTGGAGGGGCTCAACCGGGTTCGTGCCTCGCTCAATCGCTGCGAACTGGGCTGAACTCGGGAGAGAGCGGGGCTGCTTGTCCATGTCCGCTGCACCGTGCGAGTCAACGAGTCGACCCGACAGGGTGCGGCGGGCTAGCGCGACTCTGCGTATCCGTACCTGAGTCATGCCTTGGCGGAGGCTACTCCGTGCTCGTGCGCAGACGCCTCGGGTCAATAGGCCGCCCTCCCGTGAGCGCGGAGCCGCCGACGTACCTCCTCGGTGAGTCCGGGCGTCCGGTGCGGCCGTGTCGCGAGGCGGAAGGGGATTCCCGTGCCTCGTCTTGGCCGCGCCGAGTTTGTGGAAGGGCAGGACCCCCAGGCGTCGCACCATGTCGAGACCGGCGACGCATGCGGCGTGGCCGTCCACAGCGTCCGAGTCGTCGTGTCAGGGCGGGGGTGCGCCGCCGGTCAGCCGTCGGTAGGTGCCGACCTCGAAGGGCTTGATGCCCTCGCGCGCTGAGTATCGCAGGCGCATGCAGGCATGGGGAAAGGCCGTGTGGACGGGACCCCGGTTGGAGACTTTCCTGCGGCGCGTGGTGCGGCGGATGCTGGCGAGAGAAGCGCCGCAGCCATGGTGGATCCCGCGGCGCCTGCTGACCGTGGTGTCGGCCGACGTCGACGCCAGTGCCGGTGTCGGGGCGGTCTGGCTCGTGTGGCGTCCGAAGTCACCGCGCATGCGTGGCCCTGGGACGCGACGGCGCCGAGCTCTCCAGCATTGGCCCCCATGACGGACTGGACACTCATACCTGGGCACGGCTGAGAGAGGATCTATGACCAGCCTGCTTCCTGGGTCTTCGTCGTGCCGGCTGTCCTGGCTGTTCCTGCCGGTCACCTGGAGAGGGTGAGGTTGTTGTGCAGGAGGACACCACCAGGGCGCTGACCCACCCCCGAGCGCGTCGCCGACACACTCACGGACGCCTCGGCAAGGACCTGGATCGGCGCCGCCTTGCGGGAAGTAGCCACTCCCACGATTTCTACCGGTACTCCGGCGTCCTCGCCCGCCGCCGCGCCAGGAACGCCGCCGTTCCGGCGGCCGCCGAGGCGGAGCCGGTCCAGAGGTGAAGCCGCGCGACGCGGCGGTCCCCCGCCGCGCCGTGGCCCCCGGCCCCGTCACACGAGCTCAGCCGCGGGGGCTGGTGATCCGTTCGGGCTGGATCACGTAGATCACCCGGACCTGGTCGCGGCCGCCGAACCACGGGTAGGGCCCGCCGAGGTACTTCTGCGCGAGCTTCTCGATGTGCTCGACCGCTCCCTCGGTGGTCACCCGCACCACACGGCCGCGGATCTGGACGTAGGAGGACGGTTCCGAGGGATCGGAGACCGCGATGGCCACCCGCGGGTCGCGCGCGATGTTCCGGGTCTTCTGATGCGACTCCACGCTGTTGATCAGGACGTGCTCACCGTCGGTGTCGACCCATGTCTGGGTGAGCTGGGGCGAGCCGTCGGGCATCGTCGTGGCGATGTAGCAGGTGCTGGGGCTTCGCAGCATCGCCACCACGTTCTCGCCGAGGGATACGGGCACGGGGGTCTCCAGGAGTAGGTCCGGTGGACGCCGGACCCACGGTAGCCACGCGTGCAGACCGGCCCACGTCCGGCCCCGGGAACCACGCACCAACCGCCGCTCAGAGTTCGCGGTACCCCTTGTGCTGGGCGGCCTGGGCGCGCGGGCGGACGACGAGCAGGTGGACAGGGCGGAGGCCGGAAGCCTTCGGGCAGTTGTAGGTGAGCGGGGCCGCGACGGCGGGGCCGACCAGAGAACCGGCAGGTGGCGGCCGGGCCGATCACGCCGGGTCCGAACCTCTCCCGGATCCGGTCGGCCGCCCCTCAGCAGTGAGTCGCGCCCGCCGGGCGGCGTCGAGGCTGAGTTGCTCGGCGACCTGACCGCTTTCGACCAGGTCCTCGCCACGCAGTGCGAGACCGGTCAGTCGGCCCCGCTGGAGGCCTGCGCCGTCCGTGAGCTGGTAGGTGGGCTGGCGCCGGTCGTCCCCGTGCCCGGACGGCTCGGCCAGGCGGCGGGGCTTCCCCAACGCGGGTCCGCCGGGAAACCTGAGCGTGAGCGTGACGGCGCGTGCGGCCTGCCCGCGGCGGCGCAGTTCGGCACCGGGTTGCACGACCAGGCTGACGAAGGTGGGCAGGCGCTGCGGGGTGACGGTGCGGGGGTCGATGACGCGGGCCCGGTCGACGGCCGTACGGCCCGCCTTTCCCAGCAGGCACTGCATGGTCACGGCCGGCAGTGCGGCGAGCAGGTCAACGCGGTCGATGCATCTGCTGCGGCACGCCTGCGCGACACACAACTACGAGTCATGGATGAGGGCTAACGGCGGGCTGCGGAAGGCCGTCTGCCGCCGGTGCGGCTGAGCGGGGAGCGTCGGCGCGGACTGCACCTGCCGGGGATGCCGGATCGCGGTCCGGCTCGGTCAGGACCCGGCGTGGATGCATGCCGAGTTCGAACGGCCCGCCCTGCCCGCCGGGCGGCCGCTGCAACTGGCCGTGCGCATCGAGGAACTGGCGCTGAACAGCAACCCGCTGCGCTGCCGCGCCGCCACGGGCCCGCGGCAGAGGCTCGCGCCGTGAGCCCGCGGCCGGGTATCCCCGGCCCTCGACGACCCGTGGTGTGCGTGGCGGAAGTCCCGGGCCGGCTCGGGCTGTTCCCGCCCTGGCCCAGCACCTTCACCCGCAGATGGCCGCCGAACGCCGGGTCGGGCGCCGGGCCGGCCGATCCGCGACGCGGCGCCGTCGTCCGCCGGCAGGACGTCACCGTCCGACGTCACAACGACACCGACGGCCGCCGTCCGCCGTCCGCCGTCCGCCGGATGAACCGAACGCATCGCTCCGCCTCCGACCGCTGCGACGAAAGGTTTCAACGTAGGCGACTGCCACAACGGATCGTTGCCGCCGGGCCAACGCGAAGAGGCTATCCGGGCGCGGTGTGATGACCAGGCGGCCGGGGCGGCGTATGAGTGCACACCGATTTTTTACTCCAGCGTTGCGGGCCGGACGTCGGTCCCGACACGCCGGCCCGGGTCCGGTCTCCAGAAAACCGCAGAAAGAGACCTTCCATTCAGTACCGATTGATTCTTGATCATGAATCTCCGGGCACTGACGGACAGTCAAGCTATTGCCTGAAGGGTTGACAACGCATCAAGGGCCGTGTTGTTCTCTTCGAGGGCGGGACGACCGTACTGTTGGCGCCTGAAGATCATCCCGCTCACACGCACCAAAAACGGGGAAACACGGGGAATCACGGGGATTGACATGTCAAACAGAGCGCCTTCTGGCGCGCTCATAGCCTTCAAGCCGAGATTAACAGACAATCCGGCTCTCGTTTGCGTGCCCTGGGCCGGGGCCGGGGCGGCGCCGTTCCGCGCCTGGACGTCGGTCTTCGGGACCGCCGCGGCCGTCTACGGGGTACGGCTGCCCGGCCGGGAGAGCCGCATCGACGAGCCGTTCTTCGAGGACGTCGACTCCCTCGTCAAGAGCATCGTTGCCGAGGTCGAGTCGCTGGGCGACCGGCCCATCGTCCTGTTCGGACACTGTTCCGGCGCCCTGCTGGCCTACGAGGCCGCGCGCGCCCTGGGCCCGCGGGTGACGCGCCTGGTCGTCGCCTCGCAGCTGCCGCCGGCCGAGGCGGCCCGGACCGCGGCCGACGAACTGGGCTCCCGGGAGTCGCTGGCCGAGCGCTATCTGGGCGAGGACGTCGCCGACGATTCCGAGATGCGTGCGGTGGCCCTGGAAATCCTGGAAGCCGATATCCGTGCCGTTTCCGGATATCAATTCACACCCGGCCGACTGCGCATTCCGATCACGGTATTCCACGGAATGAATGACCGTGAGATACGGTCCGCGGACCTTGCCGGCTGGGTTGCCGAAAGCACGATCCTGTCGGAGATACGCGAAGTGGCAAATGCCGATCACATGTTCAGTGGTGCGGCATGGGCGAATCTCGCCGAGCTGATCGCCGTTGAGCTGGGCCTCGTAACGGTCTGACGCATATCCGACCGCACCACATTTCCCAGTACGACCGCACCGCATTTCCCAATGAGTATCAACGGGTGGAGCGGACGTGGACCGGGCGCGCGACGACGTCCACTGTGGACCGTCGGCGGACCGGCACGCCGTCGACGCCCGGCCCTTCACCCTGCACCGCCACAGAAAGGTCTTCTGTCATGCAAAGGGTCAGGTCCGGTTGGCGCCCCGTCGGACGCACGCAGGTCCTCGCTCGGCGCGACCTCGTCGCCGAGAGCGACCACTTCGCCATCCGTCCGTGCGGGCCCACCATCGGCGCCGAGATCTCGGGGCTGCCGCTCGTCGCGCCCATCCCGTCGGCCGCGCGGGCCGACCTGCGGCGGGCCTTCCGGGACTGGAAGGTGCTCTTCTTCCGCGACCAGCATCTGTCCAGCCGTGACCACGTCGAGCTGGCCCGCGTCTTCGGCGACCCGCTGTTCCTGCCGATGCCGGACAAGGGCGACTTCCCCGAGGTGACCCGCGTCGCCGCGGGGCCGGGCGAGCCCGGCGCCGAGAACGTCTGGCACAGCGACGGCTCGGGCGACGAGAAGCCCTCGCTCGGCTCGATCCTGCGCGCCCTGCACGTCCCGCCGGCCGGTGGCGACACGCTCTGGGCGGACATGGTCGCGGCCCACGACGGCCTGCCCGACGACGTCAAGGAGCGCATCGCCAACCTGCGCGCCGTGCACGACCCCTTGACCATCTACGACGGCTACGACGAGGTAGCGCGGGAACGCGACGGCCGGGGCATGTTCCCCGTCAGCGAACACCCGGTCGTGCGGGTGCACCCGGAGACCGGGGAGAAGATCCTCTACGTCAACCGCTTCTACACCACGCGCATTCTCGGCGTGGACGAGGCGGAGAGCGAGGAGCTGCTGGCGTACCTGTGCGACCAGGCGCACTACCCCGAGTACCAGGTGCGCTTCCACTGGACCGACGGCGCCGTCGCCCTGTGGGACAACCGGTCCACCCAGCACTACGCGGTCTCCGACTACTACCCGCAGACCCGTGTGCTGGAGCGCGTGAGCATCGCGGGCGACCGTCCCCAGGGCCCACGGCGGCTGCTGCGCAACGCCGTGCGAAGGGAAGCCGGCGTTGCGAACCGTTGACCCGACGACCGATCCGTCGACGAACCCGTCGACCGATCCGTCGGCCGAAGAGCGCCACCGCGTCGTGGCCGGGCTGTTCGCCGACGTTCTCGGGCTGGACGCCGACGAGCTCGAGCCCGACGACGACTTCTTCGACGAGGGCGGGAACTCGTTGCTGGCCACCCGCCTGGTGAACGCGGTCCGGGCGCGGTTCGGCGTGGAGCTTCCGCTCAAGGCGCTGTTCCGGGCGCCGACGGTCGCCGGGTTGGTGGCTTCCATCGGCTCGGCGCCGAGCACCCGCCCGGCGCTCGTCCCGCGGGACAGGCCGGGGCTGGTCGCGGCGTCGTTCGCCCAGCACCGGCTCTGGGCCGTCAGCCAGTTCGAGGCGACGGGCGGCGTGTTCAACGTGCCGATCGCCGTACGGATCCGCGGCGCGCTCGATGCCGGCGCGCTCGCCACCGCGCTCCGCGATGTCGTGGTCCGCCACGAGAGCCTGCGTACGGTCTTCGTCGACGTGGACGGCGTGCCCTGGCAACGGGTCCTGGAGCCCACCGCGGTGCGGGTGCCGCTGCACCGGGAGACGGTCGCGGAAGCGGACCTGCCGGCCGAGCTGGCCGCCGCCGCGCGGCACGTCTTCGACCTGGCCGCGGCCCTGCCGATCGCGGCGTGGCTGTTCTCGACGGGGCCCGACGAGCACGTCCTGCTCGTCGTGATGCACCACATCGCGGTCGACGACGGCTCGGTGCGGCCGTTGTTCCAGGACCTGTCGCTCGCCTACGCGGCCCGGACCGAGGGACGGGAGCCGGCGTTCGCCCCGCCGCCCGTGCAGTACGCGGACTACGCGGCCTGGCAGCGCGAGCTGCTCGGCGCCGAGGCCGACCCGCGCGGCCTCGGCAACAGCCAGATCCGCTACTGGCGGTCCGCGCTCGCCGGCGCACCCGACGAGCTCGTGCTGCCGTTCGCCCGGCCCCGGCCGGCGACACCGTCCTACCGCGGCAACCGCGTGGCCGTCACCGTGGACGCCGAGCTGCACACGGCGCTGGCGGCGCTGGCCCAGGCGACCGGCACCAGCCTCTTCATGGTCGTCCACGCCGGGCTCGTGGCGCTGCTCCGCCGGCTGGGCGCGGGTTCCGACATCGTCGTCGGCGCCCCGGTGGCCGGGCGCACCGACGCGGCCTTGGACGACGTCGTCGGGTTCTTCGTCAACACCCTCGTGCTGCGGGTCGACTGCGCCGGGCGACCGGACCTGCGCACCGTGCTCGACCGGGTCCGGGAGGCGGACCTGGAGGCGCTCGGGCACCAGGACGTCCCGTTCGACCGCCTCGTCGAGGCGCTCAACCCGCCGCGGTCGCTCGCCCGGCACCCGCTGTTCCAGGTGATGCTGACGATCCTGGGCGACGACGGCGAGCTGCTGCGGGCGCCCGGCCTGTCCTGCGCCGAGGAGCGCATCGACCTGTCCTTCTCGCGGTACGACATGTGGCTGGGCCTGGTGGAGTCGAGGTCTCCCGGCGGCGACCACGCCGGCCTCTCCGGGGAACTGCGCTACAGCACGGACCTGTTCGACGCGGCGACGATGCGGGACCTGGTCGACCGGTTCGTCGCGGTCCTGCGCGAGCTGGCCGCGGACCCGTCTCGCCCCGTCATCCCCACCGCGCAGCCCACGACGCCAACCGCCGTCCGGCGAAAGGTGCTCGCGCATCCGGCAGGACCAGGAAATGGGAGGGAACGCACGTCATGATCGTGAACGTCTTCAGTATCGGATCCGCCCCGCCCAACGCCATCGCCGAGGCCGCGGAGCCCTACGGCGGCTGCACGTTCGTCGTCGAGCCGGACGACGCCGCCGCGCTCGCGTCCGTGCCGGTCCTGCAGGAGCTCGGCGAGGTCGTCGTCGCCGACGGTGTCGACGCGTGCGTCCGCGCGCTCGGCGGGCGGGTCCCGGCCGGGGTCGTCACGTTCGCCGACCGGGGCCTCCGGCTCGCCTCCGGACTCGCCCGGCACTACGGGCTGCCCGGCCTGTCGGAGAAGGCGGCGGAATGGTGCTCCGACAAGATCGCCCAGCGCGAGCGGCTCAACGCGTGCGGCGTCGGCGACGTGCCGACGGCGCCGCTGCGGGGCGGCGTCTTCCCGGCCGAGGTGCCGATGCCGGCCGTCGTCAAGCCACGCGAGGGCGCCGGCAGCGAGGACACGGCCTTCGTCCACTCCGCCGAAGAGTTCCGCGACCTGATGACGCAGCTGTCCCCGGACCGGCCCTACGTCGTCGAGCGCTACATCGAGGGCGTCGACACGCCGTTCGGGCCGTTGCTGACGGACTCGGTCTCCGTCGAGAGCGCCGTCGACGCCCGCGGCGCGGTCCGGCACATCGGCATGACGCTGCGGCTGCCGCTCGCCCCGCCGGCCCGCGACACCGGCCTCGTCTTCCCGGTGCACCGGCACAGCGCGCTCACCGGGACCCTGCTGGAGCTCGCCGCCGCGGCGATCGCGGCGGTGGACTTCACCGCCGGCCTCACGCACATCGAGTTCAAGCTCGGGCCCGACGGGCCGGTCGTCATCGAGGTCAACGGGCGACTCGGCGGCGGCCTCTACCGGCTCATGCCCCGGGTCGGGACAGTCGAGCCGGTGGGGCTGGCCACGGCGCTGGCGGTCGGGGAGTCGCTGCCGGACGCGTTCGCCGAGCCGACCGGCCACGCCATGCACTACTACGCGCAGCCGCCGTACGGCGCTGTGGCGGTGTCGGCGCTCCCGTCGCCGCGGACCGTGCGCGGCGTGCCCGGCGTGTTCGGCGCCGACCCGCGCACCCGGGCCGGCGCCCCGGTCCACTGGCGGCAGGGCTCGGCCGGTCGCGTCTACGACATCTGGATCGCGGCCGACTCACTGGCCGAGCTCGACCAGCGGAGGGCGGCCGTCGACGAGCTGCTGGAGCAGACGACCGAGTGGGAGTACGAGCGATGACCGAGGTCTCGTTGTCCGACGTCTCGTTGTCCTACATCTCGTTGTCCGATCTGTTCGAGCGGCAGGTCCGGCGCACGCCTGACGCGTGCGCGATCGAGCACGACGAGGGCGCGCTGACCTACGCCGAGCTCCTCCGGCACAGCACGGCGCTCGCCGCGGAGCTGCACGCCGCCGGCGTCGGGCCGGAGCACGTCGTCGGCCTCGATCTGCCGGTCGGGCCGCGGCTGGTGGCGGCGATGCTCGCCGCCGGGCGGCTCGGCGCGGCGTTCCTGCCGCTCGACCAGCGCGACCCGCGCAGCCGGCGGGACCACCTGCTGGCCGACGCCAGGCCCGCGGCGGTGGTGGTTCAGGACGGCTTCCTCGCCCCGGACTCCCCGCCACAGCGGCTGCTGGACCGGGTGCCGAGCGTCGCGTCCCCGGCCGCGTACCTCAACTACACCTCGGGCTCGACCGGGGAACCCAAGGGCGTGGTCAACGAGCAGCACGCGATCGTCAACTACATCGAGGCCGCGATCGCCGAGTACCGGCTCGCCCCGGCCGATCGGCAGCTGCAGTTCTCGTCCATCGCCTTCGACATCGCGCTCGAGGAGGTGTTCACCGCGCTCGGCTCGGGCGCGACGCTCGTGCTGCGGGACGAGGACTTCCGCTACGAGGACGTGGAGGACTTCCTGCGGCTGGTCGACAAGCGGGGACTGACCGTGGTCAACCTCCCGACCGGCGTCTGGAACCAGTTGGGCCGCGCGCTCCGGCAGGTCCCGCACGTGCGGCTGCCGGCGGCGGTGCGGCTGATGATCATCGGTGGCGAGGCCGCCGGCCCGGACGCGGCCGAGGCCTGGCACGCGGCGGCCGTGCACCCGGAGTTCCGGATCGTCAACACCTACGGGCCGACCGAGGCCGCGGTCGCGGTGAGCTTCGCCGAGCTGACCGCGGGCGGCCCGGTCACCATCGGCCGCCCCATCCGCGGGGTCGGGCTCGTCGCCGTCGACGCCGACCTGCGCACGGTGCCCGACGGGGAGATCGGCGAGCTGCTGATCAGCGGGATCGCGCCGGCGCGCGGCTACCTGGACCGGCCGGACGAGACCGCGGCGCGGTTCGGCACCACGGCCGACGGCGCCGAGGGCCGCTGGTTCCGTACCGGCGACCTGGGCCGGGTCCGGCCCGACGGGCTGATCGAGTTCCGCGGCCGGGCGGACGACCAGGTGAAGGTCCGCGGCGGGTTCCGGGTGGAGCCGGGCGAGGTCGTCGACGCGCTGCTGACGCATCCGGGCCTCGTCGAGGCCGCGGTGCTCCCGGTGGACCTCGGCGCCGGCCGGGCGCTGGCGGCGTTCGTGGTCGCGGTCGACGCCGCGGCCCCGCCGCGCGCCGCCGACCTGCGCGACCACCTCGCGGCCCGGCTGCCCGACTACATGGTCCCCGCGTCGTTCACGCCGGTCGCCGCGATCCCGCTGACCGACCGCGGCAAGGTCGACGCCGCGGTACTGCGGGCCCTGCTGAGCGAGGTGCGGTCGCACCCGGAGTCCTCCGGAAGCGTCGCGGACGCCGTCCGGGAGAGCTGGGCGGCGGCGCTGGGCGGCGAGCCCGAGGACGAGTCCGCGGACTTCTTCGACGACGGCGGGGATTCGATCGCCGCCGTGGAGTTCCTCGGGCAGCTGCGGTCCCGTCTCGGGCAGGCGCCGCCGCTGCGCGAGCTCTACCGCGCGCCGCGCTTCGGCGACGTCGTCCGGCAGCTGACCCAGGACCCGACCGACTCGTCCGTCACCGCCGTCTAACGGCGTATCACCCCTATCCATCGAGCAAGAGGGTTACCCCATGGCATTGGTCCAGTCGCGGCTGAAACGCTGGCCGTTCACTCCCGGTCAGGCGAAGTTCCGCAAGCTGTGGGCGGCGGAGTCCGTCTCGCAGATGGGCGCGCAGGTGAGCATGGTCGCCTTCCCGCTGGCGGCCATCCTGATCCTGGACGTCGGCACGGTGCAGGTAGGTTTGCTCGCCGCGGCCGAGCGGGCGCCCTACCTGCTCTTCGGCCTGCTGGCCGGGGTCTTCGTGGAGCGCTGGAACCACCGCGTCGTGATGATCGCGGCGGACTGGACCCGCGCGGCGGCGATCGTGACGATCCCGATCCTCGCGTGGACCGACCACCTGTCGATCGCCCTGATGTGCGTCGTGGTGTTCGTGGTCGGGGTGGCCACCGTGTTCTTCGACATCGCCTACCAGAGCATCCTCACCTCGGTCGTCGACCAGCGCGACCTGATCAACGCCAACCGCCTCCTGGAGAGCAGCGCCGTGGTCTCCCAGGTCTCCGGCCCCGGCATCGCCGCGCTGATCCTGCGGGTCCTGTCGGCCCCCTACGCCATCGCCGTCAACGCCGCGACGTTCGCCTTCTCGGCGCTCTTCCTGCACTCGATGGGGAAGGTCAGGGCCGAGCCGGAGGAGTCGCCGGAACCCGCGTCCATCCGCCGGGAGCTGCTCAGCGGGCTGGTGTTCGTCCGGAAGACCCCGTTCCTGCGCTGGATCGCCCTGATCGCCGGGACCTGGAACCTGCTGCTCCAGGCGCTGCTGGCGGTGTTCTTCGTGTTTCTGTCGCACGAGCTGCACCTGAGCGCGTCGGCCATCGCCACGGTCGTGTTCGTGGGCGCCATCGGCGGCGTGGTCGGCATCGCCGTGATGGGGCGGATCAACGCGTGGTTCGGCGTCGGCCCCACCGTGTGCATCGCCACCGGGACCAGCGCCGTCGGCGGCATCATGCTCGCCTTCGCCGGCGGCACACCCACACTGGCGGCGGTCGTCGTCGGCGCGGCCTTCTTCCTCCAGAACGCCAGCAACCCGCTGTTCGACGTCAACGTCATCACCATCCGGCAGACCATCACGCCGCAGCACCTGATGAGCCGCACGACGGCGGCCATCCGCACGATCATCTGGGGCGCGCTGCCGCTGGGCGCACTCGTCGGCGGTTTCCTCGGCGCGGCCATCGGCACCCGCCCCTCGATCGCCGTGCTCGGCGTGGCGCTGCTACTGCCGGCCGGCCTGACGCTCATCTCGCCGATCCGCAAGATCCAGGCGATCTCGGACGTGGAGCCCGAGCCGCCGTCCACGGACTCGTCCACCGATCCGAACGCCGATCCGGTTCCGGGCGCCGCCGAGCGCCCGCTCAACACTGCCTGACCAACACTGCCTGACTACCACTGCCTGCCTGACTACCACTGCCTGACTGACTACCACTGCCTGACTGACTACCACGGGGGAAATCGTGAACGTCAACGAGCAACAACGTCCCGCACTCCGGGACATCCGCCGCCGCACCGTTGCCGCGGCGGACGGTCCGGCGGTCACCGTCACGCCGCCGACCGCGGAACGTCTTCCGGCGACCGTCACGGCCGACGTGCCCGGCGTCGACCTGGCCGCCTGGCTGGCGGCGAGCCGCGAGCCGCTGCTGGAACTGCTGCACAGCCACGGCGCGGTGCTGTTCCGCGGCTTCGGCATCTCCGGCGCCGAGGGCCTGGAGCGGCTCGTCCTCGCCGTGTCGCCCGAGGCCATGAACTATGTGTACGGATCGACGCCGCGCACCCGCGAGATGCGGCAGGTTTACACGTCCACCGAGTACCCGGCCAGCGAGTCGATCCCGATGCACAACGAGCTGGCCTACGCGACGACTTGGCCGATGCGGCTGTGGTTCCTCAGCGACAAGGCGGCCCGGACCGGCGGTGCGACGCCGCTGGCCGACAGCCGCCGGGTGTACGAGCGGATCCCGCAGGCCGTCCGGGACCGCTTCGCGGCGCACGGCGTGATGTACGTGCGCAACTACGGCAGCGGCATGGACCTGACGTGGCAGCAGGCCTTCGAGACCGAGGACCCGGCCGAGGCGGAGCGGTTCTGCGCGGACTCGGGGATCGAGTTCACCTGGCTGCCGGGGCAGCGGCTGCGGACGCAGCAGGTCGCGCAGGCCGTCGTGCGGCACCCGGTCACCGGCGAGTGGACCTGGTTCAACCAGGCGCACCTCTTCCACCCGGTCAGCCTGCCGGCGGACGTGCGCGGGTCGCTGCTGGAGGCACTGGATCCGATCGATCTGCCGCGCAACGCGCTGTACGGGGACGGCACGCCGATCGAGGACGAGGTGATCGCCACGATCAACGCGGCGTTCGAGGCCGAGTACCGCGCGGAGGCCTGGAACGACGGCGACGTGCTGCTGGTTGACAACGTGCTGACCGCGCACGGCCGGCAACCGTACACCGGACCACGGAAGGTACTCGTGGCGATGGCCGAGCCGGCCTCGTCGGTGCCGGGCGGTGAGCGATGAGCGCCGGCACCGAGGACGCGTTCGCGATCTCGCCGCAGCAGGAGCTGACGTGGCGGACGGCGGAGGCGCGGGGCGGGCGGGCGGTCCCGGTCACCGTGGTGGTCGAGCTGCGCGGTCCGCTGGACCTGGATCGGTTGTACGGCGCGGCCCGCCACGTCATCGAGCATCACGAGATCCTGCGGACCGAGCTGCGGATCCTGGACGGCTACGTGACACCGGCCCAGGTGATCCGGCCGCACCGGGAGCAGGTGCCCGGCGCCGAGACGGACGCCGCTTCGACGGACGCCGCCGAGGACTGGTACCCCGAGGCGGTGGTCGAGTCGACGCCGGTATCGCTGGCGGTGCGGCGCGTCGGCCCGAAGCTGCACGTGCTGCGGCTGCGGGCCTCGGCGACCGTACTGGACCGTGCGGGCGCGGCGGTCCTGATCGACGAGCTGGCCCGGGCCTACGCCGACACCGACACCGACACCGACACCGACACCGGCGAGGCTCCGTTGCAGTTCGCGGACCTCGCCGAGTGGCTGCGGGAGCGGGTCGGGGACGGCCGTTTCGAGCACCCGCGCTACCTGCGCGAGGTCGACGACGACACCACCGCGCTGCGCCTGCCCTTCGAGCTGCCGGTGCACTGCGGTGATGGCAGCACGGCCGCCGCCACGATCGAGCTGGCGGACGTCCTCCCGCCCGACTGCGCCGACCGGCTCGCCGCCGCCGGGGGCGACCTCCGCGACCTGCTGCTAGCCGCCTGGCAGGTCGTGCTGCACCGCTACACCGGCGCGGACCGGCTGCTCACCGGGCTGGTGGACGGCGGGCGCTCCGCACCGGAGCTGGCCGGCGCGCTCGGCCCGCTGGCGAGGCTCTTGCCGCTGCAGGTCGCCGTCGCCGCGGACGCGCCGTTCCGCGACCTGGTGCGGCGCTGCCACGCCGCCTTCGAACACGCCGCGGCCGAGTCGGAGCTGTTCGACGCCGCGTGGTGGTCGACCCGGGACACCCTGGAGGTGATCGCCTTCGACCACGTCGACCTGGGCGCCCCCCGGGCGGCCGGCGACCTGCTGTTCGCGCCGGTCGCCGTCCACGGCGTGCACCCGGGCGCGGGTCCCGCGCTGCTCGTCGACCAGGTCGGGGCCGGCGCCGCGCGGGTCGCGCTCGGCTACGACCCAGCCCGGTTCTCCGAGGCCGACCTGGCCGGGCTCGGGACGGTGCTGCGCACCGTGCTGGCCCACGCGGTCGCGGACCCCGGCGCGCACGTCGGCGCGCTGCGCGTCTGGCCGGACGGTGCGGACCAGCCGGACCGGGCCGTCGCGGAGACGCCGGCCGGCGGCGCGGTGCGCCTCGTGCCCGCGCGCTTCACCGAGCACTGCGCGCGGAACGCGGACGCCACCGCGGTCGAGGACGCCGCCACCAAGCTCAGCTACGGGCACCTGGACCGGTTCGCCGACCGCCTGGCCGCCCGGCTCGCCGCCGCCGGGGCCGGTCCGGGCTCGGTCGTGCCGGTCCTGCTCGAACGGGGCGCGCTCACCATCGCCGCGATGCTGGGCATCTGGCGGGCCGGTGCGGCGTTCACCGTCCTGGACGACACCACGCCGCCGGGCCGGATCGCCGCGACCCTCGCCGACACCGGGACCGGCGTCGTGGTCACCAGCGCCGCGCTGGCGGGGCGGCTCGCGGAGTCGGCCATACCCTGCCTCCTGACAGAGGATCTGATCGAGGACCTGCCGGACGAGGAAGCCCCCGCAGCGGTCCGGCCGACTCCCGATCCGGCCGCCCTCGCCTACGTCGTCTACACCTCCGGCAGCACCGGCCGGCCCAAAGGCGTGGCGGTCAGTCACGGTGCCCTGGCCACCTACGTCCACGAGGTCGGGCAGCGGCTGCCCGGCGCGGCGGGGTCGTCGTTCGCCGTCATCACGACCGTCGCCGCCGACCTGGGGTACACGGCCGTCTTCTCGGCTCTGTCCTCGGGCGGGCGCCTGTCCGTCGTGCCGCGGTCGGCGGCCACCGACCCGGCCGAGCTGTCGGCCTGGATGAGCGCTCACGAGATCGACTGCCTGAAGATCGTCCCCTCGCACCTGGCCGCGCTGCTCAACGCCGCCGAGGATCCGGCCCGGGTACTGCCGCGCCGATTGCTGGTCGTCGGCGGTGAGGCGTGCCCGATCGACCTGGTCGAGCGGGTCGCGGCGATCGCGCCGGAGTGCGTGGTCGTCAACCACTACGGCCCGACCGAGACCACCGTCGGAGTCTGCACCTTCCCGGCCGGCGCGTCGCCCCTCGACCCGCGGGCCAGGACCGTGCCGATCGGCACCCCGCTGCCGGGCACCCGGGCCGCGGTCCGGGACGGCGCGGGCCGGCTGGTGCCGGCCTGGATGCCGGGGGAGCTGTACCTCTCCGGTGCCCAACTGGCCGACGGCTATCTGAACCAGCCGGAGCGGACCGCGGAGCGCTTCCTCAGCGCGCCCGAAGCGCCGGGTGGTGCGCCGGTCCGCTGGTACCGCACGGGCGACGTGGTCCGCGCCCTTCCCGGCGGCGAGCTGGAGTACCTGGGTCGTACCGACGACCAGCTGAAGATCAACGGCTACCGGGTCGAACCGCAGGAGATCGAGGCGGTGCTGCGCGGACACCCGGACATCCGCGAGTGCCTCGTCACGGTCGCGGGCCCGGACCGGGTGCTGACCGCCTTCGTCACGCTGGAAGCGAGCGGGCCCACGGTCGACGAGCTGAGCGGGCACCTGCGCACCGTGCTGCCCGAGCACATGGTCCCGAAGGCGTTCGCCGTCGTCGCCGCCCTGCCGCGCACCGCCAACGGCAAGGTCGACCGGGCCCAGCTGCTGGCCATGGACAGCACGCCGGGCCGCGCGACGGCCGCGGTGCCCCCGCGTGACTCGCTGGAGCTGCGCATCCTCGAGATCTGGCGGGCGATGCTGGGCTCGGACCGGTTCGGCGTCACCGACGACTTCTTCGCCGTGGGCGGGCACTCGCTGCTGGCGCTCCAGCTGCTTGCGGCCGTGTCCCGCAAGCTCGGCGCCCGCCTGCCGATCTCGGTCCTCTTCGAGAACGGCACCGTGGAGGGGCTCGCCCGGACGGTCCGGGCCCAGGCCGAGTGGCAGTCGACGGTGCTCGTCCCGATGCGTCCCGATGGCACCCGGCCGCCGGTCTACTGCGTCCACGCCGGCGGCGGGAGCGTCATGGGCTACCTCGACCTGGTGCGTGCGATGCCGGCCGACGTCCCGGTCTACGGCCTGGAAGCGGTCGGGCTGGACGGCCGGCGGGCGCCGGTGCCGCACGTCCGCGAGATGATCGAGCAGTACGCCGCCGAGATCGGCCGCCGGGCCGAGGCCGACGCGGTGCCGAGCACGATCGTCGGCTGGGGCCTCGGGGCTGTCTTCGCCTACGCTCTGGCCGAACGGCTGCGCGGCCTCGGCCACCGGATCGGGACGCTGGTCGTCATCGACGGCGCCGCGCCGGACACGCGGGCGCTCAGGGCGGTGGTCGAGGGTACCTCCGACGACGACTACTACGCGGGCATGACCGACCGACAGATCGTCGAGCGGTTCGCGGCGCACTACGGGCTGCCGCTGACCGCCGCCGACCTCGCGGGCCGCTCCGTCGCGGAGCAACAGGCCCTGCTGGCCGCGGCGATGCGGGACCGCGACGTGCTCACCCCGGACGCGGGCGCCGAGCACTTCGAGACGCTGTTCGCGCTCTACCGGTCGAACATCGCCGCCTGCCAGGAGTACGTGCTCGGTTTCCGGCCGGAGTTCGGCGACTACGACGTGCTGCTGGTCCGCACCGACGAGGAGTCGGCCGTCGTCGGGCCGGACGGTGCGCTCGGTTGGCGGACCCTGTTCGGCGACCGGGTCACGCAGGTCTGGCTCCCCGGCGACCACTACTCGGTCATGAAGCCGCCGATTGTCGGCCGGCTGGTTCCGTTCATCGACAAGGCACTCGAAGGCACCGCGTAGTGGCCTGAGTGAGGCTCCCGCCGGACCGCGGTCGTCCCATCCGGGTCCGCGCGGGAGCCTCACGCCCGCCTGGTCGTTCCAGGGCCTGTCCGGCGGATCATGCCGCAGACGCGGGGCCTGCCACGTCCACCTGCGGCGTTGTCGTCGGTTGTCAACGTCCCCCAGCCTTCGGCCGGGGGTGCC